>NZ_JBZFLJ010000012.1:0-165421 GCF_058448885.1 Mesorhizobium sp. DxT | reverse complement strand
TGGCGTCCACATCAGGTCTCTCCGAATAGGCTTCGACACCCAATTCGGAATCACGACCGCGCCAGCTACTCAACCCTTTCGAGACGGGCTCTTAGTACGGTCCGCTTCGCACGAGGAATGCGAAGCTTAGCCTTATGGAAAACACTATCCGCTTGGCGAGGGCCGCTTGGCCTGATGCCACCGAAGCAATTGGTGAGCAGAACGTCCGATATTATCGCGTCAGAGGGCGTGCTGATCAGCACAAGCATGTTTTGCCCGCACAAACATGCTGTGGCAAATGGCAGCTTTGCACAGTCGCGATCCGAAACCTGCCGATCGGCTTACGGCCCCGTTGCTGCCAAAATCGGCCGGGTGAGCAAACAGCAGGCGCCGACCGCGGGCCAATCAGCCCACCTTTCGTGCGGTGAACGGTGTAACCGTTCGACACTGCATGTTCTTAAGGACGGCCTGTGCGGGAGCATCTGCGGATCCTGAGGAAATGTCATACTCGAAAAGGCTCAACCCGTTGATCTCGGTTGGGCTCACCAGCCTCAACGTCCAGATGACGCTTGCACCCGTGGTGGCGGTGGCGGTTGACAGGCGCTTGTCCACGAAAACGCCGCGCCATGAATGCCCACCGGTGGATGTCCAGTTTACATGACCGACGGCTCCGGACATCAGCTTGCTGGGCGAGAACCATCCGCCCCAGTTGATCTGTCGCGTTTCGCCGCTGATCTGGCTCGGCACGGCCTGGCCAGTGAGCGAAAACAACGGACAGGCTGAGGCGTCGGTGGCCCCGGTGGTGATGCGCCACATTCCGTCTTCGGGAATGATCGGTGCTTCAAGCTGTATGGGACACTCGCCCGGCCCGCCGAACGACGCATCAATCTGCGCTAGCGTTTGGGAGCGCCAGCTATATTCATTCTGATACACCACGAGGGTCATGTCGGTAGCCCCTGGGGGATTGGGAGCGCCCAGAATCATCTCGACATCAGCCAGGGTCGTGCCCGGAACATGGCAGCTACAACCGCCTTCCATGCACATGGCGATCTGCACCATCTGGGCCTGCGCCGCAGGAATGAAACCGAATGACAAGGCCAAACCGAAAAGGACGGATGCCAGCTTGTTTCTCATGGTCTAATGCTCCGCCCGGTTGCCGAAAAGGGAACGCAGGACCCTTTGCGGATCACGCCCTCCAAGGTCTATCGGAATGACGGCGTCCAATTCTGCTGCTGTCCCATCGTCCGATCCCAACGAGGTAACCTGAAGCGAGGAAGCGATCCCCTCGAAGCCGATCTCCGAAGTCATACCCTGCCCACCGAACATGCAGAGCTGATTAGTGCCCACGGATCGGCACGGACCGCTAGATTGCATCCATTGGCGCGGGTTGAGTTCCACGCTGACGACCTTGCCGAAGTCTTCCGTGAAGAAGGTGACAGTCGGCTGACCGGCGCGTACGCCACCGGCGGTTTCGTAGAAATAAGGCTCGCCCATACTCCAGTTGTTGGGCAGCGTCAGAGAAATGCCACTTGCTTCATGGCGCACCTCACAGCCTGCGGGCGCATCGGTGCAGGCGAAGGCGAGGTCCTCGCCATGTACGGTTTCAGCGCTGCCACGTTCACCGTCCTTTGCGACCGGAATCTCAAAGCTGTCGTTGCCCCCGACGGTCACGGAAATGGTGTCAGCGAGGAAGATGCCTTCAGCTTCGTTGACACCTTCCACCGCATAGGTCCCCGGCGCGAGATCAACGATCAGCATCTGCTCAAAATCGTTCATGGCAAAAGCGACATCGGAGACGGGCGTGTCGGTGCGGATCGCAGACCACTGGACCCGCTTGCCGCCGATCTCGAAAGGGGTGAGCAACCGCACCCGAACCGTCTGGGTATCCTGCGAGGGGCCGTCGGATCGTACTGGGGCGGTGCCGCTCATATCGACAAAATCGGAGGGTGCGGGACCATGCACGGCCTCGCGCATTTCGGCCAGCGAAGGTGGTACGTAGCCGCCCGGCCACATGACCACGCTCATGCCTTGCGCCCCCGACGACAGCGAGCCTGCATAACCGATGCCGTAAGGCGTGAGATAGAGCGTCATGGGAGCCGGGATCGGCTCGCCCACCGTGAAGGTCATGCGCAGCGCGTCACCATCGCGCGTTGCGGTCGTGAACACGCCTTCGCGCCCGGCGACCTGCGGTCCGGCAAGCTTTTCCCCAGCCGTCCAGCTTCCGCCAATCGGGCCATTGGGCTGAGCCTGTTCAAGGGCGAGCGTCAATAACTGATCCGCTCCCGCCTGAGCCTGATAGGGCGGCACACCGATCACCTGCCAAGGGCCGGCAAGCGTCGTCGCAGAAGCCTCGTCGTCGGAGTCGTCGACCAGCGGAATGACGAAGTCGTTTGACTGTCCCGGCACGATCTCGACCACGCCGCGGAACTCGACCTCGCCTGCCCCCATGGTCGAGACTTCGTAGCGGCCCGGCTCTAACGCGCCCTGGGCGACAAAGGTCTGGTCCTGCGGCGCCCAGGCTTCGGGGCTCATGTCGGGATCGAGCGGCACCGCCGACCAGGACAAGGGTACCTCCGGGAAACCATCGGGAAGGCGGAACGTCGCGAGGACCATCGGCAGCGCGTCCTGTCCGGGCGCAGCCTGCGTGGCGGCCGCAGCGCGCACGGCCAGTTCATCGCTCGTCGTCAAGTCTACGTCCTCATAGGGCACGCCGACGCCGAACTTGCGGAAGAACATGATTTCCTTTCGATCGGCCGAGAGGTATCGCAATTCGTAGATGCCCTGCTCAGCGGGAGCACGCAGACCCATGCGGCCGTTCTTGCTCAGGGAATAACCCCAGTCGCCCTCATATGTTTGCGCCGGGTCTCCTGGCTGCGCGATGACGACACGCTGCTCCGGTCGATCGGGACCGCGCCAGGTGAACTGGAATCGCTTGCCCGGCTCCACCGACCCGATCGGGTCGAAGCCGTTAGATGCGGCTACCACCTCGACCGGCTGGCGCGCGATGATGCCCTGGCCCGTCACCAACAGGATGAGATCGTATTCGCCCGGCTCCTGTGGCGCCTGCCGGGAAAACGGGTTGTTGGCAGTGCTGCCGCCACCGATGACGCCGTAGGACGGGCTGACGTCGGGGGAGCCTTCGCCGCGTCGCGTGAAGCCGGCATAGTCGGCCGGTCGTGCGGTGCCGTGATACGAAATGCGGTAGGTGTGTCCTGCCTCGGCCTTGGGACCGATGTCGAAGAACGCCTCCTGCATAGGTGGCGCGGGCTCGGGTATTGGTTCCGCCGCCGCGATCTGGTTGAGCGCGTCGGCGAGCTCGGTGCCGGACTGCGGGCGCAGCAACCGTCCGCCGGTCTGGTCCGGCACGCAGGCTAGCGCCTCTGCCTCCTGCTCGGTCAGGCCGAAGCCGACGACATGGGCACGGATCTTTATGCCTTCATTCGCGAGCTGTGCCGCGACCGCGCAGGGGTCGGCGTCGCAGGTCTCCAGCCCGTCGGTGACGAGGATGATGTCGGCTTCCTCGGCCGTCGGCGGTATCTGGCCGGCGGCAAGGCGCAGGCTTTCCGAGATAGGCGTCATGCCGCGCGGGTTGATGCGAGTGAGTCGTTGTGACAGCGAAGCGGCGTCCTGCACACCGGTCTGCGCGATCACCTCGATGTCGGCGCAGTCACCGCGACGGTTGTGGCCGTAGGCGATGACGCCAAGCGGGATCGCCGCATCGCGCCTGGAAAAGAACTGCCCCATCACGTCGCGCGCTACCTCGATCTTTGTGATGCCGCCATCGAGTTGTCCCCACATCGAGCCGGACGCATCGAAGATGAGCATGGCCGCCTTCTCGGGCGTGACATTAGCGGATTGCGCGAGGGCGGGGGTCGACAGGTTCAGCAGCGAAAACGCTGCCACGCTCAGGATGGCACTGAAGCTCGATCGTCTCATGGTTTTCCTCGACAGGACGTCGCTCTCGACACCACGACCGACAACGGGCGGATGAAATCTGGCGATGCCAATTTGCTGTGGTTCAGGGGCCGTTCTCCGGAATCCGAACGTAAATCTGTGCCGCAAGGTAAGCGCACGGACGCCCGTGGTCTTGGGGGCAGAGGCACCGAGATAGGGGGAGAACGGAACAGCGCCGCCTAGCGTCGCTCAGAACATGCGCGACAAAGCGCGTACTTCTTTCGGCGTCATGCCATAGACACGGCGAAATCTGGCATTGAACCACGAGAGGTCGCCGAAGCCGGCGCTCATGGCCACGCTCGCGATGCTCGATGCCGCGTTGCGCGGGTCGCTCAGCATGCGGTGAGCCAAGGCCAGTCGGCGTGTCGCAACAAAGTCCCCGAACGACGTGCCCTCGCGCTCGAACAGCGAGCGCAGATAGCGGGGACTGATCCCGTGGCGCGTCGCAATCCCATCAGCCGTCAGATCCGGTGCGGTCAGATGGAGTTCGACATCCGCCTTCACCGCTCTGAGCCGTGCCGCACGCACGCCTCGACCGGCTGCGACCTCTGCGGCCTCCCGCGTGGCGCCCAGCGCCATCAATGCCAGATCCTGAACATGTGATGCGCATTGCGCGGCGTCTACCGGCGCGAGTGAAGCCAATTCCTGATGCAGGCTGCGTGAGTAATTGAAGAACAGCCGCCATTGCGGGGTCAGCGGGGCGGTGCGTCGCAACACGGCGTTGAGCCCGAGTGTCGCGGCCGAGAGGTGGATGCGCGGAACGGAGACGTAGAACCCCTCGCTGGGTTCACCATTGAAGCGGATAACACCGGGAACCTCGGCGGGGTCTGCATAGACGACCCCCGACTTCAGTTCCGTGCGCTCGCCACCACGCTGTTCGATGGAACAGCTTCCCGATAAAGGGACATGGAACATCACATTGTCTTCGGCATCGGCGACATGGCCTTTCGTGCGCACAGCGGTCGATGTAGAGTGCCGACCGTGTCCGACGATCAGGTTCTGTAGCACACCGATTGTTGTTTCCGATTGGAAAGATCCAGGATCGTCCGGAATGAAGTCGACCTTTGTAATCGCCCCAACTATAGACTGAAATTCCTCAACACGGCGGGAAACTTCGAAATCGTGCGAGCGTATCGATAGAACTGTCATGCGCCCTCAGGGTTGAACCGGGTCATCCAATATGCGTTGCGCGTCGCAGTGACGCAACGAGTTCATCTTCCCTCCAGACTCACGACCCTTGACGACATCAATCGATGCTCTACTGCACGTTGTTTGCTGTTGTTGGGGGACTCGCCACCATCGTGTGCCATGCTACGGTAGGCTGAGTGTCGGCCTCTCGGAATCGGATCCACAACCGGACAGCCACACCCTGCCCCTCAGCCGCAGTGAGCTGCGGCATTCTTCTCCAGGCCAATCAAGGCCCAGGAGAACTTAGTTGGGTCATTCTCAATTCGATGATTCCATCCGCGAGCGCGCAGCTTGGAACGCCGGAAAGAAGGTCGGCACCAAGCGCCCGTTCACCCAGAAGCAAATTTGGGCGATCCGCTTCTTCCTTGATCGCGAGAGACGCGTACGGGACCGGGCGCTGTTCGATCTAGCAATCGACAGCAAGCTTCGCGGCTGTGACCTCGTCAAGATCAGAATCCGCGATGTGGTCGCCGGACCCGAGATACGGACTCGGGCGATCGTCATTCAGCAAAAGACGGGGCGGCCGGTCCAATTCGAGATCACCAGCGAGAGCCAGCCTTCTGGCCTGGCTTGAACGAGGTAGAGGCTCGGTCGAGGACTATGCGTTTCCGAGCCGGGTCGACCATGCACACCGCATGAGCACGCGGCAGTACGCTCGCCTGGTGGATGAGTGGGTGATCGCAATTGGTCTCTGTCCGGAGGAGTATGGCACGAACTGGCTTCGGCGCACGAAGGCGTCGATGATCTACAGGGCGACCGGAAACATCCGCGCTATCCAGATTCTTCTTGGTCACTCCAAGATCGAGAACACGGTGCGGTATCTCGGCGTCGATGTGGAGGACCCGCTGCTTTTGGCTGAACGAACCGAGATCTGACCTTGAGCGGCCATCCGGACCTGACGCGGATGGCCGCTCACGGCATTCGTTCTAAGGCGTCGGTACGAAATCGTTTCCCAGCGTGCCACGCCGCCTGACGCCGACGGCCCGACCGGAGTGGGGAGCGGACGGTCTGCTTTGGAGGCGGCGAAGGACAGATCCGACATTCGCTTATGCAAGAACACTTATGAGCTACGCGACACGACGCTTCGCCGTAATGAGGGCTCCCCGATACCTTCAACAACGACACGGATGATGTGTTTGATTTCCTCATTGCCAAACCGCTCTCCCGCAAGAGCCGAGAGCATTGCCTGCCCGTAAACTCCGAGCAAAACCAGCGCCATGAAATTGGAATCGTCGTCCTTACGGATAACACCCTGCCGTTGGCCCAAGATGAGAATATCCCTGACAAGCCCCTGAAATGACGGCCGGCCCGGAGGCGGTTCAAGGGATGGCCGGTCGACCGGAGCAAGCGCCAGCCTCGCAAGTGAGGGATTGGCCAAGCACCAACCCGCGCTGTCTTGAAAGACGTCTTCGAGAATGCGCAACGCGTCTTCACCGGCGGCCATGCGATCTCGATAGGCTGCATCATTCGCTTCCACGCGGGCAATAAGCTGCGAGGCGATGTCATCTTTCGAAGCAAACAGGTTGTAGACCGTCTTGCGGGTCAGACCTGCCCGTGTCGCGATTTCCTCAACGGAGGTCGCGGCAAATCCCTTCTCACCAAATGCCGCGTCGGCAGCGTCGAGGATGAGATTTCGGGAGCGGTCGGTTCGCTTCGGTGTTGTCATTTCTATACAGTGGTATAAATTTACACTCATGTAAACATATGCGAGACACTGCCATGCTAGCCGAATTCGGCCCCAACATCTGGATTGCGGACGGACCAACGGTCACGGCAGCGGCCCGTTTTCATTATCCCACGCGCATGGTTGTCATCAAATTGGCCAACGATGACCTCGTCCTTTGGTCACCAACGGCGATTACGGAAGCACTTCTCTCCACGATCGAGACATTGGGAACGGTCAAGCATCTGCTCGCTCCAAATTCGCTCCACCATACATTCCTTGGCGACTGGCAGCGGGTATATCCTGGCGCCACTGTCTATGCGCCGCCTGGCCTGCGGGAGAAACGCCCTGATATCAGGTTCGACGCTGATCTCACCGACAGCCCGATAGCGGCATGGGCAGAGGAGATCGACCATGCGGTTATGTGGGGCAACCGGATCACGAAGGAAGTTGTTTTCTTTCACCGTGAGAGTGGGACCGCGATCTTCACCGATCTGATACAGCAATTTCCGCACGGGTGGTTCAGAGGCTGGCGGGCGCTGGTCGCACGGCTTGACCTGATGACAGCTGCCGAACCCTCAGTGCCACGGAAATTTCGGGTAGCCTTCACCGACCGATCCGCAGCTCGCCAGTCTCTGCGGCACATTCTGGCGTGGCCTACCGAAAAGCTGATTGTCGCCCACGGCCCCCCGATCACCAATGGCGGGCACGCATTTCTACGTCGGGCGTTTCGCTGGTTGGCCAAATAGGTTCTGATTCAACGAGCTGTTGTGAAACGGCCGAAACGTCGACACATTTGGCCATTGGGGTGTCCGCTTTATGCGACATCATCAGTTGCGGTTAATGACCGCAATGGCGTCGTTGGCCGAACGGCGGCTTTCTCAGTTTCTGAGCCAGAACCGGACTTTCCGTTGTCGGCGCCGTAACGGCCGCGGAAGCTCACTTTCTCAGTGGACGGGTGTGGGATGGCGCGGATGTCCATCCTAGGTGCCTTCCTGCCCCACGGCTTGTGGGCGCGAAGGTGGGAAAGTGGCCGTTCAGGTGGTCGCAGCACTGCGGCGGCGACGCGCCTCAAATAAGCAACAAGGGCCGGGATCGCCGATCCTGCAAGCGCCCGTTCGTTCAATTAAGTGCCCATCCGGCGCGGCCGCGAGTTTCTCGGCACCGTTGACATGCAGCCCACAATCAACCTCGAACCCCGAGCCGCGTCATCTTTTCCCACAGCGTCGAGCGGCCTATGCCGAGTAGTTCTGCGGCCTTGATGACCTGGCCGTCGGTCTGTTCGAGCGCGCGCTCTATCTGCCGCCGCTCGGCCGCGTCGCGGACGTCGGCCAGCGGGAGGAAACCCGCCCTGGGCTCGCTCCCAGGGCGATCCGGGAAAAGGTCACCGGGCATGATCCATTCCGACGCCGTCAGCGCGACGGCGCGGTCGACGCGGTTGCGCAGCTCCCGAACGTTGCCGGACCATGGATGCGCCAGGGCTGCTTCCTCCGCCAGGGCGCTGAAGCCACGGATTCGGGCTTCGGTGCGTGCTGCGGCATTCTCCAGGAAGCGTTCGAGCAGCCAGACGATGTCCTCCGGTCGTTGCCTGAGCGGCGGGATGTCGACAGGAAGCACGGCGAGGCGGAAATAGAGGTCCTCGCGGAATCCGGATGCCTGTCCCGGTGCAAGGGCGCGGTGCGTGGCTGCGACAATCCGAGCGCGGAAGGGGACGGCTGTCTCGCCGCCCAACCGCGTGAAAGATTCGTTCTCCATGAGGCGCAGCAGCTTGGCCTGGAGGGTGGGCGGCATGTCGCCGATTTCATCGAGGAACAGCGTCCCGCCCTTGGCGCGTTCGGCATAGCCGAGATGGCGCTGGTGGGCGCCGGTGAAGGCGCCCTTCTCATGGCCGAAGAGTTCACTTTCCAGCAGGTCGGCTGGGATGGCGGCGCAGTTCACAGCGACGAAGGGCTGCTCCGCTCGCGAGGAAACCTGATGCAGAAGCCGCGCTGCGACCTCCTTGCCGGATCCGGTCTCTCCCGTGATCAACACCGGCAGGTCGTGCACCGCATAGCGATGGATCAGGTCTTCGGCGTGCTGGATCGCCGGCGACTGGCCCAGAACGTACTCCTTCAGCCGCATACCCGAGCGGTTGGTGCGCCGCCCGCTCTCGATCCGCTTCAGGAAGTCGTCCATTGCGAAGGGCTTGGTCATGAAGTCGACGGCGCCGCAACGCATCAGGCGCACCGCCTGGTCAATCTCGGCGAATCCGGTAACGAACAGGAAGGGCGGCGTGTCAGGCTGCCGGGTCATCTCCTCGAACACAGCCTCGCCGGACATGTCCGGCAGCCGGATGTCGCAGATCACGAGGTCGAGCGAGCCCGCGGCACGTCCGAGCCCTTTGACGGCCTCGCGTCCCGTTTGCCACCATGTCACGTCCCAGCCTTCGAGTTCCAGTCGCTGGACGATCGAGCCGCCCATCACCGGATCGTCCTCGACCAACCCCGCACGTGCACGCTCAGGCGGCATGGCTGCGCTCACTGTGCGGTTCCTCCATGATTGGCAGGGTCAGCGTGACGACCGATCCGACCGGCAGACTGGCTTCTACAGTTGCCTTGCCTCCGCAGGCATCAACCATGCGGCGGACCATCCAGAGCCCCAATCCTTTTCCGGCGCGGACCGCCGGCCCGGGATCGTCGTCGCCTAGCATCGCGATGGAATCCCCGGGCATTCCTGGACCTTCGTCGGACACTGAAATCTTCAAGCAATCCACCGTCCGCTCGACGCTCAATCCGATCGCGCCGCCTTCCGGCGTGGCTGCGCTCGCGTTGAGCAGCAGATTCAGGACCGCCTGGCGGACCGGGCCGCCGGGTATCGGTGTGGCGAACTCGAGGGGCCAGTCGACCTTCCAGTCCAGTCTCTGTCTGCGCCGGCGCAGTTCCGGTTTCATCAGCACCTTGACGTCCTCAAGATCGTCAGCTCCGAGCGGCCGGGCCGAGCGTTCCGGACGATAGGTGGCAAGGGCGGCTTCGACGACCTCGCGAATGCCGTTCAGCCCGCGCTCGATCAGGCTGATCGAGGTATCGCGCACGCCGGGTGTCCTGCCATGCGTCTTCAGCGTGTCGATGGCGTTGAACAGGCCGCCGAGAGGATTGTTGATCTCGTGGGCCATGCCGGAAGCCAGTCGTCCAAGGCTTGCGAGCTTCTCCTCTTCGGAAAGCTGCATGGCGAAATTGGCACGCTCCCGCTCGGCATGGACGAGCGCGTTGTAGCCGTTGAAGAGGCTCGCCACCTCGCCGCCGCGCGAGGGGAACTCCCGTGCGGGAATAGGCTCGGCGACGCCGTTTGCGGCGGCACGCATGTGATCCTCCAGCACCCGCATCGGCATGATCATGCGGCGGACCAGCAGAAATCCGCCAAGCGAGAAGATCGCGGCGAGGATGCCGTTGGTGACGAGCAGCGTCACCAGGATCTCGCGGCGCTCGGCGAAGATGTGCGAGGCATCGAAGGCCGTGTGGATCGCACCGATCTTTTGGCCCTGATAGACGAGATCGCGATAGACGAAACCGGTGTCCGCCGCCCGGTCGAAGGTCACCGTGCTCGCGCCGTAACGCGAGGCGTAGGCTTCCGGCAGCTCCGAGAAGGACGGGATGCGAGTGGGGTCGGTGGCCGCCAGGACCCGGCCGTCATCCCCCGTGACGACGGCTTCTAGTGGCGACAGGGCCTGGTAGGATTTCTGCGATCGATCGAGCGCGTCGAAGACCTCCCACACATCGCCACGCAGGACAGCCGGCAGGACAGCCGCGGTCAGACCGTCGAGATAGCTGCCGGCGAGACCGTCGAGCGAGGATTCCTGCGTGCGGGAAAGGCGGTCGAGCACCCGCTCGGAAATAACCGCGCTGATCCCCACCATCAGTAGTGCGACGAGGATCGGCACCCGATAGGAAATTGGGATGGCGCGAAGGCGTTGGAAAAATCTCATCCGAACCGCCTCACCGCATCGACCTTGGCGGCGATCGCATCGAACAGGGATGGCTCTGTCGCGACAAAGCCGTCCAGTCGAAGCAGGGCCAAGACCTTGCGTCCTTCTTCGTGTCGATCCATCGCCGTCAGCGCCTCCTTTAGCCGCCGAATTCGCGGATCCCCGGCAAGCGCCCTGCACGAGGCTACGGGAGGAAAGCCGAGCCATTCTGAACGGCGCACGACCCGCGTCTGGTTGACGAGGTCGGGCTCCATCTCGCGCATGACATCCCAGACATAGCCATCCACACTGCCGGACTGGGCAAGTCCGGAAGCGACGGCGCGGATCACGTTGCGGTGGCCGTATGTGTAGAAGGTGCGGGCGAAGAAGCCTTCGGGTTTCAAGCCGTTTTCGGCGAGTAGCGCGCGTGTGACGAGGAAGCCGGAATTTGAGTCGGGGTCGGAGAAGGCATGGATGTCGCCCTTCAGCTCCTCCCACCGCTCGCTCGGCCTGTCAGCGGCCGCGATCAGGTAGGACTGGTAGAGCGGCTTGCCATGCCAGGAGGGGGTGGCGACGAGATCGAGTTCTGCCTTGAACTGGACATAGGGATACCCACAGATCCACGCCGCATGGAGTTGACCTGCGACGAGCAGGGCCGTGATTTCCTGATAGGTGCGTCGGCTTACAAGTTCCACGGGCTCGCCGATCGCTTCGGTGAGATATGCACGAAGAAGCGCCAGCAGTTCGAGGTCGTTGGAGAGGAAGACCGGGGTCAGGCCGAACTTGAACCCGTCCTGTGCGGAGACCGAGCCGTGCGACAGCGCAAGCGACGCGGCTGCGCCGCTGCTCAGTGCAAGCAGCGAGCGGCGCGTGAGTCCCTGGCTCGTGGCTGGGTACCGAGCGGTCAAATCGTCGATCCTCCCTGCGGACAGACTAGCGCTCCCGCCCGCTGAAATCGACCGCAATCCTGCAGTTTCGGCTCTGTCCGGGTTTCCGGACCAACGGCGGCGCAGCATGTCCGGAAATCCGGACGCCGCCATGTCTGCCGGGGCCCGGTGATGCGCGCAAACGTGAGATTCGGAGGTGCCTACAGGTCTGGCACTGTCCTTGCTCCCTCCCCTGCGTACCCAGTCGCAAACCAGGGAGGATGGAATGGATCGCTGCAACAAATTGGTCGATTTCGGCCGTCGACAGTTTTTGCGAGGCGGAGCGCTTGCCGCTGCAGCCTCCGCCACCGCAGTGAGCCTTCCGGCCGCACCGGCCAGGGCGCAGGCGGCTCTTGCTCGCGTGGACTATCCCTCGAACCGCCTCGGCAATATCGCCGACCTGGCCGTCAACGAACCTTTCGATGTGACCTATCCCGACGAAGAGGCACCTGGCGTGCTGCTCAAGCTCGGCACGCCTGTCGAGGGCGGCGCGGGTCCGGACGGTGACGTTGTCGGCTTCTCCACAGTATGCCCGCACAAGGGATATCCGCTGAACTATAGCGCCGGCGACCGCACGCTGAACTGCCCCGGCCACTATTCGCGCTTCGACTGTGAAGCGGGGGGCCAGCAGATTTGGGGGCAAGCGACGCAGAACCTGCCGCAATACGCGCTGCGCGTGGACGAGAAGGGCGACATCTACGCCGAAGGCGTGGATGAGCTCCTCTACGGCCGCCTGTCGAACGTGCTCTGAGGGAGGAAAACATGGCCTACAAGAGACAGATCGATCGACTGCCGATCATCCCCGCCGATGCCAGGAAACAGAACGTCGTATGCCACTACTGCATCGTTGGCTGCGGCTATCATGCGTACTCATGGCCCGCGAACAAGCAGGGTGGCACCTCGCCCGAGCAGAACGCCTTTGGCGTTGACCTCTCCGAGCAGCAATATGCCGAGACCGACGCATGGTACGCGCCGTCGATGTACAACATCGTCAAGCAGGACGGCAAAGACGTCCACATTGTGATCAAGCCCGACCATGAATGCGTCGTGAACTCCGGCCTCGGCTCGGTGCGCGGCGCGCGCATGGCCGAAATGAGTTACTCGCAGGCCCGCTCCACCCAACAGCAGCGCCTGACCGATCCACTGGTCTGGCGCTATGGCCAGATGCAGCCGACGTCCTGGGAAGACGCGCTCGACCTCGTTGCGCGCGTGACCGCGCGCGTGGTCGCCGACAAGGGAGAGGACGCGCTGTTCGTGTCCGCCTTCGACCATGGCGGTGCCGGCGGCGGATACGAGAACACCTGGGGCACCGGGAAGCTCTATTTCGGTGCCATGAAGGTCAAGAACATCCGCATCCACAATCGCCCTGCCTACAATTCGGAGGTGCATGCAACCCGCGACATGGGCGTGGGCGAGCTCAACAACTGCTACGAGGATGCCGAACTCGCCGATACGATCATGGTCGTCGGCGCAAATCCGCTCGAGACCCAGACCAACTACTTCCTCAACCACTGGGTACCGAACCTGCGCGGAACTTCCCTTGGCAAGAAGGAAGAGCAGCTTTCCGGGGAGGCGCACGAACCGGGCCGCATCGTCATCGTCGACCCGCGCCGCACCGTTACCGTCGCCGCCTGCGAAGCGGAAGCGAGCCCGGAGAACGTTCTGCATCTTCAGATCAAATCCGGCACGGATCTGGTCCTGTTCAACGCGCTTTTCACCGAGATCGCCGAGAAGGGATGGGTGGACCAGGAGTTCATCGACGCCAGCACCTCCGATCAGGAGGGCGAAGGCGATGGTTCCGATCCCGCACGGCCCGGTGTGCTGACAAGCTTCGCGGCAGCGCGCGAGGGCAACAGGGTAACGGTGGAAGAAGCCGCCGAGATCACCGGTGTCTCCGCGGACGACATCCGCAAGGCGGCCGCGTGGATCGCCGAGCCAAAGGAAGGGGGAGCCCGCCGCCGCACCATGTTCTCCTATGAGAAGGGTCTGATCTGGGGCAACGACAACTACCGCACCAATGGCGCTCTGGTGAATATCGCGCTTGCCACCGGCAATGTCGGTCGCCCCGGCGGCGGGGTGGTGCGGCTCGGTGGCCATCAGGAAGGCTATGCGCGTCCCGCAGACGGCCATGTCGGCCGCCCGGCGGCCTATGTCGACCGCCTGCTGATCGAGGGCCAGGGCGGCGTGCACCACATCTGGGGCTGCGATCATTACAAGACGACCCTCAACGCGGGCGAGTTCAAGCGCGTCTACAAGCAGCGCACCGACAAGGTGAAGGATGCGATGAACGCCGTGCCTTACGGCGACCGCGACGCCATGGTCGAGGCCATCGTGGCGGCGATCGACGATGGCGGCCTGTTCGCGGTGGATGTCGACATCGTGCCGACCAAGATCGGCGAAGCCTGCCATGTGATGCTGCCCGCAGCGACATCGGGCGAGATGAACCTCACCTCGATGAACGGCGAGCGGCGCATGCGGATCACCGAGCGCTACATGGACCCGCCCGGACAGGCGATGCCCGACTGCCTGATCGCGGCACGGATCGCCAATCACATGCAGGGGGTCTTCACCGATCTTGGCAAGGCCGACATTGCGGCCAATTTCGATGGTTTCGACTGGGAGACCGAGGAAGACGCCTTCATGGACGGCTACCATGCGACTGCCGGCGGTGGCGAGCACGTCACCTACGAGCGCTTGCGGGCAATGGGAACCAACGGCTTCCAGGAACCCGCGACCGGTTTCGAGGACGGCAAGATCATCGGGACACAGCGTCTCTACACCGACGGCAAGTTCGGAACGGAAGACGGCAAGGCGCGCTTCATGGTCACGGCGTGGCGGGGATTGCAGGCGCCCGGCAAGACAGAGCAGCAGGCGGCGTATCCGTTCCTCATCAACAACGGTCGCGCCAATCAGGTCTGGCAATCGGCCTATCTCGACGTCGAGAACGACTTCGTCATGGATCGGTGGCCATTCCCGTTCATCGAGATGCATCCCGACGACATGGCCGAGATCGGCGTCAAGGAAGGCGATCTGGTCGAGATCTACAACGATGCGGGCGCAACGCAGGCCATGGTCTATCCGACACCATCGGCAAGGCCCGGCGAGACGTTCATGTTGTTTGCCTATCCGACTGGCGTACAGGGCAACGTCGTCAATGCGGGGACGAACGAACTGCACATCCCCAACTACAAGCAGACTTGGGGCAACATCCGCAAGATCGCGGACGCACCGGCTTCGGTTGCTCACCTGTCCTTTAAGTCGAAGGAATACACCACCGCTTGACCGCAGCGCGTGATCACGCCGCCGGGGCAGTCCCGGCGGCAACCTCGACATCTATCCGGAGTTCATAGTGAGAATAGCAGTTATACGCAGCGCCACTCTCGTGGCCTCTCTTCTCGTGGCCGCCTACGCCCAAGCCCAGGACATCGAAGCCGGCAAGGCTGCCTTCAGGAAATGTGTCGCGTGCCATGCCACGGACACGACCACGAACAAGGTTGGTCCGCATCTCGGCGATGTCGTGGGCCGTACCGCGGGCACGGCGGAAGGATTCAATTTTTCGCCTGCGATGAAGAAGGCCGGCGAGGATGGTCTCGTCTGGGATGAGGCGAGCCTCACCGAGTACCTCGCCGCTCCCAGAAGCAAGGTGCCTGGCACCAAAATGGCTTTCGCTGGCATCAAGAAGCCCGATGAACTGGCAAATCTCGTCGCCTACCTGGAGACCTTGCCGGAGTGACCATGTCCTCGACCGGGCTCGCTCTTTCGAACCCCTGCCAAGCCGGTGCCGCCGGAGCCGTCATTCCGGTTGATATGGCCGCGGCCAAGGCGGTTGCCGCAGTGGTCCAGGTCGCAGAAACAGAAACGCTCGATCTGCTCGCTGCCAACGGGCGCATACCGGGGCCAGATTTGGTCGCAAGGCTCGACCTGCCGCCGTTCGACGCATCAGCGATGGACGGCTATGCGGTGAAGGCGGACAACTTCGCGAAACCGGGGCCGTGGCGGCTCCGGGTCGAAGGGCGCATCGCGGCAGGTGACGTTCCCAGGCAATCCTTCGAAAGCTCGGTTCGCATCCTGACCGGAGCGCCGGTTCCACGAGGATTCGATACGGTCATCATGCAGGAGAAATGCCGCGTCGAGGGCGACGTCATCATCGTTGGAGAGAGACCGCGCATTGGCCAGAACGTGCGGATCGCGGGCGAAGATTTGCGTCGCGGCGATATGCTCGTGAAGTCAGGGGACCTCCTGAAGGCCCAGCAGCTTGCCCTTCTTGCCGGGCAAGGGATCGCCAAGATCGAAGTTCGCCGGAAGGTTCGTGTCGGCCTGATCTCGACCGGAACGGAACTTTGCGAGCCGGGCCAACCGCTTCATCCGGGACAGATTTTCAACTCGAACCGCGTCATGCTGCGGGCTCATTGGGTTGAAGTGATTGACTTCGGCATCGTTCCCGACAGGCGCGAGACGATCGCCGCGACGCTGGCCGACGCATCGACGCACTGCGACGCGATCATCACGACAGGGGGCGTCTCGGCTGGAGAGGAAGACCATGTCACCTCCGCGGTGGCGGCCGTGGGCGGCATGCTGGATGTCATGAAGGTTGCGATGCGCCCGGGCAAACCTGTGAAGGTCGGAAGGCTCGGTACGGCGCTGGTCCTCGGCCTACCCGGCAATCCAAACGCCACTCTGGTTACCTTCCGCATGATCGCCCTTCCGGCGCTCCGGAAGCTGGCCGGCCTGTCGAACACGGCACCGATCTGGACGCAGGCCGTCGCCGATTTCGCTTACGAGAAGCGTAGTGACCGGACGGAATTTGTCCCGGTGCGCGTCGGCGCAGACGGTTCGGATGGGTTGAAACGCCTGAGCATGATCGGGCGCGGATCCTCCGCCAGCCTGCGAGCGATCTCGCAAGCCGAGGGCATTGCGCTGCTACCACCCGGCGTAGATCGCATCGAGCCGGGGATGCGTCTCGCCTTCGAAGCGATTTAGACCTTTTCGTCATCGTCTCGTCATGCTAACTGCCAAGAAGTCGATTCATCGAGAAAGGCAGATATATGGACAAGAAGGCATCGCTGGCGGCGCTGGGAGCCCTCGGCCAGGAGACGCGACTCGACATCTTTCGCCTGCTCGTTCGAGCCGGAGCCGATGGCATTCCGGCCGGCGAGATCGCGACCGGGGTGGGTGCGGTCCAGAACACGACATCCTCGCATCTGAAGATTCTCGCCCATGCCGGCCTCATCCGTCCCGTGCGCGACGGGCGCATCGTTCGATACGTGGCCGACATGACCGGCTTTCGCGACCTGCTCGCCTACCTGATGGAGGATTGCTGCAACGGTTCGCCCGAGCTCTGCCGCCCCGTCATCGATGCCGTCACCTGCGATTGCTAGGAGCGACCGACATGTCCCAAAAACTCTACAACGTCCTCTTCCTGTGCACCGGCAATTCCGCCCGCTCGATACTCGCCGAGGCGATCCTGCGCAATCTCGGAGCCGGCCGCTTCAACGCGTTTTCCGCAGGTTCACAGCCAAAGGGCGAAGTTCATCCCTTCGCGCTCGAACTGCTTCGTAGCCTTAAACAGGACACTTCGTTCGCCGGATCCAAAAGCTGGGACGAGTTCGCGGGACCTGATGCGCCGAAGATGGATTTCGTTTTCACCGTCTGTGACAACGCGGCCAACGAATCCTGCCCGGTCTGGCCGGGGCAGCCTATGACCGCGCATTGGGGAATTCCCGATCCGGCCGCGGCCGAAGGCACTGACGTCGAGAAACATCTGGCTTTCGCCGAGGCCTATCGGCAGCTCTCGAACCGGCTCTCGGCTTTCCTGTCCTTGCCGCTTGCCTCGATCGACCGAATGTCGCTGCAGACGAAGCTCAGCGAGATCGGGCAAGACCGGTCGATGGCCGGCTGAAGGATTCAACCATGACGGACACGACCTTGGAACCGGGCCGCGCCGCGCCCGGCGGCATCGGCTTTTTCGAGAAGTGGCTCTCTGTGTGGGTGGCGCTCTGCATCGTCGCCGGCATTGCGCTGGGCACCCTGCTGCCGGGCGTGTTCGGCGTCCTTGCGGGAATCGAGTATGCCTCCGTCAACCTGGTCGTGGCCGTGCTCATCTGGGCGATGGTCTTCCCGATGATGGTCAATGTCGACTTCGCCAGCCTGCGCCATATCGGCGACCGGCCCAAGGGGCTTGTGCTTACCATCGTCGTAAACTGGCTGATCAAGCCGTTCACGATGGCAGCCCTCGGCGTGCTGTTCTTCGAATACATCTTCGCGCCGTGGATCGAACCTGCCGACGCGCAGCAATACATCGCCGGCCTGATCCTGTTGGGGGCCGCGCCCTGCACCGCTATGGTGTTCGTCTGGAGCCAGATGACACGCGGCGACGCGACCTACACGCTCGTGCAGGTGTCGGTGAATGACGTCATCATGATCTTCGCCTTCGCGCCGATCGTGGCGCTGCTGCTGGGCGTGACCGACATCGTCGTGCCGTGGGCGACGCTCATTCTTTCGACGGTCCTCTACGTCGTCATTCCGCTGGCCGCCGGCGCGATCACCAGGAGCTGGCTCGTCGGCCGCGCTGGCGGCGGGGGGAATGCCGAGCAGGCCGTGTCGGAGTTCACCGGACGGCTCAAGCCGATCTCGGTCATCGGCCTGCTGGCGACCGTGGTGCTGCTGTTCGGCTTCCAGGGCAATGTGATCCTCGCCAACCCGATGCTGATCGTGCTGATCGCAGTGCCGCTCGTGCTCCAGTCCTATGGCATCTTCGCCATCGCCTACGCGGCGGCCAAGGCCTGGAAGGTGCCTTTCAACGTCGCCGCGCCCTGCGCGCTCATCGGCACGTCCAACTTCTTCGAACTGGCGGTAGCGGTGGCGATCAGCCTGTTCGGTCTGCATTCGGGCGCGGCACTCGCCACAGTGGTCGGCGTTCTCGTCGAAGTGCCGGTGATGCTGTCGCTCGTCGCCTTCGCCAACCGCACCCAGCACTGGTTTCCGAAAGGCTGAGGGAATGGAGGCCATCGATTGGAAGCACGATGCCTCCCGTCACTCGGATCTGCGACGCAAGACTGGCCTGCTATGAGAATGGAGAACGCCAGTTCCAGCGCCTCCGGGGCCGGGTTAGATCGTGTGGTCCATAACCCGATCACAGCGGCGATGGCGGGAGCAGCCGCTCTCCTGGTGGCGTTTGCCATTCATTCGTCGAGTTCCCTGGTGGTAGCCGCATTGGCGGGCGGCGCTGCGTACGCCGCCGCGAGCCTGCTTCTGACCGCATGGCCCACGGATCCGGCGCGTCATGCAGAGCCTCGACGCACCGCAAATGCCCTTGTGCAACATGGCTCCGCTTTCGCGATCGTCTATTCAGTGGTGTTCCTCGCAAACCAGGTGTCAGACGCCCCGCAGGAGTTCTTTTGCGCGAGCACCGTTCCTTGGTCGCCCGCGATCTTCGCCGGAGGCGCATACGTGCTCGCGGTTCTCAGCGAACTCGGCCGCAGGCAGAACAGATCGGCTGTTGTGCACGTGATCTGGGTGGGAATTGCGTGGATTGCGCCCTGGTACGGCTTCTTTAACGTGACCACTGTCACGGGCGCTGGGCTGGCCCTTGCCTGCGAAGGTCGGAGCCTGAGCGACTATGCCATTCTCGCTGTCATGGGGGCGACTGCGTCAATAGCCGGAACGTCGGTAGGCCGATGGCTCGCGGCCGGGCTGCCAAATCAACCGATCAACCCTTACCAGGACCTCTGACCCGAATGACCATCACGATCTACCACAATCCCGACTGCGGCACGTCGCGCAACACGTTGGCCATGATCCGGCAGTCCGGCGAGGAGCCGGAGGTGATCGAGTATCTCAAGACACCGCCCTCGCGCGAACGGCTGCTCGAACTGATCGCGGCCATGGACATCGTACCGCGCGACCTCCTGCGCGAGAAAGGCACGCCCTACGCCGACCTTGGTCTCGGCGACGCGAAGTGGACCGACGACGAGTTGATCGATTTCATGATGGCCCATCCGATCCTCATCAACCGGCCAATCGTCGTCACGCCTCTTGGGACGAAGCTGTGCCGACCTTCGGAGGCCGTGTTGGACATTCTACCCAATCCCGACATCGGTCCCTTCACGAAGGATGACGGCGAGGTCGTCATCGATGCGGATGGCCGACGCGTTCGCTGAATTTCGAACAAATTCGAAATAGAGTTGACTATGCTTTCGCGCGGCGCTATTTCTATTTCTAGAAAACTCGAAATAAAGTAGCGAGCGGCGCTGCCGCGCGTGCCCTGGAGAATGCGAATGACCGATACCGCCCAGCCGATGGACAGCTTCGCCAACCTCGTTGAGGAGCAGTTTCGGCCAATCGATCCCGAAGCGCTGCTCGACGCACCGCGCTCAACACACCCGCCGCGTATTCTCATGCTTTACGGCTCGTTGCGCGAGCGCTCCTATTCGAGACTGGCGATAGAGGAGGCAGCGCGCATCCTGCGCCGGCTGGGCGCCGAGGTGCGCATCTTCAATCCGGCGGGATTGCCTTTGCCGGATTCCGTTCCTGCGGACCACCCGAAGGTCAAGGAACTCCGCGAGCTTTCGATGTGGTCGGAGGGGCAGGTCTGGTGCTCGCCCGAGCGTCACGGCTCGATGACCGGCATCATGAAGGCGCAGATCGACTGGCTGCCCCTGTCGCTTGGCGGCGTGCGGCCGACTCAGGGTCGGACCCTTGCGGTAATGCAGGTCTGCGGCGGCTCGCAAAGCTTCAACGCGGTGAACCAGTTGCGCGTGCTCGGTCGGTGGATGCGTATGGTCACCATCCCGAACCAGTCGGCGGTCGCCAAGGCCTTCAACGAGTTCGATGCCGAGGGCCGCATGAAGCCGTCGCCCTACTACAACCGCATCGTCGACGTGATGGAGGAACTGATGAAGTTCACGCTCCTGCTGCGCGACAGGACCGACTACCTGACAGACCGCTACTCCGAGCGCGTCGAAAGCGCGGAGGAAGTGTCGAAACGGGTGAACCAGAAGTCGATCTGACACGCGGGCACGTCAATCCTTGCGGACCATGCGGCCGGAGAGCCTGGCTGCCGCGGACACGGTGTTGTAGATCGTGCCATACTTCCGGACATTCGTGTGCAACAGTTCAATGCGACGGTCGTCCTCGTCGGTATCCACGACGATCTCGTAGTCGATGTCGGACATTCTCGGCGGGGCGTCCTGGCGCACGCCGTGCAGTCGCACCTCGACACCCCGAAAGCCGAATTTCAGCATCGGTGCCGCGCGCTCGATTCCCTTGATCATGCAGGCCGCCAACGATGCCAGCAGCATCTCGGCGGGATTGAAGGCGTCGCGGCTACCGCTCACATCCGTGTCGAGCCGCACCTCGGCGTTCTTGCAATGCGCCACGCTCCCGTGCGCATCAAGCCGTGTAGCTTCGATAGTGTACTCCAACATGGGAACCGTCCTCCCGGTCATTGGATACACTATCTCTTTCCCGCCCTCCGCATGCCATGATCGAGATCAACAACACCCGCCTCCCCCTGCGAGTTGCGCCAGTTCAGATGATCGCCTGACGCACCTTCGCCGATACCCCTTCCGACAGCACCACCGTGGCGAGGATGACCGCGAAAATCACCGTCACTTCGGCCCAAGCGAGGCGTGCCAGCGAAGATTCGAGCTGGACGCCGATGCCACCGGCGCCGACCAGTCCGAGGATCGTCGATTCGCGAATATTGATGTCCCAGCGGAAAACCGAAATGCCGGCGAACGCAGGCAGCACCTGCGGCACGATCGCATAATCCATCACCTGCCACTGCGAGGCGCCCGTTGCCTCGACTGCCTCGACCTGACTCTCGTCGATCTCCTCGATCGCCTCATAGAGCAGCTTGGCTATGAATCCGATCGAGCGCAGCCCTATCGCCAGGATGCCGGCGAGCAAACCCGGACCGATGATGGCCACAAGCAGAAGTGCCCAGATCAGTGAGTTGATGGAACGCGACGCGACGATGATCAGCAGCGCGAGTGGTCGAATGAACGTGGTGCTTGGCGTGGTATTGCGCGCCGCGAGGAAAGCGACGGGGATGGCGAAGCAGATGCCCAGCAGTGTACCCAGCGTCGCGATGTTGAGCGTGTCCCAGATCGGTAGCCACAGGCGCTCCATATAGGCCCATCGCGGCGGCCAGGCGCGCGACAGAAGGTCTGCGGCCTGGCGCGGCGCATCCTCGACGAACATCCAGATCGTGTTCTTATTCATCACCTGCCAGGAGAAGACGAACAAGGCCACAAGCGCCAGCCAGCCGATCCACATGCTCCATTGCGCCGCGCTCGTGCGCCGACGCCAGATTGGTCCGGTGTTTGACGTTGAAACCGGCATCACTGCACCCATCTGCGAACGTAGCCCGATGAATATTCCGCGAGCATGACGATGACGATGATGAGGATGAGGATCGCGCCTGCGGTGTCATATTCATAGCGGTCCATCGCGGTGTTCAGCGTCGCGCCGATGCCACCGGCGCCGACGATACCGATGACCGCGCTCTCGCGAAAATTGATATCGAGCCTGTACAGCGACAGGCCGATCAGGCGCGGCATCACCTGCGGCTGGATGCCGTAGTTGATCACCTGCCACCAGCCCGCGCCGGTCGCCCGCACCGCCTCGGCCTGCGCCTCGTCGATGTCCTCGATGTCCTCGGCCAGCAGCTTGGACAGGAAGCCGATCGTGGCGAAGGAAAGGGTCAGGAAGCCGGCGAAGGGTCCGAAGCCGAACATCGCGACGAACAGGATTGCGATAATGATTTCCTGGAACGAGCGCGACACCGCGATAATGGCACGGCATACGGCGTAGACGGGCCGCGGCGCGACGTTGCGCGCCGCGCCTATGCCGATGGGGATCGATATCAGAACGCCGACAACCGTCGAGGTGACCGTCATCGTCAGGCTCTCTTCCATGCCGCGCCAGATGTCACGCGCGCGGCTGGAAAAGTCTGGAACCAGAAAACCCTGGATAAAGCGCAAGCCGCGGTCCAGACCGTCATAGACGCGCATCCAGTTGACATCGACCGTCGAGATCGCCGCGACCAGATAGGCGAGCGCGCCAAGATAGATGAGCCAGCGCAGCCAGTCGCGCTTAATGAAGAGAGGCGGCCGGCGCCATTTGCGGGAAGGTTGAGAAACGACGCTCATGCAAGGCCGGCCATGCGCTCTTCAAGGGCGTGCGCTTCTTCCGCCTCGTCCTCGTCGCGCTGCTGGCGCATCTGCGTCCAGTCCTCCTCGCCGTAGATCGAGGTCAGTGCGTCGTTGTCGAGCGAGGCGGGCGGCCCGTCGAACACGACCTCGCCGGCGCGCAGTCCGATGATGCGATCGACGAACATCTGCGCCAGCACGACGTCGTGTATGTTGATGATTGCGGGAAGGCCGCGCTCGCGGCAAATTTCGGCGATCAGCCGCATAATCTGGCGCGAAGTCTTCGGATCGAGAGACGCCGTCGGTTCGTCGATCAGCAGCAATTCGGGATCCTGTTCCAGCGCGCGGGCGATACCGACGCGCTGGCGTTGGCCACCCGACAACGCATCGGCGCGCTTGTCCGCGTGCTCGGTCAGGCCGACGCGCTCCAGCAGGGCGAAGGCCTTGTCGACATCGGTCTGCGGAAAACGACGCGAAAACGAACGCCAGAACGGAACGTATCCGAGCCGTCCGGACAGCACATTTTCCATCACCGTGAGCCGTTCGACCAGCGCGTATTCCTGGAAGATCATGCCTATGCGGCGGCGCACTCGCCGCAATTCGCCACGGCCGATCCTGGCGATGTCTCGGTCGCCCAGCATGATGCTGCCGGACGTTGGTTCGACCAGCCGGTTGACGCATCTTATGAGCGTCGACTTTCCAGCTCCGGAGGGTCCGATCAGGCCCACAACCTCGCCGGCGCCGACTGAAAACGTAACACCACGCAGGGCGCGGTCGCCGGCCTTGTATTGCTTGGCGAGGTTGTCGATGCGAAGCATGTGGCGGTTCTCCTGCCGTCCTTACACCAACACCTCGCGCGGCGGCGCCGCGCGAGGTGTTGGTGTCGGTGATCTTTTGCCGTCAGCCACAAGTGTATGAGACGCCATTTGCCTCGTCGATCTGGCGGATCACGCTCCAGTCCTCCTGGAAGGTAATGGGAATAAACTGCGCCTCACCCGACTTGGAAAACTCTTCCTCCAGCTTGGTGCCGGCCCAGTCGAAGGAGAAGAACGCCTCCTTGATCTTCTCCTGCAATTCGGGCGTGAGATTGTGGGCGACGCCGTAGCCTGTCGTTGGAAAGGTCTGCGACGTGTAGATGATCTTGAGCTGATCCTCGGTGACGACCTCGCGCTCGATCATGCGGGCCTTGACCGAGTTGGCGACCGCTGCCGCGTCGTAGTCCTTGTTGGCAACGCCTAGCACCGAATTATCATGCGCGCCCGAGAAGGCTGGCGTGTAGTCGGTCTCCGGCAGCATGTTGAACTCGGCCTTAAGCAGTGCCGAAGGGGCCTTGAAGCCTGAGTTCGAAGTCTCGGCCGTAAAGGCGAGCGTCTTGCCCTTGATGTCCTCGACCTTGTCGATGCCGGAATCGGGATAGGTGATGATCTCCATCTCGTAGCCGAAAGAGCCGTCGGCGGCCGCCATCATGGCGAAGGGACGGAATCCGGCACAGGCGACTGCGAGTGGGTTCGAACCGGTATTGAAGCCTGCGATATGCAGGCGACCGGCCCGCATCGCTTCGATTTGCGCGGCGTTCGACTGAACCGGGAAGAACTGAACCTGCTTTCCGGTCAGTTCGGTCATGTGGTCGAGGAATTCCTGCCAAACCTCGGCATAGACCGCCGGGTCCTCGACCGGCGTATAAGCGAAGATGAGTGTGTCAGGATCGACCTGATCTGCCGCGTCGGCCGGAATATCAGCGATCAGGTCGCCGTCAGCGTCCTGAAAACGACTGTCGAGCATGAACTCTGCCGATGCGGGCGCGCTGAGCATAGTGCCGAGCGCGAGGGCGATGATCATCCGTTTCATATCTGGCTCCCGTTCCTGATTTTGTTCCCTTGCCGGCTATCGCGGTTCGATTTCAGATTTGTGACGGTCTCGAATTCTCCCAGTCCGACCTGCGGCCCGAAAACGAACATTAGCCGGCGTGTCGCCAAATGCTATGCGCACTGCACAATCGTCCTGACTCGACAGATGTGGGTCACGAAACAGTCAACTACCTTGGAGACCGCGGGAGCGCGAGTTGGCGTCCACAACAAATGATTCTAATTTCGACGTTCATCGAAATTCAATTGACCGCAAGCTCCACCCTAGCTACGTTTGTCGCATGAGGATCGAACAGGCAGCCACGCAACTCGAAGCGCTCGGGAACGCCACCCGACTGAACATCTATCGCATCCTCGTGCGTGCGGGCGCTGAAGGACTGGCCGTTGGAAGCATCCAGGAGAAGCTGGGCATTCCAGCCTCCACCTTGTCACATCACTGCAAACGGCTGGTCGATACCGGACTGGTGAGCCAGGAGCGGCAGGCCACGACGCTCATCTGCCGCGCCCAGTATCCGGCGATGCAGGCACTGATTGGGTACCTCGCCGACGAATGCTGCGCGGACGGAAGCTGCCCGCCGGACCAAATACCACGGGTCACCACCGAGCAGGCATAGCGTTCCCTTTTTTTGGCCATTTAATTCGAATATTCGGGAAGGATCGAAACATGAACAAGATCACGAGAGAATTGCCCGTTGCAGTGATCGGCGCCGGTCCGGTGGGCCTTGCGGCCGCCGCACGTCTGGTTGAACGCGGCCTGCGCCCCATCCTTCTCGAAAAAGGCGCCCGCGTCGGCGCGGCAATCCTCGAATGGAGCCAGGTCCGCGTCTTCTCGCCGTGGGATTACAATGTCGATGCCGCGGCCAGAGGACTGCTGGCTGCGGAGGGTATTGTGGCGCCTTTCGGCCAATACCTGCCTACGGGCGAGGAGATCGTAGCGCAGTACCTGGAGCCGCTCTCGAAGCTCCCTTCCATCGCTGCCGGGCTTCGTCTCGGCGCAGAAGTGACGGGCATTACCCGCGAGGGGCACGACCTGATGTCAAATGACGGACGCGCGGACGCACCGTTTGTGGTGCGATATCGCGATGCCCAGGGCGAGCAGCGCCTGCTCGCCAGCGCAGTCATCGACGCTTCGGGAACCTGGTCGCGTCCCAACCCGATCGGGGCGGACGGACTTACCGTGCCGGGTGAAGCCGAGGCTTCGGACCTGATCGCTTACGGCATTCCCGATGTGGAGGATGCTGAGCGCGACACCTATGCGGACAAGCGTACGCTGGTTCTCGGCAGCGGGCACTCCGCAATCAATGTGGCACTGGCGCTGCTCGACCTGCAGGTGAAGGCGCCAAGCACGCAGGTGCTGTGGGCGCTCCGGCGCGACCGTATCGAGCGCCTGCTCGGCGGCGGTGTGAACGACCAATTGCCGGGGCGCGGTGCGCTGGGACTTGCCGCGAAGCAGGCGATCGACGAGGGCAGGCTGAACATGCTGGCTCCTTTCGTCGTCGAGCGTGTTGGACGCACCAGCACCGGCCTGAGGGTCGAAGCCACGCTGGGTGGCCGAAAAGTCATGGAGGATGTCGACCGCATTGTCGTTGCAACAGGATTCCGTCCGGATTTCTCATTCCTGCGCGAGCTGCGCCTGGGACTCGATCCCGCGGTCGAGGCGACGCCGGCGCTTGCGCCGCTGATCGACCCAAATTTTCATTCCTGCGGCACCGTCCCTCCGCATGGCGTGGATGAACTGACCCATCCGGAACCGGGTTTCTTCATCGTCGGCTCCAAGTCCTACGGCCGCGCGCCGACCTTCCTGATGGCGACAGGCTACGAGCAGGTACGCTCCATCGTCGCCGAGATTGCCGGCGATCCGGTCGCTGCCCGCCAGATACACCTCGTGCTTCCCGAAACCGGCGTCTGCAGCGCGCCGACCGAGATTACGGCCACATCGTGCTGCGGCGGTCCAGTGCCGGCGGCTGTCGATGCATGCTGCGTCGACGACGCGGTAGCCAAGGCCAAAGGCGAGGCCGGCTGCGGCTGTGCTTCGACGACTGCCGAACCTGTTACGGCCAAAGCCGCCTGCTGCCAGAGCGCGGCGTGAAGGTTTCATCCATACCTGCTGCGTCAGGCTGGTTCATCAGCGCGCTCGGTGCCGCCCAGATCTGTTCGTGGGGGACGCTGTTTTATGGCTTCCCCCTGATCGCCGAGGCGATGCGAGCCGATCTCGGCTGGTCGAAGCCGACGCTCTACGGCGCGGCCACTCTCGGCGTGCTGCTCGCCGGACTTGCGGCCTATCCTGTGGGCGCCGCGATCGACCGCGGCCATGGGCGGATGCTGATGTCCGGAGCTTCGGTCTTGGCGGGGATCCTTCTGGCAGCCTGGTCGCAGGTGGAAGGACTCGTTGTCTTCTATATCGTGCTCGCCGGGTTGGGATGCATGCAGGCTGCCACGCTCTACGAGCCCGCATTTGCCGTCATCGCGCGCCGCGTCGGTCCGCTCAACGCCCGCAAGGGCATAACCGCCCTAACGCTGTGGGGCGGGTTCGCCAGCACCGTCTTCATCCCCGTCATCCAGTTCCTGATCGAGATGCAGGGCTGGCGCGGTGCGCTGCTCGTCATGGCCGGAGTGAACATCGTCGTCTGCGGCGGGCTCTATCTCTTGGCCATCGACCCTTTGCACGATGCCCCGATCCGGGCTGCCGAGCCCGACGAGACCCCGCCAGCGGCGGGACGAGCAGCGGTCGCAGCCGCCATGCGCAAACCGTCCTACTGGGGCCTCATGCTCGCCTGGGTGTCCTATGCCCTCGCCTTCTCGTCGCTGACCTATCACTTCTTTCCGCTGCTGCTCGAACGTGGCCTCGATTCGGCCGGCGCCGTGCTTGTCCTGACGGTCATCGGTCCGGCACAGGTCGCAGGCCGCATCCTGATCCGCGCGTTTGCCGCCGAAGCCCCGGTGCGGTCAGTTGGCTCGGTCGTCGTCGTGGTCTTTCCACTGGCCGTGATTGGCTTGGCCTTCGCCCCACCCGAAGTCCTCGTCATCGCGGGCGTAGCCGCCTTCTATGGTGGGGCGAACGGCATGATCACCATCGTGCGCGGCATGGCCGTGCCGGAGATGGTGACACGGGACGGCTATGGCGCGGTCAATGGCTCGCTCGTCGCGCCGATGAACATCATGACCGCGCTCGCGCCCCTCGGCGCAGCGCTTCTCTGGCAGGCGAGTGGCGGCTACGGCGCGGTTCTGGCCGCGATCTTCATCGGCTCGCTGACGCTATGCGCCGGGTTCTGGTTCGCAGCGGCGCGGAGCTGAGCGCGTGGAGCCAACTTGGATCGGACCCGGTCATCGACCTTCCGCGCATTGCATCGATCCATCAGAAAAAGGAAGTGCAGGAATGACCAAGCTTGTGTGGATGACCGATCTTCATCTTGTCGAGAGCGGCTCTGATCTTCCAGCAGGTGTCGACCCGTTGACGGGGCTGCGTGACGCGATTGAGGAGATCAAGCGATTCCATAGTGACGCTGTGCGACTTGTCATCTCCGGCGATCTTGTGCAGCAGCGTAACCCCGGCGCCTACCGCATCCTGCGAGAGGAGCTTGCGTCGCTTTCCATCCCCGTCAGGTTGATTGCGGGAAACCATGACGACCGAGAAGCACTGCTCGATATCTTTCCCGAAGCCGGACAAGGCGAATTCGTTCAGCAAGCGGAAGATGTAGAGGCGGGAAGATTGATCTATGTGGATACCAAGGCGTCAGACGGCAGCCACCACGGTGAACTCTGTGACGTCCGTATCGAATGGCTCGCCGACCAGGTTCACTTGGCTGGAAGTCGTCCGCTGCTCTTGTTTCTTCACCATCCCCCGTTCGCTATCGGCGTTCCGGCGCTCGATCGGCTTCGCCTCCTCAACAGCGATGGGTTGGCGCGACTCCTTAAGAACCGTACGGCGCCAACACATCTG
The DNA here is from genome assembly GCF_058448885.1 of Mesorhizobium sp. DxT. Lineage (NCBI taxonomy): Bacteria > Pseudomonadati > Pseudomonadota > Alphaproteobacteria > Hyphomicrobiales > Phyllobacteriaceae > Mesorhizobium > Mesorhizobium sp. DxT. Next base: position 136,813 of record NZ_JBZFLJ010000012.1, on the reverse strand, counting down.
TTTTGCGGACACCTGCACAGGAACGTGTCGGGGGCTTGGAAGGGCCATCCAATCCAGGTTCTCAAAAGCACCCATGTTCAGTTCGCTCTCGATATGACGGGTGAGAGGCTTACCCGATCCTCCGAGCCGCCTGCCTACGCGGTAATCGAAATTCGGGACGGCGATACTGTTACGAATTACCGCGATATCTCGCCCAGAGGTACTGGAATCCTATCGGCGGTTAGCTAGGACCAACTCCTCCAACTGGTAGACTTGCCAGCAACTGACTGGCCTGCTCCAGCGATTAACACCGACGAGAGGAGCGGACGGCGGCTCTCTATATGCCTTGACCGTAACCGGACGAGCAGAAGACGCCCGCGTTCATGCCGAAATCCGAAATCCTTTCGAAGGGCGGGTTTCGAGTCGCGGGCAAACCAAGCCGAACGACCGGGATGGGGTCCGCAAGCTGACTGGGCAAACTTTGCCTGACGGGGCAGCCGCAGAACGGCAGCTTGCCGCCGCGCGTTTCCCAAAACCGGACAGGCAGCAGACGGCCCCAAAGCTGCTATCTTGGGGCTAGCTAACGCGATTGTTGTCCGGCGCAGGTCATCAGTATTGGCGTCATCGTCCTCACATGGTCATCGATCCGCTGGAGCACCTTCTCCGGAATCACGGCCCGTTCCGGCAGTCCCCCCGGTGTTCGTTGACGCGCTCGACGGTCTCCATCACGGTCTTCAACACCGCCGGCTCGGGCAGCTGGCGCGGACATGGCTTGCCGAGCGCGAGGCCGACCTGCTCCTCTCGGCTACTTCCACGTCGTGTTCGCCCAGCGGCCGAGGTCGCCGACATCGCCTTCCAGAACAGGGCGTTGGTCTACGATCTGATGTTCAAGGCGGCGTCGGAGACGATGCTGACGATCGCCGCTGATCAAAAACACCTCGGCGCGCGATCGGTATCACCACCGTGCTCCACACCTGGGATTCGGCGATGACCCGCCACCCGCACGTGCACATGGTCGTGCTGGGCGGCGGCATCGCGCCTGACGGAAACCACTGGATCCCGTCACGCGCAGCCTTCCTGCTCCCGGTGCGCTTGCTCGGCAAGCTGGTCCGACGGCTCTTCCTCACACGGCTGCTCGTGCTGCACGAGGCCGTGCTGCTCGGCGTCTTCGCGACCCTTCCTCTCCCCATGGATTGCGAGCGTGTTGAAGCCAGACGTGCGCTGGGACGTGGGTTCCTCCTGACAAATCCAAACCGGTCACATTGATCGCAAAGCCTGACCGCTAAGACAATTTTTCCATCGCGACCGTCTCTCCATGGCGAAAGCTTCCAGGCAGAGGAGCAATACGCAAATTCACAATGCATCACCGGCGAAATGCATTCATAATTTGCATCATGCAAATGTGCGTGCTAGCCTCGGCTTCGCATTCACAAAAAGAACCAGAGGGACCACCAGCCATGAACCGACTTCTCAGTGCCGTTGCGGCGATGACCATGGGCTTCGCCGTCGTTCAAGTTTCAGCAGAGGAGCTTGTCGTCGCCACCGACACGGCCTTCGTGCCTTTCGAATTCAAGGAAGGCGACACCTATGTCGGCTTCGACATAGACCTCTGGGACGCAATCGCAGGCGATCTCGGCCTCGAGTACCGGCTTCAGCCGATGGACTTCAACGGCATCATCCCTGCGCTGCAGACCAGGCAGGTCGACGTGGCGCTGGCCGGCATCACCATCAAGGACGAACGCAAGCAGGTCATCGACTTCTCCGACGGCTACTACGATAGCGGCTTCCTGCTGATGGTGCCGGTCGACAGCGAGGTTACCGGCGCCGCCGACCTCCCAGGCAAGACGCTCGCAGTGAAGACGGGCACATCGGCGACCGACTATGCCAAGGAGCACTTCACCGAGACCGAGCTGCGGCAGTTCCCCAACATCGACAATGCGTATCTGGAGCTCCAGACCGGCCGCGTGGATGCCGCCATGCACGACACGCCAAACGTGCTCTACTACATCGCCAAGGCGGGCCAGGGCCGCGTCAAGGCGGTGGGCGAGCAGATGATGGCGCATGAATACGGCATCGCCTTCCCGAAGGGCAGCGAGCTGGTCGCGCGGGTCAACGAGGCGCTGGCCAAGATCAAGGCCGACGGCCGCTACGACGCGATCTACGAAAAGTGGTTCGGAACCAAGCCCCAGAGCTGAGTTCCGCCAAAGGGCCGCTGCCGGCTGCGTCTTCCCGCGCGGCGGCCCGCTCCTTTTCCAGACCGAGAGGACTGATCCGTCATGGACTTTCAATGGTCCGCCGTCGTCGACGCGCTTCCGGCGCTGTTTCGCGGCGCGCAGCTTACCGTCTTCATCACCGTGGCCGGCCTTGTCGGCGGAGTTATCATAGGCACCGTTGCAGGGCTGATGCGCGCCTATGGCAACGCGATCGTGAACGGCATCGCCTATTTCTACATCGAGCTGATCCGCGGCACGCCGATCGTCGTCCAGGTGATGTTCATCTATTTCGCCCTGCCGACGCTAGCCGACATCAGGATCGATCCGCTTTCGGCGGCCATCATCGCCATTACCGTGAACGCCGGCGCCTATATCGCCGAGATCGTGCGCGGCGCCTTCATCTCCGTGCACAAGGGCTTGAAGGAGGCCGGTCTCGCGCTGGGCCTGCCGATGTGGAAGGTACTCGTCTACGTGATCGGCCCGGTGGCGTTCCGGCGGCTGATACCGCCGCTCGGCAACCAGTTTATCGTCAGCCTCAAGGACACATCGCTGTTCATCGTCATCGGCGTGGGTGAGCTCACACGCCAGGGCCAGGAAATCATGGCGGCTAATTTCCGCGCCGTCGAAGTCTGGTCCGCCGTCGCGATCTTCTACCTGATCCTGACCGGCACGCTGACGCTGATCCTGCGGATCATCGAAAAGAGGATGCGGATCCTATGAGCATCGTCGAATTCGCCAACGTCACCAAACGCTTCGGCTCCCTGGTCGTGCTGGATCAGATCGACCTCAACATCGAAAATGGCGAGGTCGTCGTGGTGATCGGGCCGTCGGGCTCCGGCAAGTCCACCCTGCTCCGCTGCATCAACGTCCTCGAAGAGATCGACGGCGGCGATCTGGTCGTCGACGGGATCAGCGTGCGTTCGGGCAGCAAGAATGTGCGGCTGATCCGGCAGGAAGCCGGCATGGTGTTCCAGCAGTTCAACCTGTTCCCGCAGATGACCGCGCTCGACAATGTTGCCTTCGGCCCGCAGCACGTGCGCGGCCTGTCGCGCACCGAGGCTCGCGAGGCTGCACGCGACCTGCTTGCCAAGGTCGGGCTTGCCGAGCGCACCCATCACTATCCGTCCGAACTGTCAGGCGGCCAGCAGCAGCGCGTCGCCATCGCCCGCGCGCTGGCCGTCAAACCCAAGCTCGTACTCTTCGATGAACCCACCTCAGCGCTGGACCCCGAGCTGCGCCACGAGGTGCTGCGGGTCATGCAGGTGCTTGCCGAAGAAGGCATGACGATGATCGTCGTCACCCACGAGATGAGTTTTGCGCGCCGTGTCGGCTCTCGCCTGATCTTCATGGAAGACGGCAAGATCGCTATGGACGGCGCACCGGCCGAGCTTCTGGATCGCGCGGAAAACCCGCGCCTGCGGGAGTTCCTCCAGCATGTCCAGTAAGGAATGCGGCCTGGCCGCCATCAAGATCGCAGGCACGCCCTACGAGACCGGCTTCGCACTGGGCCAGTTCGGTGCGAGCGCGGTACACGACAGGCTGGTGCCCTCGCCGCACTGGCGCGAGATCGTGGTTCCTGCGCGGGACGATCCGCGCGTGCCGGCGATGGTGGCGCTGACGGAGCGGCATTATCCCGCAGTCCTTGAAGAATTGCGTGGACTGGCAGACGGGCTGGACATGCCTTTTGCCGATATATTCGCCTGGAATTGCCGTGGTGACCTGCGCACGCATGCGCCCGATGGCTGCACGACCGTTCAATTGCCAGGATCGACCAATCTGGTGGCCCACAACGAAGACGGCATGCCGGAATTCGACGGCAATTGCGCCCTCGCCACCGTCCATCCGGCGGTAGGTCCGTCCTTCACGGCCTTCGTCTATCCAGGCTCGATCCCCGGCCATACTTTCTCGGTGAACGGCCGGGGGCTCGTGCAGACGGTCAACAACATCCGTTGCACCTCGCATCGGCCGGGCCTCCCGCGCATGGTTCTGACGCGGGCGATGCTGGGTTGCGAAAGCATCGATGCGACGGTGGCAGTGCTGCAGGATGTTCCGCGCGCCGGCGGTTTCCACGTGACTCTAGCCATGATGGGCGATCCACGGATCGTCAGCGTTGAGTTCAACGCCGACGCCTTGTCTACGCTGGAGATCGAAGCACCGGCAATCCACGCCAATCATCTTGTCCATTCCAGGATGGCAGGTCTCGCCCAGCGCATCACTGCCTCTTCGGGCAGCCGACAACAGCATGCGGATGCACTGCTGACCATGGCGCGCGCGCAGGGTAGCGCGCTCGCTCTCGGCATCCTTTTCGACCAGACCGGTGCGTTGCCGATCTATCGCCGGCAGGCGGACGATCCCGACCACGAGAACACGCTCGCGACCGCCGTTTTCGAACTCACTGCTGACAGGGTGGCATGGACCGTCTATGACGGCCGGCATCGGGCGCCGGTCCATTCGGGCGTCATTACGGGTGCCGACTGATCACGCCATGCAGGCCAGAACGCCAACACCACCAAAGACATTGGACGAACTGCGCGGACTGGCGCTGAAATTTGCGCGGGCCGAGCCAGGCGACGCGCTCGGAGGCAAGACGCAGCAGGTTTTCGCGCGGCTGGTCGACATGCCCGAACAATCGGCGGTGCGCTCCATCTCGGAACTGGCCGCTCTGCTCGGCGTCAATCCTTCGACCCTGACCCGGCTTGCCAAGCGTCTCGGCTTCGAGGGTTTCGGCGAGTTCCAGTCGGTGTTTCGCAACGCCATCGCCGGCGAGCCCCGCTATTTCTACAGCCGGCAGGCCGACCAGTTGCTCCACAACGCCGATGCCGAAGCGAGCGAGATCGAGACGATGGCGCGCCTTGGCAGGGAATCGATCGCCAATATCGAGGGGTTCATCGGCCAGCTCGAGGCCGACAAGCTCGCCGCTGCAGCCGGACTTCTCGCCAAGGCCAAGCGGGTCCGCGTTCATGGCGAGCGCCAGTTCCACGGCTTTGCAAGCTTTCTTGCCTACGGGCTGGGCATGCTGCGGTCCGATGCGGCGCTGCTGGATGCGCCGCGGCTCGGCCTGGCCGAGGCTATCTCGCAGCTCGAACCCGGCGACGTGGTCGTCGTTGCAAGCTGCGCACCCTACACGCGCTCGGTCGCCGATGTGGCCAAGGCGGCCGCACGGAACGGCCAGCGGGTTATCGCCATCACCGATTCGCGCAGTTCGCCGCTCGTCGCGCTGGCCGAGCATGCGTTCTTCATCCCACACGCCAGCTCCTTCATCTCCAACAGCATGGGCGCCTATATCGTTTTCAGCGAGGGCTTGCTGAACCTTGTCGCCTGGCAACTGGGCGATGCGGCCTTGGAGGCGCTGCAGCGGCGCGAAAACCTGATTGAGGCCCTGGGTATCGAGACGCCCTGAGGGCGCGCGAACTGGATACCAACCCGGTGGAGAACCGGATCCGCCCGCTAGCCTTCACGAGGAAAGTGCACTGTTCGCTGGAAACGAAATCGGTGCTGAAAACCGGGCCATGCTGGCCTCGCTCGTCGCCACCCTGCGTGCGATCCTCGACGGTCACTCGCCAAGCGACATCGAAATCCTATGGCATGGCGCTTCAATCAGACGTCAAGCCTCGACACATCGGGGGATGCCGTCGCGCTTACGTCGCACCTCGATTTCCAGGAAGTTATGACAGAAGTGGTTGCAGGGGCTCGCAGTTACCGATGCCAACAATCATTGGTAGCGCCAGTATGATATGTCTTTTGTTGCCTCAAGTGGCGCACCCTGGGCGGACCAACAGCACTAGGCGGTCCGCACAAGGCGATGAATAAACCTGCACAGACCGTCACCGGAGGTTAGGACATGGTGACTGAGCTTGAACCCATCCATACCGAAGCGGATTACGACGCGGCGTTCGCCGAAGTCGAACGACTGTGGGGCTCTGCCAGCGGCACACCCGATGCCGACAGGCTCGACGTTCTGGCGACGCTGATCGAGGTCTGTGAGGAAAAACACCATCCGATGGATCCGCCCGATCCAATCGAGGCGATCCGGCTCGATTGAGGGTCGATCAACTGTGTAACTGATCAGCATAGAACGCTTCGATCCTCGCGATCTCATCTTCTGTCAGCGGCGCGAATTCCTTCTCCCGCGCTCGCCTCGAGAGCCTGCCGCCATTCTGATGCAGGAAGCGGAACAGAAGATCGAGCAGACGATCCGGCATATCGATCATAAGCGACACGCTGGCCTTGAACCCATCATAGGCTTTTAAGAACTTGGCTTCCTCCGGCAGATCGACATCGATCGTCCGCGCCACGCACTGAAACAGAAACTCCGCATGCGGTGTCGCATCGAAATAGCGGTAGAAATCCGCGGTGTCGCTCAACACCTCGACATTGCCACTGTCGGTCGGCCTCCAGCGGACATGGGGCAGCAGGCGCCGCGAATAGCTTTCGAGGACACGGCGATACGCATCGATGCGGTCGAGGATGACGGCCGAGACCGGAAAGACCAGTCCGGGCGGATTGAAACCACGCTCGGCAAGCACGTGATGGATGAGGTAGCGGTGCAGGCGGCCATTCCCGTCCTCGAAGGGATGAATGTAGACGAAGCCGAAAGCCATCGCGGCAGCGGCCAGAACCGGATCGATATGCCGGGCCGCCCCCAGATCGAAAGCGGCCAACCCGTCGATCAGGTCCGGCAGGTCCTCATGCCGGGCGCTTATATGGTCCGGGATCGGAGCACCGCTTACACGGTCGTGCTCGCCGACAAACCCGCCTTCCTGACGCAGACCGAGGTGAACGAAGCGGGCATCGCCGATAACGATGCGCTGCAATCGCTCCAGCTCCGCACGGGCCACCGGGCGGCGCCCCGCCTCGCCAATAACATGGCCCCAACGCTGGATGCGATCCTGAGGCGGGTCTTCGCCCTCGATCTGGAAACTGGATCGCGAGTCCTTGAGCAGGAGGAAAGCAGCGGTGCGAGCCAGAAGGTCCGCCGGAACATCGGCGATCACGCGCCGAGCTTCCTCGGCGAGATTCCGGGCCACAAAGGCGTCCAATTCCGGCGTACGGAAAATCAACGGACACCAGGCACGTGTTCCGGGCAGATTGTTTTTCACCCGATGGCGTGAAGAGGTCTCGCCCTGAGATGCCCATTGCTGTTCAGGATCGACGACAAGGGCATAGGTGCCGCGGGTGGCGTCGGGCAGATCGAGCCGCTCGTCGAGCAGCCATTCGTAGAGGAACCAAAGCCGTCGCGCATAGGCCCCGGTCGGGGCCGCGTGAACGATCTCGATGATGGCTTCCGGACCCGTCGCGCGAAAAAGCGTTTTCAGGACGGCGAGATCCAGCCCCTCGTAGCGCAATGCAAAGGTCAGGTGGCCGACCAGACTGACTTCAGGCTCGTGGCGAGGTGTATAGAGTTTCCATCCCGCCTCCTGATAGACCTTATGCCGGGGGCCGATCGCAGCGAGGGTGATGGGGATCGGGACAGCCAGATCAAAGGCGTCTATCAGAGCGGCATAGCCCACAGGGAGCGCGGTCTCAGGCAGCCAGCGGCCGTGAAGGACGCTGACTCTTCCTGAAAACGGCTTCCTCTGCCCCTGCTCCATGATTTGCGATGCTCATACCTGAAAATCTATGACAAGGAGAGTATCGCCTGAAAAACGTTCACAGGCAATGAATTTTGATTCTTTCAGCGTGGTACATGCGATTTTTGATGCGCCTCCATCTGATCGGTGATTTCATCTGAATCTTGAGCCCTGCCCTAGCGACCGGCAGGAGACGGGAGGGGACCGTCGGCTGTTGGCGACGTCAGCTGGTAACCTGCCATTCCGACTGCTTGGATTGCATTGGAGTATGTGGGTCCGAGAGGGACCAGCAGGTTTAGGTGGCCAACCGCCGACTTTCTCGTTTTTCGAACCGAAACCGGACGATCCGGAAACGGCCCATGTGCGGCATTGTCCTGCGACGTTTCTCTATCGGCCAATCAAGGCCGAGGAGAACTCACATGGGCCATTCCATATTCGATGATGCCAGCCGCGAGCACGCAGCTTGGAACGCCGGAAAGAAGGTCGGCACCAAGCAGCCGGCCTCACCTCGTCATGGAAGGCGACGTAGTTTTCGCTATCTGCCCCTGGTCGATGTGTACCAGTCGGCAATCTCGCCGCCCTTGGCCAGCCAGACGGCGTCATGCGCGGTGATGTGTTTGAGCGCGCGCTCGAAGTGCTTCGCCCGGTGCGGCTGCCCGATCAGGAACGGATGCAGGCAAAGCGACATGACCCGGCCGGTCGATGCGCCGTCAGCGTAAAGCTGATCGAACTGGTCGCAGATCGCGTCGCCGAAATCCCTGCCCGACAGACCTTGTTCGAGGAAGGCGGTGTAGTCGTTCATTTCCACTGAATACGGCATGGACAGCATGGAGCCTGAGCGCACGCGCATCTCGTAGGGTTGATCGTCATTGGTCCAGTTCGCGACGTACCGGAGGCCGTTTTCCGCCAGGATATCCGGTGTCTGATGGGTTTCCGTCAGGGCGGGGCTTAGCCAGCCACGAGGCGCCGTACCCGTCGCCTGGGTGATGGTGGACACGACCTCCCTGACGATCCTGCGCTCTTCGTCTTCGGGAATCCCGGTGATCACCGACGAGTTGTTCGTGCCGTGTCCCATCCATTCCCAGTCGAGCGATTGCCCGGCCTGGATGACGGCAGGATAGTGGACGCAGGCATCCGAGTTGAGGGCGACCGTGCCCTTCACCCCGTATTTTTCCATGATCTCCATCATGCGCCAGATTCCGACGCGCACCCCGTAATCCCGCCACGCGTAGTTTAGGACATCGGGCACGAAGCTTGTCGTCGACTGGATGATGGAGCTCGACGGGCGATCGAACAGGAAATGCTCGATGTTCGGGATCACCCACAACGCCACTCGCGCCCCATCGGGCCATTCCAGCTTTGGGCGGCTTGTGATCGCCGAGAAATCAAAGCGACCGTGCTCCTGCGGCGCAGTGCCGACGGTATGAGGCATAAAATTCACTCCTTACTGGGGAACAATCCGACTGTGACCGCCAAGATAGGTGTGACTTGAATTAGAGAACAACGAGAGATAGTTCCAGACACTCAAGATAATTTGTCCGGAAAGATTGAAATGGATGGCCTTGGATCTCTCAGCGCCTTCGTGCACGCTGCGGAACTTCGCAGTTTCACCGCGGCGGCGAACCAACTCGGCATCTCGGCATCGGCGGTCGGCAAAGCAGTCGCCCGGCTCGAGGAGCGGCTACAGGTCCGGTTGCTGCACCGGTCGACCCGGACGATCACGCTGACCGGTGAAGGCGCGCTGTTTCTCGAAAGGTGCCGGCGCATTCTGGCGGAAGTGGAAGCGGCTGAGCTGGAGCTGTCTCAGACGATCGAGCGTCCGCGCGGTAAACTCAAGGTCAGCATGCCGATCGTGTCGATGCTGATGATGCCCGCGATCCTGCGGTTCATGGATCTCTACCCCGAGATAGAGCTGGATCTCGATTTCTCGGACCGCCTTGTCGATGTCATCGATGAAGGTTTCGACGCTGTCGTTCGAGCCGGGAACCTGGCGGATTCCCGTCTCATGTCACGCATGCTGGGGCAATTCAGCCTCATTCTGGTCGCTGCCCCTCAATATCTCGAACGGGCCGGAACACCACGCGTGCCAGACGATCTGATGAGGCATGCCTGTCTGCACCATCGCTATGCCACGAGCGGCAAATTGGAGCCATGGCCGCTCCAAGAGGGCGAAACAGAGCTGCGCCCCGACCTGCCGACGACCGCGGTCGTCAACACGATCGAGCCGCTGATCATGATGGCGGAACGCGGCATGGGGATCGCCTCCCTGGCCGATTTCGCAATCGCCGACCAACTCGCCACAGGCCGCCTCGTTGCCGTCCTGCCGGACTTTGTCCGGCACGAAGGTTCGTTTCGCCTGCTTTGGCCGACCAACCGTCACATTGCGCCCAAACTCCGAGTCTTCGTCGATTTCATGGCGGCGAACCTCTTCCCAGTCTCTCCTCAACGGGAGCCGACCGCTGCATAACCGGCGAATACCCGGGATGGCTCGTTAAGCTCAACCAGCGACGCTGTCTCGTATTCAAGTCGCGTTCTCAATGTCTGCCTCGGGCAGATAGACATCGGAGCAATCTGTCGCCATCGCCCAATGGGGCGGCAATGGAAACAGCCAAACGAGGGCCCGCTAAATGGCTAAGATGCGGTCGGTGGCCGAACGTTAGCCATCCTACGACCCGCAGGGGGAAGGAGATCGTCTGTTCCAGTCCCGGACAAGACAACCGGCAGGGACGCCTACGCTGCCAAGTTCCGGGAGAACAATCGGAGCCTGTAGCGTATTTCCGTTAGTGTGGGATGGGTGGCAGCGGTCCAGCGATAGCCCGGCCCCTAGGGACTTGCGACGACGAACCACTTGTAGTCGCTGAAACAGACGCTCGTGTCCTCGATGATCCCCAGATGGTCGCCTTCGCGAAGGCTCGGGAGGCGTCTATGCGATTCTAGACCGAATGGATCGTGATCCTGACCAATTCGTTAGGGAGCATGCTCGACTTCAGCAATTGGTCCATCGACCCCTATATCCTCGTCCTGACCGGGATGGGGTTCCTCATTGCGCTGGTCGCGTGGCTACCATTGGCGATCAAGAGCCTGCCACTATCACTCCCGATCGTTTGTATTGCGCTGGGAGCCGGGCTCTTCTCCATCCCGCAGGTGACGGACGAGCCGTTGCCAATGGATTTTCCTGAGATCACGGAGCGTTTCACTGAGCTCGTGGTGATCATCGCCCTGATGGGCGCCGGCCTGAAGCTCGATAGAGCGTTCAGCTACCGCAACTGGGCAATTACCTGGAGATTGCTGGGCATCACCATGCCGCTTGGAATTGCGGCAATCACGGTCATAGGCGCGTGGTGGCTAGGCCTGCCCTGGATAATTGCACTGTTACTCGGGGCAAGTCTTGCACCCACCGATCCTGTCCTCGCATCCGACGTTCAGGTCGGGCCTCCCAGGACGGGCGAGGAGGACGAGGTTCGCTTCGGGCTGACCTCCGAAGCGGGCTTCAACGACGGGCTGGCTTTTCCCTTCGTCAATCTGGCTATCGCCCTTGGGTTGGCGTCAGCGACCGGAGAGCCATGGCTGATCGGATGGATTGGCCACAGCGTCATATGGGAAATTGGGGCCGGGATCGCCGGCGGTTGGATAGTGGGCAAAGTCTTTGGCTGGCTGACATTCCATGTACCCGCGAACACGAAACTAGCAAAAACGGGAGACGGGTTGATTGCCATTGCGGCGACCTTCATTTCCTACGGGCTGACAGAGATGATCCAGTGCTATGGATTTCTGGCCGTGTTCGTGACGGCGTTGACGCTTCGACATTCCCAACGTGAGCACGACTTCCATCGCGACATGCACAACATCACTGAGCAGATCGAGCGGCTGACAATGATGGTGCTGCTGCTGTTGTTCGGTGGCGCTCTGGTCAGCGGGCTGCTCACGCCACTCACCTGGGCAGACATCGTTGCTGTGGTTGTCATCCTTATAATTGTGCGGCCCGTAACCGGCCTCATCGGCCTGATTGGGCTGAAGGCCCCTTGGACTGAGAAGCTCACGATTGCCTTCTTTGGAATTCGCGGCGTCGGATCCTTTTACTATCTGGCCTACGGTCTAAACCACATCGAAGTTGAAGGCGGCGAACGACTGTGGGCTATCGTTGGTCTGGTCGTCCTGCTCTCGATTGTGATGCATGGGCTAACCGTGACGCCTATCATGCGAAGCCTCGACAGATTGCGGGGACGCGATCCGGACGCCGACGATGCGGCGCCACCGCCTGGACTGCAGGGACCTGCCGATCGTGCATAGTTGCGCACCCGACAACTGAATTTTGCCTGGTGCTGCCCGGTTGCGTGTTGAGGCGGCGTCGCTCATCTGCTTGCATCAAATTCTGAACACGCGCTAGGCCCGCCTCGGGCGGCTGAACGGCAAGCGCCAATATGTGATCCTGTCCGGCATCGATGTCGGCAAAGAGATCGTGGTCCAGGGTCAGAAGCGCGACCGAGGTAACGAAGATCCAGATGCTGCCGGCAAGCTAGATCAATTGTGTTTTCGGCTGTTATAGGGGTCAGGCGTCAGGCGATTCGAGCGAGCAGCGGCCAAGAGTGCTACCGCCATGCCGAATGGCCCAGATGTCGTCTCGATGATCTTCCCCCTACCCTTAGGTCCTTCGCCTTTTTCAGCTTGATCGAGGCTGCGTTAGCTCACCCACCAAAGGAAGCCTTCGCTTTCAACACCGGCTAACGAGAGCCAATCACCTTGGTGGCGACACCGGATCCTTACCCGGAGGGCAGCGAGGCGGTCGGATTCTTCCCGCGTCGTTGCAAGTGCACGCAAACGGCGCCGTTTCGAATGTCGGCTGCGCTACAGTATCACCGAGGGTTCACGTAATCCCGAAACCCCTGTGTTGAAACTGAGTGTAGCTCCGTCCATGTTCATCAGCGCTTCTTCTTTGGGCTGAAGCCCGTCTCGAGCACTTGTTACGTAAAGGGTGGTAAAGTCGGCTCCTCCGAAGGCTGGGCATGACGGTTGCTCGACCGGCAAAGCGAGCGTTGTGTGGCAATGGCCGTCGGGCGTGTATCTCGCAATGTGGGAATTTCCCCAGCACGCTAGCCACAAGAACCCGTCCGCATCGCATACCGCTCCGTCGGGGTTTGTCTTTTGCGCTCGCAGATCGAGATAAATCTCCGGCTCACCCGTCGGCCAGCCTCCTTTTCCGAGCCGTTGGCGCCAGACAAGTCTTTCGTGCGTGTCGCTGAAGTGAGCGAACCGACCATCGGGAGTGAACGAAATTGAGTTAGGTATCGTGATAGACCCGAAGAGCTCGCGCAACTCCCCCCGGTAGTAGCGCCAAATCGCACCGGCACCCAGTTCGGCGCTTCGGCCCATCGTGCCGATCCAAAAACCACCCCACGGGTCGGCACGGCCGTCATTGGAGCGGTTGCCCGGCCGGTCGCTTTCAAGTGGACAAATCTGCTCCCTGTGGCCGCTTGTGACGTCAAAGCGCATAAGGGTGCCAGCGCCCGCGATTAGCAGAGTGTCATGGTCAATCCAGGCTGCTGCGGAGACTGGCCTGTCGAAATTCCATTCCAGGGTCTCCTCGCCCCGTCTCGACAGCAACTTCTGTCCGAGAATATCGAACCAGAACAATTGTCCACGCTCAGGATGCCAAAGCGGCCCCTCGCCGAGCTTGCAAAGACGGGCATCGTGAAGTTGCGCTTCCATGCAGCGTTCCTTGGTCTCGGTTCAAGCGGGCGACGGATATGATGGTGGCCAGAAGGGAAGGCCCTCAGGCAAAATCAGTCGAAAAAGGGTTCGACGACGATCGTTTTGCCCAGCATGAAGGCGTCGGCCACGTGAACGAGCGGGGTCGGATCCGCATCGATCTGACGGTCGGCGAGGAGCTCGGCAAAACGGTCATAGATGGCGTCATATTCGCGATCGGGTGCCTTCGACGGCGGCCCATCCGCCACGGCAAGGGTTGCTCCGCCATCTGCCAGAACCAGCGGCCCTTCCGTCGTGTCCACCTCGATCGTCCATGTGTGCGCTCCGGTATGGCGCCAGTCGAACTCGGCCTCGACCGCCACATTGCCATTGCCCGTCATGGCAAGGGCCGCTGCGATCGGGGCTTCTCGGTTCTCGGGGAACTTCAGTTCCGCAGTCGTCATGTGAACCGGAAACGGCAGGATGGCGGTCACAATGGAGAGCGCATTGATGCCGGGATCGAAGACCCCGAGACCACCTGGCTGCCAGATCCACTCCTGCCCCGGATGCCATCGGCGCACATCCTCCTTCCATGTCACATGGACACGGCGGAGCGTCTTGTCGGCAAGCCATCGGCGTGCCGGCTCCACGCCTGCGGCAAAGCGGGAATGCCAGGTCGCGAAAAGCGTGACACCACGACGCTCCGCCAGCGCCTTCAGGGCGTGAACCTCCGCAACGGTCGCACCGGGTGGCTTTTCCAAGAGAACATGGCGCCCCGCCGAGAGCGCGGCCTTGGCCGCGGCAAAGCGGTTCTGCGGGGGCATGCAGAGCGCGACAGCCGGAATGTCCGGCCGCGTATCGAGAAGGCCCTCCAGCGTCGCATGGTTCTCAACGCCCTCCACCCCGCCATGGCTGCTGACCGTCGCGGCGAGATTGAATGCCTCGCTCCGGCCGATCGAGGGAACATGCTGGTCCCGCGCGATCTTGCCGACCCCGACGATGGCGATGTCAGTGGCTGTCACGGGGAACCGCCTTTCCGCGCTGGCCCGTGAGGAAGTCGAAGTCCGCTCCGGTGTCGGCTCCCTGAACATGAGTGTGGAACAGCCGCGCATAGCCGCTTTCGGGAACCGGCACATTGGGGTGCCACGCTTTCAGGCGTGCCTCGATCTCCGTCTCGGGCACGTCGAGATGCAGGCGGCGCGCCGGCACGTCCACCTCGATCATGTCGCCGTCCCGCACGATCGCGAGCGGCCCGCCAATGGCGGCTTCGGGCGACGTATGCAGGATCACGGTGCCGTATGCCGTACCCGACATGCGCGCATCGGAGATGCGGATCATGTCGGTGATGCCCTTCCTGAGCACCTTGGGCGGCAGGCCCATATTGCCGACTTCTGCCATGCCCGGGTACCCTTTCGGCCCGCAGTTCTTCAGCACCATGATCGAGTTCTCGTCGATATCGAGCGCCTCGTCGGCGATCTTCGCCTTGTAGTCGTCGATGTCCTCGAAGACGACGGCGCGGCCGCGATGGCGCATGAGATGCGGACTGGCGGCGGACGGCTTCAGCACCGCGCCCTTGGGCGCGAGGTTGCCCTTCAGAACCGCTATCCCGCCGTGCGGCGTCAGTGCCTGCCCGACCGGCCGGATCACGTCCTCGTTCCAGTTGCGGACGTCTTTCACCTCGTCCCAGACCGATGCGCCAGACACGGTGAGAGCATCCTTGTGCAGAAGGCCCGCCTCCCCCAGCGCACGGATCACCACCGGCAGGCCGCCGGCATAGAAGAACTCTTCCATCAGGAAGCGGCCGGAAGGCATCAGGTCGACGATGGTGGGAATGTCGCGGCCGAGCCTGTCCCAGTCGTCCAGCGTCAGGTCGATGCCGATCCGGCCGGCGAGAGCGAGCAGATGGATCACCGCATTGGTGGAGCCTCCGATCGCGCCATTGGCACGGATCGCATTCTCGAACGCCTCGCGTGTGAGAATGTCCGAAGGCTTCAGGTCGTCCTTGACCATGTCGACGATGCGGCGGCCGCTCATATGCGCCATCACGCGGCGACGGCTGTCGACGGCGGGAATGGCGGCGTTGCCGGATAAGGCCATGCCGAGCGCCTCGGCCATCGACGCCATCGTCGAGGCCGTGCCCATCGTGTTGCAGGAGCCGGGGCTGCGCGACATGGCCTGCTCGGCGTCTAGAAAGTCCTCGCGCGTCATGGCGCCGGCCTTGATCGCCTCGCTCATCTGCCAGAGCGCAGTGCCTGAGCCGACGCGCTCTCCACGGAACCAGCCATTGAGCATCGGACCGCCGGAAACGGCGATGGCGGGAATATCGACGCTTGCCGCGCCCATCAGCAGGGCGGGCGTGGTCTTGTCGCATCCCACCAGCAGCACGACCCCGTCGAGCGGATTGGCGCGCAGCGCCTCCTCCACGTCCATCGCCGCCAGGTTGCGATACATCATCGCCGTTGGTCTCAGCGCGCTTTCACCGGTGGAGAAGACCGGAAACTCCAGAGGCAGGCCGCCTGCTTCATAGATGCCGTGCTTCGCCCGCTGCGCCAGGTCACGCAGATGCGCGTTGCACGGCGTTAGTTCCGACCATGTGTTGCAGATGCCGATGACCGGCCGCCCGTCGAAGAGATCGGCAGGCAGGCCCTGATTCTTCATCCAGGAGCGATGGTAGATGTGGTCGCGGCTGGTGCCCCCGAACCACTCCTGCGAGCGCAGCCGGCGCGGCCATTCGGCCTTTCGAAATGTCATGGCAATGAGGCCTTCCGCATGAGGGTCCCGCCGTCGCTAGAGAGCATGCACGCTGACCCGCCCGGTGCGCACCATGCTGCCGTCGATCGTCAGGCGGTTGCGGAGCGGGAGGCCGAATCCTTCGGCTTCGATTTCGAACTCGTCGCCGGGCTCGGTGCGCACGCCGTCGGCAAAGGACAGTGTTGCCGTGCCGAACATGTGGACATGCACGTCGCCCGGCTGCCGGAACAGGTCGTACTTGAAATGATGGTGCTCCAGATTGGCGATGCTGTGGGACATGTTCGCCTCGCCGGACAGGAACGGCTTGTCGAAAATGGTGGCACCGCCGCGCCGGATGCGGGAGGCGCCGCGCACGTCCGCCGGCAGCGCGCCGATGCGGATTTCCGGACCGAACGAGGCCGGCCTGAGCTTCGAGTGAGCCAGATAGAGATAGTTCCGCCGCTCCATCACATGGTCGGAGAACTCGTTGGCAAGCGCAAAGCCGACGCGGCGCGGAACGCCGTTTGCATCGATGACGTAGATGCCGGCAATCTCCGGCTCCTCGCCGCCGTCTTCTGCAAAGACGGGAGAAAGCAGCGAGGCACCCGGCGCGACGACATTGGCGCCGTTGCCCTTGTAGAACCATTCCGGCTGCACGCCCGGGCCCTCATTGGCGGGCTTTCCGTCTTCGAGCCCCATCTTGAACATCTTCATGGAGTCGGTGAGCTTTTCCTCCTCCTGCGCGTTCGCGTTCTGGTGCATGGCGTCGCGCGTGGCTGCCGAACCCAGATGGGTAAGGCCCGTGCCGGTCAGGTGCAGATGGGCCGGATCGGGATGATGAATGGGAGCCAGCAACCGTCCCGTTTCGTAGGCGTCTTCGAGGTCGACGGCGGGTCCGAGGCCGAGGCTTGCGATCCTCGTCGCCATGTCGACGCCGGATGCGGCGCAGTCGCGCGCGAGCTGATAGACGCTTTCGGCGCCGCGCACCTCGTAGGCCTCGGTCCCCTCGCGGGAGACCACCGCCACGGAGCCGTCCGGCCTGCTGATTTGCGACAAATGCATGGATCGCTCCTTACGACCTGTTCTTGTTGTAGACGTCGAAGATCACGGCAGCGAGCAGCACCAGGCCCTTGATGACCTGCTGGTAGTCGATGCCGATGCCGAGGATCGACATCCCGTTGTTCATGACCCCCATGATGAAGGCGCCGATCACCGCGCCCACGATGGTGCCGACGCCGCCCGACATCGACGCGCCGCCGATGAAGACGGCCGCGATCACGTCCAGCTCGAAGCCGAGACCGGCCTTGGGCGTCGCCGTATTGAGCCGCGCGGCAAAGACAAGGCCGGCAAGCGCGGCCAGCATCCCCATATTCGCGAAGGTCAGGAACACCAGCCGTTCGGTGCGGATGCCCGACAGCTTCGCAGCCTTCTCGTTGCCGCCTGTGGCGTAGATGCGCCTGCCGACCGTGGTTCGGTTGGCGACGAAGGAATAGACGGCGATCAGCAGCGCCATCACGATGAAGACGTTGGGCAGGCCGCGGAACGAGGCCATCAGCCAGCTCATATAGGCAAGTGCCGCGAATATCAGCGCGTTCTTGATGGTGAATGCGGTCAGCGGCTCGCTTTCGATGCCGCGCTTCTGCTCCTGCCGGCGCGCGCGCAGCGCCAGATAGACCAGCAGGCAGGCAACCGCCACGCCGATCACCAGCGAGAACAGGTTGATGTCCGTACCGCCCAGAAAGTCCGGCACGAACCCCGAGGCGATGCGCTGGAAGGCTTGCGGGAACGGGCCGACCGACTGGCCGGCCAGCAGCCACAGCGTCAGGCCCTTGAAGACAAGCATGCCGGCCAGCGTCACGATGAAGGATGGTATCCGGTAATATGCGATCCAGAAGCCCTGCGCGGCGCCGATCCCAGCCCCTACGGCCAGGCACAGGATCGCCGCGACCACGAAATTCATGTCCCATTGCACGATCATCACGGCGGCGAGCGCGCCCACGAAGCCCAGCACCGAGCCGACCGACAGATCGATGTGGCCTGATACGATGACCAGCAGCATCCCAACCGCCATGATGACGATGTAGCTGTTCTGGAGGATCAGATTGGTCAGGTTGACCGGTCGCAGCAGGATACCGCCGGTGGCGAACTGGAAGAACGCCATGATCGCCACGAGCGCGATGAGTATGCCGTATTCGCGCATGTGGCTACGAAGGAAGCCGGCGCGACCCTGTGGCTGCGAATGGGCTATCTCCTCGCGATTGGCTGTCTGGTCCATGGTTCTATCCACCTGACTTGACGATCAAGGACATGATCTTTTCCTGGGTCGCTTCATTTGAAGGCAATTCGCCCACGAAGCGGCCCTTGCTCATGACGTAGAGGCGATCGGTGATGCCGAGCAGCTCGGGCATTTCCGAGGAGATGACGATGATCGACTTTCCGCTCGCCGCCAGGTCGCGGATGATGGTGTAGATCTCGAACTTGGCGCCGACATCGATGCCCCGCGTCGGCTCGTCGAGGATCAGGATGTCGGAATCGGCGAACAACCATTTGGCCAGAACGACCTTCTGCTGGTTGCCGCCCGAAAGATTGACCGTCTGCTGTTCGATCGACGGGCTCTTGATGTTGATGCGCCTGCGGTAGTCCTCCGCGACTTCGCCCTCGCGATGCTTGTCGACAACGCCGTTGACCGCGATGGCGCCGAGGTTGGCGAGCGGCACGTTGCGGCGGATGGTCTGGTCCAGGACGAGACCGTAGCTCTTACGATCCTCGGTGACATAGGCAAGGCCGGCGGCGATCGCGCGGGGAACGGTGGACAGGTCCGCCTTGCGCCCGTGGATAAGCGCCTCGCCGACAATGCCGCTGCCATATGACTGGCCGAACAGGCTCATGGCGAGTTCGGTGCGGCCTGCGCCCATGAGGCCGGCGATGCCCAGCACCTCGCCCTTACGAAGCACCAGCGAAACATCGTCAACCACCTTGCGGCTGCGGTCGATCGGGTGGTGCACGCTCCACCCGCGCACCTCCATGACCGTCTCGCCGATCCGCGGGTCTCGCGGGGGATACCGGTCGGAAAGAGGACGGCCCACCATGTCGCGGATGACGCGGTCCTCCGGCACGGGGCCGGCCGCGCAGTCATGCGTCGAGACGGCCATCCCGTCACGCAGGACGGTGATGGAATCGGCGACCTTCGATACCTCGTTCAGCTTGTGCGAAATCAGGATCGAGGAAATGCCGCGCTCACGGAACTGTTTCAGCAGCGCCAGAAGCGCGTCGCTGTCCTTCTCGTTGAGCGACGACGTCGGCTCGTCGAGAATGAGCAGGCGCACTTCCTTCGACAGCGCCTTGGCGATCTCGACAAGCTGCTGCTTGCCCAGGCCAAGATGCATCACCTTCGTCTCGGGTCTTTCCTGCAGACCGACGCGGGCCAGCAGCTCGCCCGCGCGCCGGTTGGTCTCGCGCCAGTCGATCACCCCGGCGCGCGCGCATTCGTTACCGAGAAAGATGTTCTCGGCAATGGAAAGCAGCGGCACCAGCGCCAGTTCCTGATGGATGATGATGATGCCGTCGCGCTCGCTTCCGGCGATGCCCGAGAAGCGCTTGACCTCGCCGTCATAAACGATGTCGCCTTCATACTCACCGTGCGGATAGACGCCCGAAAGCACCTTCATCAGCGTCGATTTGCCGGCGCCGTTTTCGCCGACGAGCGCGTGGATCTCCCCGCGGCGGACCTTGAAGCTTACATCATCGAGTGCCTTCACGCCGGGAAAGGCCTTCGTGATGTTGCGCATTTCCAGAATGGTGTCGCTCATCGCGTATGCCGCATCATCGCCGCGCCGCAGGATCGGGCCCGGCACTGCGGACCCGATCCTCGATGCGATTGCCCTTGGCTCAGTCCTCGATCTGCGAGGCCTCGTAATAGCCGCTGTCGACCAGCACCTCGCGCCAGTTGGCTTCGGTCACCGGCATGGGCTCGAGCAGGTAGGACGGCACCACCTTGACCCCGTTGTCGTAGGTTTCGGTGTCGTTTATCTCGGGCTCGCCATCGTTGAGAACCGCCTCGACCATGCCGACCGTGACGCGGGCAAGCTCGCGCGTGTCCTTGAAGATGGTCGAATACTGGTCGCCCCGCAGGATCGCCTTGACCGACGGAACCTCGGCGTCCTGCCCGGTGACGATCGGCATCTTCATGTCGCCGGTGCCGTAGCCGACGCCGCGCAGCGAGGAGATGATGCCGATGGACAGGCCGTCATAGGGCGAAAGCACGCCGTGCACACGGTCGTCCGTGTAATTGGCGGAGAGCAGGTTATCCATCCGCGCCTGCGCCACGGACCCGTCCCAGCGCAGCGTGCCGACGGTCTGCATCCCGCTCTGCTCGGACTTGATGACGATATCGCCCGCATCGATCATCGGCTGAAGCACCGACATCGCGCCGTCATAGAAGAAGTAGGCATTGTTGTCGTCCGGCGAACCGCCGAACAGCTCCACGTTCCAGGGCTTCACGTCGGCAAAGCGCTCCTTCAGCCCTTCGACCAGCGTGTTGGCCTGCTGCACGCCCACCTTGAAGTTGTCGAAGGTGGCGTAATAGTCGACGTGCTCGCTGTCGCGGATAAGGCGATCGTAAGCGATGACGCTGATGCCGGCCGCATCGGCGTTGGCAAGCGCGTTGGACAACGTCGTGCCGTCGATGGCCGCGATGACCAGCACGTTGACGCCCTTGGTGATCATGTTCTCGATCTGGGCGAGCTGGTTGGGAATGTCGTCCTCGGCGTACTGAAGGTCGGTCTCGTAGCCGGCCTCCTTGAACTGCTCGACCATGGAGTTTCCGTCGGAAATCCAGCGTGCGGACGATTGCGTCGGCATGGCGATGCCGACGAAACCCTTGTCCTGGGCAAGTGCGGGGGCGCTTATCAAGCTCGCAGACAGAGCCGTGACCGCCAGGGCGGCCTTCAAGAAATGCATGGGTGAATCCTCCCGATTCAGATGATGCCAGCTCCGCCGACTTTCCGCCGGCCGCAGCTTTTCCTCCCGATCGTTTCATCGGCCTACAAGCGATAGGGTTCTGTTGATATAACCGTCAAATTCAGATCGATCGCTTTGATATGCTTGAATCGGCATATCCAGGGAGGATGAGGATGGATTGGCGCCGAACGCCGGTACGTGACGCGACGAGTCCGGACAGGCTCGTGCGGCGAGGACTGAAATTCAACCACCTGCGTCTCGTCGCCAAGCTCGGGGAGACCAACCAGGTCAGCGCGGCGGCCGGCCAGCTTGCTCTGTCGCAGCCGGCGGCGTCCCGACTGCTCGCCGAATTGGAGCAGATCGTCGAGGCCCCGCTCTACCAGCGGCACGCGCGCGGCATCGTACTGACGCAGGCGGGTCTGGCGCTGGTGCAGTGGGCACGCAAGGTGCTGGACGATCTCGACCACGCCGACCGCGAGATCGGCGAGATGGCCTCCGGGGTTCGCGGCACGGTGTCCATCGGTTCGGTCACGGGCCCGGCACTCGAACTCGTCCTTCCCGTGCTGCGGCAGGCACGCGTCACCCACCCGGGCATCACCATCGACGTCTCGGTCGACACCAGCGACAAGCTGGCCGAGCTTCTTCTGGCCCGAAAGCTCGACTTCTATGTCGGCCGCATCCCCCAGGAGCTCGACCACAGCCACTTTGCAGCCGAGCCGATCGGCCCTGAGCCGGTCAGCCTGGTCGTGCGCGACGGGCACCCTCTGATGCGTCCCGGCCGCGCCTCGATCGAGGCCTGCATCGCCTATGACTGGGTGCTGCAACCGGTCGGCAGCCTGCTGCGTCACGCGGTCGAGACGTATCTGCTCGAACGCCGGCTGCAATTGCCGGAGCGCATCGTCAGCACATCCTCCACGCTGATGACGCTGGCCATCATATCGCAATCCAATGCCATCGCACCGCTCGCCCGCGCAGCCATCGATTTCTTTGCCGGGCCCGAGGGGCTGGGCGCCAAGCTCTGCGCGCTGCCCGTCGCGGAGGAGCTCGCCGTGTCGTCCTATTCGGTGCTGCGATCGTCGAACAAGCCGCTCTCACCGGCCTCCGACACGCTGTGGTCTTTCATCTGCGAGCGCGCACGCCGGCTTCAGTCGGCCGGCGGCGCCTGAGGGGAATCGTGTTTACAAAAGTAATATAATATGATTTTTTTTGGATCGTGGGCCTCAAACAGCCCCATCTTGTGGAGGAGACACATGATCCGGAAATTGACTCTCGGCGCGAGCCTGCTCGCGTCCGCATGCCTGATGTCGTCTGCGGCGCTTGCCCAGACGGTCGGCTTCTCGCAGATCGGTTCGGAATCGGGCTGGCGCGCTGCGGAAACGACGTTGACGCGCATGGAAGCGGAAGAGCGCGGCATCGACCTGAAATTCGCCGACGCCCAGCAGAAGCAGGAGAACCAGATCAGGGCCGTTCGGTCCTTCATCGCCCAGGGCGTCGACGCGATCCTGCTGGCGCCGGTCGTGGCAACGGGCTGGGATGACGTCCTGGAAGAAGCCAAGGAGGCCGAGATCCCCGTAGTGCTGCTCGACCGCATGGTCGATTCCAGCAAGGATCTGTACCTCACTGCCGTCGGCTCGGACCTCGTCCATGAAGGCAGGGTCGCGGGCGAATGGCTCGTTGGCGAGGTCGGCGATGCCGACTGCAACGTCGTCGAGCTTCAGGGCACGACCGGCTCGTCGCCCGCCATCGATCGCAAGAAGGGCTTCGAGGAAGGCATCGCCGGCCACGACAACATCAAGATCGTGCGCAGCCAGACCGGCGATTTCACCCGCGCCAAGGGCAAGGAGGTCATGGAAAGCTTCCTCAAGGCCGAGGCACAGGGGTCGATCTGCGCGCTCTACGCGCACAATGACGACATGGCCGTCGGCGCGATCCAGGCCATCAAGGAAGCGGGCCTGAAGCCTGGCGAAGACATCAAGGTCGTGTCCATCGACGCTGTGCCCGATATCTTCCAGGCGATGGCGGCCGGTGAGGCCAACGCCACGGTGGAGCTGACGCCCAACATGGCCGGCCCCGCCTTCGACGCGCTGGCTGCCTTCTGGAACGACGGCACCGTACCGCCGGATTTCATCCAGACCGAGTCGAAGCTCTACACGCAGGCGGACGACCCGCAGGCGATCTATGAGCAGAAGAAAGATCTCGGCTACTGAGCCCGCCACAACCAGGGCCGGCGGCATCCGCTGCCGGCCTGACTTGTCGGCGTTGTCCCGCTAAGATGATCCATGCCTGAGCCGACGCACGGCCCCGAGCCGCTTCTGCACGCCTCTGCCCTGTCCAAGACCTTTCCCGGCACCAGGGCGCTGGAGCGGGTCGACTTCTCGCTTCGGCGTGGCGAGGTTCACGCGCTCCTGGGTGAAAACGGAGCCGGCAAGTCTACGCTCATCAAGTGCCTGACCGGCGCCTATCTGCGCGACGGCGGCGACGTCCGGCTCGAAGGGCGATCGATCCATCCGCGTAACACGCTGGACGCCCAGCGTCTCGGCATCGGCACGGTGTACCAGGAGGTCAATCTCCTGCCGAACCTGTCCGTTGCCGAAAACCTCTTTCTTGGCCACGAGCCGCGCCGGTTCGGTTTCGTGCAATCGGCACGGCGAAACCGGCAGGCGCAGGAGCTTCTGGCCGAATACGATCTCCACATAGACGTGACTCGCATACTGGCCGGCTATTCCGTCGCCATCCAGCAGATCGTGGCGATCGCGCGTGCCGTCGACCTGTCCGGCAAGGTGCTGATCCTCGACGAGCCGACGGCAAGCCTCGACCAGCACGAGGTCGACGTGCTGTTTGCCACGATACGACGCCTGAAGGAACGGGGACTGGGCATCGTCTTCATCTCCCATTTCCTCGATCAGGTCTTCCGCATCAGCGACCGGCTGACCGTCCTGCGCAACGGCCGGCTTATAGGCTGCAGGGACACCGCTTCAGTCGACAGGGTCGAACTCGTCAACATGATGCTGGGTCGCGACCTATCTGAGGAGACACGAAAGACCGGTAAGCCCCCCGTCGCGACATCGGACGGGCCTCGCATTGCCTTCTCGCATTTCGGCCGTCGCGGCCAGATCGAGCCTTTCGACCTGTCGCTGCATCGCGGCGAGGTCATCGGCATGGCTGGCCTGCTGGGTTCGGGCCGCACGGAGACGGCGGAAGTGATCTTCGGCGCAAAGCCCGCCGACACCGGCGAGGCCTTCAAGGACGACAAACCCATCCGCATCACCTCGACCCGCGCCGCGATCGCCGCAGGCTTCGGCTTCCTGCCGGAGGATCGCAAGTCCGACGGGATCATTGGCGAGCTCTCGGTGCGCGAGAACATCACGCTCGCGCTGCAGGCGCGGCTCGGCTGGTCGAGGCCGATCCCCTCGCACCGGCAAAAGGCGATGGCGGACGACTTCATCCGCCGTCTCGACATTCGCACGTCCGATGCCGAAAAGCCGGTCGGTCAGCTCTCGGGCGGCAACCAGCAGAAGGTGCTTCTTGCGCGCTGGCTTGCAACCAATCCCGATTTCCTCATTCTCGACGAACCCACCCGCGGTATCGATGTCGGCGCGCACGCGGAGATCATCCGGCTGATCGAGGAATTGTGCGAAGCCGGCATGTCGCTTCTCGTGATTTCCTCGGAACTGGAAGAGCTCGTGATTTACAGCCACCGGGTGGTGGTCGTGCGCGACAGGGTCCATGTCGCCGAGCTGATCGGCGACGAGATCACGGCCGAACGCATCGTCGAGGCGATTGCCGGCGACCAGCCGGACCATGGCAAGGACGAGACGACATGATGGCCCTTGCCCGCCGCCTTCTGCCGCAACTCGCCACCTTCGCCACGGTGCTGCTCCTCATTGCGGTCGTGTTTCCCGGCTTCTTCGACGTGTCTTTCGCCAATGGCCGCTTGTACGGCAGCCCGATCGATATCCTCAATCGCGGCGCGCCTGTCGCGTTGCTGGCCATCGGCATGACGCTGGTAATCGCCACGGGCGGCATCGACCTGTCGGTCGGCGCCGTGATGGCCATCTGCGGCGCAGTGGCAGCATGGGCCGTCGACCAAGGCCATGGCCTGCCCTCCGCATTGGCGCTCAGCCTGTCGGCGGGGCTCGCTTGCGGCCTGTGGAACGGCATGCTGGTTGCCGTGCTCAAGATACAGCCGATCGTGGCGACACTGATCCTGATGGTCGCGGGGCGCGGCATAGCCCAGCTCATCACCGAAGGCACGATCCTCACCTTCAACCATCCGGGGCTGATCTTCCTCGGTTCCGGTACAGTGCTTGGCCTGCCCACCCCTGTGCTGATCTGGCTCGCGATGGGTTTGCTCGTGACGGCCATCGTCAGGCGCAGCGCGCTCGGCTTGCTCATCGAGGCGGTTGGTATCAATCAGCGTGCGAGCCGCCTTGCCGGGGTCAACGCCAAGGTGCTGATTGTCACGGTCTACATGACCTCCGGTCTCTGCGCCGCGATCGCGGGCATGATCGTGGCAGCCGACATTCGCGGCGCGGACGCCAACAATGCCGGCCTGTGGCTGGAACTCGACGCGATCCTTGCGGTCGTCATAGGCGGCACATCGCTGCTTGGAGGGCGGTTTTCGCTGGTCGCATCGCTTATCGGCGCCATGATCATCCAGTCGATCAACACCGGCATACTGCTCTCCGGCTTCCCGCCCGAGTTCAATCTCGTAATCAAGGCGGCGATCATACTGGCCATACTCGTCGTGCAGTCGCCGGCGGCGCGCGTCGCCCTGCTCTATCTGAAACCCTGGAGACGCGACGGATGAACGAACGCCTCCTGCCTCTTCTGGCCACGATCGCCATTTTCATCGCCGCCTATGCCGTCTGCTATTCGCAATATCCGATGATCCTGTCGACGCGGGTCATCGGCAATCTGCTGACGGACAACGCTTTCATCGGCATTGCCGCGGTCGGCATGACATTTGTCATCCTGTCGGGAGGAATCGACCTGTCGGTCGGGTCGGTAATCGCCTTTTCGGGCGTCTTCATCGCCGTGCTTCTGCGCGACACCGGCATGCCGGTCTTCGCGGTCTTCGCGATGCTGCTTGCGATCACCACGCTCTTTGGTGCCGCGATGGGGGCCACCGTGCACTATCTGGAGATGCCGCCCTTCATCGTGACGCTAGCCGGCATGTTCCTGGCGCGCGGCATGGCCTATGTGCTTTCGATCGACAGCGTGCCGATCGACAACGAGGTCATGAGTTCCCTTCAGCGCCTGCGCTGGGTGGTACCGGGCGGCGGGCGGCTGACTTTCATCGGAATATTGATGCTGGTGGTTTTCGTGGCAGGCATGGTCATAGCCCACCGCACCCGCTTCGGGCTGAACGTGTACGCGCTGGGCGGCGGCACGCACACGGCCCGTCTCATGGGCGTGCCGGTGGCGCGGACCACGATTGCCGTCTACGCCCTCTCCGGCTTTCTGGCGGGCCTTTCGGGAATTGTCTTTGCCATCTATACATCGGCCGGCTACTCGCTGGCGACCGTGGGCGTCGAGCTGGACGCGATCGCGGCGGTGGTGATCGGTGGAACATTGCTGTCGGGGGGCAGCGGGTTCGTCGGCGGTACGCTGGTCGGAATCCTCATCATGGGGCTGATCCAGACCTACATCGTCTTCGACGGCACCCTTTCAAGCTGGTGGACCAAGATCGCGATCGGTGTGCTCCTGCTCGTCTTCATCGCGCTGCAGCGGGCACTCGTCTGGCTGGGCGACCGAAGACGAGGCGCCGGGCATGCATCCGGCTGAAAGGAAATGGACGTGTTGAAATCCGCGATTTCAGGAAGCGCACCGCGCAACAGCCATTCGCGGGTCGTCGACGAGCTGGGCCGCGCAATTGTCGGCGGCACCTTCGTCAGCGGGACCATCCTGCCCGGCGACATAGAACTCGCGCAGCGTTTCAAGGTGTCGCGTACGGTCTTGCGGGAGGCCATGAAGACACTGGCGGCAAAGGGCATGGTCGTCCCGAAGACCAGAATCGGCACCCGCGTCACCGGCCGCAACAACTGGAACCTGTTCGACGCGGACGTTCTCGCCTGGCACCTGGAGAGCGCCACCGATACGCGCTTCCTAGAACATCTTTCCGAAATGCGGCTGTCCTTCGAACCATTCGCCACCCGCCTTGCATCAGAGCGGGCGTCCCGCGAGGACGTCAGGTCGCTCTACGCGCAGGTCGAGGCAATGGAGACGGCGAATTCCATGGAGAGTTTCGCGCTCGCCGATCTGGACTTCCACATGGCCCTGCTGGGTGCCTCGGGAAACCCCTTCATGTACTCCCTCGGCGCCCTGATCGAGGCGGCATTGGCCACGAGCTTCCGATTGAGTTCGCCGTTCGGCGAGCCCGAACGCCAGCAGGACACCGCGCTTGCCCACCGCCGCATCGTGGATGCGATCGCGGCCCGGAATCCGGAAGACGCTGCTGAAGCTATGAACACGGTCATCGTCGTGGGTCGCGACCGTATTACCGGAGCGCTGTCACCCCGACGTTGATGGAAGGGCGTCATCGCGGCAAACCTTGATGAACCCTCCGGAGTAGACAACCGGGCCGTGTGGGTGGTCACTGTCGTCTAATTGCTAAGCGTCTGCGAAAAGATCGGCTGTTCGTGAAGCCGAACGGCGAGGCGCGCCAGTCCCCCCTCAGCATGGAAGTCATCTTCCGCGAGAACATCCCGCCGCGGCAGTAGGATGCGTCGCCTTCGACCGGAACTCGGACGAGGCGACTATGGCCTCTTTGAAAGACAATTGGGCCTATATACCCGAGACCCCGTCTCGCAAAGATCTAACGAGAACTGCTGGTTCTTGGATCGCAAGAAGTACGGCATCGGCCGTCGCTCACGTCAGTAGAGCTTTCCCCGGGCGGTAATCGGCCAAAGTGTCTCGACTTTGCCGTCGCGGATTCCCACATACCAATCATAGAGGTTGCATGTGGGGTCACAGTGACCGGGAATCAGACGGAGCCGCTGGTTGATGGCAAGCGCGCCATGCGGATCGTCGAGCTGACAGTGCTCGTCCGAAAGACCAATGCAGGCCACCTCGTCGAGATCGTGAACCACCGGCAGACCACTATCCACCGAGAACGACTTTAGCCCTGCATCCGCCACCGCACGGCCGGGCGCCCTGCTCATCACGGATGCCAGCACGAACAGGGAGTGCTCGAATCCGTCATTGGCGGTGGGGCCGAGGGCGCGCCGATAATCTGCGTCCATGAAGACGTAGGAGCCGCATTGCAGCTCGTTCCACACGCCGCTGGCGGCCTCCAGCGGATAGGTCCCGGTGCCCGCGCCACCAACGATGTCGCAAGAAAGTCCCGCATGGGCGATGAGCTCGACAGTCTGGCTCGTAAGCGTCCGTGCCTTGGAGATGGCCGCACGGCGCTCGTGCTCGGACCCCAGATGCTGGGCGCGCCCGTGGTAGGCCTGGATACCGGCAAACCGCAAGCCGGATGCGCGGGAAACCGCCACTGCAAGGTCACGCGCCGCCTCGCCGGGCGCAATGCCGCAACGTCCGGCACCGCAGTCGATTTCAACCAGCACCTCCAACGTCGCGCCGGCCTTTTGCGCGGCAGCGGAGAGGTCGGCAATGGCAGCCGGATCGTCCACGCACACGATAACGCGCGCCGATCGGGCCAGGCGGGCCAGACGGTCGAGCTTGGCCGGATCGCGCACTTCGTTGGCGATGAGAACGTCGCTGATGCCGGCGCGCACCATGGCCTCGGCTTCCGAAACCTTCTGGCAACAGATGCCGCAAGCACCGCCGCGCTGCATCTGGATACGTGCGATGTCGGCCGATTTGTGGGTCTTGGCGTGCGCACGTAGTCTGACGCCCGCATGGGATGCGGCCACACGCATCCTCTCGATATTGCGCTCCAGTGCGTCGAGATCCACCAGTAGCGCCGGCGTCTGAATTTCGTGTAAAGCCATTCCAGGCAGAGCGGGAACATCGAAGCCAGGCTCAGCAGTCACGGGGGCCAGGTGGCGGATCGAGTTTGTCAAAAACATCTCCTCGGTCGATGTTGCAGGTTGATGGCGGTCAGCGAATGCAGATAGTTTTGCAAAGCGGCGGAACAAAAGAAAGAGGCATCGTTTGCGGCTACAATTCCAATCGAGCCCGGGGCGGTCGCTGACCGCGAGCGCCAGGTCGATCTTCCGGCTGCTTGCAGAAGGCGGTCCCGCAACCCGACCGCAGCTTGGAGAGACCTTGAACCTGTCGCGGCCGACGATGTCGGCGGCCATTGCAGAGCTGGAACAACTGGGCCTCGTCGCCAAGATCGGCGAGGTGCAGGGCCAGATCGGGCGCAAAGCGTCCATTTACCGTCCCGGCCCACAGGCCGGGCATGTCATCGCCATCGACGCGGGCTCCACCCATGTGCGCCTGCGCGTATCAACGATCGACAGGCGGCTTCTGCACAGCCGCGTTTATCGCCTGCCGGAAAGCCAGCTTCTGCTGGGCGAAGAGATAAGCCGTGCCGTGGCCGACGAAGTGACGGCGACGCTGAACGAAACGGACCCCGGGTGGGGGCCGTTGCGCATGATCGGCATTGCGGTGCCCTCCCGGGTCGTGGGCCCACACGGTGATCGAAGCGCGACTCGGCAGGAAGAAATTTTCAGTTGCTTCGAGCCGCCGGCAGATGTGCCGGTGGTGCTGGAAAACAACGTCAACTGCGCCGCAGTCGCCGAGCGTTCCAACGGAATTGCGGAGGATTCAGAAACTTTCGCCTATGTGCAGATCGGGTTGAAGATCGGCATGGGGCTGATGCTTGGAGGCCGGCTGCTACGCGGACGCAACGGGGCGGCTGGCGAAATCGGCCATCTCGCCTTTCCGATGGCGGACGGAAGTAAACCCGTAGCGGGCGAGATCGAGCGATATATGGGTACCGAAGGCTTTATGCAGCGCGTGGTGGCGGCATGGCCCGAAGCCGCCGGAAATCCGCCTGTGGATGCAGCCGACCTGATGGCACGGGCAGATCAGGGCTGCGCAACCGCGCTCGCGCATGTCACGCGCCACGCCGAGGACATCGGTGCGATTGTCGCAAGCTGCGTCAGCGTCGCCGACCCCGGGCTGGTTGTACTGGGCGGCGGGCTGGGCAGCAGTCCGCTTCTGCTGCCGACAGTCTTCGAAGTCGCGAACCAGCTCAGCTATCCTGTCGAAATCCGAACAAGCACGCTGGGCCAGGACGCCACGGTTCTGGGCATCGAAAAACTGGCCTGCGAGCAGACGGTCGACCTCCTTCTGGGCGAACGCCACGACTGAATCCTTCGACGTCCACGCCCGGCAACGATGATTCATGTTGCGCTCCCCATTTTTTTTGTTAACTTGCCTAACATAATAAGCGGTCGCTGTGACGGACCGTATTTCGAGGGTGTTCAACAAGGGAGACGATCATGATCGCAACGACGTGCCGCGCTGCCATACTGGCAACAAGCGCAACCTTTCTGGGTGCTGGCGCCCTTTCGGCGCAGGAACTGCAATACTGGGTCTATTCAGACTTCGCGCAGGGCGATGCGCTTGCGCTTCAGCAGGAATTCATCGCCGAATTCGAAGCCGAAAACCCCGGCGTCAAGATCGTGATCTCGGGCAGGGGCGACGACGACCTGACCTCCGGTCAGATCGCAGGTGCCGCATCGGGCACGCTTCCCGACGTGTTCATGAATGGTCTCGCCGTCGGTGCGCAGCTCGTGGAAGTGGGCGCACTGGCCAACATCCATGAAGAATGGATGGCGATGCCGCAGGAGTTTCGCGACCAGTTCGATGCTGCCGCCATAGCGAGCTGCACGCCCAAGCCCGACGAAATGTA
The DNA here is from genome assembly GCF_058448885.1 of Mesorhizobium sp. DxT. Lineage (NCBI taxonomy): Bacteria > Pseudomonadati > Pseudomonadota > Alphaproteobacteria > Hyphomicrobiales > Phyllobacteriaceae > Mesorhizobium > Mesorhizobium sp. DxT. The sequence continues at coordinate 105,845 of NZ_JBZFLJ010000012.1, read as the reverse complement.
CTGCATTCCTTATACTGGCTTCGGCGAAATCATGTACCGCAACCTGACGGTGCTGGAGGAAGCCGGTGTCGATACCGCCACACCGCCGGCCACCTGGGAAGAATGGCATGAGCAGATGGTGAAGGTGAGCGAAGCCGGCAAGTTCGCCGTGCCGGACCAGACGCAGGTCTTCAACTCAGTCGCCAGCATGTATGCGGTGCGCGGTGACAAGGAAAAGTGGGGCATCGATTTCGAGGCTGGCGAGACGCTGATCGAGCCTGAATCGATGGCGCGCACCATGCAGATGTTTGTTGACATGGCGCCCATGAACAGCGGCACCAGCCGCAACGACCAAGCCACCCGCGACCTGTTCATCACCAATCAGCTCGCCTTCCATGTCGTCGGCCCCTGGGTCAATCCGACCTACGCACAGGCAGCGGCTGATTCAGGCCTGAAATATGACTTCGTCCTCGTGCCGGGCGCCGAGGAAGGCGACCACGGCGGCATTAAGAGCTACGAGTTCGTCAGCATTGCTCCTGGTCCAAACCGCGAGATCGCGTGGAAATTCGCCGCCTACATCACCGAAAAGAACCAGATGGCGCGCTGGGCGAAGCTGCTGTCGCGCTACAACGCCAATGCAGCCGCGATGGCCGATCCGGAAGTCACTGCGCTGCCGCTGATCGTCAAGTCGGTCGAGGCGGTGAAATACGCCATGGACGTGATGCCGCCCTATTTCGTCGGCGCGGTGCCGAACTGCTACCGGTCGATCATGACCGACATGGCTTCTGCAGTCGCCGATGGCGAGTACACGGCGGAAGAAGGCGCAGATGAACTCATCGCCGAGTTGAACGACTGCCTCGCTCGATAGGCAAATGTCGAGGATGGCGCGGACATCCGCGCCATCCACTTTCCAACCTGTCCATGCCCGTCAGCTTATTGGAGCCGTCATGAGTGCCAGACGACTTCTGCCGCATTATGCGATGGTGTTGCCATTCGGCCTGCTGTTTGCGGCATTCTTCCTCTACCCGATCGTGAGTGGGCTCTACTACAGCTTTCACGATTGGAATGCCGCGAGCGAGGCACGATTTGTCGGCTGGGCCAATTACGAAGCCGTGCTGAATTCGCGCGATTTCTCGCGCTCCATGTCGAACCTCGTCGCCTATATCGCCATTACCGTGCCGTTGGGCATCACGGTAGCGCTCGGGCTGGCACTGCTCGTGGACAGCTTCAGCGGGTTCTGGGCCAACTTCTTCCGCAGTGCCTTCTTTCTGCCGGTCGTTCTACCCGCCTTTCTTGCCGCGACCATCTGGCGGTGGATGTACGCTCCGAATTTCGGCCTGGTGAATATGGTTCTGGGCTGGTTTGGAATGCCCTCGGTCAACTTCCTCAACGACACCGGCATGATGCTCTATGCGCTGATTGCCGTGGACGTGTGGGTGTCGGCGGGCTTCAACATGGTCATCCTCCTCGCCGGTCTGAAGAACATCCCGCAAGACCTTTACGAGGCCGCGCGCCTCGATGGTGCGAGCCGCATCCAGCAGGTTCGCTACATCACCATTCCGATGCTGGCGCCGGTGCTGTTCTTCGTCGTCACCTACGGCTTCATCTCGGCGCTGCAGGTCTTTGACGTTCCCTGGCTGCTCACCGGATCGTCGTTTACCGCCTATGGCGGCCGACGCAGCGCGCTTCTGTTCCCTGTGATGGACATGATGGGGCGGGCGTTCGGGTCGGTCCGGTTCGGCGAGGCCGCCGCCTACGGTTTCATCCTCACGACCGTCATCATTCTCTTCACCGCCGCCATGTTCGCGGTGCGCGCCTGGAGAACGCCGAAATGAGCGCCACCCAAGCCTCCGCCAACAACAGATACGTGATTGCCGATCTGTGGACCTGGCGCTTCCTGAAGTGGGTAGTCGCCATCTGCGTGGCGATTGTGGCGGTGTTTCCGATCTGGTGGATGATCAATGTAGTCTTCTCGGACCCCGGCACACCGGTCTCTATCAATCCGCGCCTCTACCCGACATCGCTCGGTTCGGGCCTGTCGAAGATCCAGATGATCCTGACGGAGACGCAATATCTGCGCGCCTACTACATCACCATCGCCTATGCGCTTCTGACTATTCTGGGCGTGATGCTGATCGGCTCGATGGCCGCCTTCGAGTTCGCCCTGTTCGACTTCCCCGGCAAGCGCATCCTGTTCGGACTGGTGATGCTGTCGCTGATGGTGCCGACGGTGGTGACGATCATCCCGACCTATCTTCTGGTCGCCGATCTGGGCTGGCTGAACACGATGCAGGGTCTGGTGGTGCCGGGACTTGCTTCCGCCTTCGGCCTTTTCATGCTGGTGCAGTTCATGCGCTCCCTGCCGATGGAAATGATCGAGGCCGCTCGGCTCGACGGAGCCAGCCACTTCAAGATCTATTGGTACATCGCCCTGCCATTGTCGAAGAACGCGATGGTGACGCTGGCCATCCTGACCTTCATGAAGACGTGGGGCAATTTCGCCTGGCCGCTGATCGTGGCGCCGCGCCCGGACACCTACACGGTTGCCCAGGTGGTCGGGCTGTTCAACGCGCCCTTCTCGCACCAGACGGTGGACGTGGTGATGACGGCAAACCTGCTGGCTGCCGTGCCACCGCTGATCTTCTTCCTCATCTTCCAGCGCAAGATCGTCGAGGGCATCGCCATGTCAGGCTCGAAGGGCTGAACGGACACAGTGAGAAAATCATGGCTGAAGTAGAAATCAGATCTGTCTCAAAATCCTTTGGCGCCGTCGAGGTGCTCAAGGACGTCGACCTGAAGATCGATGCGGGCGAATTCGTCGTGTTCGTCGGGCCGTCGGGCTGCGGCAAGTCCACGCTGCTGCGGATGATAACCGGGCTCGAGACAGAAAGTGCCGGAGACCTCTTCATAGACGGCCAGCGCGTCAACGATGTCGATCCGGCAAAACGCGGCACGGCGATGGTGTTCCAATCCTACGCGCTCTATCCGCACATGACGGTGGCCGAAAACATGGGGTTCGGCTTGAAGATGGCGGGCGAGCCGAAGGCCTCGATCCGCGAGAAGGTGGGCCAGGCGGCCGCGATCCTGAAGCTGGATCAGTTGCTCGACCGGCGGCCCGGGCAGCTCTCGGGCGGTCAGAAACAGCGCGTCGCCATAGGCCGTGCCATCGTCCGCAAGCCGAAAGTGTTCCTGTTCGACGAGCCGCTGTCGAACCTCGACGCCGAGTTGCGCGTTCAAATGCGGGCGGAACTCATTGACCTGCACCGCCGCCTCGGCGCGACGATGGTCTACGTTACTCATGACCAGGTTGAGGCTATGACGTTGGCCGACCGCATCGTGGTGATGAATGGCGGCGTCGTTCAGCAATATGGCCGCCCGCTCGACCTTTACGACGATCCCGACAATCGCTTTGTCGCCGGCTTCATCGGCTCGCCGAAGATGAACTTTCTCGACGCGACCGTGCAGGAAGTTGGCGAAAGCCACGTCACGCTGACAGAAATCGGCGGCAGCGACCGTAGCCTACGAGTTCCGTTCCGCGGCTTTGACGCGTCCGTCAGAAGTGTCACGCTCGGCGTCCGTCCTGAGCATGTCAGGCTCGGCAACGGCGCTGCCGACGGACTGCCGATCACTGTCAGCTTCGCCGAAGAGCTTGGCGACGTGACCTACATTCACGGCAAGCTGTCGGCCGATACGCCAATGATCGTGCGCAGCGACGGCATGCGCCATGACGGCGCGGAAAGCTGCACCATCGCGATCGATACAGCCGGCATACGTCTTTTCCATACCGACGGCCGCCGGCTGCGTGAAAGTGGAGCCTGACCAACATGACAACCCGTCAGGTGGCGCCGCTGGCCCCGCAAGCCAGCGTCGTCGGCGTCGATATTGGTGGTACGAAAACCCACCTGCGTCTGCGCGATGCAACTGGCCAACGCGACCTTGTCGTGCCGACAAGCGATTGGCGGCATCGCGAGTGGCATCGCGATGCCCGCGCGCTGCTTGAGATGGTCACCCACTTCAGCGAGGGCGCACCGATCGCGGCAATCGGCATCGGGGCGCATGGCTGTGATGACAAGAGCGAATGCGAGGCTTTCGAGAAGGCGTTCCGCAACGCCGGCCCTCTGCCCGTGCGCGTGGTCAATGATGCGGAGCTGATGCCAGCCGCGTTCGGACTGGAGCAGCAGATCGGCGTGGTGGCTGGCACCGGCTCAATCGCTGTCTGCCGGACGGCCGATGACGAAATGCTTGTTGCTGGTGGTTGGGGATGGATCATCGGCGACGAAGGCAGTGCCGCGAGCCTGGTGCGCGAGGCGGCACGCGCGGTCGCGCTCCATCTTGATCGCGGCGGGTCAGAGGATGATCCGCTTGTGCGCCGCTTGTTTGCCTCTCTGGAAATTCCATCAGCCGCGCGCATAGGCAGCCGCCTCGGCAGCCTCGGCAGCGCCATGGCGGTCGGCCGCCACGCCAGCCTCATATTCGATGCGGCAGACGAAGGTTCGCCACTTGCCGATGCGGTGATAGGCGACGGCGGCCGCGCGCTGGCCGATCTCGTCGCGCGCCTCAAGGCACGTGGCTCGCAAGCCGGTTCGGCCGTCGCCGGCGGCAGCGTCATCGCCTCGCAGCCGCGCCTGTGGGACGCGTTCCGCGCCGGCGTAGATGAGCTCTGCGGTCCGGAATTCTCAATGTCTCTGCATGAAGGGCCGCCGGTCGAAGGCGCGGTCGTTCTTGCCGACAGGGTGGCTGCCGATCTGCAAGCCAGCCCTCGAACCGCCCGTTTCTAACATACGAAAGGTCAATCCGATGAGCTATCGCTCCACTGTCGCCCGGCAGCCAGAATCGCTTGCCGACACCCTCACCGCCGCACAGGCCGAGCTGGCCGGGCTGGACCTTTCGCCATTGGCCTCGGGCATCATGGCCGTTACCGGCATCGGCGCGTCCTACGCAGCCACGGTGGTGGTAGCCGCCGAGTTGCAGCGTCGCGGACGCCGCGCATTTCCGGTACGCTCGGGCGAGATGATGGCGGGCTACGACATCGCCGATACGGCACTTGCCCTGTCGCATCGCGGCCGCAGCATCGAGACCGTCGACGCTTTACGAAAGCTTCCCAAGGCCAAGAGCCTGGCGATCACGAACAATCCCGAAAGTCCGCTTGCGCAGGCCGCGAACTATCACATCCGTCTCAACAATGGCTCGGATGCCACCCCTTCCAGCACCGGCTACACCGCGACGCTACTGGCTGCCGGGCTTGCCATCGACGCCATCCACGGGAGCGGCGGAGCCGACTGGGCGGGCCTGCCGTCTATGGCAAAAGAGGTGCAGAGCCGTGCAGCTGAAAAGATGCCCCGTCTGGGCGAACTCTTCCGCGACCGCCGTGCCATCGACTGTGTCGGTGCTGGCGCATCCATCGGGACGGCCGACGGTGCCTCTTTGCTGGTTCGCGAGGCCGCACGCCTGCCTGCTTCCGGTTATGAGACGCGGCACTACCTGCATGGCCCGATGGAAGCGATGGACGCGACGACGGGGGTGGTGCTGTTCGGTGACGCCCGCGAGCTGCCCTTGGCCGAAAACCTCAACGATATCGGCTGCCCTACCCTCCTGGTGACCAGCAACACCGACATCTCGGACAAAGGCAAACTGACAGTGGTGCATGTGCCTGCCTGCGACGATCTCGTGTTTCGCGGCATCATCGACATTTTCACCGCGCAGCTGCTGGCAGCAGAACTGTCGGACGCTGCGGGTCTGACCGACGTCAAATTCCGCTACAAACAGTCCGACACCAAGATCGTCGACTAGCTAAAGGGTGCCTAGAGACGTCGCAGTGTCGTCGAGCGCCAGCCGCAGGCGTTTCGCAAGATCGTCGATCTCGTCGTTGGATATGAACAGCGGCGGGGATGCGACGATCGTGTCGCCAATGGAGCGCACGATGACGCCGCGGCGCAGGCGCAAAACGTGTGTTGCCGGCTTTGTCTGCAACGAGTTCAATCCCGCCGAGCAATCCAATCGTCCGCGCTTCCCCAACAAGCGGATGGTCCGCCAGACCATCCCACGCTTCGGCGAAGCGAGGCGCGGCGACCGTCTCGACCCGCTCCACGATCCGTTCATCGCGCAGTATTTCGATGTTGCGTACCGCGACCGCACAAGCGACGGGATGGCCGGAATAGGTGAAGCCGTGCGAGAGAAATCCGCCAGAGACCAGCGTGTTGGCAATCTCGTCGGTCATCATGACGGCGCCAAGCGGCAGGCATCGAAACCGCCATCTTTCCAGATTCCGCGAGCCTGTAACATCCAACGATGCTCGCCGATCCCGGCGCTCCAGTCCCCACGGATGGTGAAATGGTCCTGGTCAGGCTCCATGTCCGCATAGGCGCAAATGGACACGGCCAAATGCTCGCCGACCAGCCGCGTCGTCACATCCATTAGGGCACTGGCGTCGGTCGCGAGACCTGCAGCCCTCCCGAGATGGTCGAGAAAGGCGAGTTGCTCGGCGTTCTGCCGCAGGGCCTCCTCTGCGCGTAGGCGTTCAACTGCAGTCCGTGTGCACTGCGCGACCTCTGAGATCAGTGCAATCTCATCGTCGGTCCACGCTCTGGGAGTAGCGTGGTTGAGGTAGAGCAGAGCGACGGTCCCCCTGTTCGGTGACAGGCGTATTGACCACCGCCTGGGCGCTGATCGCCTTAAGCGCCTCCGCACCGGCTTCGCTCCTTGGATCCGTTGCGGCGTCGTTGAAAACGACGGTCTCACCACGCTTGAGGTCATCGATGTAGGGGCCATAATCGCGGAAATGAAGCGTGCCAGCGAGGCTCTTGATGCCAGGAGCGTTCCAGTCCCGCTGGATCGTGATTGTCTCGCGGTCAATGTCGATCTCGCCGTATCCCACGCGGCTGCCCTGTAACGCATTCCCCAGAATTTCGGCGGCTGCATAGGCCAGATCATCCGGATCGCTGAGCTCACGGATTTTATCGCCCAAAGCAGCAAGAACAGCTTCGTCCCTGTTGGTACTGCGGTAGCCAGGGGTTGAGTTTGCGCTCAACGTTCCCCCAATTTTTCTGCGTGCACCATAACGAATTACTGCTGCTCTGGTTCCGCACGCGGCTGGAGGTTGAGACCTTGCGTGCCGCTTCGCTGCGCTGGTCACAAGCGGATGGAATGCAGCGACAGAATCTGCCGCGATCACCAAGGCAATCCACTCGGGTTTCAATCCAGGATCAAAACCGCTGGCCGGCCCCCAACGCGAATTCACGGTAGAACTGGACCTTCGTTTTGCAGCTTCGATCGGCTGGTAAGACAAAGCTGACCATCCCTGCAACAGCCCAACGCTTTCTGTGCGTGTCGGCCGGGCTTGGCCCATTATCGCCTTAGTGCGGTTCAGCCTTCTACGATGAGGGCTGCGAAGAGTTGAAGGAACGAATCCGTGTCCACGCCATCCGGATCGACCACCGCGTCCGATTGCGGGATGATGTTGTCGGGCTCGGCCCCGGCCCAGATCGGCTGGAGCCTTCCCGCCCCACCACCTGCCAGCAGGTCGAATACAACATCGAAAGCGCTTTCCGGCTTTGCGAGCCTGATCCATAGCGCCGTTGCCGCCGCGACGGTCGCCGCAGGGTTCACGCCGAGCTTGGCAGCCATCAGGCGTTGCCGGAAGTTAGCGATGCTGGCCGAATACCCCTCGCCTATCGCGGTATCGATCGACGCAACGTCGAGCCCGCCGTCGAACGTCATTCCGCGGCGCCGGAAATGGCTCGTCCCGTTGAGGCAATACACGTCGTCCACGATCACCGTGGTTGTACGGATGGCCGCGGCGCGGCCGGGGTACCCGATCGGGTGGAACGCGGCGACCCGGCGAGGGTCGACAGAAATCAGGTCTGCCAGCGCCTCGCGGCGATGCCGCAATGCGGTGACTGTCCAGTGCGGGCGCTCGCGCGCAAAATCGCCCTCGCGCGGCACGCAGACAATGAGCTTGAGACGAGGATTGGCTGCCATCCGCGCCGCTATAAGGCTTACGAGATCGATCTCGTCGGGGCGTGGCGGCCCATCGGGCCGTGACGTGCGGGCAAAGGCAGGGCCTTCCACGTAGATCAACTCGCGCGCCTGACCGATCGCACGTACCAGCGACCACAACGCATCGCGCTGGCCCGAGCGCGCGGTTGCGATCTCGCGCTGGACGATGGGCACGACGCGCTGCTCATTGCCAAGTGTCACGGTCGGCGGCTGGATGCCGAGGTCGGCGGCGATCTGATTGATCAGGTTCTGCAGGGTCGCTCCGGGCTGGGGCGCGGGTGCAGCAGCAAGCTCGGGCGTGTCGCAGAAGGGCGCAATCGTTTCCAGAACGGCGGCCGCCACCGTGCCACCGGGCGGTGGGCCGGGCGGGTCATTCCATTTGTCGTCCATCGTCGTTGCGAGCCAGCCACGGAAGTTCGCGCCCCCGGTCGGAATGAAGATCGGCTGCGCGCGCTTGATCGCATGCAGTGCGGCGTCGCGAGCCAGCGCGCCCGAAAAAGCCGTTCCGGAGGCAAAGATGTCCGGTCCGGCGGGATGGCCGGCATTGGCGAGTTCGGGCCGGGCGTGGCGACTCTCCGGCGTCAATCGCGCACCAGTCGTCACCGCCTGCCAATTATAGGGTGGGTTCGGATTGCCTGCAGGAGGTGCAGGCGACACGCCGATCACGAATTGCGTGTCGAAGCGGGCCTGCGTCGGCAGGCGCGGTCCCTGCCGCGGCTGCTCGTCGCTCGCCAGCCGTCGCAAAAGTTCGGTAAGGCTCGTCGGAGGACCGGCGGAAGCGGGCGGACGCGGCAGACCAAAGGCCGGCACCGGTGCGATCGACCGTGTCATGAAACCGTCGAGAATTGTGGCGACCAGTGTGCCCGGCGCGAGCAATGGCACGCCGCCGAAACTGGTGTCCGGTACAAAAGCGTCCGGTCCGGCCGCGACCTCCAGCCGGACGCCGGAATACATGCGGCGCCGACCGCTGCGCGAAACGACCACCAGGTCGACGATCAGGATCGCCGGTGAGGGATGCGGCTCGGCCGGCGATAGGCCGAACGGATTGACCAACAGAAGCCTGGCGGGACCTCCCTGTACGATGGTCGCGCCGCCATCGCCGCGTACGAAGGATGGCTGCTCGCCGATCGAGGCGATTTCGACAAAGTTGCGCGGATAGGCGCGAAGATGAGCACCGAGCGGCAATTGGGCTCCATCGACGGTCAGCACCACGTCCTGCACCGCGCCCGGGCCGTCGCCCGGCGCGCGCCACGATGCGGTGAGCCCCTGACGCGGGTCCGCGGTCTGCACGATCTCCGAGGACGCGACGGCGGGCGGAAAGGCCGGCCACTGCGCTCCCGGTGCAGGCGGCGCAAGGACCGCCGGGTCCAGAGCCGGCGAAACCGCGGCGGCGAACAACTGGTCGTTGGGATTGCCGAAGCCCTGCGTCATCGCAGCCATCGCGCCCAACACATCCACGCCATCGGCGAGATAGGCGAAGCCCGGCGCCCTGTCTCGCACGACAGGGTGCAGAAATGTCGGCGTGCCGCCGTCCTCCGCCGGGATCGCAGCCCCGGCGACGCTCGCGACCGGCGCCATGGTGCGATTGCCAAGTATGTGCCAATCCAGATCGACGGCCATGATCCGGAAGAAGCGGCGGCCGAGCCCCACCGTTGCAGGCAGCGCAGGCGCGGCAAGTCGCGCCTGCCCGAGCGTGCCGTTGCGCGCGAACCCCCAACGCAGCGGAGGAACCGTGTTGGCCGGTACCGCGGCAACATCCGCATTCGAGCGGCCGAAAGTCTCACCGGCGGCGAGCGTCTCGAGACCGAAGGTAGCGAGATCGCGGACCGCATCTCCCGCTCCGTCAAGTACACGCAACGTGGCCGCCGGGCGTGTGCCCTGATAGCGCCAGCCGTGCGGATCTACGACGTGGCAAAGATCGCCGGCGGCGAAGCCCAGCATCGAGCCGATGCCGCCAGGGTCTGCGGGTGTGCCGGCGAAGGTGTTTGCATTCTGCAGCGCGGCACGAAAGACAATCAGGTCGTTCCACAAATGCGCCATCGCGACTGGATCTATGGGAAGCCCGCGCGCATCGTGGAAGCTGACGGTGGCGGTACCGTCGTCAAGTGTTTCTCCTGCGAGATAGATTTGAGGGGGCGGCAGCGGAGACGGCGGCGCGATGTCGCGCAGAAGCATAGCAACGGGCACGGGATAGACGTTGGTCCCGGTGCGCAGGTCGACGAGCACCTGAAGCCGACGAGCGGCTTCCGGGTGTAACGTCAGCGCGAAGGCGGGACCCGTCAGTGATTGACCGCTGACGTCACTATAGATGGCGGGCGAGGCAAGCCAGGTTGCGATGCCCATGAAAGGTGCGCGCGGGGACGCAAGGCGCAGGGTCAGTGCGGTCGGATCGTAGTCCCCCTGGGCCGGGTTCGACCCGGCCCAGAGTGGGCTTAGCGCAGGCGCAGCCAGCCCCATCGCCTCGAGGCCGCGCGCCTGCAGGTCGTTGGCTGCAGAATTTGCGGTGAGCACAGTCTGAGCCGGCATCAGAGGCAGCATGTCAAGGCACCTCATGCATGAAGGACGCGGGGTTTCCATCCACGCCGCCAAGGGTGGCACGCAAACTGCCGCCATGGCCGCGCAGGTAGAACGATAGCACCGTCCCCGTTCGACCGGCGGCCTCGCGGCGCACCGGCAGCGGGACCGTGCCGGCGAACGGGTCCTCCAGAGGGCGCAATTGCGGAATGTCGGCATAGTCCACGTCGAGCGTCACCCCGCGCCCCATGGGTCGCGGAAGCGGGCCTGGCACAGCGAGGTGCGGCCGGAAGGCTGCCTTGAGTCGGTATCCCGCTTCTGGAGGCACCTTGAACGGCAGGTTGATCGGTGCGCGGACGACGAACCCCTTACCGGCAATGCGCCTCACGGCAACCACGCCGAAGGCAAGCGGCGGAAGCGGCGAACCCGCGGGCACCGCTGCAATGCGCTCCGTCGCGCGGCCAAGAGGATCGTCGAGCTGGAACCGCACCGACAGCGCGGTATCCACATTCGGACGCACGATGCGCAGCCGGATTCGCGTAGTATCATCCGGCGTCTCGCGCCAGATGCCACTCTCTCCCGATGCTGGAGGGGCTGTCGGCAATGCGCGGAGTGCGCCGTCTCCCGGCACGCCATCGACAAGCTCGGGCCACGCGAACAGTGCGGTTCCGGACCCGTTTTCATCAAGGCCGGTTACCTCCACGCGCAGTCGATGCGCCCCGAGCGTCGTCGCCTCGATGGGAGCCGGCGTCGCCGTCGCAATTTCGATCAGAGCAATGTCGCCACCAGGCCAGGAATGCTCCAGCGGTTGGAGGTCCGCCGGGCCGGGTGGCGGTATGATCACACTGCGTGCCGCCGATGGCTTCGAACGTCCACCCAGGAGGCCACGTTCGGGCCGCGGCAGTGACCATGCGACGGCCCGGTAGTAAAGCGGCGACCAGCTGCCCGCCGGCCGATCCACGCCATTGGCGACGCCGATCGCCTGGCCAGGCACGGCCCCACGCGGCGGGAGCGCACGTATTGTCCAGGCCGGCTCACCGCTACGCACCGTCATCACTGGCGGTCCCATGGTATCCAGCTCCATCGCGGCTGCTTCAGATCGAACGCGGTGAATGTCGATGCGGTCGACCGTCGCCCCCGGCAGCGTGGTGAGCCGCAAATCCGCGCGAAAGGCATCGGTTCCGCTGTCGGGATCTGCGGCGCGGCGCACTTCCAATGTCGGGGCGTCGGGAACCTGCTTCTGCGGCGCGGCATAGGCGATGGGCCGCTTGCGAAGCATCGGATCCCCGGCACCAGGCCATTCGGATTCCACGCCGCCGGCGCTGATTCCGACCACGAGGAAGAGATGAATCTCCTTGCTGCCGCGGGGCAAGGTTGCCTGATAGGACGTTACGCTGACTGCGGTCTCGTTGAGCCGGGTGAAGAAGCGCTTCGCCGGATTGGCCGCGAAGGCGTTTCGCAACTCCACAAGGCGCTGCGACAGGGTTTGTTCCAGCCCCGGCTCGGCGAGTCCCCAGTCGGCCCTTAATTTTCCCTCCTGGGCAGCATAGACGAAATAGCCGGCCGCTCCAGGTGCCGAGGGCCACGTCACAAGCGCGTGATGTCGCCCGGCCGCGTCTTCCATACTGGCGAGCAGCACATCTTCGTGTTCCGTCGTTATCACGGGTGGCCTTGGGTCCGACGTCGAAGCGATGCGCGGCGCACTCCAACCACCAGCACGGCCGGGGGGGCGCCTCTCGATCGCCATTGCCGACAGCGCCAATCCGATATGCCCGGCTGCGTTGAAATCGAGTGAGAAGCCGTCGATGCGAAGCCGGTAGCGGCGGGGGCCGGCAACGTTGAGCGGGCCAGCGAGGATGTCGCGACCGTCCGCACTCAGATGCTGGAGCGTGCCTCCGGCATCGACGGCCGCGTTGCCGGCGGGGTCGAACCTGATCTCGAACGGCGTACCCGCAGCACCGCCAAGGCTCCTCTGCAGCCCGATAGGTGCTGTTGGCCCGAGCGGCGGATCGCCGCGACGGGCCTGAACGTAGAGCACTCCCGCGAAACGGATATCGGCCGGTGAGCGGGCTGCCCAGTCCCAGGCAAACTCCACCGTCAGCACTGCCGGACAGGTTCCTGCCGACGCTGTCGTGTCGAGCGACGCAGACAAGACGGGCACGATCTGCACGGGTGGTTCCTGCGCATTGATCGGGGCAGTGCGCCAGTCACTCCAGACACCGAATATGTCCTGATGTGCGACGCCGTAGAGAAGCGGAACGACAGCCGGACTACCAGGTATGGCGAAGCTGTCGTCCGTGGCGCGGAGTTGCGGCACGTTCGCAGGTACGTCGCTGCCGGTCGTCACGCCGATTGGCTGAAGCGCCTCGTCGCCCCTGCGCGGCAGGATAAGCGCCTGCGCGGTGCCGGCCCCGTCGGCGCTGCGCGCATGGGCGTAGGCGGCCGATCGAAGCGGCAGACCGGGCGGCAACCGATCCCAGCCCAACCGCATCACCGGTCGCCATGCACCATCAGTCATGGGCGGTGAGCGCATCCCTTCCTGCACAACACCCAGATTGGCCGGTGGTGGTGGCGGGACCACGCGGCGCGGCGACAGTGCAATGGCAGCAAAGGCTATCTTGTCGGACTGACCGTCGAGCCCGTTGGCAAAACGCGCAGTGACGCGGAAATCGCTGTCGCTCCTGTTGGGATCGTTGAAATATTCGACGTCGCGAATGGAGATCGGCGGGATGTCTATTTCCTCGACCGCGGTTCCAAAGCCGGCAAGCAGGCTCGCGACAGGATCGGTCGCAGCAGCGAACATCAGGGAGCCAAGCAGCGAGAAGGTGGCTGCAGCAGTTTGCCCTCCGTTCCCAGCGTCCAGGTCGACCGAGCGTTCCAGCGTGCCGTGCAGGTTCGGCGGGCGGGTGGTCACCATCTCCAGCAACCCGTCGAGGACGTCGTCCTCCATCACCCGGAGGAAGGCTTTGGGGTCTGCTTTCCGCCATTGGGGGGCAAGACGGCCTGCCGCGAAAGCGCTCTGCCATCCGAACGGCGCAGCGCCCCGGGAAAAGCGCGACAGAGCGGCGTCTACCGGTGGCATAGGCATGCCTGCTGGCCCTTGATCCGCGTCGAGGCCAAATACGCCGTTCCACTCGCCCTGGTCGACGGGCAGCCCAACGCGCTCGATGAGCGTCCACTCACCCCGGTTCGCGTCCTGGCCGTCAATGCCGACCCAGCGCAGGAGCTCGACCCCGTCAAAAAGCACCAGGCAGGCAATCTGCGGTGCGGAAAACGAGATCGTCCTGAAGCCGCTCGACACGGTCTCGATGCCGACGACAGCCGAGCCGAAGGGCGCGCCGGCAAAAGCGATGACATTGGCCTGCGGTGCAGTCACCTGGAGCGTTGCACGGATAAAAACCATTGGCGACGGCGCTGCGAAGGCCCGCCAGTTGAACAACGTCTGGGAGATCAGCGTCTCGTCCTCGACCGGCAACTCCTTTTCCAGATGGACATTGAGCGCCGGCCGCCGCCACACTTCAAAGGGTTCGGTCGGGTAACCAAGCTCCGGTGACAGCAGCCAGCGCAGCTGCACGCCTCGCACCAAAGTGTCGCGGCTCTGCTTCAGTGCCGCCATATGGGTCTCGTCGCGGCGTGCAAGCGCGGCCCAGTCCACCAGCGCGGCGGCAAGCAGGAAGCGGTCGGGATCGAGGATGAATTCCTCTTCCATGGTGATCTCACTCTTCCCACGGCGGCTGGGAAAGCTGCAGGTCGACAACAATCCTGCGTTCCTCTGCAACCGCCAGATAGGGTTCGGAAAACGGTCGCCGGACCAGTTCAAGCTGGATGCGGCTGCCGAGCGCGCCGGGTCTGAGCAATATCAGCGCCCGTTGGCCGCCGGGGGCAATCACAGGCTCACCTTCAATCAGGCCCGCACTTGCGGCCGCCGGCTGGAAGCCCAGCCATTCCTTCTCAACAAGTTTCCAGCGCCTCGTGCCAGGCAGCCCGTCCGGGTCGGGCACGCTTTCGGGATAGAGCCTGGCACGCGACAACGGCTCGTCCGCATCGACGAGGATGGCCGTCGGTCGGCTGCCCCCAGGGGCAGGCTCCCAAAGCACCGTCACCTTCGGCGTCCGCGGCGCTCCGTCGACATCGAGCCCGGCGCGGGCAAAAGCCTCGTCGAGTTCCTGGCCCATCGGGGCACGGCCGGCGAACGGCGCCAGATGTGTCATGGTCATGCCGGCCTGCAGGGCACGATGGCCGGCCGTCAACCCGCCGAGCGAAACGCCGAAATCCGTCATCGTGGCATGACCGCCGGTTGAGAAGTGGCGACGGTAGATGAACGGCGTCTCGTGCGTCGCATGCTGACCGACCGGCACCGCTACCACGTCCATGATGTAGTCGGTGAAAGGCTCCAGCGGTATCGGGATCACGACCACCGTCTGGCGCGTACGGCCACCGTCGATCGGGATGCACTGGCCATCAAGGACGCCGACGAGGGCGTCCTCGAACGGTGACAGGACCAGCGCGCCCGCACCGGCGAGCGTCGCTGCCGAGATGTCGAGCTGACCCGCCGTTCCATCCTGTCCCGGTGGGTGCCGCCCGGAGGCCGCCTGAAAGCGGACCTTCAGCTCCTTGCCGTAGGCGCCGTAGAGACGATCGATGTCGGCGGTGGCGAAGACCAGGCGCGGGGGTTCGCCGCCGAAATAGTGCGTCTCGCCTTCCATCGGCGAGGTCATCAGCACGAACGAGTCCAGCCTCGCCGGTGCCTCAGCATCGGTGCGGAACCAGAAGCTCTGCTCGCCCTGTCCGGTCTTGCCGGAACTTTCGCGCGTCCCAGCCCAGCCGAGACGACAACGATAGAGTGAGGACGGGAAGAGGAACGCGTTGTCGGTACTCGCCGGCCCGAGCGATTCAGTGACGATCTCTCGCTCCCGGTCGATCGTGGTGCTGTCATGGTCAAAACGACGCGTTTCGGACTGGCGCAGCAGTTCGATTGCGGCAAGGTAATAAGGCAGCAGAAATGGACGCACCTGAGGATCGGAGCGCTTGACGCCGATCTCCACCCGCACGGCCTTATCATGTGGACCAAGCTCGACCAGCGCCGCCATATAACGGCCGAGCCGCTTGTCGCTCCTCAGAAATGCGAGCACGTCGGTGATTCCCGCCGCCCAGGGCATGTCGGGGCGACTCCATTCTTCAGGCAGCTCGCGTGGCGGGAGGAAATCGTCGGTTGTGATGGGGCGCGATTCCAGCTCGTTTCCGCCCTCGTCCAGCACGCGGATGACGATCGTCGCCGCCTCGTCGATCGGTGTGACGAACAAAAGTAGCCGCAGTCGGTCAAACCCGCCTGTGTCAAGCACCAGCGTGTCGTCCAGCGGTCCATGTACGATGCCGGCCTTTTCGAGCGCTTCTCCAACCAGCTTTTCCTTCAGCGGGCCGGCGAAGCGCACGAGGGTACCGTCGTCAAGCTGAGGCGATTGCAGTACCCGCGCTTCGCATGCGCGTTTTTCGCCCGCAACCAACGTGCCGACCGGCGAAAATGCCCCCAGGATGTCAGCCCGAGATACCTCCTCGCCGCGGCCGAGCGCGGCTATCGCCGCGAATTGGTCGCGCTGCGGCTTTGCCGTCATGTCGGCAAGCGCCTTGGCGTGCACTGCCTCTGGAACCCTGAAGGGCTTGACCTCGTCGGAGCCCACAAGTGCTGCCAGGACCGTGTCGTCCGGCGCGAGCGAGAACCCGTCCCGACCGCCGGTGCCCTCGTCGCGCACGACCGGACCGCGGCCGCCGACGCGCACGATCTCGGCCAGGTCACGCAGCGGGCGCGTGCGGCGGATGCAGGGAACTGCACCTCCCACAACGATCGCCGGCAAAATGCCGCGCGCGGCATCCACCCACGCTATACCGCTGCGCCACTTCTCGTAGACGACGAGCCTGGCATCTGCCGCTTCGGAACGCCGCGTGCCATCAGGATCAGGCCAGGCGATGCCGGCAAGTTCCCAACCGGATGCGCTCGGGCCAAGCGGTTCGAAACGGAAAGTCCACAGCACCGCGGCGGGCGGGGCGGCGTCGTCGCAGATTGTGCCCCAGCGGTCGCGGATCGTCTCGGTACGCTTGTCGCTCGTCTCGATCGCCTTGGGCGCGGGGTCGAGATCCCAGGTCAGCAACGCCAGTTGGGCCGCTGAAGGGTCTCCCGTCGCACCCTGCTGCGTCCACCAGCGCGTCGGTGTGCCGATGCCGAGGACGGGCGGATGCACCACCGATCCGTCTGGCGCCACGCGTTCAAGCTCGAGAACCTGCAGCCCGTAGCGATAGCGCTCGCCGCCGCGGTCCACGAAGCCGCTGCCGGTCAGGTTCGGCGGCGGCTGGAGCGCCGTCCCGAAGAAGGCAGCGCCCTCGATCGCGGGCGGCGCCAACATGGTGATGACAGGGATGGAATCAATCGGCACCACCGGCAGCGGCGCATCGGCCGCCGGCACGCCGACGTTCTCATGGGCATCGCCCAGACTGCCGTCGATGGGACGGTCGACGCCGGTTCCCTGGGTCAATGCGGGCGAACGACTCTTGAGCGCCACCTTGCCGATCAGTCCCGGCACGTTCGGTTCGATCCCAGGCGACCCGAAGGAGATCGACACGCATTCGCTGATTTCGAAGAAGAAGAAATCGACATGGCCGCACGCCTTGCCGTCGACCCGAACGGCGATTGGCAGGGGGCCATCCTGCTCACGTACCGTCACTGTCAGGTGGGCATCCGCCCCGACCGAAACGATGAACAGGCGAAGTTCGCCATAGACGCTCATGGTGCCGGAGATCAGCATCGGGTCGAAGCCGACCACGGCGTCGAAGCTGCCGCCGACCTTGAGATAGAGACCGATGTCGGTATCACCCCAGATAAACGAAGCCCCGGCCCCGATGCCGATGCCGAAGCCCGTAATGGCCGGCAGCGCCTTATAGGCGGGAAGCCCCTCCCCGCGCACCATGAGGTACCCGGTGCCGTCGACGATGCCGAGTACGCGCACCACTGCAGGTCCAGGGCCAGGGATGTCGGGTCGGGAGCCGAGGTAGAAGTGCCATTTGCGCAGGTTGCCGGTGGAAAAAAAAGCCTCCGCCGGGATCTTGATCTCGATCAGCTTCTCGATCTCGTAGGTGGCGTAGATGCCGATCGCAATGTGCTGCGGGGTGATCTCCAGGACGGCCAGGACGCCACCAACGCCCCCGGCCTCCTCCATCGCCGGCGGCGGTGTCAGAAAGCGCGCATTGAGCGCGATCAGGATGTTTGGCCCCGGCAGTTCCAGAAGCAGCGTTCCGTCAAGATTGAGGAGGACACCGCCTTCCATAGTGCCGATTATGGTCCCGACACCGAACGACCAGCGGTCGATCCTCGGCTCCCACAGAATGACGCCGTTTTCGCCCTTGAGCAGGTTCGGTCGCCCCTTTGCCGCCTTCAGCCACTCGATAGATGGAACCGATTTGTCAGCGCCGATCGGCGTGCGCGCATAGTGCATGCCAAACAGGCCGCGGAAGCCGAATATACCCAGGCCGGTCGAGCCAAGCGGGATGCCGACCGGCAGGAGAAGGTCAAGCCCGACGAAGAGCCCGGTCGCCGGGCCGCCTTCGGCTGCGGAGATGTCCGCGATTTCAAGGGCTCCAGCGACGCGCAACCCGATGGCGCGGACCGTCAGGTCGATCTGGCCTCCTATCTTGGTCTTGCTGATGGACAGGTAACCGTCGCCGACAAGTGCCCCGGGAATGTCGACACGTGCCCCGATGGAGGTAATCTCAGGTGGTCGGGGCTGGTCGAGATAGGCACGTATGCCCAGCCTGTCGAATGAGACGACGCCGAAATCGACACCCATTCCGATCTCGACCTCGAAGGTCATCGGATTGATGCGTGAGAGCCGCGCGCCGAGTATCTTGAAGATGCGGTCGAAGGGCGGGCGCAGCATCAACCCGCCGGAGTTCTGCAGGCCGATCGTGTAGCCGCGCGAACTGTCGAAGACCGGCCTGAACTCGTAACGCGGCGCGATCGGGGCACCATCATCGTCAAAGTCTGAAAGCCGCACGCCGATTGCCTTGTAGCGGACGGAGAGCGGTGCGGCAGGGTCGATGCGGACAAGCCAGTCATTCTCGGAAGGCAGGGAGGCCGACCAGCACGCCTCAAGGTCGAAGTAGACGTTGCCCTCGCTGCCAGCCACATGCCAGCGCGCCAGATACTCAGCACCATGCAGGATGACGCGTTCGACCGTGAACCATGGCAGCGCGGCGATCAATGGTGGAAGGGCCAGCTCGACACCCGTGATCACGGCATCGACCGGCGAGCCGACATCGCGGTCGGCAGCCTTGGCAAGCAGCGGCCAGAACGAGATGTATGAGCCCAGCAGGTCGCGCCAGAAACTCTGCGTCCTCGCCTCGCCGGGAAGCCAACCGACGGCGAGCAGGCCATCGGTGTCAGACGGGTCGGCGCCGATTGAGAACGACACCACCGTCTCGCCGGTCATCTCGTTTTCCTGCAGCAGGAACCGGAACGCGGTGATGCCGTCACCCGGATTGTCGGGTGCAAGCGGCACACCCCGTTGCAGGGTGCGAACACGTTCGGCCGGCTGCCCTTGGACCTGGCCCGTATTGCGCAGTTTTTCCTCGGCGGCGGTCTGAACATCGATCTCGCCGTCGATCTGAATCGCAACAAAGCGGCTTTCGATCACTCGCAGCTTGACGCCGGCACTGCGGAACCAGTCGGGCCGCTGCGGTGGGTTCGGAACTGGCGGGTCAATGACCGATATCACTGGCGGCGTCCCGCCGCCGGACAAATCGCGGGTCAATGTTGCATCAGAGGCGCGCGGCGGACGGCTGGGGTCGGGATTGAACTTGATCTCGGCCTTCCACCAGTCACGATCGGAAGGCGACTTGTGTGTCATCCAGGCAGCCTTCCAGGCAGGCAGCGCGACGTAGTTCTCCTTGACGGGTGGCTCGGGGTCTATGCTGGGCGAGAAGCGGCCCGGGTAGTGATGGTGGATCAGTTCGCGTACTGCGATCGCACGTCGGCGAGCGAGCTGGTAATTGTGCTCCAGCTTGCTCTCATCGTCCTCGAAGCTGGCATGGCCGACGATCTGGATCTGCGTGATGGCGGGATCGATCGCCTCGAAGATTGCAGGATGGTTGCCGCCCGTCAGCGGCCGGTGGCCGCCGGTCTCGCGACCAGAACCTGGCGATTTGCCGCGCGCCAGGCTGGTCCACACCTGGTCGTTGCTCGCCGGCAGCACGGAGGCAAGGATCTGCGGCTCAGCCGCGCCCGCGCCCGGCTTCGGCGGAAGGTCGAAGTAGAAATAGACCGGCATCGCCTCGACCGTCATGCCTGGGATGCTCGCGCGAATCTGGTGTGATGCGCCGGCCACGACCTCGACTGTGAAATTCGGTCGCGGCGTCGTTTCGGCGCCGTCAAGCGACCATCGCACGTCGCGCTCAAGAGGCTCTGTGGTCAACGTGACGTAGCGGTCGTTCTGCTCCTTTATGACAATGCGTGGGCTCGCGCCGGCGGCAACGGCGATCGTGGCCGGCCTGGCAGGTTCGGCGGCGGTGCCAGGGGTGACGACAATGGTGCGCGGATCGCCCCTGCGCGCGGCGATCGTCAGCGCGGCGCTGTCCGGCGCGCCGGACGTTGCGTCCGCAACGGCGATAGCGATTGTGGCCGTGGGATTGGCCGACAAATCGATCTCGAAGATCCGACCGGTTGCTGGCGCAGCACCGTCGACAGAGACCGACACGGCATAGGGCGTGCGCCCACCCGCCACGTCCACAACCATCCGGGTGATCGGCGGCACCACGGCGGAGGCGGAGGCGCCGTCCCGCTCCAGGAGGCCAAAGCTCCGGCCGGAGGCGTCGAAGAAGCGTGCGCCCACCGTCAGGTCACCGCTGCCCTGGTTGAAAATCCTGCCCTCGAAGTCGCCCGAAATGCCGCCGTTTGGACCGAAGCCGAAGAGGAAATCGCGCACGCCAAACTGATACGCGAAACCGTTGCGGCCGCCGGAGACAAACACGCGCAGTTCCGGCAGGTAGATGCCCTGCCAATCGTCGCCGACGCCGATCCGCTCCAATACGTCCGGAGGGGTACTTTCGGTGGACAGGTCCAGCGTCCCGCCACGGAACCCGATGCCGATGTCGGTGCCGTTTACGAACGCATAGGGTGGAACCATGGATATGAATTCGGATGTGGCAATGTCAGTCGGGTCGTCGAGGCTCTCGACACCGCTCGACAAAAGCAGGAAGCGCAGCCTGCCGTCACCCTGATCGTGGGCAAGGCGAAAGCGGAGTTTGGGGAGATTCAGCACCACTTGGCTGAAAGTGGTGTCGGGAACCAGAAGCCCGTCATCGGTCATCCGCGCCGGCCGCAGTCCGCCGGGCCGGAAGGTCGGTGCGTTGACGATAAGGTCCAGGGTGAAGGCCGACGCCGGAAAGTCGGATGGCGGCGCGTCGAGGGGGACCGGGTCCCAGTCGGCCAGAACCGCGCGAGCGGCGGCAAAGTTGGCATCGCCCGCAAGTTGCGCCGCGCCTGCCGCAATGATCGTGGACGCGGTGCGCGGCACATGCAATTCGAAGCCGATGCTCGTCTCCGACAGATCGAAGACGGGGTCGCGCTGCGCCGGGTCGAAGGGTGGATCGGTCTCGTCGTTTCGGAACTGGAAGAGCGCACCGTTGGGACCGGGAATGCTCAGCCGGCCCTGAAACTCGGCGCGGCCGCGGATGGAGATGCCGAAAGCGTCGCTTGCCGTCTCATGCTCGACCACGCGTAGGACGGAAAATGCCGCGTGGAACGCGTTCAGGTTCTGCCCCTTCAGGAAGTAAGGAGCGACCAGATCACTGAGCGCAAGGCTCTGTGGCACGAGAACCTCTCCGCCCCCGCGGCACTTGTCTCGTCGTTAGGCTGTTGGAAAAGTAAAGTGTCGATATGATCTTCTTCTGTTTTGGTAATCGTTGTCAATCACCTTTGGTGATGAGCTTATTGGATGAGGCACGCCATGGTTTGCCAGTCGGCCTCGAGAGCAATATTGCTACGCTGATTATCCGGTTGTAGCCGCCGATGCGCTTTGCCAGTTGATGACGTGCAGCTTGACTCGGGAACGCGTGATCACCCGCGCCGAGGTGAGGCGTAGCGGGGAAGGGAACTCCAATCCGCGTCCGATTGAACTGGCGAAACATGGGTGGATGAAACAACGGCACAGAGTGCGATGGCCACGGACGGAACTTACAGCGCCGTTGGAGACTTTCTGTGTCAAACCGGAGAACCGCAGATGTTTCGATTCATCAGCATTCTATGCATTGGCTACTGTGTGTACAGAGCCGTCCAGGAAAACAGACCCCGTCAGCCAGTTGCGCTTATCCCCGATTTCGGCAGCACACGCAGGCCGAGGAAATCAAGGCCTGCCAATCGTGGATAGCGCGAGTCCCGTCGGAGAAGAACTGATTCGCGGGCCTTGCCTGCGAACTGTCGAAGGCGGCTCCCGTTGCCGCCTGCCTCTTCCAGCCTAGGTAAAGATATCATTGCGGCGGGCCAGCAAGTGCGCGGGTCTCGCGCAAACCTATAGCTGCTGTGGGTGCGCTAAGGGCCGGACCGGCTGCGAGCTTGGCTTTCTCCCGCCGTTCGGGACGGCTCGCTGCCGGTTTTCCCCATTCGGTACTGATTTCAGCCAGGTGGAGCAAAGGCTGCTCCCGGCCCTTTCGGTCCAGAAAGCTGCTTCTGGATCGATGCCGGCGTTGGCCAGCCTATCGTGGAAGGGAATTGTGGCCGGTCGATCCAATCCGGTCCAGCTTGTCGGTCTCGAGCGATCGGCGCTTGATCAGTCGCGGGCGGTCAAGGATAGACTCTTGAGGCTAGCCGTGCGGGGCGCCTTAGCGGCAACCGCCGACGCGGATTGAGCCGCTCACGTCAGGCGAGGAGCATACCGCCGGATTAGGGCGCTTCTACACTGCAATCGCCGGCAAGCAGGCTTGCAAATCAACCGCCACGGCTCGGGGATAGCGCCGATATACGAGACGTTCGCAAGCGTCCAAACGTCAGATGCGAGATCAGCAGTGGGGCCCCGGTCAAGGGGCCCCTTTTTTTCACTGTGCCGGCCATCTAGCCGCGCTGTGTCCAGAACTCATCGGTCCTGCGTCGCTCCTCCATCATTGTGGCCGGATTGCGGAGCCGGTCCGGATCGACCGATGGGGCCTGTTCAAGTTCCGCCTGCGTGCGATCTACGACGATCGTATTCATTCCCGGAGTTGCACGCAGTTCATTCCATGGTACCGCATAGTAGTCTTCGCCGATCCCGAGGACGCCGCCTCGGGCTACGATAAGATGCGAGGGTGTGCCTGACTTGGGATCGATGACCACATCATTGACGCTCCCGAGGTCTTGATCCTGCATATTCCGCACGTCAGTCCCGGTGATGTCTTCAACGCGATAGGTAGCACTGCCGGGGGCATCCAAGGGTTCAGCGAGCGCCAGCTGTTCCTGCCGCCAGGTCGTGACTGACGCGGGGTCCACCCCCGCATCCCGCAACTCCTGTGAGTAGCTGTCGTAAATCTCGTTCATCTTGGCTACGATGTACTCGCAACCCTCATTGTCGCCGCGATGAAGCAACACTCGGCTAGCTCCATAGAGCGCTCTGATCTGGTATCGTGGCGTATCAATGCCGATCACCTCCCCGCGCGGGTCCTGCATCATTCTGGCGGTTGTGTCGTCGGTCGTTGACGGCGAGTTTGCCGGTGAACGAGTAGCTTGCGGCCCAGGCGGCGTGCCATACCCGCCAGTACCCCAGCCGGTAAGCCAGAACTCGTCCTCATTCATCGTTGCCGCGAAGTCGTTGATCTCCGTCAGGCACGATTCAGCCAGCTCTGGCTTTTCCTCAGAGGAGGTCTGTGCGGCTGCGCCCGTAGCTGTCACGGCAATGAAGCCTGTTGCGATCGCGGTTGTGGTCAGCGTTCTCATTAACATAGTGGGTCCACCCTTCTATTCGAGGTTGGTTGGGCACTCTCGTGGTGCGGTGATACGGGGCCAACCGAATGCGCTCCGCAAAAGTTCCAAAATGAAATGTAATGTGAACGGCCGTCCGGGGGCGGGTGTGCGAATTGACCGATAGCCGGGATGCCTCAACATTCGTCGGCAAGATTGCTATCATCACTGGCGAATTGATAGGTGCCCCGGAAATGACACCCACATCGGGGACGGCCACTCGACGCTACTAGCACCTTGCATCAATGGTTGAGGCCGACGCAACAGCGCGCCGTAGTGACGTGGCCGACATGAATAATGTTGGCTGGCAGAACGCCATGTCGAAACCCGACCCTAGAGAAGTACCGTCACTTCAGTCTTTCTGATGCGACACCGCTACCGAGCGATGACCGGCGCGCACGACGCGACACTCGTCTCGTTGTTACCCTGAGGGAAATATATAGTGTCGATATGATCTTCTTTTGTTTTAGTGATTGTTGTCAATCAGCGTCCGTGCCGCCGGAAGTCAACGTCAATGAGACCCTTCCGAGCGCAGTTGAGATGTTCGTCCTGTGGCCGAAGAAATCAGCGTAGCGCGGTAATCCGAGAGCCCCTGCCCTCGGCGATGGCTTGTCGAAATGAAGTCAGAGGATCCGGAGTTTCCAGTCGGTCGCTGCGATCGTCGGTTGCTCAGCTATTCGCCATTCTCCAACATCTTGTCGAGTCCGAGATCAGCAGGATCTATTTCGAGATTCCGAATGCCATGAGACAGACCCGCGTAGATCTGCGTTCTGGCGCCGTCTTCGATCTGACGTATGCTCTTGCGGATCGCTTCGCGCCAAGCGGGCCCGCGCTCCCAGGCCTCAACGAAAACCTCGGCCAGGTCCTCCGCCTGATGCTGGGCAATCATGACCTCCATGATCGTTGCAGCCTGTGCGAGATCTTTGCGGCTTTTTGCCGTGCCATCGCCGTCGGTCCGGCGCCGGCTTGCGACTATCAGCTTGTGAATTGCGTATCGTTCAGGTGCGGGCAAGTTCACCGGAACGCCTGCCCCGTGCAGCAGAACGGCACGGATCGGATTATATATCAGGAAATCCAGAAATCGCAGCGGTTGCGCCGACGCGCCTCCAAGTGAAGGCATTGGAGCAGGGCGTCCGCCATATTCTTCCGATCCTGTATTCGGCGTCAGAAATTCCACTTTGTATCCGGCGCGGGACGTATACTGCGTTGTGAAGCGACCGTCATTTTGATGTGGTATCTCTCGAAAGGTTGGATCCACTTGCTTCAGCGTCTCAAGCACCGGCGGCATTTGATCTTCGACGGCAACCGAGATCGAATGGAATTGAGCAAAATCCGCATCGGCGGTAGCCATGGAGGTGCGGGGCAGACGGACCCCCAGAACCGCCGGATAACATTGGTAGGCGACGGTCCCAACTAAAACACCACGAAGCCGAAAGAAGCCTGCATCGGCCAACGCTTGGACAATCTCGCCGACGCCTCGTTCAGGTCGTGGCAAATATGCTTGACGAACGAGCGTAGAGACCAGTTTCCTGCGTTCTTGGAGGTCGGTTTTCAGGTCCTTGAAGTTGTCCACCCGTTTGGTGACCTCAGGATCGTCGACAGGACCGACATAGGTTCGCTTCTTTCCCCCCTGCCCGTCAGGCATGTCGAAATACCAGTAGCGACGGCCCTTTACCGCAGCGGTGACGAAGCGGCCGTCAGCGCTGAACTCAGAGGTGAAAGCACCATCCAATGCGCGCTGAGCCAGTTCTGAGTAGATGGTTTGGTAGCTGTGAGAGATGTGCTGCATTTGCGTTATTACCGTTTACGCGAAAGTGGTAATAGCACAGCTGCATTGCAGGCGCCAGATGAGTTATTACCATATCAGCGAAAACGGTAATAACTTTATGCCATTCTCTTACGCGCCATTTCGATGAAGGCGCGCAATGCGGCCGACTGGTTCCTGCGGCCAGGATAGTAAAGGCAGAGGGCAGCCGTCGGCGGCGTCCATTCTTCCAGAAGACGCTCCAGCCGTCCGGCGACGAGGTCGTTGCGAACGTCTGCTTCCATGAAGAAGCCGATCCCAATCCCGTCGTTTACCGCGATCAGCGCAAGCGTCGTCTCATCGAGCGTGATCTGACCGGTGACGTCGATCTGCATGGGGATGCCATCTTTCTCGAAATGCCACCGATAGAGCGCACCGTTAGGAAGGCGAACTCGAATGCAGCTATGGCCAAGGAGGTCCGGCGGCACCTGCGGCCTGCCGTGGACCTCAAGGTATTGCGGCGTCGCGACGACGGCGAAGCGGCGGGCCGGCCCGAGCGGTACCGCGATCATGTCGCTTGGTACCAGGTCGGCTGTCCGAAGGCCCATGTCGAACCCTTCGGCAACGATGTCGATGAGCCGGCCTTCGGTAACCAGATCAACATGGACCTGCGGGTAGCGCCGCAGGTATTCGAGCACCAAAGGTTGAAGAATCTCGCGCGCGCCGCTTGCAAACGCATTGATACGTAGCGTGCCGGATGGTGTGTCCTGCTGCGATTTAACGGCAGCAATCGCCTCCCGGATATCGCGTACCGCCGGCGAGACCTGGTCAACGAACGTCCGGCCTGCATCCGTCAGCGAGACACTACGGGTAGTACGGTTAAAGAGGCGCACGCCGAGCTGCCTCTCAACCTTGCCGATCAGGTTGCTCAATGCCGTGGTTGACAGGCCGAGTTCGAGGGCGGCCGCGCGGAAGGAACCGCGCGTTGCAATAGCAAGAACCGCTTCGAGTTCGGTTAGTCCATGCCGCGACATTGTTCAGCTTTTCGTAATGTGATGTCCATCTTTATCCCAATTATCGCGATGCACGTCGAGCCTTATGTTGGTTCCATCGGAGTGCACATGGAGAGAGACGATGGACCTACCGAGACCGATCGCTGGCTATTTTGAGGCCGATCGCAGCCGCAACGCTGATGCCGTTGCAATGTGTTTCACCGCCGATGGTATGGTGAAAGATGAGCGCAAGCTTCACGTCGGACCTGACGCGATCCGCCGCTGGACGGCTGAAGCTTCCACGGCATACACCTACACGGTTGAGCCGCAGACCATTGGAACGGAGGGAGATCGGACGGTCGTGAAGAGCACGGTCACCGGCAACTTTCCGGGCAGTCCGGTCGAGCTGAGGTATTTCTTTGTCCTCGTAGGCGACAGGATCGCCGAACTGGAAATCGTGCCATGATCCCTTTCCTCAGCCTTGAGGGAAAACGGACGCTCATCACATCTGGCACGCGGGGCGCTGGGGCGGCAACGGTGCGGCTTTTCCGCGAACTCGGCGCCGAGGTGATCACTAGCGCCCGCACACGGCCTGACAAGCTCGAAGACGGTGTGCATTTTGTTGGTGCTGACCTGACCTCGGCAGCGGGCTGCGCTACCCTTGCAGCCGCAGTACAGGAGCGCTGGGGCGGTGTCGACATAATCGTCCACATGCTCGGCGGTTCCTCGGCGCCGGCCGGAGGGTTCGCGGCGCTCGATGATAGAGAATGGGGGCGAGAGTTCGACCTGAACCTCATGCCGGCCGTTCGGCTTGATCGAGCGCTGCTGCCGGGCTTGATTTCTCAAGGTGGTGGCGTGGTTGTGCACGTCACCTCGATACAGCGCAGTTTGCCGCTGCCGGAGGCGACAACAGCCTACGCGGCCGCGAAGGCTGCGCTCTCGACTTACAGCAAGGCGCTGTCGAAGGAGGTTTCCCCGAAAGGTGTTCGCGTCGTGCGCGTTTCGCCAGGCTGGATCGAGACCGAGGCGTCTGTGCACCTTGCAGAACGTATCGGCACGCAGGCCGGCATGGACGTTGAAGAGGGCAAGCGGCGC
Source organism: Mesorhizobium sp. DxT (assembly GCF_058448885.1). Taxonomy (NCBI): domain Bacteria; kingdom Pseudomonadati; phylum Pseudomonadota; class Alphaproteobacteria; order Hyphomicrobiales; family Phyllobacteriaceae; genus Mesorhizobium; species Mesorhizobium sp. DxT. The sequence goes on along the minus strand of NZ_JBZFLJ010000012.1, from coordinate 78,556 downwards.
ATTATGGCCTCACTTGGAGGTATCCCGCTTGGACGGCCATCCTCGCCGGCGGAGGTCGCGAACCTGATCGCATTCCTTGCCTCGGACCGCGCCGGCAGCATCACTGGCGCCGAGTACATAATCGACGGCGGAACAATCCCGACCGTCTGACCGTGTAAATCGACCGCACGACATTCAGATCCACGGCTGTCGGCGGTTGATCACCGCCGACAGCGCCCGAGGCATGGAACATCCGAAAGACGGAAACGTAGACGCGATCCAAGGCGGTCGGGCAACGCTCTTATGTGCGCCTCAAGTTCCTCACAAAACGGAGATCAATCCGATCACCGGCTTCAGCCGCCATCTTGAGCCCGGCGGGCGCGTCCCACGTCAATCGGTTTGCTACTGATAAATCCCTCTTTTCCTGATGGACCCAAAGTCGCTGGTTCCGCGTTTAGGAGGCTCGGATCTGGGCGCATGAGGAAATGATGGCCGGACTTCTTGCGAGCTACGAGGCTCCAATTGCCCTCGGGCTCGTATTTTTGCTCTTTGTCATGTTCGTCTGGGAGAAGTATCCGGCCAACGTCACCGCATCCGCTGGGGCTGCGCTTTTCCTCGTCCTCGGCTTTGTGCCAACTGACAAGGCAATGGCGGTATTCTCCAATTCCGCACCTTTGACAATTGGTGCGATGTTCGTTCTCACCGGTGCCCTGGTGCGTACAGGTGTCCTGGAGAACGTCGCCGGAGTGGTGCTCGACCGCTCCAAGAAATACCCAAGGCTGGCGCTGGTCGTATTCTTACTGGCCGCGCTCGCGGCCTCCGCCTTCATGAACAATACGCCTGTCGTCCTGGTGTTGATCCCGATCGTCATCCGTCTAGCCGCTGCGCTCGACATTGCATCAACACGGCTTCTGATACCCATATCATATGCGGCCATTCTTGGCGGAACGCTGACTTTGATCGGCACGTCGACCAATCTTCTGGTTGATGGCGTTGCTCGCGAACAGGGGCTGGCGTCTTTCTCGATCTTTGAGATCACACCCGTCGGACTTGTCGCCGCCGCGACGGGCATTATCACCATGCTAGTGCTCGGCAAATTCCTATTGCCGGACCGACGAGAGGAAAATGGAGACCTGTTCGCCGATGGCGACGGCGAATTTCTCTCGGAGGTTACGATCCTGGCTGACGGCATCTATACCCAAAAGCCCATCGAGGAGATTGCCGACTTCAACCAGCCGGGCGTCCGCATTACGGGAGTTCGCACCGACGGCAACGTGGTGCGGAAGAATTACCAAGACATCGTCCTTAAAAAGGGCGATTCCCTCATAGTCGTCGCCAAGTCGCAGGAGCTGTTGACGCTAAACGAGCGCGAAGGCCTACGGGTAGGGCAACGTCGGGGGGCAGCGGGCGACGGCGAGCGGATTGCCGTGGAGGCTGTGGTCGCGCCCGGCCGGATGAGCCAAGGCACGCCTCTTTCAAGCCTGACGCTGGGTCGTCGCTTCGGCGTGCGGGTTCTGGGTGTCCACCGGCATAAGCATGTCGCCGGTCCCGATCTCGGCACGACGCGACTGCGGCCTGCGGATAAGCTGTTGCTCGAAGGCACGCCTGAAGCACTCGACGAGCTTTCAGATCAGAGCGAACTCGTCTCCGTCACCCGCTCGACGGCGCGCGCGTTCCGCCGCACCAAGGCTCCTTTGGCACTGCTGGCGCTTGGCCTGGTCGTCGTCCTTGCAGCGTTCAATGTGATGGATATCGGGATTTTAGCGATGATCGCAGTGGCTGCCATTCTCGTGCTGCGCTGCATCGATGAAGACGAAGCATGGGGCTCGATCGACGGTGGAATCCTCATCCTCATTTTCGCAATGCTGATCGTCGGTCAAGGCCTGCAGGAGACCGGTGCCGTGATGCTTGTTGTCGAGACGGTCACGCCAGTCATGTCGGTGGTCTCACCTTTCGTCGCCTTGCTCATTGTCTACGCGCTCGCCTCAACGTTGACCGAATGCGTGACGAACAACGCAGTCGCGGTCATCTTCACGCCCATCGTTATCGGGCTTGGCCAACAAATAGGGATCGAGCCAAGGGCGCTCGTTGTAGCAGTCATGTTTGGTGCAAGCGCGAGCTTTGCGACGCCCATTGGCTATCAGACCAACACGCTTGTCTATGGCGCCGGCAACTACAGGTTTAGCGACTTCGTCAAGATCGGACTCCCGATGAACATTGTCGTCGGACTAGCATCCTGTTACGCGATCTATCTGTACTACGGTTTGTGATCTTGCACGCCGCCCCAAATGGACTCGCGGGCAAGTGCCGCCGAACTCGACCGTCCAGGATGACCCCGCAGCCACGCGGGTGGCTGGTCCGTTCCCCTCTCGGCGAACACGGAACCGATTCCGATCAACACTGCGCGGCCGGTGAGGAAGGTGTTGATCCCTTCGGACAGATCCGCCAGATCGCAACATAGCTTGGTCTCCCCGATCCGGCCAATGTCGGCCGCAATGACCACCGGCGTCTCTGGCGGCATGCCATGAGAGATCAATAACGAGGCGATCGAGGAAGCTGTCCGTCCGCCCATGTAGAAGATCGTCGTGGTCGAGGGGTCGGCTATCGCCATCCAATCGATATCATCAGGTAGGCCGCCATGCTGTGAATGCCCAGTGATGAAACGAACCGATCGCGCCTTGTCACGGTGGGTGAGAGAAACGCCAAGAGTGGCGGCCAATGCGAGCCCAGCAGTGATCCCTGGCACCACGTCGTAGCCGATGCCATGCCTTTCCAGTTCAGCTATCTCCTCGCCTGCCCGCCCGAATATCATCGGATCACCCGACTTTAGCCGCACTACGCGTCGCCCGGCCTTGGCGAGCGACACCATCATGGCGTTAATCTCGTGCTGCTTGCAGCTTGGGCGTCCCGCACGCTTGCCGACCAGAATGCGCTTTGCCTCGCGCCGGGCCAGCTCCAGCACCGCGTCCGACACGAGATCGTCGAACAGGATGACATCGGCTGCCTGCAGCGCGCGCACGGCCTTGAGTGTGATGAGTTCCGCATCGCCGGGCCCTGCCCCGACGAAGGTGACATGGCCGCGACCGTCGAAGTCTTGCAAACCGTGTAGCAGGGCGACTTCGTCGGATTCATCCGGCGCGGGGCCGAACGCACGGTCGACGAAGCGTTCCCAGAACCGGCGCCTTGCCGGCCCGGCCGGCAGCGCCTCGGCGACGCGGTTGCGCCACTGCCGCGCCAACCCGGCCCAAGCAGCGAGTGTGGACGGCAACAACGTCTCGATGCGACGACGTATCGCCTGCCCCAGAACCGGCGCAGCGCCAGACGTCGATATGCCGACGACGACCGGCGAGCGGTTGACGATGGTTCCGAACTGAAAGTGGCAGTGCTCCGGCCGGTCGATCACATTGCACGCAACGCCCGATGCGCGCGCGGCACGCTCGAAGGCCATCGCCTCGTCCTCGTCTTCGGCGTCGCACAGCGCCACCGCCGCTCCTTGAAAGTCTTCCGCTCGCCAGCTTCGCGGATAGTGGCGGACGCGCGTGTGGCGGGCAATCAATTCTCCCATGCTCTCTGAAAGCCCGCCGGCATAGAGGTCGACTTCGGCGCCTGCCGCCACCAGCAATTCCGCCTTCCAAGCCGCGGCCTCGCTGCCACCGGCGACGATGGCCCGCTTGCCCGCGAGATCGAGGAAGACGGGAAGGACGCCCAGCGAACCGATGCGCGGCGCCAGATCACTCGGCTGCCTGGAGACTATGTTCATTCAGCAGTTTCCTGATTTCCGAGCGGCACGAGCCACAATTGGTGCCGGCGCGAAGCTGATGGCCGATTTCCTCTACGGAAGCGACCCCGCGCGCAGCCACGGCCGCTATCTGACGTTCGCCGACGTTGAAGCAGGAGCAGACGATGCGGCCGACCGACGGCATCGGCACCGGCGACCGTCCGGACAGAAGCGCCATGCGCTGCGCCGGCGGAAGCGGATCGCGCGAACCAAGCAGCGAGACGAGCCAGTCGCGCGGCGGAAGCTGGTCGGGCGGTGCGACCAGAAGTGCCGCGGCGAGAGCACCGGCCGCATCGAGGGCCGCGGCACGATAGGTCAGGCCGCGCCGGTCGGTGTATTCCATCAACTGATCGCGCGGGAACCCGTCCAGCAGCCGTCGCGACAGGAGGATGCCCTGGTCCGGCGTCTCGGTGCCGCACAGTTCGTAGACCCAGCCCCCGTCAACCGGATGCCGCGTCCAGTGGACGAAGCCGGTCGGCCGAAGTTCGCGCCGTGTCATCAGCACCCCGGACCAGGCGATGGCTTCGCGTTCTATGCGTACGGGAACGTTCTTCAGTTCCGGCTGGCCGGAGAACGGATCGGTCAGCGGCGTGGCGAGCGACCCCGCGCCCGCATTGGCAGCAAACTGGCCGCTCCAGTGCATCGGCAGGAAAGCGGTACCCGGTTTCTGGCCGTCCGAAACCCTGACCCGCGCGCGGGCAAATCCGTAGCTGCTCGACAGGTGCGCAATATCGCCGTCCTTCAGTCCCTGTCGATGCGCGTCCCGCGGCGCGATGTCGAGTGTCGGTTCGGGCGCGTTCGCCATCAGCCGCGGAACCCTGCCGGTCCGTGTCATGGTGTGCCACTGGTCGCGCAGCCTGCCGGAATTGAGCGCAATCGGGCGCTGAGCATCAACCGGCAGGGCCACAGCTTCCTGGCGCACGGCGACAAAGCGCGCCCTTCCGCCCGGCGTCGGGAACCACCCTTTGTTCAACAGGCGCTCCGCCTGCTTGCCGTTACTCATCTGCGGCCACTGGCGGGGGGTGAACCGCTCGTAGTCGGCATCGGCAATCTTCGCCAATGCACCGATGTCGAACAGCCTTTCGCCCTGGTTCTCGAAACCCGACAAGCGCGCATGTTCGCGGAAGATGTCGGCCGGCCCTTCATAGGTGAAGGCATCGCCGAAACCCATGCGCTGTGTGACGTCGCAGACGATGCGCCAGTCCGGCCGCGCCTTGCCCGGCATCGGCAGGAACGGACGCTGGCGCGACATGCGGCGTTCGGAATTGGTGACGGTTCCGCTCTTTTCTCCCCATGCGGCGGCGGGCAACAGCACGTCGGCATAGCGGGTCGTATCGGTGCGGGTCACGTCCGAGACCACGACGAACTCGCATGATTTCAGGGCCGTTCGCACGCGCGTGGCATCCGGCATCGAGACCGCCGGATTGGTACCCATGACCCACAGCGCCTTGACGCGCCCGTCGCCGGCGGCGCGGAACATGTCCACCGCCTTGAGACCAGCCTTCCGCGCCATCGCAGGGGCGCTCCAGAACCGTTCGACGCGCTCGACGTCTTCCGGCCGGTCGAAATTCATGTGGGCGGCAAGCTGGTTGGCCAGCCCGCCGACCTCGCGCCCGCCCATCGCATTGGGCTGCCCCGTGACCGAAAACGGCCCCATGCCGGGCTGGCCGATGCGACCGGTCGCAAGGTGACAGTTGATGATGGCGTTGACCTTGTCGGTGCCATGCGCCGACTGGTTCACGCCCTGGCTGTAAACGGTGACGGTTCGCGACGTTGCGGCAAACAGCTCGTACAACAGCCGCACGTCGGCTTCCGCCAACCCGCATCCGGCGGCAACAGCGCCGGGCGAGGATGCTTCCGCGCTCGCGACCGAAAGCGCTTCGGCAAAGCCGGTCGTCGAAGAGTCGACAAAATTGCGGTCGATCACGCCGGCAATATCGAGATGGGCCAGCAATCCGTTGAACAGGAGCACGTCGGTGCCGGGGTCGACTGCGAGGTGCAGGTCGCATTCCTCTGCGGTGGCCGTGCGCCGGGGATCGATCACGACGATCTTGGTGCCCCGCGCCTCGCGAGCCGCCAGCAACCGCTGATAGAGGATCGGATGACACCATGCGGTGTTGGATCCGGTCAGCACCACAAGGTCGGCCTGATCGAGGTCCTCATAGGTGCCAGGGACGATATCCTCGCCGAAGGCGCGGCGATGGCCGGCAACCGACGACGCCATGCAGAGCCGCGAATTGGTGTCGATGTTGGCCGAACCGATGAAGCCCTTCATCAGCTTGTTGGCCACGTAATAGTCTTCGGTCAGCAATTGCCCGGAAATGTAGAACGCGACCGAATCCGGTCCATGTTTTTCGATGGTTTCCGAAAAACGGCGCGCGACGAGGTCCAGCGCCTCGTCCCATGGCGCCTCGCGGCCGCCGATCTCCGGTGCAAGCAGCCGTCCCTCGAGGCCGGTCGTCTCGCCCAGCGCCGAACCCTTCGAGCACAGCCTGCCGAAATTCGCCGGATGGTCGGTGTCGCCGCGGACGGTCACGTTGCCGTCCGCGGCGACACGCGCCAGCACGCCGCAACCCACCCCGCAATAGGGGCAGGTCGTCCTCACTTCGGTTGCCGGCAGATCCTGCATTGCCGTCACTCCGCCGCCATCAGTGCGCGCTCGAGCCCCAGCAGGATGCGCCCGTCGATCACCCGCACAGGGATGGTCTTGACGGAGCCCTCATCCGCACCCAGCGCCTTGCCGGTTTCGAGCGAAAACACCCAGTTGTGCAGCGGGCACGTCACCGCGGCGCCGTGGACGATGCCCTGGCTCAGCGGACCGCCGCGATGCGGGCAATGATCCTCGATTGCGTAGATCTCGTCGTCCGCCGTGCGGAACACGCCGATACGGCCCTGCGGCGTGGTCACGCAGCGTGCCCCGCGCGCCGGAATGTCCTCGATAGTGCCGATTTCATGCCAGTTCATCGCGTCACTCCGCTGCCTGCTGGAAGGAAAGGGCCGCCATTGGCTGGAACTCGTGCTTGTCCTTGCCGGACACGCGTTCCGACCACGGATCGACCTGCGCGAATTGCTGGCTGTAGACGAAGCGGTCGTAATAGGCCTTGCGGCGTTCGACATCGTCGAGCAACTGCCGCCGCACCTCGTCATATCCGATGCGCTTCGCCCACTTGTAGATGCGCTCCAGATAGCGGGCCTGCTCGCGATACATCTGCGTCAGCGCGACGATCACCTCGAGCGCCTCGTCCTCCGTCTTGACCAGACCGAGAACCTCGGTGCCCTTGATATCGAGCCCGGCGGCTCCGGCGAAGTGAATCTCGAAGCCGGAATCCACGCAGATGACGCCGACATCCTTGCAGGTGGCCTCGGCGCAGTTTCGCGGACAGCCCGACACCGCCATCTTCACCTTGGCGGGTGTCCACGAACCCCACATGAACTTCTCGATGCGGACGCCGAGACCGGTGGAATCCTGGGTGCCGAAACGGCACCAGTCCGACCCCACACAGGTCTTCACCGTGCGCAGCCCCTTGGCGTAGGCATGGCCGGAAACGAAACCCGCCTGCCCGAGATCGGCCCACACCGCGGGCAGGTCCTCCTTCCTGATGCCCAGCATGTCGATACGCTGGCCGCCGGTCACCTTCACGGTCGGGATCGCGAACTTGTCGACCACATCGGCGATGGCCCGCAATTCCTTCGAAGAGGTGACACCGCCCCACATGCGCGGCACGACCGAGTAGGTGCCGTCCTTCTGGATGTTGGCGTGAACCCGCTCGTTGATGAAGCGCGACTGGTAGTCGTCGGCATATTCGTCGGGCCAGTCGGCGACGAGATAGTAGTTGAGCGCGGGCCGGCATTTGGCGCAGCCGCAGGAGGTCTTCCACTCAAGCTCCTGCATCACGGCGGGGATCGTCTTGAGACCCTTCGCCTTGATGAGCCGACGCACCTCGTCATGGCCCAGTTCCGTGCAGGAGCACATCGGCTGAACCGCAGTGGGGTTGTAGCTGTCGCCGAGCGAAAGCTGCATCAGCTTCTCGACCAGCCCGGTGCACGTGCCACAGGAGGCGGACGCCTTGGTGTGGGCGCGCACGTCGTCCAGCGTCGTCAGTCCCTTGGAGGTAATGGTTGAAACGATCTTACCCTTGCAGACGCCGTTGCAGCCGCAGATTTCCGCATCATCCGCGAGTGCCGCAACGGCCGCCAAAGGGTCCGCCGAGGCACCCCCCTGAAACGCCTGCCCGAAGATCAGCGTGTCGCGCATCTCCGACACATCGGTCTGCTTCTTCTGAAGGTCGGCAAACCATGCCCCGTCCGCCGTCTCGCCGAACAGCACGGTGCCGATGATGCGATCGTCCTTGAGCACGACGCGCTTGTAGATGCTGGCCGAAGCGTCGCGCAGCACGATTTCCTCGCGGTCGTCGCCATCGGCGAAATCACCAACGGAGTAAAGATCGATGCCGGTGACCTTCAGCTTCGTCGGCGTGTCTGCATGGGCGAAATGGTCCTCGCCGGTTTCGGCCAGCGCGGCCGCCGCCACGCGCGCCATCTGATAAAGTGGCGCAACCAGGCCGTAGACATGCCCGCCCACCTCCGCGCATTCGCCGAGCGCGAGGATATCCGGATCGGACGTGCGCATCCGGTCGTCCGTGACGATGCCCCGGTTGACCGTCAGCCCGACATCCTTTGCCAGCGTCACGTTGGGCCGGATGCCTACTGCCATCACCACCAGCGTGGCTGGAATGACCGTGCCGTCGTCGAGTTCGACGCCCTCGACCTTGCCATTGCCGACGATCTGCTTGGTGTTTGCCCGCGTGACGACCTTTATGCCCCTTGCCTCGACCGCCCGTTGCAGCAGGTAGCCGGCGGCAGGATCGAGCTGACGCTCCATCAGCGTCGGCATGACGTGGAGCACCGTCACCTCCATGCCGCGCTCCTTCAGGCCGGCGGCGGCTTCGAGGCCGAGAAGGCCACCTCCAATCACAACCGCCTTCTGGCGCGACTGGGCGGCCAGAAGCATGGCGTCGACGTCGTCGAGATCGCGGTAGGTCAGCACACCCGGCAGATCGTTGCCGGGCACCGGAATGATGAAAGGGACGGACCCAGTCGCGATCACGAGCTTGTCGTAGGATTCCGTCACGCCATGGTTAGACGTCACCGTCTTCGCCTCGCGGTCGATGGCGACGATCTTGTGGCCCTTGTAGAGCACGATGCCGTTGGCGACGTACCAGCCATCGCCATGGATCACGATCTCCTCGAAGCTCTTTTCGCCCGAAAGCACCGGCGACAGCATGATGCGGTCGTAGTTCACGCGCGGTTCGGCGTTGAAGATCGTGATGTCATAGCGGCCGGGCGCGGCTTCCAGCAGATGCTCCAGCATCCTGCCGGGAGCCATACCGTTGCCGATGATGACGAGTTTCTCTGTCATGGCCATCATCTCCCGCCCGATCATTCCGCGGCCTGGGCGAGCGAGCCCGACGGCTCGGCAGCGCGCTTTTCCATCTGCCGGATCGCCAGATGCATCCACATCAGGCAGACGCCCACCAGCACGAAGAGCAGCATGAAGCAGCTCGACCAGATACCGGTGAGGTCGTTGAGCGCGCCGAACGCGATGGGGAGGATGAAACCACCGAGGCCGCCGATCATGCCGACAAGGCCGCCCACCGCGCCGACATTGTCGGGATAGTAGACCGGGATGTGCTTGTAGACGGCCGCCTTGCCGAGGCTCATGAAGAAGCCCAGCACGAAGGCAACCGCCACGAAGGCAACCGGGCCGATGGCCATGTGGAATGCGATCTGCCCGTCGATGCCCTGCACGAGATAGTCGGTCGCCGGGATCGACAGCACTGCGCAGCACACGGCGGAGACCGCAAAGGTCCAGTAGAGCACGGTGCGTGCGCCAACGCGGTCGGAGAGCACGCCGCCATAAGCGCGGAAGATCGAGGCGGGGATGGAATAAGCCGCGCCGATCATGCCGGCGGTGGCGATGTCGAAGCCGTAGACGCCGATCAGGTAGCGCGGCAGCCACAGCGCCAGCGCGACGAAGGCGCCGAACGCGAAGAAGTAGTAGAGCGCGAAGCGCCAGACCCGCATGTCGCGCAGCGGTGCAAATTCGGCCAGGAAGCTTCGCGGCTGGCCGGCGCCGGTGAGGCGACGCTGGCGGATCACCGGGTCATCCTCAGTGGAGAGCCAGAAGACAGCGGCCATCAGCACAAGCGCGGCGGCCCACACCAGCGCCACGCTCTGCCAGCCCCATGCCAGCAGCACGAAGGGCGCCGCGAACTTGGTCACGGCCGCGCCGACATTGCCGACGCCGAAGATACCGAGCGCCGTACCCTGGCGCCCCGCCGGATAGAAGCGCGAGACATAGGCGACGCCGACCGCGAAGGAGCCGCCCGCAAGGCCGACACCGAGGGCGGCGACCAGCATCTGCGCATAGGTAGTGGCAAAGGCGAGCAGGAACGTCGCCAGCGCCGATGCAAGCATGGTCGCGGTGTAGACCAGCCGGCCGCCGAGACGGTCGGTCCAGATGCCGAGCAGCATGCGGACGAGGGATCCGGTCAGGATCGGCATGCCGACCAGGAGGCCGAACTGCGTTTCGCTCAGGCCGAGCTCGTCTTTGATGCGAACGCCGATGATCGAGAAAATCGTCCATACGGCGAAGCAGACGGTGAAAGCGATGGTGGACATTGCAAGCGCCCGGCTGGCGGGGCTTTCTGGAATTGGGGTGGTCTTGGTGGCTTCAGTCATTTCTGGCTCCATCATCAGCCCCTGGGAGTGGCTGTGCGCTGGCTGAAAACAGAAAAAGCCGCCGATCAGTCTTCACGCGCACCGGTATACGGGCACGCGACAGAAGCTGATCGGCGGCTTTGCCTGATGCGCCCGTCATTGGACGCGAAATCTGAAGGCCCTTCATCAGGCCTGCAAATAACCAAGCAGTTTACGTGCCAGTTTCAGAATTGAAGTGAAGAACGAGCAATATCAGATATTTACGCGCCAACGCCACTTGTTGCGGGCTGACGCGGCTGACCACTTTTTATTCAAAGCGTCGTTGTTGCCAGCCCAAGATTTGTGCACTGCACGACAAAAGGCAGGGTGCCGGACGCGATCCAGGCCGCTATGACAGGCTCAGATATCGAGCGATCTGGTCCGGATCGAAGACCCCGCCATCGAAGAAGCCGTCGGGGCCCAGAACAAGGCTTGCCCCCGCCGATCCGACTGGCGTCGCCTTGACCAGCGATCCCTCCACCTTGGCGTTTGCACCCGGCAGGGCGACGCCGAGCGGGCCGAGCGCGGCGCGGTAAAGATCCGGACGATAAGTCTCGCGCGCGATGTGCTCGCCAGCTTCGCTGGCCTCGATCTGGCCCCAGCGGGCCATCTGGCTGTAGAACCACAGCGCATGGCTTCGCCACGGGAAGGTGGCAGCCCGCGCAAGCGGTACAAAGAAGTCGTCGACGGCGATCACGCCCCCATCGCCATTCAGGAGTTGCCCCGACAGCGCCGGCATAAGCCATTCGACATCGCATCCGACATAGCCGGGCCGCGCGAGAATCGCCGCCAGTTCCGCATGGTTGGCGGCCTCGCCGCACCATTGCGCTGCACGATAGAGCGCGCGCAGCAGCATGCCGAGCGACTCGGGATTGGCGTCCGCCCACTCGGCGGACACGCCCAGCACCTTCTCCGGGCTCGAACGCCAGATCTTCGATTTTGTCGTGACGATGCGGCCCGTTCCATGGAATACGGAGGCGCTGTTCCAAGGCTCACCTACGCAATAGCCGTCGATGCGGCCCGCTGCCAGCGCATCAGGCATCAACGGCGGGGGCACGATCACGATGTCTGTGTCCCGCTGTGGATCGATCCCGCACGCGGCCAGCCAGTAGCGTAATTCGTAGTTGTGCCCGGAATGCGGGTGCACCACCGCGAAGCGTAGCTTCTCTGTCCCTTGCCGCGATGCGATCACCTGTCGCAGCGCCGCGCCATTGATGGCAGGGTCAAGATCATGGGAAGCGCCTACCTCCCGCATCGCCGCCCACAGTCGTCCCGAAACAGTCACCGCATTGCCGCCCAGCCCCAGCGCCATCGGCGCGATGGTGGGTGTGGCCAGCGGTGCAAGGCCGAGATTGAAGGCAATCGGCATCGGCGCCAGCATATGTGCGGCGGCGAAATGGCCCACCGCAAGCCTGTCTCGGACGCTCGCCCAGGAGTTCTCGCGCACCAGCACGAGATCGATCCCTTCAGCTTCCGCAAACCCCTTTTCGCGCGCGGCGATGAGCAGAGCGCTATCCAGAAGTGGCAGGAAGCCGACCGTGATCCGGCAATCGGCGGTCATGTCTCGTCTCCCGGTTCGAGCAATCCGGCTGCGGTGATGAGGCTCTGCGCGATCTCGGCGATCTTGCGATTCTGGTTCATGGCCGTCTTGCGCAAAAGCGCATAGGCTCGGTCTTCCGAGATGCCGCGCGACTTCATCAGGATGCCCCTAGCCCGCTCGACCAGCTTGCGGTTCTCCAGTTCCGTACGCGCTTCCTCCAGTTCTCGCGCCATGCGCGAGAAGGCGTTGAAGCGGCTAATCGCCATGTCTACGATCGGCTTGACCCGTTCCTTGCGCAGTCCATCGATCACATAGGCCGATACGCCGGCCTCGACCGCGGCTTCGATCGAGGATGCATCCGAATGGTCCACAAACATTGCGATGGGACGCCTTACTGCCTTTGCAAGCTGGAAGAGGCTTTCCAGCATATCGCGATTTGGGTTCTCAAGATCGATCACGATTACATCTGGATCCAGTGTCTCGATCCTGGTGGCGATCCCGTCTATTTCGCTGACGACCCAAACATCTGCGTAGCCAGCCTCACGCAGTCCTGCCTCGATGATCGATGCACGGATCGTGTTTTCGTCGATGACGAGTATCTTAAGGTTAGAACGCACACTCATTCATAGCATCATGAATCAACGAACCTATTGTGCGTTGCAACATATACGTTGAGCTTTATATGGCTGTCCATGTATGTGAGCCCCGCGTCGGAGAGTGCCTCACTACCATGGACGGCCGTGCGGAATAAGCGCGCAAAAAAGAGGACCGTCTTGTGGGCTTGTAGTGGGGCTACTGCCCCTTCCTGGGACCGTTTCAACGGGTCTCGCCACTGCCCACAACCATCTTCTCGATCGTCACAGCCACGAAGCCGATCGGCGCGCCCTTACACCCCGCTAATGGCACTACTACATGGCGGCGCGAAATCATGAGAGCACCAACCTTGTGCGGTCACCTCAATCCAGCCCGAAGCTAGCGTCGGTTGCACAGCTCTTGCCTCGACGCACTCCCCCCCCGGACTTCCTGGCCAGGATCAGAGGTCCCGCCATAGGTGGTCTTGATCACCTGCAGCTCACACTACAGGACTGGATTGCCACGAAAGCGATGCTTCCGCGAATGCGTCACCGAGATTGGCGGACGGAGGATACCTCACAATCAGCCGTCAGCGGCCTCAATCTTCTCGGCGGCTTCGCGCCGCCTAATCATAATCAACTTGGCAAGGCAGCCACAGGCCATCAAGTTGATCCGCAAACGCCAAGGGATCAACGGAATGACGACGGCCGCATTCTTTGCCAAAATCCGCACCTATGCTGAGCTGTCCGGAGAAGCGGAGCAGGCCTGGGCGTCCCTCCTGCGTCCGCGCCATTATCGCAAGGACGAAATCTTCGTACAGGCAGGCACTGTTCCCACAACTTTCGCCTTCGTTGTCGAAGGTCTGCTGTGCCAGCACTATGTCGGTCGCGGGGGCGATCTGGTCATCAAATACTTCTTCCCGGAAAACCGCATTGGTGCGTCTGTGAGTGCAACGATGCTGCGCGAACCCAGCCTCTTTACGATTACAGCCATCGAGAACAGTCATGTCCTCGAATATGACTTCGCGGCTTTCAAGGCGCTGGTTTATACATATCCGGACATTGCAGCCTTCTATATCGCCTACATGGAGCGTCACTGGATCATCGAAAAGGAGCCGGTGGAGATCGCGTTCCGCCATGACGATGCCATGCAGCGTTACCTCGATTTCATTCGCAAGGAACCGCATCTTCATAAGCGCTTGAAACAGCATCACATCGCTGCCTGGCTCGGCATCACGCCGGAGAGCCTCAGCCGCTTGCGTAAAAAGATTGCCTTTGGCCGTTTGGGCAAGCGGTAGCTCGCATTCTTACCAAACATCAATTCGCCCGCGCTCCGATCACTCTAAGCGTCATGTCCAAGCAGTCGCCGTGGCGGTCACGCCGACGCTTCAACCTGCCGGCAGTCACTGCTCAAGCTGTTGCCGTCGGAAAATGGAGGGACATGAACAATGACCAGGATGATTTTCGTGAATCTGCCGGTTACCGACCTGGCCAAGTCGGAAGCTTTCTACGAAGCGCTGGGTTTCACCAAAAATCCGCAATTCAGCGATGACGGCAGCGCCTGCATGGTGGTGTCGGAGACGATCCATGTCATGCTGCTCACCCACGCGAAATGGAAGAGTTTCACCAGTCGTCAGATCGCACCCGCACATTCAAGCGAAGTGCTTTTGGCATTGTCGTGCGACAGCCGTGACGCGGTCGATGCAATGAATTCAGCAGCAGCGAAGCATGATGGCACAGCCGACATCAACCCGGCCCAAGACCTAGGCTTCATGTACAACCGCAACTTCGCTGACCCCGACGGTCACGTCTGGGAAGCAATGTACATGGACATGAGCACCATGCCGACAGATTAGTCACGATCGATCTGCCCTGAAATCGGACCGCCAAGGATCGTGGATCTCGCGTCCAATGTCGAGTCGCTCCGGCGCCAGGGCGCCGGGTCAAGCGCTGGCTGCAGCCTTCTGGCGGCTGCGTTTCTTGGGAGCCGGCGCTGACGGCTTCCGCCCAAGTCCCATGGACTTGGCTAGAGCGGATCGCGCTGCTGAATAGCCCGGTGCTACCATGGGGTAGTCGTGCGGCAGCCCCCATTTGTCGCGGTACTCGGCTGGCGTGAGGCCATAATGGACGCTGAGGTGACGCTTGAGCGACTTGAATTTTTTGCCGTCCTCAAGGCAGATGATGTAGTCGTCATGCACCGACTTTTTCACCGGAACTGCAGGCTTCAGTGCCGCCACGGTTTCCTGCACTGCACCGCTGGTCAATCCGGCAAGCGATTTGTGGACGCTCTCGATCAGGTCAGCCAGTTCCCTCATCGGAAGGGGGTTCTTGGACACGTAGGCCGACACGATGTCGGCTGTCAGGGCGACGAGCTGGTCGCGTTCTCCCTGTTTATTCATAGCTTGACTCCTGTCGTCACTCGCGAGATTGCCGAATTCGGTTGGAGCGATAGACGGCTCTTACGCGGAACGCAATCCGCGCGCTTTTGCTAACGTCGTGTACGTGGTGGAACGGTTCCGAAGTCGTTTAGAGTCTCGCTCGGTAGCTCATCGCGCAGACCTGCACGCTATTTTAGCGTCTGGATGAGCGGAAATCGAGCGGGGAGGCACGCCAGTTCCCCGTCAAGTTTGAGCATATCCTTTCGCAAGAACATCGTGCTGGACGCTGACGCTATCAGATAGTCTGGAGCGCTTGCAGCCAAATCGTTGGCGGAAATATGAGGATGGTAATATGGCGGTCGGCCAATCTTCAAGCCCTCCTCCTCTGAACGGCTGATTCGACGCCGTCGAGGATAAGACCTATTCCGAACTCGAATGCGCGATCGAAATCCCACTGACGCGGCAGCTCCATTTGTTCCAGCACCTTGAAACTGAACCCGGCAATGCGGTTTCTCTGGGCGGCCGCATTTGGCTCCAGGTCGACGTAGTCTCCGCGGCTCTGGTAGGTAGCCTGCATGAGCGTGAAGCTGACGAGCGTGAAATATGTTCGCACGCTATCAAGGTCCGACAGACCCGCCTGGCCGAGAGCTCTTAGGGTTATCTCCATAGGCGCGAAGGCGCTGGTGGGTGCGATATCAGGCCCCTCCAACAGGCGACTCAGGCCTGGATGCCGCAGGCAGAGGGCGCGAAACTCACTAAAGCAATAGACTACCTGGTCGCGCCAGCCCGAGGCGCCGCCGTCAAACATTGCTTTGTCGAGGACATATGATGCAATCGCGCGCAACAGATCGTCCTTGCTGTCGACGTGATTATAGAGGGCCATTGGCGTCACCCTCAGAGATTTAGCGACGGCTCGCATAGAGACGGCCTCCACCCCCTCTCGGTCGAGAAGACGGAGGCCGGCCTCAATGACCTTGCCCCGTGTTAGGTCGCGGGCTCTCATAGACCGACTCGCGGACGGTGAATCTGGGCGCTGCGGATACGCATCTCCTATTGTGTAAGTGCGACGGCCATGGCGATCAGGCTCAATGTTGCAAGTCCGGCGCGTGCCATATGCGAATACTCCCAGATATCCCTGAGTTGGCGCCAATCCCCATCCTGACCTGCAAAGGCGGAAAAGAACCCCGAGCCCAAGCCTGAGACGCGTGTGTCCTTCAGCCAAACACTGTTCACGGGATGGGTAACGAACCAGTAGGTCAGATGCCCGACCACGAGAAACACAAATGCGGCAGCGATCCACCAGGAGCGCTCCGATCCGAAGGGCGTGAGCAGGAGCAGGATGGGCAGCAACAGCAGCGCACCCAACTCGCCGACGAGCCCGCCGATGGTGAACCCCGGATAGTAGATTGCCTGAACAAGGCGGTAGTCTTTTTCCTCGAGCCGGAGCTTGCCGGGAAATTCGAGCGCGTGGGCCAAGGCCAGTCCCATCGTGACGGCAACTAGGACAAGCGCGATCACGGCAAGCGCTTGGGTCATTGATAGATACCTCATGAGCGTCATCTTATCTCAGATATATATACAGTGTATATTTAGAATCCTGGAAGCGCAATGCCGCGAAAGCGTGTTTTTCAGATAGCGAATCGTCCCGGGAGTGCTGACACCGGACAGCCAGAGATGTCATTCGGGCTTTACGGCAAGAGCAGCTGCACGCTGGAAAAGGCTCCAGCCATCCGCCCGTAGATGATCAGACCGACCTTCCGCAGACGAATGCCAGCCCGACAACTTCATAGATCAAAATGCGCTGCTTTAGACGGCTTCGCTTGTATGCATGGGCGCCTACTTTCGGAACTGCACCTGTCCTCACGCGTTGGCACCTTTAGACACAGGAGGCGACCATGATGGCGTTCTTTCGCAGCCTGTTGGCTGAGTTATTGCCGCAAAAGCCCAAGGCCATCCGTCGACGGGCTCCCAAAGATCGCAGGCCAGCTCAACAGCCGAAACGACAGGAGCCCGTAACGTTCGGTCGACGACGAAACCAAGTGCCGAAACGCGGCATGCGGTGAGGCATCAGGGGATTATCGTCTGCTGGCCTGTCGCAACGCGGAACCGTACCCCAGGGTGACGCATTGGCCGCAATGTCTCCTACGCGCCGAATCGAGGCCGGCATGATACTCAAACTCCTGACTCTTGCACTGACCGCCCTAATCGTCATTCCCGGAGGAGCTCACCTCTTCGAACTTCCGGCCAAGATGGGCATGAATGAGGCTGAATATTTCACGGTCCAGCCGATCTATGAAGGGTGGGCGTTGTTTGCGGTCCCCATCTTCGCCGCGATCGCCGCAAACGGATTTTTGGCTTGGAGGCTCCGCAGGCAAGACAGGAGGGCGGCACGCTGGGCGCTCGTTTCAGCGATCCTCATCTGTCTGACACTCGTGTTCTTTTTTCTCTGGGTATTTCCGGGCAACCAGGCGACCGCGAACTGGACCTCGACGCCGGACAACTGGGAGGAGTTGAGACGCAGGTGGGAATACGGACATGCCGTAAATGCAGTCAGTACCTTCGTCGCACTCCTCGCCACCGGGCGCGCGATTATCGAAGGTTCCGACATTGACGGGAGGCGCTGACCAAGAGTGCTCCCCTCCGACCGTGGAGCGCGGAGCGGAGACGGGCTACGCGCTGCATTGTGACACCCGCGTGAAATCAACGGCGGCTATCCGAAATTCACAGAATAGAGCAAGCTGCGTGTAATGTGACAGTTCCCATCTATGCCTAAGCTGACGTGAATAAGGCGATTAGGCTCGCCGGACACTAACGTCCCGAGCCTTCGGTGCGACCAGACACCCATCCGGCGCGACGGGCCAGGGTGTCGATCTCGCCACTGGCCGCGTATTTAGATTCGCGCATAAGACGGATTGCGGGCTTGAGCAGGAAGAGGGCGGAGCCGCCGATAAACAGGCACGTTCCGACCGTCTTGGTGCCCTCCCAAAGGAACAAGATGCTGCCCGCGAGGAAACTGACGGCCGCGCCCACGTCCACAATCGTGTACCACAGCTCGAAGGCGGCATAGACCCGCTTGCGATGTTCGGTTTGCGCGGGATCGTGATAATTGAACATCCGTGAGATCATGAGACCGTCTCCTTTGTTTGAGAAGCCGCCAAGCGCTTGTTAACCCGTGGCCAGCGCCACGCTCATGCTTCCGTCGCTCTCGAGTATCAGGGTCGCGACATCTTCTATGCGATGGCCGCCGCTTGATCGAACCGCGCTCAGAGCTTCATCCTTTGTGATACGTTCTCGGCGCATGGTGACCTCGCAGTATTGTCCGTCCTTGGCCAGAAGAGCGGGTTCCGAACGAATAAGATCCGCAGCGGTCGGGGAGCGAACGGAGGTGAAAGTGACGGCGAACTGGGCGGCGATGAGCAGTGCAAGTGCGACCGCTCCCTCTGCAAGTGCGATCGACTCTTGCAGGATAATGGCAGATAGCGTCGAACCAAGTGCCACGGTCACAACCAGGTCGAATGCGTTGAGTTTAGCGAGCGTTCGCTTGCCCGAAATGCGAAGGAAGACCACCAGGACGGCGTAGGCCAGAAGCCCGACGATCACTGCCCGCACGATCCCCTCCCAGTCCTGGAAGAACATGTCGCTCCAGTTCATGTGAGTCTCCTGCGTTCGGTGGTTCTATTCGTGGCCTTCAAGATCGGCGATCAGTGACTCGCTGGTCATGACAGCAAGTAAAATGGGATCATGGCCCTGTCGGCGACATCGCCTGTAGTTGCCTGACTCCGCGCCAATCCGAAGGAAGCGGCGAAGAGGATTACTGCGGCGAGAAGAGGAGAGAAGAAAAGCTCACCTTGAAGGTTTTGTTGTCCAACATCGCCCCGAAAATAACGGCCTCGAAACGGCGATCACCGGCTCGAAACGGGCATAGCTCATCGTTCTCTCTTACTCGATGAAGTCCAACGCAAGCTGCTCGCCTGAAGTTCCATGATCCAGCAGGACAGGGCCTGCGCGCAGGCAGACCGACGCGCTTCTTGAAGCGAAAGCTCAGAGCGTCAAAATCTTACGATCTCACGATCCACTCGTGGCGCATGGGCTCTACGACGGACCATTGCGGTGGTCACGGCTGGCAATCGAGCCTGAGCCAACGGTGCATCTATGCGAACGCGAGGGGCGATCGCCTATCCCGCAGGCGGCCTCCCATCCTGCCGGATGGCGAGGCCCAGTGATCAACGGTGTCTTAGCAGTCGCCTTCGCCTGCATCACACCCAGCTTCATTCATGTTGCTGCCAGCTTAGATATAGATATCGTTAGTCCGGCATAAGCTCTTGATCTTCGCCTCGGTTTCGGCGAACGGCAAAAACGTCGTGTGAGCCCGATTGGGCCCAAAAATTCCACCGAAGGCTGTCCTCGCCAACCCGGTTCCAGAGGCGTAGCCGCAGTAAACGACCATGCCGCTTCCGACGTGCTGACTGCCTTTGGTTCCTTCTAGCTGTATCCCGCTGGCGCCGAATTTGGTTTCGAGTGCACTCACGACGAATTCGCGTTCCTGGTCGCTTATTTGATAGGGGGCGTGCATCGACGAGGCCCCACCATCTGCGCCACTTGTCGTACACCCGGCAAGCGCAGCCACAGCTGCTAATGCAACGAAGTTCCAACTTTTCATATTCCGACTTCCCTTGTGAATTAGACAATCGGAATTGTGCTGCTTAGGCCCCCTGCCCGTGCCACAACCCCTGATAACGATAGGCGAATCTTCTCAGTGACTTCAAGGGCTTATACTACGAGGCGTATATCGGTTGTGATGCGCGCCGCCGTTGAAAGGCCATCTCTCAAGTTGAGTGTTATTTCGCTTTATAGATCTCGTCGTGGCTCTCGGCCCGACAAGAGGTTTCCTGACGCAACCTCGGGAATGGTTGCGTTTGCAATGTCCTGCGGCAATTCGGTGATATCACTGCCATCGCCCGCGCGATGACGTTGCGCAGAAAGTCCTGCTACACGCGGCGCGAGCACCCGGCGCATGAGCGAGGTGATCGCGCTCGACAGCCACCACGCGAGCGGCAGGATCAGCACCGCAAGCGCGATCAGCGGCAGGGCAACGGCGACCCTACGGGCCAGCGCCTCGATCCCCGATAGAGCGGGCGCGAGATTCCAGCTGACCTCCTTTGGCTCGTTGTCGATATGGCCAACTGTTCCCGGTTCGTGAAGGCCGGCTTGTGGCGAGCAGGTTATCCGAATTGGGAGCAGAAATACGAACGCCAGCTTTCGCTTGATGCGTGGCCAAAAGCAGACCGCCCGTTCCCGGTCCCGATCAAGCCGACGATCGTCCACGCCAAAACGGCGGCATCCGCGAAGTCGTCGAGGACCTCCGAACGTGTCGGCCGAGGACGACTTCCAGAAGGAGGTGGGCCGCACTACGGCGCGCCCCTGTTTCTATCGCCTCGTGGGTGATGCGTCCTGATGTTAAACCCTTCCGAAGGCTGCGGCGTCATGAAAAGCGGGTTACGGAATGGAACATTTCATCACTCACGCTCCCCCCAATAGATGCCGGGCGGCTTCTCCTCGTTTCGGCGATGGATGTTAGAAAGGCACCATTCGTCACTCGCAGGAATGACATGCAGGACATGCTCCGCATTTTCGGCTTCGAAAACCTCTCGCGCCTATGCTCTGGCTCTTGCGGTGTTTCCTCCGAAATCGAACACGACAGAAATATTCATGCGGAGGAGCTGTACAGCGAGCGATGCCATAAGGCCGCGGCATCTCTTCGACGCAGCTGTATAGTGCTCAACCGTGCGCATTTCGAAGCCCAGTGTGGCGATCCACTCGTCTTCGCAGAACACCGCTGCGGGAAGTCGATAACCGACTTCGCGAGCGAGCGTGGTCTTTCCGGATCCCGCCGTTCCGCAGATGAAATGAAGCGCCACCAAAACAATCTCCCACTCGCGCCTGAACTTGCCCGGCCTCCTTTGCATCTCGCCGAGCAGCAAAGGCCGGAGGACCGGTCCCCTTGAGGTGCATTACAAGGAACGGGCGAGCTCCTCGATATCAAGCGGCTTGCTGACCAGCTTAAGCGTGCCGTCGGGGTTGCGTGGCCATTCCGCTGACGGGCGATCCCAGTACAGCTCCACGCCGTTGCCGTCAGGATCGCGAAAATAAATCGCCTCTGACCCACCGTGGTCATTTGCGCCGGTTAGCGCCACTCCAGCTGTCTGCAGGCGGCGCAGCGCGGCGGCCAGTGAGGCTCGTGTCGGGTAGAGGAATGCGACATGATAAAGACCTGTCGTACCGCCGGAAGGCGCAGCACCGCCCCGACTCTCCCAAGTGTTGAGGGCAACATGATGATGATAGTCGCCCGCAGCCAGAAACGCAGCCTCACCACCGAGCATTATGGTGACGCTGAAGCCAAGCATGTCGCGGTAGAAGACGAGCGATCGCTCTAGGTCGGCGACTTTGAGGTGGACGTGACCTACCCTAACGCGCGCGTCGATTCTGTAATTTTCGTCAACGGGGGTCGCTGGGTTGGAGGCATTGAGGTGCGTGGTCATGAGCATCACTTCCCAGTCTCTGATCCGGGGAAGGTCACCCAACTACGCCTTTTGGGAAATACGGAATAATCTGGAGTGATCATGCAGAAAACTGCATAATTGTAACATGCGCATCGACGAAATCAGCGTCTTCATCAACGTTCTCGAAGCCGGCAGCTTTGCTGGAGCGGCCCGGCGTCTATGCATGCCCGCAACGACGGTGAGCGCCAAGGTTGCGGCGCTTGAAGAACGCCTCGGAGTGACCCTGATCCGGCGCACGACAAGAAAGCTGCGCGCTACTTCAGAGGGACAGGCCTATTTCGAACGCTGCCGCGTCGCACTGCGCTCGATCGAAACCGCCGAAGCGGAGCTTCGCGCGGAGTCGACGGAGATGGTCGGATCGCTTCGGCTGACGGCGTCGGTCGACATCGCGCAAACCCTTCTGCCGCGCGTCATCGTCGCGTTTCGCGGTACCCATCCCGGGGTCAATCTTGAGCTCGTTGTCACCGATCGTGTTGCCGATCTTGTTGCGGATGGCATCGACCTCGCCGTGCGCGTGGGCCCCTTGCGCGATTCAAGTTTGATCGCACGTTCATTTGTGACAGGCCCGTCAGGCCTGTTTGCCAGTCAGACCTATCTGGATCGTCGGGGAACTCCTGACACAGTCGAGGAACTCCGGAATCACGATCTGATCGCGATCACCAAGCCTTGGGCGCGGCCATTGCCGATGCTGGCCGACGACAGGAAAATCTCCGTCGACCTGTCTGGTGGCGTGGCATGTGACGACTTGTTGACCGTCAGGGCGCTCGTCACGATGGGGCTCGGAATCAGCTTCCTGCCCGGCTATCTCGCCCATCAGCTGGATCTCGTGAGGGTGCTGCCTGACCTGCGATCACCATTTACGGGACTCTACTTTGCCTATCCGGCCCAGAAATTCGTGCCGGTGCGGGTCAGGGAGTTCATGGAAGTCGCCGTTTCCACTGTCAAGCGTGAGGGGCTTCATGCCTAGGCCTGGGATCAATGATGTTGATCCGGTTGGCGCCCGAACGAACAGAAGTTGTGCCGCAATCTCAGACGTCCGACCAAGCCACATTGCTGCTGTGTCGGATCTTTCCTAAGCAGACGATCGCCAATGGCGCCGTTAAGTGGAAAATGGGCCCTTCTGAGCGACATCTTCGGCAAGCGATCCAGGCTCCCCGAACGGCTGCTTACCGCTGCGCAATCACCAAAACCAGACTGTCCGTTCCCGGCCCCATTTAGGTCTTAGCGGGGGAGGACCAGAAGGTACCTTTGTCGCAATAAAGGCCCTCAGTTTGGAAAGGGAAGGCAGACAGCGACATTATATGTCACAATATGGCGGTCATTTTGGCGTGGCCGCGCCGTAACGCAGGCCATCCAGCAGCAGCATGACCATGCGTTCTGTGTGCGCTTCTCCATCTTGCCCGGAAGCCACCGCGAGGTTCCCGATCGCGCGCAGCAGATCATAGGGCGCGACATCGGCACGAACCTCGCCGGCATCGGCAGCGGCGGTCAGCAGCATCGACAGAGCGGGTTCGAACCGGCTTCGGAAATAGTCCGGCAAGGCAGCGAATGCGGGATCGCCGGAATGGAGCGCCGCGGCCAGCCCCTGCTTGGTGGCCAGGAAGCGCGTGTAGAGCATCAGCCACGCTGACAGCGCATCGGCTGGCCCGCGCTGGGCGGCAAGCGGCGCGGCCGCATCGGCGCAGGCATCGACCTCGCGGCGGAACACGGCTGCCACCAGGTTGGCGCGGGTCGGGAAACGGCGATAGAGCGTGCCTAATCCGACACCCGCTTGCGATGCGATCTCGCGGATGGGCGCATCGACTCCGGACCGGGCGAACACGATCTTCGCGGCCTCCAGAACCGCCTCCTCGTTTCTGCGGGCGTCGGCGCGCATTCGCGGCGCAGACGTCTCGCCATCGCACCCGGTCAGTGAGGCTGACCCCGTCGGTTTTCGGGATTTAGGCATGGCCACTTTCACCCCCCTTGATAAACGGAACATCGATCCGTATATAGCCTATCGGAACATTGATCCGTTTGATAGTTAGGAGGCTCGCCGCCCCATGTCCAGCCCGATTCCCGCACCCCACGCATCCAGCACGCCCCCCGTGGTTTCCATCGCTCCCATCACGGTGCCGTCCACCGGACGGGGCATTGACCTGCAGGTACGGCTATCCGCGCCGATCAAAGGCGACGCACTGCCCCTTATCATCTTCTCGCATGGCAATGGTCAGTCGCTTCACGCCTATGGTCCCCTGGCTGATCATTGGGCGGCACACGGCTTTGTCGTGATCCAGCCGACACATCTGGATTCGCGGATGCTCCGCCTTGCCTCGGACGACCCTCGTCGCCCGCGGTTCTGGCGTTTTCGGGAGGAAGACATGACTGCCATTCTCGATGGGCTCGATCACATCGAGAGCGAGGCACCGATCATACAGGGGCGGCTCGACCGCTCCCGAATCGCGGTTGCCGGGCACTCGTGGGGTGGGCAAACAGCCAGCACACTGCTCGGCGCCACTCACCCCGACCCCGACGACGGATCTGTGGTCAACAGGAAGGACACGCGCATCAAGGCGGGTGTGCTCCTGGCGGCACCCGGTCAAGGCGGCGACGATTTGAGCGAGTTTGCAGCCCGCGCCCTACCGTTCATGCACTCGAATTTTTCCCGCATGACCGCGCCGACGCTGGTCGTGGTCGGTGACGCTGACAAGGGTGGACTGACCACGCGAGGAACGGACTGGTGGCGCGATCCCTACGACCTGAGCCCGTCGCCCAAGGCTTTGTTTACTGCCTTTGGCGGAGAACACTCTCTTGGCGGCATCCCCGGTTACGAGGCGCGGGAGACGACGGACGAACGCCCCCAGCGGGTTGCCGTGATCCAACGTCTTTCGACCGCTTTCCTTCGCAGTTCGCTCTATCCCGGCGACTCCGCCTGGGCCGATGCCGTCGCCGCGCTCGCGGCCGACGCTGCGCCGGAAGGCAGCATCGAGGCGAAGTGAGCAGGACGCCTGCGTCCCCTCATCTCCCAATCACGACCAACTCACTGGAGTTTTTGCATGAACACGATCCTCATTACTGGCAGCTCGTCCGGCTTCGGGCTTGAGACCGCCCGCTATTTCCTCGATCGCGACTGGACTGTCATTGCCACGATGCGCACGCCGCGAAAGGATTTGCTGCCTGCGTACGAGCGCCTGCGCGTCGTCGAGCTCGATGTGACCGACGCCACCAGCATCGCGCGTGCCGTGGAGGAGGCGGGGCCAATAGACGCTCTCGTCAACAATGCCGGTGCCGGCCTTATGGGGGCACTGGAAGGCGTATCGATCGACGCGACACGCCAGCTTTTCGAACTGAACACTTTCGGCGCGATGGCGATGACGCAAGCCGTGCTGCCTGGTTTTCGCAGGCAAGGATCGGGCGTCATCGTCAACGTGTCGTCAGCTGTAACGCTCAAGCCGCTGCCGATGCTCTCGGCTTATACGGCCAGCAAGGCGGCCATGGAGGCGTTCAGCGAAGACCTCGCACTGGAGGTGGCATCGTTCGGGGTGCGCGTGCGGCTCGTCATTCCGGGCCGTGCACCGGAAACGTCGTTCAGCGCAGCCGCCCGGGCTCGCTCGCAGAATGGGATACCCGAAGCCTATGCCGCATGGGCCAAAGAGGTGTTCTCCGCAGCACCGCCGCAAAAGGCCGAAGTTACGACCCCAGGCGACGTGGCTGAAGCCGTCTGGGACGCGGTAACCGATCCGACTTCTCCTCTTCGCATGCCGGCCGGCGCGGACGCGATCACGCTTGCTGCCAAGGCCGCGTAGACGGCACCCCTTATCTAGGCGGGCTTGCAAGCAAGAGCCCGCAAGATAGGTGCGTGCACGGCAGCTTCCGCGCCGCAGCACGTTCACCAACCCGCTAGACTTGTCACGTGAAAGGCAGTCGCGGGTTCCGGCCAGGTGAGATCGCGGCTGATCAAGCCTCCGTCCATACGAAGATCCCTTAGACCTGGCTTGCAAGGAGACATGCAATGGCAAGCATCACTACAAGTGACGGCACCACCCTGTTCTACAAGGATATGGGCCCGAAAGACGCGCAGCCGATCATGTTCCACCATGGCTGGCCGCTCAGCGCAGACGACTGGGACAACCAGATGTTGTACTTCCTGTCGGAAGGCTACCGTGTTATCGCGCATGACAGGCGCGGCCATGGCCGGTCCGACCAGACCGACACCGGCAACGACATGGATACCTATGCTGCGGACGTGGCCGAGATAGCCAAGGCGCTCGATTTGCGCGACGCGGTCCATATAGGCCACTCGACCGGTGGTGGCGAAGTCACCCGCTATGTGGCCCGCTCCGAGCGCGGCCGGGTGGCCAAGGCCATTCTTATCGCTGCGATCCCGCCGGTGATGGTTCGGTCCGAGGCAAATCCGGACGGCGTTCCCATGGAGGTCTTCGACGGGTTGCGTTCCGCCCTGGAAACAAACCGCGCGCAGTTCTACCGCGATCTTCCGAGCGGGCCCTTCTATGGCTTCAACCGGGACGGAGCGAAGATCAGCGACGGCATGATCGACAATTGGTGGCGCCAGGGCATGAGTGGCGACGCAAAGGCGCACCATGACTGCATCGCAGTGTTTTCTGAGACCGACTTCACGGAGGATCTGAAGGCGCTTACCATTCCCGTGCTAATCATTCACGGCGAGGATGACCAGATCGTGCCGATCGAGAACTCGGCTCACAAGGCGATCAAGCTTGTCAGTGACGGAACGCTCAAGACCTATTCCGGCCTTTCGCACGGACTGTTCGCCACGCATCCCGAGGTCGTGAACCCGGACATGCTTGCCTTTATCCGCGCATGAGACAGCTTTGCCGAAGGTGATTGGCGGCCGCAACGTTCGCGACCGCCGAAAGCCTGTTCCGTGAATGTGCTACGCACCGCCGCGGCGAGGTTACACTCGCTCAATAGACATAGCCCGCCGGGGAAAGCGATCGACGCTGCTGGAAGCGTTGCCAATCCGTGCTCGGTGTTCGAAGACAGGGCATTGAAAACCATGAATGTAATCAGGGTCGCGATCGCAGGTTTCGGAGGAGTGGGCCGCGCCACGGCCAGTCTTCTCCTTGCTCGCCGCTCTCGCTACCGGCAGGTCCATGGCGCCGACTTGCGCCTTGTAGCCGTCTGCGGGTCGCGATCCGGTCTGGCAGACGCGGACGGGCTCGAAGCCGAGCACCTGGATGCGCTAGAGCCGGGCCTGTCGGGTCCGGCGTTCATCGAGACGAGCGGCGCCGAGATTCTCATTGAGGCAGGTCCGAGCGATTACCGGACCGGTGGGCCGGGCCTCGCCTATCTCCGTTCTGCGCTTTCGGCGGGGCGCGACGCCATTGTCATATCCAAGGGCGCGCTGGTCCACAGCGGCCCGGAATTGCAAGCCCTGGCGCGTTCCACAGGGGCGATGCTGAAACTCAGCGGCGCAGCGGCAGCCGCCCTGCCGACGATCGACCTTCTCGAACACAGCCTAAAAGGTTGTGAGGTACTGGAAATCGAGGGCATTTTGAACGCCACCACCAACTACCTGCTCGACGCGATGATGAACCAGAACCTCGGCTTCGACGAGGCGCTGGCGCGCGCCCAGGCAGGCGGTTTCGCTGAAGCCGATCCACGCAACGACACCGAGGGGTGGGACACTGCCAGCAAACTCATACTCGTCGCAAATTTCGGCCTCGACACCGCCCTGACGATGGACGATCTGGTCGTCGAGGGCATTCAGTCAGTCACCGCGCGCGACATCGAAGCGTGGCGAAGGCAGCATCTCGTTCCCAAACTCGTTGGAAGCCTCACCCGCGCGGACGGCGCGACGCGGGCGACCGTCGGCATCCGTCCCTACCCACCGAGCGATCCGCTTGCGCATGTGTCGGGAAAGAACAAGGCAATCCGGATCACCACGGACGCGATGGGCGAGACGATCGCCATCGGATCGGGAACCGAACCGCTCGCCACCGCAGCGGCTGCGCTCAAGGATCTCGAACATATCCTGATGGCACGAGTGGCTCGCGCCACTGGCGGCTTGGGAGGAGAGGAATGACGCTGAAGACCGTACACGCTATTAGGCACATATGGTTCGAGGACCTCGGCAGCTTCGCGTTCCCCTTGAGAGCGGCGGGTTACGACATCGAATATATCGATGTGGCGGAGCGCGATGCGGCACAGCTCGATCCTCTCGCCGCCGATATACTCGTGATTCTGGGCGGCCCGATCGGCGTATACGATCACGACGCGTATCCGGTCGTCGCCGATGAGATAGGCCTGCTGCGGTCGCGGCTCGCGGCCGACCGGCCGACACTCGGCATATGCCTCGGCGCGCAACTGATGGCGGCAGCCCTCGGTGCTCGCGTCTATCCGGGTCCGGTCAAGGAGATCGGCTGGTCGGAACTCAACCTTTCGGACCTGGCCGCCCGCAATCCTGTCGCTGCGCTTCGCGACGTTCCGGTGCTTCACTGGCATGGCGACACGTTTGACCTGCCGGAGGGCAGCACTTTGCTCGCGTCCACCGCGCTATGCGCGAACCAGGCCTTCTCGCGTGGGCCCAATGTGCTCGGCCTGCAGTTCCATCCGGAGGTCCTTGGCGCGCGGTTCGAGCACTGGCTTCTGGGTCACGCCAGTGAGCTGGCCACGGCCGGTATCGATCCTGTCACGCTGCGCAGCGATGCCGCGCGATATGCCGGCGATCTGGAGACGGCCGGGACCGCGTTGCTAACGGACTGGCTGTCGCACCTCAAGCATTGACGCCGGAGCGAGCAGCGCCTCGCATCGACCATTACAGTGAAAGGACCCCGGTATGACGAAACCAGTTCCCGTTTTCCCCGAAGGGCGGCAAGAACTATACAAGAAGAACCGATACTCGGCCGCAATCCGGTCCCGCGATCTGTTGTTCGTGTCGGGACAGGTGGGCAGTCGCGAGGACGGCAGCCCGGAAACGGATATCGCCGCGCAGATCCGGCTGGCTTTCAATAATCTGGGAGCGGTCCTGGCCGTGGCAGGCTGCACGTTCCGCGACGTGGTCGACGTCACGTCCTTTCACGTCGACCCCGAAAACCATGCCGCTATGATGCTGGCCATCAAAGATGAGGTCTTTCTCGGTCCCGACTATCCGAACTGGACCGCGGTCGGCGTAACCTGGCTTTCTGGCTTCGATTTCGAGATCAAGGCTATCGCGCGCATCCCTGCAGGAGGCTGAACGCAACCCGATACGCAGAGGAGGCAGGCACAGTCCTCCAGGAAATCTCACATGCTGAAGGGTCATTCCCATTGCCTATCAGGTAAGGTTCGGCGGTCCGCATCGTGATAGTCGGTCGGGCTCATCCACTGGTGCTCTATAAATACGCGGACAAGCACCCGGTTCGACGAATATTCCACCTCCTGCGCGATCTCGGTGACAGGGAGGTCGGTCCGTGCAAGGAGTTCGCAGGCCTTCTCCATCCTTAGCCGCGTCAGATGATCCCGAGGCGGCGGGCCGACGCTCATCCCCGGCAGGTCCTTCAACCTCAGAAAGATCCAGAATTCCGGCTGGAGATTTCATCGTGCGTTCATATGATCCGAAGTGGCCTGCGCGGTACAATTGGGCGAAAGACTGGCATGCGGGAACAGTCATTCCGTGCCACCTATGCCTGCAGTGCCGACGCTTTCTCCTTCCGGCGCCCCGGATCGCGGGCAGCGCGACGGTAGTCAGTCGGGCTCATGCGTTGATGCTTGATGAAGACCCGGGCGAGCACCTGGTTTGACGAGTACCCAACTTCCTGCGCGATACCGGTGATGGACAGGTCTGTCGTCTCGAGCAGTCGGCAGGCTTTCTCCACTCTCAGCTGTGTCAGATAGATCCGTGGTGGCACGCCGACGCTCTGCTTGAACATCCGCGCGAAATGGAAAGGGGAGAGCCGCGCTTCGGCCGCCAGATCGTCGAGGCTGATGTCTTCGCAAAGCCGAGCGTGCATGAGATCGATACAACGCCGCTCGGCCCACGGTGCAAGCCCGCCCCTTGCTGCCTTGAACTGTGCTCCGCCTAACCGGCACAACTCCGCCAGGATCTCGCAGCCTGCGGCACGCGCCCCAAAGCCGTGATGGCGCTCCTTCGTCGTCGCAGAGCACCCACAGGTTCCGCAGCGCCGATCGGATCGGCGGTGAGTCGAACACCCGGCCGTAGTTGAAGGCCGTGTCGATCGAGAACCGGCCGTCGGCGGCTTCATTCAGGACGCCCTGCCAATGAGCCAAGGGGAACGTCACGCTGCGAACCTGATGGCTTTCCTCCATGACCGCCGTTGTTGCAAAGTTTGGCGCAGCTAAATTGAGTAAGCCTCTTTCGCTAGTTACATCAAAGCGCCCTCCCCCGAGATCTGATCTGACACGACCATTGCCAATCATGTCCTCGTACAAGACGATATCCGGTAGGGCTGGGCGTGACATACCCCCAGCGGGTTGCGCAACCTCAAGCATTTCAAGGACCCCGCCTGGGGATTTCAGCGCGCGCACGTAGGAAGCAGGTCGGCCTTTGCTGTGCCACTGGGCGAATGACGAACAGGAATGCACGGTCATGCTGTGGCTCCTTTCGGAGGGCGGTACCCGTCGGGCCGCAAGTCCGCGCGCTGCGCCGAGATGACCTTGTTCCTTACAAATACGCGTCTGAGGCGCAATTTGCGTCGAGGGCATAGTCTGCGGGTGCATGGCTCGGCAGCCATTTGGTGAAAGCGCCACTCGGTTGGGCGAGAACTTTACATTTGTATCGTTTCAACCTAATTGTGTATCGTTGCAACAATGAAATGTCAAGACGCGGAAAAACTCCTCACTCTACCAGAGGCAGCGCGCGGCAACCTGCCTGGCCGGTAGGCACGATCAATTTGGGAAAGATGTCCGAGGCCCTTCAAAATGAAGGAGTGGAAACGACACGGAACGGCAGTAAGGTGAATGGACCCAACCAGAAAAAGCAGACCATAACCTGGGCGCATTGATTGGAACCACGCAGCAAGAAACCGACGCTGAAAACCATCGCGACCGCATTGGGTTTGGGCGTCACGACTGTCTCTCGCGCCCTTCGGCACGATGAGAAGATCAGTTCAGCGACCCGCAAATCCGTCCAGGACATGGCGCGCGAGCTTGGCTACCATCCCAGCAGGGCTGGCCTGCGACTGCGGACCGGAAAGACGAACGTAGTCAGCCTTGTCCTGGATACCGAAGAGGAAATCGGCAGCTTCCTGTCGCAGATCGTCTTCGGGATCACCGAATGCCTTGAGGGCACGCCTTATCAGCTAATTGTCACGCCCTATTCGAAGCATAGCGATCCCGTCTTGCCGATTAGGAAGCTCATCGAGACCGAAGCCGTGGACGGGATCATCATTTCCCGGATCGAGCCAGCGGATCTGCGGGTACAGTATATGATCGAGCAAGGAATGCCCTTCGTGACCCATGGTCGGACGCAAATAGGTGTCGAACACCCCTACGTCGATTTCGACAACCATGCCTTCGCCAGAATCGCGGTTGAATGCCTTGCCAGCCTGGGACGCAAGCGACTGGCGCTGCTTGCCCCGCCCGCAGGCCTGAGCTTCCACGACCACATGCGGCAGGGGTTCGAGGCGGCGATGGCCGAGCACAAGCTGGAGGAGGTACGGTTCCAGGGGATCTCGAACGATAGCTCAATCGAGCAGATCAGGCTGGCCGTCAGAAACCTGATGCTGCAAAGCCCCGCGCCGGACGGACTGATCAACAGTTCGGGCGGGGTGAGCGGCACCGGCGGCGCGATACTGGCTATCCAGGCCGGCCTCAAGGATGTTGGTGCTGTCATCGGTCGCGATGTCGATATCGTTACCAAGCAGCTCTTTGCTAATCTTTCCGTCTTCGGCGACGAGTTCTACGTTGTTCACGAGGACATACGCGAAACTGGCCGATGCCTGGCCAAGGCGTTGCTCGGATTGATTGAGGGAAAACCCATCTCCGAGTTGCAGACCTTGTTTGTTCCGACCAAGGTGTGGCGGCAATCAGCGACTGACCGGGACGCATGATTGCGTGCGGACTTGCGATCGCAACGCTGCCGGCCAACCGGCCCCGCTGCCCGGTTAGCTCATCGGAAGGGGAACGACGAATTTCAGCCAACCCCACGCAGCTCCTCCTGTTCAAAGACGGACGGATGGCACGGCTGCTCCCACCAATAAAGCCGCCGCGATAACGTGGATCCCATCATCATCATCGAACGCCAGATCGAGCTCTTCCGCCACGTCCATCTGGCTCTCGGCGTCGGCGCCTGCACCGCACTGGATGCGGCGGACACGCAACTCTGATCACGTCCGAAAGGTCCGCTGCCCGAAACGTGCGCCGACGAGAGCGTCAAGCCTGCACGCGATTTCAGGCGCACTCGTCGGTCTCGCAGGGACCAAATAGCCGTGGTTCCAATTGGCCGCGGCGTCAGCTCCTGCGCATCACGATCATCTTTTCCTGCGTCATGTCGCGCATGGTATAGGGGATGCCGCCGGTTCCGTATCCGGACTCCTTCCGGCCGGTAAAAGGCATCCAGTCGGTGCGGAAAGCGGTGGGATCATTGATCATCACGGCCGAGGCATCGAGCCGATTGGCCGCGCGCATTGCGACGTCGATATCCTGCGCGAAAACGCTGGCCTGAAAGGCCGTCGGCAGGGCATTTGCCCGACGAATGGCTTCGTCCAGATCGTCGTAGCGATAGACTGCGACCACGGGGCCGAACACCTCCAGCGTCGAAACCTTCGCGGCTGTGGCCGGGTCGAGTAGAACCGCTGGTTGCAAGGTAGTCTCAGATAGTCGCTTGCCGCCCGTTGCCAGCGTCGCCCCACCCTGAACCGCTTCTTCGATCCATTGTCCGACCCGGTCAGCCTCGCGTGGCAGGATCAGCGGCCCGACCTCGGTGTCGTTCAATGTGGGGTCGGCCGTGCGCAGACTTTCGACGCGGGCGACGACCCTCTGCGTGAAGTCGTCGGCGATGTCGGCATGGACGAAGATGCGCTGCGTCGAAACGCAGACCTGCCCAGCGTGATAATAGCCGCCCTTGACGATCGGCTCGATCACCTTGCCGAGATCCGCGCTGCGATCGACGATGGCTGGCGCCGCCCCGCCATGCTCCAGTGCCGAGCGCGTGCCGGGGGCGAGCTTGGAATGCAGCGACCAGCCGACCCTTGCCGATCCAATGAATGTGAGGAAGGCGACGCGGCTATCCGTCGCCAGCCTTTCGGCCAGTGCGTTGTCTTCCGTGATCAAGGTCTGGCACCACGGCTCCGGCAGGCCCGCCTCCCGGATCAGAGCCACGAAGTCGAGACAGGAGAGCGGCGTCGTGATCGCCGGCTTGACGATGACGGGGCAGCCGACCGCGATGGCCGGCGCGACCTGATGAACGATCAGGTTCAGCGGATGGTTGAAGGCGGAAATCGCAGCGACAACGCCGATGGGTTCCTTCGTGGTGAAGGCCCAGCGGTTCTCGGCGGCGGCCGACAGCCCCATCGGGACCTCGCGGCCGGCGAAGTTGCGCAACTCGTCGGCGGCATTGTGGACGCCATCGATTGCGCGATTGGTCTCGACGATGGCATCGGGCAGCGGCTTGCCGCCCTCACGCGCGATCTGCATGGCGAGATGATCGCGCCTGCCTTCCATCAACGCGGCCAGCCTGCGCAGAATGGCAACGCGCTCATGCGACTTCAGCCAGCCGTTGCGATCCCTGAGGACGCGCTCGGCCGCCAGCAGTTTGCGCTCCAGCGCGTCGTCGTCGTCGGTCTCGATCTCCGTGATCGGGGCACGGTCGAATGCCTGCACCACTTTCAGCATAGTCGATCTCCCTTCGCTGGATTACGCGAGTTCCACGTCGGGCCTGCGGTTGCGCAACTCGTCGACCAGAACACGGGTGTTCTCCGAATAGTCGATCGGCAAATCGACCAGATGAACACCGCCGTCGGCGAAGGCGGCTTCGAGCGCCGGCATGAGATCCTCGACCGCACTGACCCGCGAGCCCTTGGCGCCATAGGCCTCGGCGTAGCGTACGAAATCGGGATTGCCGAAGCTCATGCCGAAATCCTGGAAGCCGTCCACCGCCTGCTTCCAGCGTATCATGCCGTAGGCGCTGTCGTTTAGGATGATCACCACGAGGTTCAGCCCGAGCCGCACCGCAGTTTCTATCTCTTGCGAGTTCATCATGAAGCCACCATCGCCGCACACGGCCAGCACGCGGCGGTTCGGATAAAGCATCGCCGCCATCATCGCCGAGGGCAGGCCGGCGCCCATCGTGGCGAGCGCATTGTCGAGCAGCAGCGTGTTGGCGACATGGGTCCTGTAGTTGCGCGCGAACCAAATCTTGTACATGCCGTTGTCGAGGCAGACGATGCCGTCTTCCGGCATCACCTTGCGCACATCGTGGACGATGCGCTGCGGTGTAGGCGGAAAACGATCTTCCTCGGCGCGGTCGTTGATGCGGGCGAGGATACGCTGACGCAGTTCGAGCATGCCCTCGTCGGGTGAAAGTTTTCCTTCGAGCCGCTCGGCAAGTCCCGCGACCGCAGCCCCGATGTCGCCGATCAGCTCGAAATCCGGATGGTAGACCTGTTCGACCGTAGCAGACTGGTAGCCGACATGGATGACCTTTGGTCCCCCCGCACTTTTCATGAGAAAGGGCGGCTTCTCGATCGTGTCGTGGCCGATGGCGACGATCAGGTCGGCAAGATCGACCGCCTCGTGCACATAGTCGCCCTCCGAGAGCGCCGCGGTGCCCATGTAAAGGTTCGAGCCGCCGGTGACAGCGCCTTTGCCCATCTGCGTGTTGAAGAATGGCAGGCGGCTTCGAGCAACGAAGTCCGAGAGCCGGTCAACCAGGGTGGGCCGGTTACCCGCAGCGCCGATCATTACTAGCGGGCGTTTTGCGTTGCGGATGATCTCGGCTGCCCTGTCGAGAGCCGCGGCACTGGCCACGGGGCGGTCCACCCCATGGCGCGCGATGACCGGGATGTTTGCGACCTCTTCGGCCGCAACGTCCTCCGGCAGTTCCAGATGTACCGGTCCCGGCCGCTCTTCCATCGCGACACGAAAGGCGTCGCGGACCGTCGAGGGTATGGCGGCGGCACTGACGATCTGGCGCGTCATCTTGGTCAGCGGCTTCATCGAGGCGACGATATCAACGATCTGGAAGCGGGCCTGCTTGGCGCTCATCACCGGCTTCTGCCCGGTGATGAGGATCATCGGCATCGCACCCAGGTGTGCATACGCAGCGCCGTTCGAGAAATTGAGCGCGCCGGGTCCGAGCGTTGCCAGACACACGCCGGGCTTACCCGTCAGCCGTCCATGCGTGGCCGCCATGAAGGCCGCGGCCTGCTCATGGCGTGTCAGCACCAGCTTGATGCTGGAGGTCCGCAGCGATTCCAGAAGGTCGAGGTTTTCCTCGCCCGGCACGCCGAAGATGCGATCGACGCCTTCGTTCTCCAGTGCGGTGACAAAAAGGTCCGATCCTTTCGGCATAGCCTAAACTCCTGCTTTCATCGTTTCGATGGAACTCGCGGCGAGCATACACGGGCTTGTGCAATTGCCACCTATTGTCCCTGTGTCGCGAGACCGGCGGCGGCTCCGTTCTAGCCCATCACGATGTCGGAATATTCGGGATGGCGTGCACGGTAGCCACCCATGAACGAGCAGCGCAGGACGACCTTGCCACTACGCGCGCGGACTGTCTCAAAGATGCCCCGAGCCAGTTGCGAACCGATTCCCTGTCCGGTGAGCCGATACGCACTTCGGTGTGGACGAGGACGAACCGGCCGTCCTCGACCCCGGAAATAGGTGGCTGCGATGTCGCCATCGCGGCCCGCTATCGGGGCTCGAAACGAAACGCGGCCGGATTGTCGATGACTGGATTCATTCGTTTCCCTGGACTTTGCTCCGCCGGTATCTTGGGGAATGAGAGTATCTTACGGCGTCTTGTGAGACATCCGGATAATCGGTGCGACTTCCGTGCCGAGAAGCTCGATCGATCGCTTCATCGCGGTGGTTTCAAGTGATGCGGTGCTCATCTGGAAGGTGATGCGTGAGATGCCGCCAAGCGTCTCGCTTGCCTCGAGCATCTTGGCAGCAACCGTCGCCGGCGCACCGATCAGGAAAGCGCCTTCAGGGCTGGCCATCGCGTCGAACTGTTGACGCGTTGGCGTCGGCCACCTTCGCTCACGTCCGATGGTGCCGGTCAGATGCGCCCATCCGGGAAAGAACGCATCCTTGGCCTCTGCGTCGGTCTCGCCGACGAAACCCATCGCATGCACCCCCACAACGAGCTTCTCCTGGGCGTGCCCCGCACGCCCACCGGCCTCGCGATAGAGATCGACGAGCGGTCTAAAGCGTTCGAACGTGCCGCCAATGATCGCGATCATCAGCGGAAGGCCGAGCTCTCCGGCGCGCTCGAAGGATGACGGGGTGCCGCCGACGCCCACCCACAGCGGCAGTCGCGGCTGGTGGGGACGCGGGAAAACGCCCTCTCCGTGAAGGGCGGGGCGATAGCGCCCATACCAGGAGATGTTGGTCTCTTCGCCGAGCTTTAGGAACAGGTCGAGCTTTTCGGCGAAAAGATCGTCATAGGCGCGGGTATCGAGCCCGAACAGCGGAAACGCCTCTCCGAACGACCCACGCCCGACGACGATTTCGGCGCGCCCTTTGGAGATCAGGTCGAGCGTTGCGAATTCCTGGAAAACCCGCACCGGGTCGGCGGCGCTCAGCACCGTCACCGCGCTCGTCAGGCGGATCTTGCTGGTTCGGGCCGCCGCCGCCGAAAGAATAATGGCCGGCGCGGAGTCGAGGAATTCTGCGCGGTGGTGCTCCCCGATGCCGAATACATCGAGCCCGACACGGTCAGCGGTTTCGATCTCGTCAAGCAGGTCGGCCATGCGACCGGTCGCCGAGGGAAGTCGTCCGGTCGTCGGATCGGGAAGGATGGCAGCAAAACTGTCGACGCCTATTTCCATGATGGGTTCTTTCAAGATGTTCATCGGTCCTTGCGGACCGCGTTGAATTGGCGCGCGGGGCTGGTCTGGCTACGGTGAAATGCGAACGGGCACCCGTCTGTCCGACCACGAATTAGCCTATGATCCAGGGCGCCGCGGTGCAGGTTCTGCCCAGCAGGTGCCGTTCTTGCTTCCTTTTTGCTCCTCCACGCTACCAGGACTTGAGTTGGTGCGATTTCTTGGTGACGGTGCGACTGACGCGAATGCGTGACCTCAGACCGTCCGCATGGGGTAAGTGACATCTCTTTCTGCAATAAAGTAGAGCTCGCTCCTGCCACGCTGTGTCGCGAAAAGGGGAACACCAGATGGATATCGACGACCTTCGGACATTCGTGGAAGTTGCCGATGCCGGCGGCGTATCGGCTGCCGCGCGCAGGCTCGGCGTGTCCAAATCGATCGTCAGCCGTCGGCTCTTCCGGCTTGAGGCGGAGCTCGGTGTCCAGCTTCTCGCCCGCACCACCCGAGGCGCGGCTCTGACGGAAGCCGGGGCTTCATTCCGAGACCATGCAGCAAGAGTAGGCGCCGAAATCGATGCGGCGCGGGAAATAATCCAGCCCACTGGTGACCTGACCGGCCGACTGCGTGTCGCAATGCCGCTGACCTTCGGTCCGACGCACCTAGCACCAGTGCTGGCGGAGCTGGCGCGCCGCCACCCGAGACTTCACATCCACTCATCCTACAGCGACCGCTTTGTCGATCTCATCGCCGAGGGTTTCGACTGCGCGATCCGGGTCGGCCTCCTCCAGGACTCCAACCTGATCGCAAGACGCGTGGGGACTATCCACGGGAAGTTTCTTGCCAGCCCCGACTACATAGCGGCGCATGGCGCGCCGGAGGCGCCAGAGGAGATCGCCTCTCACCAGGCCCTGATGCAGGGCACGGAAGCCTGGCAGTTCATGGACGGCGACAAGGTCGTCACCATCAATCCGCAAGGGCGTTACAAGGCCGACAATGGTATCGCGCTCGCTGCAGCCGCAGCCGCAGGGCTTGGGGTCGCTTGGCTACCCGACTGTGTCACCGACGCCTATGTCGCCGCGGGCGCGCTGGTGCCGATCATGACACGTTACCCGGTGCCATCGGCTGGGGTCTTCGTCATCCGGCCGCCGGGGCAGCATCAATCGCGCAAGGTGCGGGTACTGACGGAGTTGCTGATCGAATGCCTCGTGGAAGATCCGCGCCTTGCGGGGGTCGAGCGGTAGCGATTGACCTTCGCGAGAGGCGGCTTTGGCGTTGCACTTTTCGCGACACAGCTCGGCGGATGGCGGAGCTAGTTGCCAGCGTTACCGACAGCTATGTCGAACGTCTGGCGGAACCACGAAAGGATAGGCGCATGAGTTGGAACCCATCAATCGAACCAGGCTGTCCCGATGAGGTCAACATTGATGCGATCGAAACCCTTATCGTTCCGCGTTCCCGAGACCTTGGCGATTTCCAGGTGCGGCGCGCTTTGCCGGCACCGAAGCGTCAGATGGTCGGACCGTTCATCTTCTTCGATCAGGCCGGGCCGGCGGAGTTGCTGACCGGCCATGGCGTCGACGTGCGGCCGCATCCGCATATCGGCCTCGGCACGGTCACCTACCTGTTCCAGGGCGACTTCCATCACCGCGACAGCACCGGCGCCGACCAGATCATCCGCCCCGGCGCGCTCAACTGGATGGTCGCCGGTCGCGGCGTCACCCATTCGGAACGTACGTCGGCGGCGGCGCGCAACGGTCCGAACAGCCTGTTCGGGATCCAGACCTGGCTGGCTCTGCCCGACAGCCACGAGGACGTGGCGCCTAGCTTCGAGCATCACGGCAAGGAGACGCTGCCCGTCATCGAGGATCGCGGTGTCTCCGTGCGGCTGATCCTCGGAAACGCCTATGACAAGACCGCGCCCGCGACGATGCTCTCCGAGACCTTCTACGCCGATGTGAGGCTTGAGCCGGGCAGTCGACTGCCCATGCCGGACGATCACGAAGACCGGGGCATCTACATCGTCGATGGCTCGATCTCGGTAGCCGGACAGGAATTCGAGGCGGGCCAGATGATGGTATTCCGGCCGGGCGACCGCATCACGATAGCTGCTGGCGAGCGGAGCGCGCGATTGATGATCCTCGGCGGCGCGACCTTCAACGGACCGCGCTACATATGGTGGAACTTCGTCGCCTCGTCGCAGGAGCGGATCGAACTTGCCAAGGCCGAATGGCGGGCTGCGAACTGGGGCAAGGGCCGCTTTGACCTGCCCGCCGACGACCGCAACGAGTACATTCCTCTTCCCGATTGACCCAAACCAGCGTGGAGAAACGACCATGACCAGGTGGCCGCAGCTTGATTACCTCAGCTGGCGCGAGACGTGTTCAGCCCTGCATCTGTATCTCCAGATCGCCGGCAAATACCGGCTGGCACACACTCCGTGGCTCAATCATTCGTGGAACGCGACCTTCTATGTCACGCCCCACGGTTTGGCGTCCTCGCCCATTCCGGACGGTCCCGGCATCGAGATCCTGTTCGACTTGCGCGAGCACAGGGTTGTCGGCACTTGTGGCAACGGTCGCAAGGAGTCGTTCGATCTTGGGCCTATGACGGTCGCGACCTTCCACGCGAGCTTTTTGCAACTGGTCTCCGATCTTGGCGGCACGCCAACCTTCAACGGCAGCCCGAACGAGGTGCCCTACCCGGTTCCCTTCGCCGAGGACGATCGCGACCGGCCCTATGACCGCGAAGCCGTTCAGCGCTTCCACCAGGGTTTGATCGCAGTTGACAGGGTCTTCAACCGGTTTCGGACGTCGTTTGTGGGCAAGTCCAGTCCCGTTCACCTGTTCTGGGGCAGCTTCGACCTGGCTGTCACGCGCTTTTCGGGCCGACGCGCGCCACTGCATCCGGCGGGCATCCCCGCCCTGCCCGACAACGTGGCGCAGGAGGCCTATGATCGCGAAGTATCGTCGGCGGGCTTCTGGCCGGGCGGCAATGGCATCGACTACCCGGCATTCTATGCCTACGCCTATCCGGCGCCCGGCGGTTACCGCGCCGCGACGGTACAGCCCGATGCCGCGTTCTGGCATGACGGTGTGTCGGAATTCGTCCTCCCCTACGATGCCGTGCAATCCGCCGCCGATCCCGACGAGGCGCTCATGGCATTCCTCGTCTCGACCTATGAGGCGGCGGCCGATCTGGGCGGCTGGGATCGTGATCTTCTGGAGTGTGCCCACGGTACGCCGCGTCAGGTGCGCGTGCCGGACGCCGCGCTGGCCGGGCCTGCGCCCTTGTCAGACGACGAGACAGTCGAACGGGAAGATGGCGTGTCGAAGGGGCGGTACCGGCTGGTCGTCGATGGCATCGAGGCGGAGATGACTTACAGCCGCGCCGGCGACAGCCTGATAATCATCGACCACACGGAGGTGCCCGCAGCCTTGCGCGGTCGCAAGGTCGGCGAACGGCTGGTGCGCAAGGCAATCGAGGACGCTCGCCGCGACGGTATCGCAATTATGCCGCTCTGCCCCTTCGCAAAAGCACAGATCGGTCGCCACCCCGAATGGCAGGACGTCGTGCGCCAGTGATGGGTTTATGGCGGCCGATTAGCAAAGAAATTCCGGCGCAAAAGCAGCAGACAGTAAAATTCCCACGGCAGGAGCAATGAAATGGACGCTGTAAAATATCGGATCGTCGAACACGACGGCGGCTGGGCTTATCGGGTGGACGACACCTATTCGGAGACGTTCTCCAGTCATGATGCCGCATTCGGCGCTGCGCGGCGAGCCGCCTGCAAGCAGCTGCGGCCGGGCGAGACCACTGGCATCGTCTGGGAGGACGCGACTGGCCACTGGCACGCGGAACTTTCGCGAGCGGGCGACAGACCCGAGGCACAGGTCATCGGCTGACGCGCGGCGCTGAGGTCATACTGATACCATCAGAACCCTCAGACCATTCTTGTTGGAATGCGAGGACTGTCGGATGTCAGAAGAAGGTTGGGTACATCTTCCTGATTGGGGGGATGAATGGCGTAGGCAAACCTTGAACAGATACCTCAGCCCCCCGACGGCTGCTTATCGCCGAACATTGCCTCTCAACGGACAGTCTTCCATCTGAACGACCGTCAGATGCCTTGTTCCACCATGTGTGCGTCCCGATGGCTCTGCGCACCGACGTTGTATAACCCACTGGTGGCCTATCGGCCAAATCCTGCGCCAGTTGGTAGCCATAAGGAAAGTTGCGGAAACGCCCAGAACAGAACCAGGCCGCCGACCAGCAGCGCGACGTAGGGCATTGAGCCGCGGATGACGTCGGCGAGCGGCGCTCCGGTTATCCCCTTGATGACGAATAGGTTCATGCCAACGGGCGGCGTGATCAGGGCCAGCTCCAGATTGATCATCAAGAGCACGCCATACCATATCGGATTGATGTCGAGCGCCATCATCGCCGGTAGGATGATCGGCGTGGTAATCAGGATGATGGCGATCGTCTCCAGGAACATTCCAAGGATGAAGATGGCGACCATCACCACTAGGATGAAGCCGGTCTGTGACAGTCCGAAGGCGGTTACGGTCTCCATGATCTCTGCCGGAAGACGAATGATCGTGACCGCATGACCGAAAAGGCCGGCGCCGGCGATGATCATGAACAGCATCGCGCTGGTGCGCATCGTTTGCCAGGTGCAGTCCCACAGATCAGCCAGCGAGACATTGCGATAGACGATCAGCGCTACGGCCAGCGCGTAGACCGCGCCGACCGCAGCTGCCTCGGCCGCCGTGAAAACGCCGAGATAGATGCCACCGAGGATGATCGGCGGCAATGCGACGGCCCAGATCGAGTTGAGCAGCGCCCGCGCAACGACCCGGCTGCCCGGCCAGGTCTGCGCCTCGGTCTCGCCGTGCCTGTTGGCTTGCACCCAGGAAAAGACGGCAAAGACCACCGCCATGATCAATCCGGGGATCATGCCGGCCAAGAACAGGGCCCCGATCGAGGCATCGGTCACGATTGCGTAGAGGATCATCGGGCCTGATGGAGGAATGAGGATTCCCAATGTTCCGCCGGCCGCGATGATTCCATAGGTGTCGCGCGGGCGGTATCCGAACCGCTGCATCTGCGGGATCGCGGTCGAGCCTATGGTGAGAGCGGTGGCGACCGACGAGCCGGAGATGGTCGAAAAGATGGTGCAGGAAAGGATCGTCGCGAAGCCGAGTCCGCCCTTGACATGGCCGACAAGCTTGTTGGCCATGTCGTAAAGATCGTCGACGACCTTTGCCTTGATCATGACATGGGCCATGAAGGCGAACATCGGGATGGTCGCCAGCAAGGGATTGTTCAGGCTGGCGAAGATGGTGTCCGCGATCGAGTCGATCTTGCCCTCGAAGACCAGCAGCACCGCGACCGACGACAGGCCGAGCGCGGCAAAAATCGGCATGCCGGTCAGGAGCAGAAAGACAAGTGATCCGAGGATGAGCAGCGTCGTCATGGCCGCCTTCTCCCTGCTCTGTCGAGCAAGGCCGCAAGCGCGGCTAGGCCTAGCAGAACCGATCCGACGACCATCGTGGATTGCGGTATCCACATTGGGATCGACAGATAGCCGGTGGAATAGGCGCCGAAGGCTCGCGAGAACCGGACCGTGTGCCACGAGGCCACCAGCAGCAACGCGGCGAAGCAGATGACGCTGGCAAGCGACCACAGTTCCAGCCACCAGCGCAACCGGGGGCTGGCGTGATCGACGAGAAGATCGATGCGGATATGATCGCCGCGCCGCAAAGCCTCCGCCGCACCTAGCATGACTATTGCCACCACCAGAAATCCCGTCCCCTCGTCCACGCCCATGATGGGCTTGTTAAGCATGTAGCGGTTGAAGACACTGACGACCGTGATACCCAGGACAACCAGGATCAGCAGGGCGCTCAATGCTCCGCCCAGCCGCGACAGAGCCCTCGCTGCTCTCAGGGGAAGTGAGGAGGCGCTGGGCGCCTCCTCCTTTGCCGGTTCTCCGGACATGCCGAATGCTACTGGATCTTCTCGATCAGGCCGAGCAGCGTCTTGCCGTCCTCGCCGGTCTCCTCCGCGAAGCCCTCGGCGAAGGCCGGCTGCATCGCCGCCTTGAACGCCTCGTTTTCCGCATCGGTCGCTATGTGGACGGTGACGCCCTTTTCCTCCAGTTGCTTCGGTGCATCTGCGGAGGCCTTGATCGAAGCGTCGAGCGCCCATTGCGACGCAGACTTTCCGGCCTCGTCCAGTGCCGCCTTGGACTTGTCGCTGAGGCCTTCGTACCAAGACGGATTGACGTAGCCGTGCAGATAAGCCGCCAGTACCGGAACCACCGTCATGTGATCCTGAACCTCGAAATACTTGCGCGAGTAGGCAGCGGCGACGTCGGTGATCGCGGCGTCGACGATGCCGGTGGCCAGCGCCTGGTAGACCTCGCTTCCGGGCATCGATACGGTCGTCGCGCCCATTGCCGTCAGGCCACGGTCGAAGGCGGGACCGATGCCACGCATCTTGAGACCCTGGAAATCGGCGGGGGCGATCAACGCTTTGCCCTTGGATGTGAAGACGCTGGTGTTGGTCTGGAACATCCAGGCGACGTTCTTGACTCCCTTCTCGGCAAGCTTTTCTTCGAGGAATGCGGCTGCTTCCGAGGTTGGCCACTTCTTCCAGGCCTCGATCGACGACATCGTGTATGGGCCGACAGTCACGTTCATCAGCGGCAGCGTCTTGCCCCATTGAAAATTGAGCGAGAAGGCGCACTCGATGTCGCCCTTGGCGACCGCGAGGATGTTGTCGTTCGCCTTGACCAGGCTATCGGCGCCGAAAACCTGAACGTCGAGTTCGCCCTCGGAGAGCTTCTCCACTTCTGCCGCCCACTGGTCGACAACGATGGCGATATGATGGGCCGGCGGTAGCTGATGGCTGCAGCGCATCGCGGTTTGCGCATTGGCCATGCCGATCGCAGAGGCTGAGAGCAGCAAGGTCGCCGTCAGGACTTGTGTGGTTCTTGGCATTGTCATTCCTCCCTAGAATGCATCGTCAGTTGGAAAGCGGGATTTCCGGTCCCGCTCAGGCCCTCCATTCGAGCGTCGCCGGAAGTCCGGCACGCGCAATTCCTCCAAAGAAGCGCTCTCCCGGCATTGCCTTTTCGGGAATGCTGCGGACGGCCGCCAGCGCTTCCAGATCGATACCGGTGGCGAAGCCCATGGTTTCACAAAGAAAGACCAGGTCCTCGAAGACCACGTTGCCGGTCGCCCCGGGGGCGAATGGACAGCCGCCGAGCCCGCCAAGCGAACCGTCGAGGATGCGACAGCCTGCATCGAGTGCTGCCGACGCATTCGCGATGCCCATGCCACGGGTGTCGTGAAGGTGGACGATGAATCCGCCGTCGCCCACCAGCGTGCGCATATCGCCGGCAAGCCGTTCTACCTGTCGCGGACCCGCAAAGCCGACCGTATCGGCAATGCCAACGACGTCGGCGCCGGCCTGCAGGCATGCCTCGGCAAGCCGGACTACGTCATCCGGATGCACCCTGCCGGCGATCGAGCAGCCGAAAGCCATGGCGATGCCGGCATTGATCAGTGCCTTGTGACCGGTCTCGTCGCGCAGGCGG
This sequence comes from Mesorhizobium sp. DxT, assembly GCF_058448885.1. Lineage (NCBI taxonomy): Bacteria > Pseudomonadati > Pseudomonadota > Alphaproteobacteria > Hyphomicrobiales > Phyllobacteriaceae > Mesorhizobium > Mesorhizobium sp. DxT. The sequence goes on along the minus strand of NZ_JBZFLJ010000012.1, from coordinate 34,439 downwards.
GCAGCGGTCCGCACGAGGTCGATCGCATCGGTTCGCGAGCGGCGCATGTTCGCCTGACTGTGTTCCTCGGTCGCAGAAACCACGCAAACGATCTCGTCGACATTTGTGCTGATGGCATCGACGGCGCCGCGCTCGTTCAAAGCCAGGGCTGCCGATCGTGCTCCGTCGAGCGCCGCCATTGCCTCGATTATTGCCGCGAGGTCGGCAAATTGCGGCATGCGGTTGGCCGGCAGAAACGAGCCAACCTCGAAGTGCCGGACGCCGGCCGCATGCTCCTGCAACAGCCAGGTGCGCTTTTCCTCAGTCGACGGCCAGGCCTTCACCAATTGCAGGCCGTCGCGGAGCCCGACCTCACGCAGGCTGATCTTGTCGACTGGATAGGCTTCGTCGCGGCGGTTCATGCGGCTCTCCTTGCGCTGCCACGCGCCTTGCCGATCGCGTCGGCATCAAAGCCGAGACCCGCCAGCACCGCCGTCGTGTCAGCGCCAAGGGCTGGAACGTCACCGCCGACGCTCATCATGGAACCGTCGACATCGACAGGCAGCGACGGCGCCCGGAATGTCTGGCCGCTGGGCAGCTTGGAGGTTACCAGCCCGCCTGGCCGCATCACATGCGGATCCGAGTACATCTCGGAGGGCTTGGCGATCGGCGAATAAGGAATACCGAGAGCTTCGAACTCTTGCGATAGATCGGCCGCACGGTGGGTGGCGATTGCCGCAGCGACGATAGGAATGGTGCGGTCTCGGGCATCGATCTGGTCCATGCGTGTCTGCAGGGTGGGATCGGCGAGCAGATCATCCAGGCCAAGGAACTTGCACAGTGCCGTCCATTGACCCTCCGTCACCGCTCCGACGAACATCTGTTTCGCGTCGGCTGTGTCGAATATATCGTAGACCGGCCACGAGAAGGTCCTCTCAGGCATAGGCGGTGGGTTCACGCCTTCCAGCTCGAACTGCACCATGTGCTGGGCTACGAGCAACAGGCAGTTTTCGAACAGCCCGACGCGCAGGCTGCGACCCTTGCCAGTCTGTTGGCGCTCCAGGAGTGCAGCCACGACCGAGAACGCGCCAAAAAGCCCTCCCATGATGTCGTTAGCGGACGAGCCGACCCGGAGCGGACGCCCCGTCGGACCGGTCATGTAGGCGAGGCCCGTCATCATCTGCACCACTTCGTCGAGGGCCGTCCTGTCCTGGTAGGGCCCGGCGAGAAAGCCCTTGTGCGAAGCCAGCACGAGCTCAGGAAACCGCTTGCGCAGATCGTCCGGGTCCGCTCCCATCTTTGCCAGCGATGCGTCGCGAAAATTGTCGATGAAGACGTCGGCCGTTGCCAACAGCGCATCAAGCGCCTTGCGACCGCTCTCCGATTGCAGGTCCAGCTGCACCGACTTCTTGCCGCGATTGAACAACGGGAAAAAGGGGCGACCCATGCCGGTAAGATTGCGGGTCTTGTCGCCTTCTGGCGGCTCGACCTTGATCACTTCCGCACCCAGCATGCCGAGAAACATGCCGCACGACGGCCCCATGATCATGTGGGACATCTCGACAACCCTCATGCCGGCCAGCGGTTGGAAGTCCGATTGCATTCACGCCTCCTCGATGCTTCACGCTAGCGTTGCCGGAGAAGACGGAAAATCATAATGTTTCTAACCGAACGTTCGAAAATCTAGAAAGGTTAGAGCGGGTGGACTCACGGCAGCTTCGGTACTTCGCCGCCATCTACGAGCAGGGCACTTTGTCGAGTGCAGCCGAGACCTGCCGTGTCGCAGTCTCGGCGCTGAGCCACCATCTCGCCAATCTGGAAGCCGAGTTCGGGACCGATCTGTTCGTACGCAAGCCCCGGGGCCTGCGGCCAACGGCGGCGGGAGAGAGACTCTACGGTCACGCCAAGGCGATCCTGAAGGCGATGTCGGCCGCACAGAAGGACATTCGGGAGGCCGGCGACGATGTCTCCGGCGACGTCTCGGTCGGCATGGCATATTCCGCCGTCAAGGCGATCGGCGTCGATCTTTGCCGCCGTATCGTCGACGATTATCCGCGGGTGCGGTTGTCGTTGTCTGAAAGCCTGTCAGGATCGACGCTGCTGCACCTGATGGCCTCGGAGGTCGATCTCGCGCTCGTCTACAACCCGCCGGCCGACCCGCGGCTGAAGACGCAGCCGGTACTCGAAGAGCAGATGGTGCTCGTCGGCACGCGCGAGATCATTGGCGCCAGTGACGCGCCGGTGCTGTTCAACGACATTCTCGACTTGCCGCTGATCCTGTTGCGGCAAGGCATCTCGGCCCGGGCGCTGATGGACGACACCAACCTGCTGAAGAAGATCGAAGGCCGCGCCAAGCTGCAGATGAACTCCGTCCACGCCATCGGGGCGTCACTGGCCGCTGGGCTCGGCTGCGCAATCGGCACCAAGCTTTTCATGTACGAGCATATCGAAAGCGGCCTGTTGCATTTCCGGCCGATCATCGAGCCTGAGCTTTCGCGAACCCTCTACATCTGCGAGTTGGCCGATCGCCCGGCGACCTACGCCCTGGAAACCGTGCGTAACCTGATGGTGGAACTGGTGCGAGGCGCGGTGGTCGATGGCCGCTGGGAAGCCAGGATTGCCAAGTAGGCTCATTTCCGCTCATCGCGCACGGCAGCTGGCCGCTTTGTTGAGGTGCCGGCGCTCGTGTAGCTCGAATCCGCGCTGTACATGATCTTTCGCGAACAGGGTAAGACCCGCGCCGACCTGATGCGCTTACTCGATTGTAAGCGTGAACACGTGGATAGACTGTTCAGGCTCGACCACAACTCGCGCCTCGACTCCCTTGAGGATGCTTTCAGGGCGCTTGGTGTTCCGTTGCGGTTCGATATGCCATTTCCACATGCGGAAGCAGCCTGACAGGGAACCCCCGCCCCGGCAGGGTCTTTCTTTGCCCGGATGCGGATGGGAAAAGCACCAATCCTGTCAGCGGTTCAGAGCTTGCGAGCTAGCACCAGCTTTCCTTGAACCCTCGCCATTCGTGCGCCAGCCCCTTGCTGATCAGCTCCGCACCAACCTCGCGCTCGCCAACGCGGATCGTGGCCAGGGTGCGCCCGTAACGATCCTTGCCGTTGCGCTCGATGGTGAATGCACGGCCGTCGAGCGCGCGCCGGAGCTCATCTCGCGCCTGAACGGCCATCCGCCTTTCGCGGTCGCACGAGCCGTTCATCTCGGGCGCGTTGAAGCCTTCGAGGCGAATCTTCTCACCCCTCACCCAGATCGTGTCCCCATCGACTACGCAGTTGATGCGCTTGCCGCTGCCGCAGATCGGCATGGCGATGGTGTGGCCGGCCGAGACGATCGATGCAGCATCAACCCGGCGTTCCTCAGGCGCGATCTTCCATCCGATGATCCCGGCACCGGCAAGCGCCGCGCAGAAGCCCACAAAGAATACCGGCGGTTGTCCGAACATGGCAGCCTCCCACTTCGGAGCTCATTGTCGATCATGCGAGTTACGAAGTCGGAAACTGAAACGGTGGAATGTGCGGCAATTGCCTCAGGTCGCGTCAAATCCATCGAAAGGATAATACGCGGCGGATGCGCAGAGTTCAGACTGCCCGGTAGGGTTCGCCCACCGGCATGAGGTGCTCAAATGAGCAGGACACCAGAACCCTCAGTAAAGCGTCGCCAATGCTCTCGCGGCCATGACCAGTCGCGAAGGTCAACTTCTTGCTATCCTCAAGAAACTCTAGCGGCCTTACCGCCACTGATCCATGCCCCTAGAGCACCCGTATTACGATGGAGCGCGTTTGGCGTGCCTTCATCGCGAATGAATCAGAGGACGTTGTATGGAACATGTCTGCCAGATGCTCGAAGAGCTGCGCCGCTACATCGGCGACCGGGACGACTTGCGAACCGAACTTGAGGAGGTCGATGCGCTTCTGAGCGTTGCGCTCGAAGAAGTTCGGCGGAAGCTGGCGGCGGACGCGGATCGCCAGTAGCAATGATGTCTGCCACAGCCTCTGCAGCCGGCAGGAGCCGGCATGCAGCCTTGGCGCCGAGTGAACGTCTTTATTGGCGATCTGCTCGCCGTTGGTGCGATCGGTCGTGGTGCAGGCAGCGAGCGAGAGCATCGCCGCTGCTGCAGTGAACAGCAAGCGCGTGGCATTTGCCCTTCATGGGATTGCCCAGAGCCGCGGGCGGCCCGGGTTCATGCGAGCGTGCCGAGCGGACCCTGGCACACGTCGAAGGACGGCAGACCTTGGCTGCATATTCGTTGTGATTGGAAACCTTCTTCACGCCCCGATCCGGGGACCAGCGCTGTCACGAGTCACGGCGGCGACGAGCGCTGATGAGCCCCGCTTGTGTCGCGTGGCCATGGTGTTCCTTTCACCCGGCGCTTGCCGGAAAGGGTTCGTTGTTGTTGATTATCGCACTGTCAGAGAAAGGTATGAGGAACCGATCAATGCAGTTGCATATGCGAGGTGTGGAACTGGTGGTCGAACTGCAGGATGCTGCCGACCGGGCGCATGAACTGACGCCATCGGAGATCAGACGTCTCCTCTTGGAAACCGCGTCAGTTCTCGGCGACTTACTGAAGCGGGACCTTCCCGCCAGACAACCCCATCGTTAACCGCGTCTCGGCGCTCACCGGTCGCTGCTTGGAACAAACCAGACTGTGGGCGGTTGGTGGGGCGGCAGGACTGCAGCCCTGCCGTATATCCCCTCAAAACTTGGCCGGCCTTCGTGCCGGCCCTTTCTTGTTAAGACCTGCTGCTGGCTTTGGGTGGCTGAAGCGCTCGTCTCGTTCCGGAGCGGTCTGCCGGGGGCCGGCATGGCGGCCGCAAGGTTCCGGTTTGGATAACCGTTATGTGCCGCAAGTTCTTCCATCTTGCGGCTACCACCACTCTGCAGCGTCGCGTCTGCGTTGTTTCTTGAGCAAGGGGGCTGGAACAAAACGCATGGTTTCTGGTTGGCGAGCGCGGACTTCCACTGGCCCTGCCGATACCCAACCTCCTGACTCGCTGGCCGGCTCAACGCCGGCCGTTCTTTTGTAGTGTCGCATACGCAACCCTTTCAGCCAATCGGCGTTGAGCGATCGTCCCTATGCATCTTCGGGAGGAATGCCATCATGAGGCTGCATCTGCCAGTCACGGTTACCGTTGGGCTATCCGGTTCTCGGGATCTGCTTACAATCGGTGATCTCCTCGATTTCCTCGACGAATGGCCGCCAGCACGGCGTGGACCGATTCGCGAGAACGTCCGCCGACTATGTCTCGCAGCGCTGGCGCAGGAGGTGTCCGCAGAGGAAGCCCGCGAAGCGTTCGTCGCTTTTGCGAGGATGATGAATGTCCTTGAGCCAACGTTCGATCCGGTACCTGGCTATGACATGCACAGCACTGCCGTTCGACGTTAACGCGTAGCTATCGGAACCGTTGAGCGACACCGGCCGTCGGCGGATTCATCGAGGGCGCTTTTGCCACTGCGCGATAAGAAAAGCCAGCTCCGGACTATGGTTCACTTTCCACGATGGTTGTCGTGGCGAAGTCCGGCGCGGCAACAGACGCACAGGCACAGTCGATGATGGCGGTTTCCCGCCGGGTCGACCACTTCCCCCAGACGAGCACGCGGTGAACGCATCCGCCTCGATGAGGCGGATGCGTTCAGGGGCCAGTGCCCCTTCTGGCTCAGTCCAGGCGTTTCCAGACGACCTCGACATGGCCGTCGCCGATCGTTGTCATAGGATTGGTGTAACGCCAGACGTCGCCCTCCACGCTGGATTCGCGACGCTGCTTTTCGCCCTCCCAGTTCGGAAACGTGCTGACCTCGACATTGAAGGTCACGGTCTGGTTCTCTTCGTCGACCTCGTAGGTCCCATACAAAGCATTCGATCCCTTTCCGATCGCGGTGTATTCCTCGGCCGTACCTTGCATGCGGTTGTTGCCCGCATAGAGCGGGAGGCTGGAGCGGGTGATGATGTTCACGAATCGACCGTTCGGATCCATGATCTGGATTCCTCGCGGTTTCTCGCCGAACAGCTCGACCTTCTTGTCGGGCTGGTGGACCCTGAGCGAGACGAGCGACCATGTTCCCACGACCTGCTCCTTCAGGCTCCTGACATCGCTTGCAGCGGCGGAATGGCACGCTGCGAGAAGTGAAATCGCTGAGGCAGCGAAGAGAGTGCTTTTGCGTTCCATTGGTGTTCCTCCTGTAATGCACGGAAAGCACGCGAAGCCTGCTCTGTCTTCCGGTGGGACGCATGTATTCGCGCTGCAATTTTCCTCTAATACGGGTATAATTTCGGCTGATCGCATGCGTGCGAGGGAGGAATGAATACGGCAAGACGATATCGGTTCGGCTCCTTCGTTCTTGATATGGAACGAATGGCGCTCACTGAAGGTGAACACCAGATCGAGCTGCGGCCGAAGGCATTCGATACGCTGCGTTTCCTTGTCGAGCACTCCGGTCGCCTGGTCACCAAAGATGAACTGGTAGCCGTCGTGTGGCCCGATGTGATCGTAAACGACGATGCGCTTGCTCAATGCGTGCGCGACGTTCGCAAAGCGCTCGGCGACGATGATCATTGCTTGATCAAGACAGTGCCGCGACGCGGCTATCTTTTTGCTGGAGGCGTCACTGAGGAAAACGACGGGCATTTTCCGCGCCCGATGTCGCATCCCCTCTGGCGTCGACCTCTGGTGGCGCTTACGGCTCTATTGGCGCTGGCGGCGGTTGTGGCCGGCATGGCATGGACGCACTTCGCTGCTGATGTCAGCAGCGCGGAAGGGCGTGATCCCAGACCCTCTGTCGCCGTCCTGCCATTCCGAACCAGCACCGAAAGCGATGTCGACGCCTGGCTGGGCGAAGGCGTCGCTGAGGATGTCATCATGGCGCTGTCGCGTTTCCGTGACATTGCGGTTATCGCCCGCAATTCGAGCTTTCGGTTCGACACCGACGACGATCTGGCTCGTATCCGTGAGGGGCTTCGCGCTGACTTCCTGCTGCAGGGGAGCCTGCGGCGGAACGGCGATGAACTGCGTCTCGCTGTCCAGCTTGTCGACCTGGAGACCGGGGTCAACCGCTGGACAGAGCGTTTCGACCGTCCTTGGGGCGACGTCTTTGCAATTCAGGAATCGATCGCCTCGGATGTCGCTGCACAACTTGCAGCACAAACAAGAAATGCGGCGGTCATCCGCTCGCAGGGCAAGCCGCCGGCGGTGCTGGACGCCTATGATCTGGTCTTGCGCGGTCGCAAGGCTCACCTGACCTTCAGCCATGAAGGCGCGGTCGAGGCGCTCGAACTGGCGCGGCGCGCGGTTGCGTTCGATCCAAACTACGCGGTCGCCTGGGAGCTTCTCTCCCAGCTCTTGATTCAGTTCTTTATTCAACCCTACGACGAACGCCGGGGCGATCTCGCCGTACTGGCGGAGGCAAGAGCCGCAGTCGCAAAATCGGTGCAGCTAGACCCGCATTACTCCACCGCGCGCGCCGGGCTCGGAGCCCTGATCGCTCGTGAGGGCGATTTCGACACCGGTCTCGCGGAACTGCGCGAGGCCCTGCGCCTCAACCCAAACGACGCCTCCACGCTTGGAACATATGCCGATACGCTGGCGCGTGCTGGCCTTCACTCTGATTCCCTTGCGGCCTGGAATGAGCTCGAACGGCTTGATCCGGCCGGAACGCCTCTGGCAGCGGCACTGAAGTCGCGCGCGGAGTTCTTTACGGGTAATTACGACGCGGCACTGGCCTCTGCACGTAAGTGCGCCGCTGTCGCGCCGAAGCTCCAGCCCTGCCTGCTGTTCCTGACGATCGCTGCTTCTGCCGCAGGAGAAGCGGAGGAGGCGATAGCGGCCGCTGGCCGCCTCATCGATCTCAATCCCAACTTCTCGATAGCGCGCCATTTTACCATCATTCCATTCCGCAACCCTGCCGACGTGGAGGCGATGGCGGTCCACCTGCGCGCCGCCGGTCTGCCGGACTGAGGCCTGAGAGCCAACCACTGCTGTTCACTTATCGCCTTTGGAGCCGGACCTTCCAGACCCGGCCTCCAATGCGCCGAGAGGTTTTGCGCGCCCTATGTGGTCGTATACGCCCCACTGTTTCGCCACCAGCTCGGGGCATTCGAGAGAGGTGAGCGGCGTTCTATTTCGTCCAACAGACAGCCACATATCTTCCGCATTCGCTTGTCGGTCCCGAAGGTTGAAGTGAGCGCTTCTCACGCTGGAAACCGTCAATAGTTTGTTCCAGCACAAACACGAAGGCAGCGTGAAGGCGTAGGTTTTCCCCATCGACAACGATGGATCACAAAGGAGAACCGAGATGTTCACGCGCCGCCAGGCACTGATGGGAGCGGCGGCCGCCGCCATGCTGGCCGCGATGCCCCCGATGGCCGCTTTCGCGAACGAAGCCGAGATCGAAGCGCTGCCGCGCGAGCAGGTCACGCTCGTCGCTCCGCCCTTCGTCCATGCACACCAGCAGGCAACCAAGGAAGGGCCGAAGGTGGTCGAGTTCACCATGACCATCGAGGAAAAGCCCGTTGTCATCGACGACGAGGGCACAGTCCTCCAAGGCATGACCTTCGACGGCTCGATCCCTGGTCCGATGATGGTCGTCCACGAGGGCGACTATGTCGAACTGACACTGGTGAACCCCGGCAGCAATTCGATGCCGCACAACATCGATTTCCACGCAGCGACTGGTGCGTTGGGCGGAGGGGCGCTGACGTTGGTCAACCCCGGAGAGCAGGTGAAGCTACGCTTCAAGGCGACTCGCGCTGGCACCTTCGTCTACCACTGCGCACCGGAAGGTCCGATGATCCCCTGGCACGTCGTGTCGGGCATGTCGGGGACGATCATGGTGCTGCCGCGCGACGGGCTGAAGAACGACAAGGGCGAACAGATCACCTACGACAAGGTCTTCTACATCGGCGAAAACGACTTCTACGTCCCGCGTGACGAGGATGGAAACTTCAAGACCTACGAGAGCCACGGGGACAGCTATGCCGATACCCTCGAGGTCATGAAGAGCCTTACTCCGACGCATGTGGTCTTCAACGGTGCCAAGGGCGCGCTGACTGGCGACAACGCCATGAAGGCGCGGGTCGGGGAAACCGTCCTGATCGTCCACAGCCAGGCTAATCGCGACACCCGCCCGCACCTGATCGGCGGCCATGGCGATTATGTCTGGGAAGAGGGCAAGTTCGACAACCCGCCCGCCAAGGACCTGGAGACGTGGTTCATTCGCGGCGGCTCGGCGGGAGCGGCGCTCTACACCTTCTTGCAGCCGGGCGTGTACGCCTACGTAAACCACAACCTCATCGAGGCAGTGGAACTCGGAGCGACCGCGCACTTTCTGGTCGAGGGCGACTGGAACGACGACCTGATGAAGCAGGTCGAGGCTCCCGGCCCGATCCCCACTCACTGACTGCAAGGCGGCCCGGTCTCGCTCCGGGCCGCCACCCCTTCGAGAACCGCTATGCCACATCACCTCATCGACGTTCTGGTCGGCGCGGCTGCTGCGCTTGCCGTGCCCGCCACCGCGGCCGGAATCGCCCACCACGCCTCCATGGCCGCCGACATCGCGGAGACGGTTGAGATCAGGACCGTCACTCTGGACTTCCCAGCTCCGGGAGAATTCCTGACCAGGGGCGTTCCGACGGCACCCACGGTTGAACCACTCAAGGTGAGCGCCTTCCGCATCATGAAGCAGCAGGTCGGCGCCGCGGCGTATGCCCTGTGCGTCGAGGACGGTGCCTGCGATCCGGCCGACGGCCCGATCCGGGTCGGTCAGGACGTGCCTGTCACCGGGGTAAACTACCGCGACGCGACCGCGTTCGCCGCTTGGTACTCGCATAAGACAGGATACCCGTGGCGGCTTCCGACCGCGGACGAGGCAGCGGCCGCCGCGGGTGAGCGCTTCGCAGGAGACGCCTTCTCCGCCGCGGCCGAGAATCCGGCCAATCCGGCGGTCGCCTGGCTGCGCCGCTACAGGGAAGAATCGGCGGCTAAGCGCCCGGCCGATCCCGCCGTCAAGGCGCGCGGCTTCTACGGCGCTAACGCGAACGGCATCGATGACTTCGGCGGCAATGTCTGGGAGTGGACGTCGACTTGCTATGCTCGGACGACGCTCGCTCCGGACGGTTCCGTCGAGTCCCGTACGGACAATTGCGGCGTTCGCGTCCTGGAGGGGCTTCACCGGGCCTACATGTCGAGCTTCGTGCGCGACGGCAAGAGTGGCGGGTGCGCGGTGGGCACGCCCCCGGAGCATCTCGGTTTTCGGCTCGTCCGTGACGACACTTCCTTGGCCCATGTCAAGCTTGCCGCCGCGCGCCTGTGGGACAGGGCGGCAGGCTTTTGATGACGGCTGGAGCTGCCAAATTGGTCACGGAGGTAATCGAGAATCCAAACGTGCCGGAAGCGAGGCCGGCTGAGGCCGCGTCGATGCTGCGGAGGCCGTCCTTCGCAAGGAGACAACCAAATGAGTAGTCACGTCCGCAGAACTCCATCCCACCTCGTCCAGCCTTTCGAGAACATGCCGTCGCTCGTCGAAAGGCTTCGGCGAGAGCTATCGGAAGCGCGCCTCGACTGCGGCTGCCAGGAGACAGCAAACAAAATGCTCGACCGTGTCGACGCCGAGGACGAACTGGTGCGGCGGGGTTCGGGACTCGCTGACGCAAGGCGCATGCGCGACGCCATCGTCATCGTGCTCGCTCTTCTCGGAGAACTGGACGAGTTGATGCCTGACGAGCCCGACGGCTCCGCATTCATGGAAATCGCCGACCTGTTCGCTGACGTATCCGGCTTCGCGGCGGCCGGCGCGCAGGCAGCCCGGAAGGCTGCGGGAGGAGGCCGATGAGCGCCGAGGCCGCTTCAGCAGGGACCGACAGGTCGGTCCTTCGCACCCTGCGCAGAGCCGGCGACACGACGCGAGACGGGCGGGGCCGCGTGACAAGCATGCCGCCGATACTCCAGTACGGGTTCCGACCGTTTTTCTTCCTGGCCGCCCTCCACGCGGGCGTTGCCATCCCGGCATGGCTGTCGATGTACTTTTCCGGACAGGCGCTGCCAGGACCATTTCCCGGCCTTCACTGGCATGCCCACGAGATGGTCTTCGGCTACCTGCAGGCCGTCGTCGCAGGATTCGTTCTGACGGCCATCCCGAACTGGACGGGTCGGCTGCCTCTGAGCGGCTGGCCGCTGGCCGCGCTGGTCCTGCTGTGGACGGCGGGGCGTGTGGCCTGCGCCGGTCTTCCTGACCCCTTTGTGGCGATGGCCGTCGACGTCACATTTCCAGCCGTTCTGGCTTTCGCCGTCTGGCGGGAAGTCGTGGCCGGCCGCAACTGGAAAAACGCGCCCGTAGCCGTGATGATCTCGCTCTTCGGGATGGCGAACGTACTTGACCACGCCGCAAACCTCGATCTCGTCGCTCAGGGCGTGGGCCTTCGCCTCGCCCTGGGCTCGATCGCCATGCTCCTGGCTCTGATTGGCGGCCGCATTGTTCCGAGCTTCACACGCAACTGGCTCGTCAAGCAGCGCTGCATCAAGCTGCCCGCGAGCTTCGGTCTGCTCGACAAGGTGGCCCTGGCCACTACCGCCGCCGCCTCCACGGCTTGGGTCGTCGTGCCGGACGAGACCTTCACCGGATTCGCGCTTATCCTCGCAGGAATGCTGTTGGGCGCACGGCTGGTGCGCTGGCGCGGCCACAGAACGGCTGTCGAGCCAATCGTGGTCGTCCTTCATGTCGGCTATGGCTGGCTTGCCGTGGCCTTGGCATTGCTGGGATTGGCATCCGTCGCGGGAACCCCTGAAAGTGCCGCATTGCACGCGCTGACTGCCGGGGCGATCGGGACGATGACTCTGGCTGTCATGACCCGTGCAAGCCTTGGCCATACCGGACGCGAGATCGTCGCAGACCGGACGATCATCGCCATGTACATCACGGTCACCGTCGGAGCGGCGCTGCGGGTTGCAGCGCCCTTCGCCGGCGACTGGTATGCTCCGGTGCTGATTGCAGGCGGAGCACTGTGGAGTACGGCTTTCATGCTGTTTGCCATCCGGTACGCGCCGATCCTATGGGGTCGCCGCCGCGGGTTGTGATGCATTGAGCCGCCAACCGGCAGTAAATTGGGTATTGAAAATACCATTTAAAGCGCTAGCCTGCACTGCGAGGCTGGCGCGTGCGACCAGCCAGTCCAAGGCACATGATGAGGAGGTCATGACCCAGGACAGCGACAACACGCTCTCGATGCCGCAGGCTCCGCGATCGAAGGTCAGACGGCGGGAATTGCTCGCGTTCCTCGCGCTTGCCTTCGGGATCTGGCCAATCGTGGCCGTGGGCGTGGTCGGCGGTTACGGCTTCCTCGTGTGGATGTATCAGATCGTCTATGGGCCGCCCGGCCCTCCGGGAGGCTGACGATGTCCAACCGCACTGTAGTGACACGTAGATCATTCCTCACAGGCGCGTCCGTGGCCCGGCATCACATATCAAGCGCCGTCGTCGTGGCTTTTCCCGAACAGCGCGAGCAACTCGCAATGCAGCTCGCGGAAATCGCCGGCGTGGAAGTCCATGCCGACGAAGGCAGCCGCATCGTGGTGACGATCGAGGGATCGAGCAGCGGCATGCTCGGCGAGACGCTGGTCCGTATTTCTTCGATGGACGGCGTGATCTCGGCGAACATGGTGTTCGAGCATATCGACGAACAGGAGGGGCACGCGACATGACGACTTCGATCACGCGCCGCGAACTCCTGAAGGCACACGCTGCCTCGCTGGCCGCTGCTTCCGCGGGCATCGCGCTACCCGCGGCTGCCCAGCCGGTGCCAGGCGGCGTGGAGGCGCTGGAGATCAAATGGTCGAAGGCGCCCTGTCGTTTCTGCGGCACCGGATGCGGCGTGATGGTCGGCGTCAAGGACGGTCACGTCGTTGCCACCCACGGCGACATGCAGGCCGAAGTCAATCGCGGCCTGAACTGCGTGAAGGGCTACTTTCTCTCCAAGATCATGTACGGCGAGGACCGTCTGACGACCCCGCTGATGCGCAAGCGCGGCGGCGTCTACGACAAGGACGGCGAGTTCGAACCCGTGTCCTGGGACGAGGCCTTCGACCTGATGGCGGAAAAGTGCAAGGCGGTGCTCCGCGAGAAAGGGCCGGAGGCCATCGGCATGTTCGGCTCGGGCCAGTGGACGATTTTCGAGGGCTACGCCGCCACCAAACTGATGCGGGCAGGTTTCCGCTCCAACAATCTCGACCCCAATGCCCGCCACTGCATGGCGTCGGCCGCGGTGGCCTTCATGCGCACCTTCGGCATGGATGAGCCGATGGGTTGCTACGACGATTTCGAGCACGCCGACGCCTTCGTGCTGTGGGGCTCCAACATGGCGGAGATGCACCCGATCCTGTGGACCCGGGTCGCCGACCGCAGGCTCGGCCATCCGCACGTACGCTGCGCGGTGCTGTCGACCTTCACCCATCGATCAATGGACCTCGCCGACATACCGATTGTCTTCAAGCCAGGCACCGACCTGGCGATCCTGAACTACATCGCCAACCACATCATCCAGACGGGACAGGTCAACGAGCAGTTCGTCCGTGATCACGCCGTCTTCATGAGCGGTGCGACCGACATCGGATACGGGCTTCGTCCCGACAACCCGGTGGAGGTGGCGGCCAAGGGCGCCCAAGACCCGGGAAAGACTGAGCCGATCGACTTCGACGCATTCAAAGCCATGGTCGCCGACTACACGCTCGACATGGTGTCGGAACTCTCTGGCGTTGAGCCTGAGTTCCTGGAGGAACTGGCCGAGCTCTACGCCAATCCCGACGTGAAGGTCATGTCGCTTTGGACGATGGGCTTTAACCAGCATGTCCGGGGCGTGTGGGCCAATCAGATGGTTTACAACATCCACCTTCTCACCGGGAAAATCTCTGAGCCCGGCAATAGCCCGTTCTCGCTGACGGGCCAGCCTTCGGCCTGCGGCACCGCGCGCGAGGTCGGCACCTTCGCGCACCGACTGCCCGCCGACATGGTGGTGACCAACCCGGAACACCGTCACCATGCCGAGGAAATCTGGCGGCTGCCGCACGGGCTGCTTCCGGAAAAGCCCGGCTTCCACGCCGTCCAGCAGGACAGGATGCTGCACGACGGCAAGCTCAATTTCTACTGGGTCCAGGTCAACAACAACGTCCAGGCCGCACCCAACAGCTCGAACGAGACGTATCCGGGCTATCGCAACCCCGATAACTTCATCGTCGTCTCCGACGCCTATCCGACCGTCACCGCGGTATCGGCCGATATGATCCTACCGGCCGCGATGTGGGTTGAAAAAGAAGGGGCTTACGGCAACGCCGAGCGACGGACTCACGTCTGGAGACAGCTTGTGAACGCCCCGGGTGAGGCTCGCTCGGACCTGTGGCAGCTCACCGAATTTGCCAAGCGCTTCACCACCGACGAGGTGTGGCCGGCCGACCTCCTCGAAGCCAATCCGGACTACAAGGGCAAGACGCTGTTCGACGTCTTGTTCCAGAACGGCAAGGTGGACCGCTTCCCGCTTTCGGACCTCGATGCCGAGTATGAGAACCGCGAATCCCGGGAATATGGTTTTTATCTTCAGAAAGGTCTGTTCGAGGAATACGCCGAATTCGGACGTGGCCATGGACACGACCTCGCGCCCTTCGACACCTACCACGAGGTGCGTGGCCTTCGCTGGCCCGTCGTCGACGGCAAGGAGACGAAATGGCGCTACCGTGAAGGTTTCGATCCCTACGTGAAGCCGGGCGAAGGGGTGAAATTCTACGGCAGGCCCGATGGCAAGGCCGTCATCCTCGCCGTGCCCTATGAGCCGCCGGCTGAATCTCCAGACGACGAGTTCGACGTCTGGCTGGTGACGGGACGTGTGCTTGAGCATTGGCATTCCGGCTCGATGACCATGCGGGTGCCGGAGCTCTACAAGGCGTTCCCGGGTGCAGTCTGCTTCATGAACGCCGACGACGCTCGCCGGCGCGGCATCAACCAGGGGGCCGAGGTGCGCGTGGTCTCCCGGCGCGGGGAGATCAGGGTCCGCGTGGAGACGAGGGGGCGCAACCGCATGCCTCGGGGCGTGGTCTTCGTTCCCTGGTTCGACGCGAGCAAGCTGATCAACAAGGTGACGCTCGACGCCACAGACCCGATCTCCAAGCAGACGGATTTCAAGAAATGCGCGGTCAAGATCATCCCCGTCTGACGCGTCGTGTGCGCGCCATCCTCGTCGCGGTGCTCGCCGTCGCGGCCGGCTCGGCGGCATTCGCGCAGATGAGCGCCGAAATCGTTCCGCCGCTCACCGGAGCGGGTCAGCCCATGGAGGAAGTACCCGCCGGACCGATCCCGAAGTGGACCGTCGACGACATCCGCAGGATGCGGGCTTATCCGGACCAGCCTCCGGTGATTCCACATTCGATCGAGGGCTACCAGCTTTCCGTCAATACGAACCGCTGCGTGTCATGCCACAAGCGCGAGTTCACGGAAGGCTCGGGCGCGCCGATGATCAGCGTCACGCACTACATGACGCGCGAGGGACAGATGCTCGCGGACGTTTCGCCGCGCCGGTACTTCTGCACGGCCTGCCATGTCCCCCAGGCGGACACCGCGCCGCTCATCGGCAACACCTTCACCGACATGAGCGAGCTGGGCGTCGGCCACGCGGGGGACGAATAGATGTGGTCACGCCTGAAGGCGTTGGTCGCCTGGGCATGGGGCATCGTCGCAACTCCAGCCGCGACGCTCAGCCTCGGCTTCCTGACGCTTGGCGGCTTCCTCGGCGGTGTGATCTTCTGGGGCGCGTTCAACACCGCCCTTGAGCTAACCAACACGGAAGAGTTCTGCATCTCCTGCCACGAGATGGAAAACAACGTCTATGAGGAGCTGACGCGGACCGTCCACTTCTCGAACCGTTCGGGTGTGCGCGCGTCCTGCCCGGACTGTCACGTGCCGCACGAGTGGACCGACAAGATCGCCCGTAAGATGCAGGCGTCGAAGGAAGTCTGGGGCAAGATCTTCGGCACAATCAACACACGTCGCAAATTCCTCGACCACCGCCTCGAACTCGCCCAGCACGAGTGGGCGCGGCTGAAGGCCAACGACAGCCTTGAGTGCCGCAACTGCCATTCGTCCGTGGCGATGGACCTCTCCAGGCAGACCGAGCGCGCCGCGACGATCCATACGCGCTACCTCCTGTCCGGCGAAGCGACCTGCATCGACTGCCACAAGGGCATCGCGCACGAGCTGCCGAACATGGAAGGGGTGGATCCAGGCTGGAAGGTTCCCCCAGAGCTCCAGGGGGACGAACTGCCGCAGGCGTCTGTGTTCGACAGGCTGGAGCGGCTGGCCCATTCCCCGCACCGGACCATGTGGAGCCTGGACGAAGAGCTGTCCGCCATGTCCATGGATTCGATTGCCTCTGCCCGGGGCGGAACCAGCTCCGCCGGAGCAGCTGCCGAGTAAGTGTCTCCGCCTGTCAATGTCTATCCAATGGGTGATCGGATAGGCCTCGGCCTTCCATGGTCCAGCCTTAGGCGCCGAAGCACCTGCCCCGCCCCGTCTACGATCACCCGGAACCTGAGGTTTCCGTGCCAGAACGTCAGGCGGACCCGCCCGTCATCCTCGCCAGTGCCGCGTTCGAAGCGGGAGGTGATGGATCCGTCGCGGAGCATCGAGGGGACGGCGTCGGGGCGCAGCCGAAGCCCTTCCGCCACCAGTGCGGCGTCGACGGTCACCCCACCGTTCTCGAAAATGACATCCAAGTGGGCCTCAGCCATCGGCCGACCCCGCGTGCGAGGCCGTCGCAACAAGCCAGTCCTCAAGTAGTCGCCGGTCCTCCTTCGAGAAGGAAGACCGGCGCACCAGGTCGGCAAACGTGTCGTCCGGATGGCAGCGTTCGTACTGCCGCGACATCTTCCCCATGATCGCGGCGTCGTGCCTCTGCGCATCTCGACCGTTCGCGCGGGCTGCTTTTCCATCCGGCCCGGTCATCGTCCGCCTCCTGGCCCGGATCCCTCGACATCCGGGCATTGGTGAAGCATTCACGGCTACTTTGCCGCGACCACCTGGCCGAACAGCTCGGCGAACACGGTCTTTGCCTTGCCCGCCTGCTTCACGGTCTTGGCATCCTCGACGTTGATGGGCTGGCCCACTTCGATGAGGGCCACCATGCCCATCGCGTAGTGCGGTGCGCACTTCACGCCATAGACCCCTTCCGCCGCCAGCGTGATCTCGAATGTCTCGTTGAACTTGCTTTTGAAGGCCTCCGCGCCTTCGGGAAGCATTCCCTTGATCGTCTCGACGTTATGGCCCTTGTCAGTCGGCACGAAGCGGATCGTGTCCCCCGGAGCCGCCTTGATGAAGTCGGGCTCGAACACCATGTTGCCCTTCTCGCCCTTGTTCAACATCATGACCTCGAACTCGGCAGCTCCGGCCGCTCCTGCTGCGATGACCGCGGCGCCGAGCGCCAGGGCTGCTATGATCCGTTTCATTTTTCTGTCCTTTCTTGGTACCCGGCTGCGATCGCCGTTGCATTCGTGATACCTTCCCGAGGCGATATGCTGTTTGCGCCAGAGCAAACAGCAGCTAGAAACCGTATCGGAAGCAGTGCCGGAGACCGCTGGAAGCAGGATGACGCTGGACAGGAGCCTTATCGCCGGACTGCCCGCGTTCGCGGATCTGGACGGTCCCGGACTCGACGCCGTACTGGCCCGGGCGCGGTCGTCGCGCTTTCCCAAGGATTCCGAAGTTTTTTCTCAGGGCGGGGAAGCAGCTTCCTTCTTCCTGCTGCTGGCGGGCCACATCAGGGTCGTGCGGACCTCGCCCGAAGGCCACCAGGTGATCGCGCGCTACATCAACGAAGGCGAACTCTTCGGGATCGCCGTGGCGATGGGACGGAGCACTTATCCAGCGTCCGCAGTTGCCGCGGTCGACTGCGTCGTTCTCACCTGGCCCAACGCCGCGTGGCCTGATCTTCAGGCCCGCGTCCCCTCCTTCGCTGCGAGCGCATACCAGACGATCGGCTCGCGGCTGCAGGAGACGCAGGCGCAGGTCATGGAGATGTCGACGCAGCAGGTGGAGCAGCGTATTGCGCATGCCCTGCTACGGATCGTCAGCCAGTCAGGCCGGAAGACTGAACAAGGCATCGAAATCGACTTTCCGATCACGAGGCAGGACATTGCCGAGATGACGGGAACGACGCTTCACACGGTGAGCAGGTTGCTCAGCGCCTGGGAAGACGAAGGCCTCGTGAAGGGCGGGCGTCAGCGGGTCGTCGTGACAAATCCGCACGGCCTCATGGTCGTGGCGGAGAACCGTCGCAGGAAATAGGCCTCGGGCGCCGTCCGCGTTTGGCAGTCATGGCTCTTCGATGAACCTGATGCTGAGGACATGGGCTCGATAGAACGGGAAGTAGTCCGGCGTACCGATGAAGTTTCCTCCTTCGATCCGCGTCGGCAGCATATAGCCATCAAAGGAGCGGAACTCGGAGAGCCTGCCTCCGAATGGCTGGCTCTGGTATTCCTTCTGGGGGTTGGCGTTGCTCCACCGCTGAATGACGACATTGTGGGGTCGCCCTTCCTCGTCGACCGAAACGTCGACCGACTGGACCATGTCGCGATAGCTGACCGTTGCGCGCGCAGTGTCCGGGCCAACGGCTTCCCACTCGACTCCTTTGCCAGGCAGCAGCGCGGCTGGCGCGAAAAAGACGGATTCGGCGACGACGCGTCCGAAGGCCGACCGGGCGTGGTCCGGAGTGCCACCTTCCCGGACAACTGGAATCAACGTCAGCAGCCAGAACCGGACCCACGACCGTGAGCTGTCGAAACCGTCCGACCCTGACAAGGACATCAACCCCGATCCCGCGTCCACCTTCCACACAAATCCGCGCGGGGGCGCGATGACCTGATGGCCCCTCATGGCGAGATAGCGAGGGTCGGACCTGTCGCCAAGGCCGATCTCCCCTTCCATCTCGATTTCCGCGACGGTCCGAAGCGACACGCCCTCTCCGATCGTATAGAGAAAATTGCGACGGGCGGGCTCTGGCAGCCCGTCGACCATGGAGCGATCGAACTCCGCCACATCCTGCACCGAGTCGGACCAGAGCGACTTCCACACGGTGTCAGCGTTCCGCTGATCGGACATGCGCAGCACCGTCAGCGCCGCGACCGCGGCGATCACGACTGCCAACGCCCACCAGACGATTCCTGCCAGGATGACCATCGGCCTGCCTTTCCTTCCCGCAGAGGCCTCCGACGAAGCGCCGTCGCGTCAGATCGGGGTCAAGCAACCGACGCCGCGTGGGTGCCGCCCGCGCTGGCATATTTCGCATAGATGCCCCGGTTGGGACAGAAGTCGGGAATGTCAGTTCGTCCCGCAGCCAGCCAGTCGCGGCAATCGTCGCCGTGACGGCAAAGAACGCAGCGCCAGATCGCGTTCCGCATGTCGTTTTCCGCAGCGAAGCCGCCCTCGGCCATATTGACGCGGCCCCGCGCCATGATCTCGCCGGACTGATCCAGCCTTGCTTGTACCCGTCCCATGATCTTCATCATCTCACCTCGCTCCGGTTGTTTCGAACACCGACGGCCCGCTCACCAGGTCGTCGTTCTTCATGGCTGCCAGAAGCTCGCGCGAGACTGTCTCCTCATAGAGGCGGTGTGCGTCACACGCGTCCGTCAGATTGTGGAACACGCCGATCGGGCAGCCGATGCACAGCATCCGGTGTCGAATGAACACCCGGATCGTGGCAGGCCATCGTCGCATGATCTCATCGACCGTCATGTCCGGGTCGATCGTCAGTGGTGGTTTCACGTCCAGCATCTCCAAAGAACACCATATGACCACCTCGGTGGCGTCCGGACTTTGCGCCGGCGCAAACAAATCGACGGTACGCAGCGTTTCGCGCCAGCCGCGACATCAGCGCACTTGCGATCGGAGGAGCTGGCTCGTAAAAGTGGCTAAAGAGATGCCACTTTTTGGTGACCGCCATGATTCCTGCCGCAAGAGATGCCATCCGACCGCAGCCCGAGCAGCCGCTCGTGCATCCCCTCATGGACCGCGCGTTCATCGGCGCGCTTGTCAGGGACTTCTATTCCCGCGTGCGCGCCGATAGCCGCCTGGGCCCGATATTCGCTTCGGAAATCGACGGCGACTGGGAACCCCACCTGGAGAAAATGACCGACTTCTGGTGCTCGGTGATCCTGAAGAACGGCGCTTACAGCGGCAGACCGGTTCCAGCTCATCTCAAGCTGAAACAGGTGCGGGAGGAGGACTTCGATATCTGGCTCGGCATTTTCAGACAGACGGCAGCAGAAGTCTGCGAGCCGGCGGTCGCTGCCGTCTTTGTCGAGCGCGCCGAGCGCATCGCCCAGAGCCTCAAACTTGCAATGTTCTACCGACTTTCGGCTCCCGGCCCGTCACCCGCGGAGAGCTAGGATGCCCCTTCGCTCCACCGAACCCTTTCCCGACGCCGTGACCGCCTTTGTGGCAACAGCCTGGTTGGGCATGCTCATTGGCGTTTCGTTCCTTGCGACGCCTATTAAGTTTCAGGCTCCTTCACTGGCGCTCCCCAGTGCACTTGAAGTGGGACAAGTGACCTTTGCTGCGTTTTCAAAGGTGGAATGGGGTCTATCTGCGTTCCTCGTCATAGCCACTTTCATTCCAAGAGCACCACGTGCGGAGGTGGTGCTGTCTTTTGCGGCCGTTCTAATCGTTCTGACTCAGGCGCTTTGGCTGCTGCCTGCTCTCGACGCACGTGTCGATGCAGTTCTTTCTGGCCAGCCGATGCCGCCCTCTGCCCATCATCTGCTCTACGCGACGCTGGAAGCGAGCAAGGCAACGGCGCTGGCTGCGGTCGCATTGGTGGCACTATTCAGGCTAGGTTGGCGGGACAAGCCCCAGACGAGCGTGGAATAAGGGATGAAACTGACCCTCTACACCGATTATTCACTGCGCATGCTGATCTTCCTCGCATTGCGCGAAGGGCGATCCACGACTGTGTCCGATGTCGCCGATGCGTACGGTCTCTCACGTAATCACCTTCTGAAGGTCGCGCTGAATCTCGGGCGCCTTGGCTATGTCAGAACGACCCGAGGCCGGTTAGGAGGCATCGCCCTTGCCCAGCGGCCAGAGGACATTAACCTCGGTGATGTCGTGCGCGGAACCGAGGACGGATTCGCGATGGTGGAATGTCAGCGGTCGGATGGCGGGACGTGCGTCATATCGCCGGCGTGCAGGTTGAAGGGCATTGTCGGCAAGGCCGTTGAAGCTTTCCTCGCGGTGTTCGATGCTTATACTCTGGCGGATATCGTCGCAAATCGAACATTGCTCGAAGCGTTGCTGGAAACACCCTCAAACCCACCCAGGGCCGCATGAGGCAGGTTATCCAGTACAGCATGGAGGCAACATGATCGAACAGCTCACGTCCAGCGAGCGGCAGAACGCAGCCATTATCCTTCTCACCCTTGCTGTTGCTGGAGCCGCACTCGCCATACTAGGCCGGAATGACACTCTGGGCGTTCATGGCGTGATTATCATGGTGTTCGCGGGCGCGCTGCTCTATCTGGTTCTTTCTTCCTTCTATGGCCCCGAGCCAAACGAGGACCGGGCCGCATCCTACTACGACGATCCGATCAAGGTCGGCATCGTGCTTTCGATGGCCTGGGCCGTGTTCGGCATGTTCATGGGTGTCTGGGTCGCTGCCCAGTTGGCCTGGCCCGAACTGGCCTTCGACGCCGCATGGTCTTCCTTCGGTCGGCTTCGTCCGGCCCACACCAGCGGCGTGATATTCGGCTTCGGCGGCAATGCGCTGATCGCGACCTCATTCCACGTTGTCCAGAGGACATCGCGTGCGAGGCTAGCGGGACAGGTCAGCCCGTGGTTCGTGCTGCTAGGCTTCAACCTGTTCTGTTTGCTCGCCGTTTCCGGCTACCTCCTCGGCGTGACCCAATCGAAGGAATATGCCGAGGCTGAGTGGTACGCCGACTTGTGGCTGGTGATCGTGTGGGTGACCTACTTCGTCCTCTACATTGCGACGATCGCACGGCGGAAGGAACCGCACATCTACGTCGCCAACTGGTACTTCATGGCCTTCATCCTGGTCGTGGCCATCCTCCATATCGTCAACAATCTGGCGGTCCCGATCTCCTGGGGGCACGCCAAGAGCTACACGATCTGGCCGGGCGTGCAGGACGCGATGGTGCAGTGGTGGTACGGGCACAACGCGGTCGCCTTCTTCCTGACGGCAGGCTTCCTGGGGATGTTGTACTACTACCTGCCCGTGCGGGCACAGCGCCCGATCTTTTCCTATCGGCTTTCGATCCTCAGCTTCTGGGGCATCACCTTCTTCTATATGTGGGCCGGCTCGCATCATCTGCACTACACCGCCCTGCCCCACTGGGTACAGACGCTCGGAATGACCTTCTCGGTCATGCTGCTCGTGCCGTCATGGGCGTCGGCGGGTAACGCGCTGTTGACCCTCAACGGCGCCTGGCACCGGGTGCGGGACGATGCGACGTTGCGCTTCATGATGGCAGCGGCCGTATTCTACGGGCTTTCGACCTTCGAGGGCTCGTTCATGGCGATCCGCCCGGTCAACTCGCTCAGCCACTACACCGACTGGACCGTCGGTCACGTCCACGCAGGGGCGCTCGGGTGGGTAGCGCTCATCACCTTCGGCTCGCTCTACACACTGGTGCCGAGCCTTTGGAAACGCGAGCGCATGTACTCGGCCACGCTGGTCGAGGTCCATTTCTGGCTCGCGATCGCGGGAACCCTGATCTACGTCTTCGCGATGTGGAATTCGGGCATCATCCAGGGGCTGATGTGGAGGACGTACACGGAGGAAGGCGCACTTGCCTATTCGTTCGTCGACAGCCTGGTCGCCATGTATCCCTACTACATCGCCCGCGCCTTCGGAGGCCTTTTGTTCCTCATTGGCACGATCATCGGCTGCTACAACATCTGGATGACGGTCAGGGCGGCCCCGCTCGCCGCCACCCGCTCCGATGCGCCTGTCCAGCCAGCGGCCGTTCCGGGAGAATGACCGATGCCTGAACTCTTCCATCGCAAGCTCGAGCGCTCGGCCATCGGCTTCGTTCTCGCGATCATTGCAGCAGCCAGCGTCGGCGGCATCGTCGAGATTGCGCCGCTGTTCACAATCGACGAGACCGTCGAGGAAGCCCCCGACATGCGGATGTACACGCCGCTCGAACTGGCCGGGCGCAACATCTACGTCCGCGAGGGTTGCTATGCCTGCCACAGCCAGATGATCAGGACGCTGCGCGACGAGGTGGAGCGCTACGGCCCGTATTCGCTGGCGGTGGAGTCGCAGTACGACCGCCCGATGCTGTGGGGCTCGAAACGGACCGGTCCGGACCTTGCCCGCGTCGGCGGCAAGTATTCGGACTTCTGGCACGTTGCGCACCTCAACAATCCGCGGGACGTCGTTCCAGAGTCCAACATGCCCGCCTATCGCTGGCTGGCACGCACGCCGCTCAGGATGGAAGACCTGCCCAAGCATCTGGCGGCGCAGCAATCATTGGGCGTGCCCTACACCGACGAGATGGTGGAGAACGCCGCGCGCGACGCCTACGGCCAGGCCACCCCGGACACCGAATTCGCTTCCGGCGTGACCGAGCGCTACGGCCAAGAAGCCACCATCAGCGCCTTCGACGGCGTCGCCACGCAGGTCACGGAGATGGATGCCCTCGTGGCCTACCTTCAGGTGCTGGGCCGCCTGACCAACGCCGCCTACACGGATACCGCGGCCACCGAGCAGCCATCGGATCCGGAAGACTAAGGAGGCAGACATGGACTTCTCTTACGAAACGCTGGTCGCCTTCTCCAAGAGCTGGGGCCTGTTCTACATGATGGCGTTTTTCCTGGCCGTCTGCGTCTACGCCTTCTGGCCGAAGAACAGGAAGCGGTTCGACCGGGCCAAGCACAGCATCCTCGAACGGGACGACACGCCATGGCGGAAGTAGAACGCGACCCCGTCACTGGACGCGAGACGACGGGCCACGAGTGGAACGGCATCAAGGAACTGGATACGCCTGTTCCTCGCGGGGTGCTGATGTTCCTGATCGTCACCCACGTGTGGGCGATCTTCTGGTGGTTCATGGTGCCTGCCTGGCCACTTGGCGTAACCTATACGAAGGGCCTGCTCGGTATCGACCAACAGACGACGGTCGAGGCGCGGCTCCTCGACGGCCAGCAGCAGCGTTCAGCCTGGACGACGCGGCTGGAGAACGAGCCCTACGACACGATCCTCGCTGACGAGGCATTGATGCGGACCGTGCGCGACACAGGGCGGCAGCTGTTCGGTGACAACTGCGCTGCGTGCCACGGCCGCGACGGCAGGGGCCGCGCCAACTATCCCGACCTGACGGACGATGACTGGCTGTGG
Source organism: Mesorhizobium sp. DxT (assembly GCF_058448885.1). Classification (NCBI taxonomy): domain Bacteria; kingdom Pseudomonadati; phylum Pseudomonadota; class Alphaproteobacteria; order Hyphomicrobiales; family Phyllobacteriaceae; genus Mesorhizobium; species Mesorhizobium sp. DxT. Next base: position 10,069 of record NZ_JBZFLJ010000012.1, on the reverse strand, counting down.
GGTGGCGGCCCGGAGCTGATCGAGCAGACGATGCGCGTCGGCATCAACACTGCGCATCCAGAAAGCCGGGTCGCCCAGATGCCAGCCTTTGGCCGCGACGAGATGCTCGACCGCGAGCAGGTCCGCAGCGTCGCCGCCTATGTCTACTCGTTGACGCACCCCGACTATTCGACTCCGGCGAACCTCGATCGCATCAACGCGGGCCGCGAAGTCTTCGCCACCACCTGCGCGGCCTGTCACGGCGAGAGCGCGCAGGGAGACGTGGAAGTCGGCGCGCCGAACCTGACCGATGCCTACTGGGTCTATGGCGGCGATCTCGATACGATCATCGCCTCCGTCCATGGCGGCCGTCAGGGTCACATGCCCACCTGGGACGAGCGCCTGAGCACGGCTGAGATCAGGACGCTGGCAGTCTACGTCCACGATCTCGGGACGGCGCAGCCATGAGGGGACGCGCGCGGCTCCCCGGCGGATGGCTGCCATGGGTCCTTGTCCCGGCGGGTCTTCTGCTCTTCGCTGGCGCGAACGCTCACCTCGTCTACGTCGCGTTCCAGTCGCAGCCGGAATGTGTCGAACATCTGAAGTCCGCCGACGGCGACGGTGGCTACCGCGCCGCCAAGTCGGCCTGCTGAGGGAGGAAATCATGGGCGAAGCCGACAAGGGATACTGGCTGCTCAGCGAGACGTCTGGCATCGGCGAGACGCATGACCCAGCCCTTCAGCGCGACCTGCCTCTGCTCGAGGGACGACGCTGGCTTGCCGCCGGGTGGCGTGATTTCTGGAACGGCGCCTCATCGAGCCTTGCCTACGGCCTGGGGGTGTTCGTGCTGTCCGTACTCTTCGTCTGGACGCTCGTCGGCTTCGGCAGGGATTATATCCTGTTCCCGGCGCTTGCGGGGTTCCTGATCGTCGCCCCCTTCCTTGCCATCGGGCTCTACGAGAAGAGCCGCGCGATCGGGGAAAACAGGCCAATCACACTCGGATCGATGCTGCGCGTCAGGCCAAGGGCCGGTGCGCAGGTGTTCTTCACCGGGCTCCTGCTCAGCCTTGTGATGCTGCTGTGGACGCGCGCCGCCGTCCTGCTCTGGTCGCTGTTCTTCGGGGTCACCGCCTTCCCGGGCCTCGAGCATGTCGTCGGCATCCTGCTTGGCACGCCCTCCGGCTGGGCGATGCTCGTCATCGGCACGGCCATAGGCGGCCTGTTCGCCGCATTCGCCTTCTCGGTCAGCGTCTTTGCCGTCCCCATGCTGCTTGATCGCCGCGTCGACGCGCTCACCGCCATGGGCACGAGCATGAAGCTCGTCTGGAACAACCTGCCAACCATGATCGCCTGGGGAGCCATGGTCCTGGTGCTCTTCGCTGCCTGCGTGGCGACGGGACTGGTCGGCATGATCGTCATCTTCCCGCTTCTCGGGCACGCTACATGGCATGCCTACAAGGCAGTGGCGCGCCCGGAGGAATGAGCCTTGAGCTGCTGCGCGCCCGGAACCGAAGGGGCCCTCGAAATCGGACCTGCCCGCCTTCTCGATGACCGCGAGATCCTTCTCGCCAGTCGCGATCTCGGCGACGGCACGTTGCAGACCGACCTGTCCGTTCCGGCAGCGCACTGCGCCGGATGCATCCGGACCATCGAAGGAACGCTCGCGAGACTGGAGGGCGTCGTTTCTGCACGGGTCAACCTGACCGCCAGACGCGTCGTCGTGAAATGGAGGCGAGAAACTGGCGTACCTCCGCTGATCGATGTCCTGCGCGGCGCGGGATACGACGCCAGCCTGACGGAGGTTGAGGACAGTGCCGCCGATCCCGAGATGGCGCGGCTCCTGCGGGCTAGTGCCGTGGCGGGCTTCGCGGCAATGAACATCATGCTACTATCCGTCTCGGTCTGGTCAGGTGCTGGCAACGAGACGCGGCAAGCCTTCCATATGATCTCGGCCGCGCTAGCCCTTCCCGCGCTGATCTATTCGGGACGCATCTTCTTTCTGTCTGCCTGGAGCGCTTTGCGCGTCGGACGCACCAACATGGACGTGCCGATCAGCGTCGGCGTGCTGCTCGCATTTTTTATGAGCCTCTACGATACCGTGGCGGGAGGCCCGCACGCCTATTTCGACGCGTTGACCTCGCTACTGTTTTTTCTGCTGGCCGGACGGACCGTCGACCGGGCGATGCGCGGACGTGCCCGTGACGCGGTCAGGTCGCTCGCCAGGATGATGCCGCGCGGGGCGACGGTGGTCGCGCCGGACGGCGGCCGCGAGTATCGTGAGACCTCGGCGATCAGAGCCGGGGAAACTGTTCTCGTTCTTGCCGGCGAACGGGTGCCCGTCGACGGAACCGTCGTGTCGGGCTCCGCTTCGCTGGACCTGTCGATCGTGACCGGCGAGTCCGCCGCTGAACAGGTCGGTCCGGGATCGCAGATCCTGTCGGGTTCGCTCAACCTCGACGGGCCGCTGACCGTAATCGTGGACCGTCAGCAGAAGGATTCGTTCCTCTCCGACATGGTGCGGCTGATGGAGGCGGCCGAAGGCGGCAGGGCGCGCTACCGCCGCATCGCCGACCGGGCCGCCTCGCTCTACTCCCCTGTCGTCCATGGCGTCGCCTTTTCGGCCTTCCTTGCATGGCTCTGGGCCACCGGGGACGTGCACAGGTCGCTGACGATCGCCATCGCAGTCCTGATCATCACGTGCCCGTGTGCGTTGGGGCTCGCAGTTCCGATAGTCCACGCGGTCGCAGCGCGGCGGCTGTTCTCGTTCGGAGTGACGCTCAAGGACGGGGCTGCGCTGGAACGGCTGGCGGAGGTCGACCACGTCGTCCTAGACAAGACTGGCACGCTGACGGAGGGAATGGCCCGGGTGACGTCATTCACCGTGCCCGAGCGCGAACTGGGGGCCGCCGCCGCGCTTGCCCGAATGTCGCGGCATCCTGCCTCGCGGGCAGTGGCCGCGCTTGCGCCCGCGCCTTCGCTGATCGTCGAGGACGTGCGCGAGACGCCAGGAAACGGCATCGAAGGCAGAATAGCGGGCCGAACCTACAGGCTTGGCCGCCAGGACTGGGTTGGTGCTTCAGCTGCCAGCCAAGTTCCTGCCGCGTCCTGGCTCTCCGTCGACGGTCGCGTGCTGGGCGGCTTCGAGATCGCCGACACGCTGCGGCCCAGCGCCTGCGAAGCGGTGAGGCAGCTGCGTCGGCTCGGACTCTCTGCAGAAATCCTGTCGGGCGACGACGAGGAGGCGGTCGCCGAGGCGGCAAGTACCGTGGGGATCGATCAGGCGAAGGGACGCATGCTTCCCCGCGACAAGGTCGCTCGCCTCGAAGCCCTCGCATCTCATGGCCGCAAGATCCTCATGGTCGGCGACGGGCTCAACGATGCCCCCGCTCTCGGCGCGGCCCACGTTTCGATGGCCCCCTCGTCGGCAGCCGATGTCGGCCGGAACGCAGCCGATTTGGTCTTCCTTGGCTCCAGTCTCAACAGCGTGCCGGAGGCGATCGTGGTCGCGCGCCAGGCGAAGCGGCTAGCTACGCAGAATATCGGGCTCTCGATCGCCTATAATGCGATGGCACTGCCGCTTGCGCTCGCAGGATACGTGACCCCCCTTGTTGCCGCGGTGGCAATGTCGACTTCGTCGGTTCTGGTCGTCGCCAACGCACTGCGCCTTGCAGGGCGAGGCGGAGCGCCATCACGCGACAGGACCGCCTGGAAGTCGCTTCGGCTTTCGGAGGCGACATGAGCCTGTTGTCGTGGCTGGTCCCGGTTGCACTGGGCATGGGGCTTGTTGGCCTGATCGCATTCCTGTGGTCAATGAGGAGTGGGCAGCTGGAAGACCTGGACGGCGCGGCCGAGCGAGTTTTGCTGCACGAGATAGACGACGCACCGCTACGGGATCGGAACGATCTTGAGCGGACCAACGTTGCCGAAGCACGGAGCGAATGATGCGCGAGCGTACCGACAGGAAATTCGATTGGGTGGCGGCGCTCGCATTCGGTTCGGGCGTAGCCGTGATGATACCGAGCATGATCGCTCTGGCAGTCGCGTCGGTGGCTGTGCTCGCTCTGCTGTTCTGAGACTACAGCAACACGCACAGCTGCCTCCGGATGCGCCGGAATCGTGGGCCAGGTCATTGCAAGCAGCGTTGCCTGCGTTATTGTGGAACTTGGAAACACTTGAGTTCGTGCTGTGCCCACTTCTCGAATGGACAGGACATCATCGCGGACCCGCATCCGGTTCATGAACCACGCGGGTAGCCTTATCGCATGCATCTAGCCCTGGCGCGGCCGCAAGGCCGTCGACCGGGGGCCGGAAATCCAACCAAGTCAAAAATTCGGTTCTGATTTCCGGGTCCGCCGCCGCTGGCCCGGTGGAGATGCATGATGATCGACAGACGCCCCAGCCGCATGTGCGCGGCTTCCAAACTCGCCGTCCGCAGGAGGCGGACATGAGGGTTCTCATCGTAGGCAGCGGGGTCATCGGCGTGACATCTGCGTGGTATCTGGCGCGCGCCGGACACGAAGTCACCGTCCTCGACCGGCAGCCGGGTCCCGCACTGGAAACGAGCTACGCCAATGCTGGTGAGGTGTCGCCTGGCTATTCCTCACCGTGGGCGGGGCCCGGAGTGCCCCTGAAGGCGATCAGTTGGCTCCTGATGAAGCACGGCCCTCTCGCCATCCGTCCCCGGTTCGATCCGGCGATGTGGTCGTGGGTTTTGCAGATGCTCGCCAACTGCACGTCGCGGCGCTACGCCGTGAACAAGGCGCGCATGGTGCCGATCGCGGAGTACAGCCGTGACTGCCTTCGCGAGTTGAGGGCTACAACCGCCATCGAATACGACGAGCGATCGCAGGGTACCCTGCAGCTGTTCCGCACCCAGAAGCAACTCGACGGAATCGTCGGCGACGTCGAGGTCCTCAAGCAGTTCGGGGTTGATTTCACTGTCCTTGCCCCATCGGGCTGTGTCGCCGCGGAACCGGCGCTCGCGCGGGTGACGGAGAAGTTCGTTGGGGGCCTGCGGCTTCCCGGCGACGAGACCGGAGATTGCCGCGTCTTTACCGAGAAGCTGGCGGCTCTCGCCTCCGCCGCGGTCGATTTCCGTTTTGGCGTCTCGGTCCAGGGACTTGTCCACGAAGGCGGCAGGGTCACGGGCGTCCAGACCGCCGGCGGGCTGCTTACGGCGGACGCAGTCGTCGTCGCTGCCGGAAGCCATTCTCCGCGATTACTCGCCCCCGTCGGCGTGCATGTTCCTGTCTATCCGGTGAAAGGCTACTCGCTGACCATACCCGTGACTGATGCCACTGCCGCGCCTGTATCGACGGTGATGGATGAGACCTACAAGATCGCCATCACGCGCCTGAGCGGCCGCATCCGCGTCGGTGGAACTGCCGAGATATCGGGCTTCGATCTGTCCTTGCCGCCCTCCCGCCGCAGGCCGCTCGAACATTCGGTTACCGACCTGTTCCCGGGGGCGGGCGACGTTGCTGCCGCATCTTTCTGGTGTGGGTTGAGACCAATGACCCCGGACGGCCCGCCGATCATCGGCGCCACGTCCATCCCTGGGCTCTACGTCAACACCGGACATGGAACGCTCGGTTGGACGATGGCGTGCGGCTCGGGACGCGTTCTCGCGGACCTCGTCTCGGACAAGGTTCCCGATATCGACGTATCGGACCTCAATCCCGCACGGTACCGCTCATGAGCGCGCGGGCGATGCGGGCGCGTGCGGTCCCCACGGTCGATTTCGAGGCGATCGTTCCGCCTGCCGGTTGCTGTCGAACTGACAAAGTCGGCTGACGGTCCCGCCGTGGTGACGGCAAACGGCTATGGAGCCGGAGCGCCCGAAGTCGCGACAGCGCTACAAGGGTCCGGGTGCGAGACCTACTTCGTCGGTCTTTGGAAGAGAGCTTCCATTATAGGGAGGCGACCGATTTCAGCTCCCGCGTTGTCCTCTTGAACGGTACGCCTCCGGTTGCCGAGAACGAGTTCCTGCGATCGGTCCCGATTCCAGCCACCGAGACATGGTCCGGCATCACGGCGGGCATCGCTGCGCCAACGGCGGCAACGGGCGGAACCAGCCAGACCATACGCGTTGATCTCTGCGCGCACGTGATATGAGGCACGATCTCGACGCCTGGTCGCTTGCCGAGCTGACGGCTAGCTATGCGGAACTGCAACACCATCACTTCGCGTCGGAAGGGCGCGCTTTTGCTTGAATGTTCCGCGGTCGGGCTTCGCAACATCACACCAAACCGCACCGAACTCATCCGCTGGCAAAGGCTTGGAGAAATAATACCCTTGGGCGTATCTGCACCCCCATTCTTGCAACAGGCGTGCCTGCTCAGCGGTCTCCACCCCTTCTGCTACGACATCTATTCCCATGTTTAGCGCCAGATGGATCATCGATTTTACAATCGCCGTCCCGGTGCCGCTCTGGCCGAGATCGCTGACAAAAGATCGATCGATCTTGATTTCGTTCACCGGGAGTCGCTGAAGGTGCGTGAGTGATGCAAAGCCGGTGCCGAAATCGTCGAGCGACACCCGAACGCCATGCCTCTGCAATTGCTCCAAGCATTGGCGCGTCTTTGGGGCGAGCTCGTCCACCAGCACACGTTCAGTAATTTCGACAGTGAGCTGGTGTGGTTTGACGGATTTACGCTCAAGCTTCCGCAGCAGCGAGCGCGCTAGCCCCTCCTGCATTAGCATTTCGCCCGAGAGATTGATCGAGATGCTTCCCACCGAGGCAGGCCATGGCCCCCATTCACGTAGGTCAGAAAGCACGAGCGCCATCATTTGGTCGTTGATCAACTTGCTGAGCTTGGGAGCGTCAAGTGCAGCCCATATAGACGCAGGGGAGAGTATCCCATCGGTGGGATGGTCGACCCGAAGCAGAGCCTCAGCGCCAGCCACCTTGCCAGATCTGAAATCGATCATGGGCTGGTAGTAGGGAACCAACCAGCGAGACCTGAGTGCCTGTCTGGCGAGTTCCAGCTGATCGGCACGCTCGTTGATAGTGCGCTGAAGAGCAGGCGTGAACAACCTGGCTGGTTGTTTGCTGTCTTCCTTGGCTGCGTACAGTGCCATTTTTGCGCGGCGGATCAAATCGTCGCAACGATCACCAACCAACGACCGGGCGCAACCGATACGGACTCCAACATTGCGCGTTCTTGTGTTCCGATCCATTCGATGCTCGAGTTCGCGGGCGAGCTTGACCGCAAACGGCTGCAAGCCGGCTTCACCAATGGGCACGTGAAGCATCACCACGAACTGGTCGCCCGCAATCCGCCCAATCACATCGGTTTCAGATAGGCACTTGCGCAGAAGAATCGCAAAGAGCCGGAGGACCGCATCCCCCGTCTCATGACCAAAGCGATCGTTCAGGTGCCGGAAGCCAGAGAGATCTACGACCAGAAGTTCGACGGGACCGCAAACTCGGGACTCCTGTAGCAAGCGCGCCAACTCTTCTTCAACAGACCGCCTGTTCGCAAGCCGCGTCAAATCGTCAACATAAGCCTGCCTGTGAAGCCGCTCAGTGGCCAATTCAAGGTCGTGGATGTCTTCCACTGCACCATACCATTTGACGATCTGGCCATTCTCATCGCGTCTCGGCGTTGCCCGAGCTCGAACCCATCGATAGGTGTGGTCGTCCAGGCGTATGCGATACTTCAGGTCCGCCGGCTCACCGGTTTGAAGCCTTTCCGCCCAATAGCCCCTTACGCGGTCAACGTCCTCAGGATGGAGAGCCTGGAACCACCCATGACCAATGGCACTTTCCACCGGCAAGCCGGTCGCTTCCTTCCAACGCGACGACAAACTCAATATCCGCCCCTGCGGATCGGCAGTCCATGGGATCTGCGGGTTGTGCTCGACTGTGTGGCGATAATGTTCTTCGCTTTCCCGAAGGGCCTGCGCTGTTCGCGCCTTGTCGATGGCTACGGATGCCAAGCGCCGCAGATTGTCGAGGTTCTTGAGCTCATCCTCCCGGGGGGCACGCTCCTCGCAGAAATAGAAGCCGAACGTTGCGAGCACATCACCATCGGGCCCATATACCGGCAGCGACCAGCAAGCCTTGATGCCAAGTGGTGTGAATGCTTCTCGCCAATCATCCCATAAAGGATCGGTCGCGATACATTCTGAAACGACATCGCGCTTCTCGAAAGCCGCAGTGCCGCAGGAGCCGACACCAGTTCCGACCTTCGTGCCGGGTATCAACGAATGAACAGTGTCAGGAAGAAATGGGGCCGCACCACCGGTGAATTCTGTGCCACCGTCGTTCAGGAGGAGAACCGTACAACGACTGCCTGGCAGCTGCTCTTCGCCCAGCGTACAAAGTTCTTCTAGGATGGAGAAAACGTCGTCGCCGGCAGCGACCTTGTTGAGGATCTCGGCCTGAGCACGATCTCTCGTCTGCATGGCGACCAGATCATGTATATCAGTCGAGCAACCGATCCACTGCCCGTCGCTATCTGCAACCGGATTGGCGCGCACCATGTGCCAGCGATACTGCCCATTCTTATGGCGAAACCGCAGTTGGATTTGATAGGCCGGATTCTGACCATTGGCCTGTGGCGGCCAGATCGCTCCAAGAGCAGCAAGATCATCGGGGTGGACCATCTGGGCCCATCCCTTTCCAAGTGACGCGGTGCACGTGAGACCGGTGTATTCACACCACGCATCATTAACGAATTCAACATTGCCGTTGGGATCGGACAGCCAAACGAAGCCGGGCACTGAATGTGTGAGGACATCGAATAAGCGGTCTTTTTGCGCCATCTCGGTATTCGTCCTCATGGAAGCGAACATAGTGAGAGCCCTGCGGTCCATTTACCTCTCGGGCTAACCTGTTTCGGTTAAAATCATATTGCGTTGGGGAGAATGATCTTGCAATTTATTGAACGTCTCCGGTGCTTGATTTGACGCGAGCCCTGAGAGATGCCCTATCGGCTCAAGCGCAATTGTGTTTCTGCCCAGCTTCTTCGCCCGATATAGCGCGCGATCGACAGACGCAAAGACAACCTTTGCGTCTGCAGGCCCCGAGAAGAGCCCAAGACCTACAGAGACGGTGACAATGCCGTGGGGATGGTTTCCATCGTGCTTTACGACTTCTTGGCGAATGTGCTGCAAAATTGCCTGATGGAAAGAGAGTGCTGCGTGGTCGTCATCAGATACGCACGTGACAGCAAATTCTTCTCCGCCGATACGATATGCCGAGGCTGTATTGCTGTCGCAAGCATGACGCAATATCTCGCCAATCCTCTCAAGGACAGCATCTCCGGCCGCATGACCATAGCTGTCATTGTACGACTTGAACTGATCCACATCGACCAGTGCAAATGACTTCGTGCGGCCATGCTCGGTGGAAGCCATGAATTCGGGGAGTTCGTTGGCGTATGCACGCCGGTTAAGTAACCCGGTCAACACGTCGATCCGCGCGCTCCATGCTTCTGTCACATCGCTGAATATCCAGATTCTGCTGTAGCCGCCGCCACCGTCTTCCAGGGCAACGCTGCGCCTGTTGAAGACCCGTCCATCCTTGAAGGTCAGTTCGTCTTCGGAGAATTCGGAACTTTCATAGAGCTGTTCCACGAGGGCCACGAACGACGTTGGATCGTCAAGTTGGCTTACAACGTGATCAAGCATGGCAATGTCGCCGTCCTTGGCGACATCGTGGGGGATACGCCACAGCCGTTCGAACGCCTCGTTGAAGTAGAGCACTTCACGATTGTGTCCGATAATCAGAACACCATCCGGTAGAAGGTCCAGCGTCCGACGCATAAGTACGTAGGCAGTCTGGACGTTCTGCGTGTTGTTTGTCAGTTCAGCCACGGTGATCGCCAAACATCTCGGTACGCTAGGTGCAGCAGTTTGTGACAGCCGGGTTGAGATTCTTTTAAATTAGAAGGAAGGAATCTATAGTTATTGCGCGGCAAGATGGGGGCAGACCGGTCGAGCCCTGTCGGCACATCTATTTGATTTGGCGGTCTCAAGGTTGCGTATTGTGAATAGCCCCTAGATTTGTGGACGCCTTCTTCCCTAAATTTGAGGCAAGGAGGCCATGATGGGGACCGGCAATTTCAGTGACGAGTTCAAGCGC
>NZ_JBZFLJ010000011.1:0-208152 GCF_058448885.1 Mesorhizobium sp. DxT | reverse complement strand
TCGAGCGCCTCGCCAACGGCTGGCCTGACAGCCGTATCGACGACCTCATGCCCTGGAACTACCAGCCCTGAACGGCTTCGGCTGCTCGCTTACGATGCAATCTTTCGATGGTGCGGCAGACACGAACCCTGCCGGAGACCCGAAAATGGCCCTGATCCGCTTTGTCGCCATGCCCACCAAACAGGCCCGCGCCTATCAGCGCGGCGCGCCCGACGCTTACGGAGACCCGCCCGAGCGCAGGATCTCGGACGGTTCCGGCATTCCGTGCCGCCACTGCCTGCGCCATGTCGCGGCGGGTGAAGACTATCTGACATTTGCCTACAGGCCGTTTCCGACCCTGCAGCCCTATGCGGAGACGGGGCCAGTCTTTGTGCATGCCGCCGAATGCGAACGCGCGCCGGAAGGCGACGTGCTGTCGCCGATGTTCCGGGCAACGCCGGACTACATACTGCGCGGCTACAGTGCCGACGACCGCATCGTCTATGGCACCGGCGGCGTGGTGGCGACCCACAAGATCTGCGGCCGCGCGCACGAAATCTTCGAACGCGCGGATGTCGCGTATGTCCACATGCGATCGGCGCGGAACAACTGTTATCAGCTCAGGATCGAGCGGGCGTAGCCAAGAAAAAGGCCCGCCGGTGGTGCAGACCGGCGGGCCATCGTCTCCGCGCGGGAGGACTTGCGCGGAAACCCCGGTTGGCTTCAAGGCATGTCTTTATCCCGAAACCGGTTCCCACTTTCGGGAGACATGCTTCAGGCCGCGATGACGGCCCGCGGCTCGACCATTTCGTAGCCCAGCGCTTCGGCGACGGCCTGGTTGGTGATGCGGCCCTTGTGCACGTTGAGGCCGTTGCGCAGATGCGGATCGTCGACGATCGCTTTCAGGCCGCGATTGGCAAGCTGCAGGCCATAGTGGAGCGTCGCGTTGTTCAGCGCGTGCGCCGAGGTGACCGGCACGGCGCCCGGCATGTTGGCGACGCAATAATGGATGACGCCGTCGACCTCGTAGGTGGGCTCGGCATGGGTGGTTGCATGCGAGGTCTCGAAGCAACCGCCCTGATCGATCGCGACGTCGACCAGCACCGCGCCTTGTTTCATGCCCGAGAGCATTTCGCGCGAGACGAGTTTGGGTGCGGCTGCGCCCGGGATCAGCACCGCGCCCACGATCACGTCGGCGGAAAAGCACTCTTCCTCAAGCGCCTCGACGGTGGAATAGCGCGTGTGCACGCGGCCGTTGAAGATGTCGTCGAGCTGGCGCAGACGCGGGATCGAACGGTCGATGATGGTGACGTCGGCGCCGAGACCGGCGGCCATCTTCGCCGCATTCAGACCGACCACGCCGCCGCCGATGACCGTGACCTTGCCGGGCAGCACGCCCGGCACACCGCCCAGGAGAACGCCACGGCCGCCATTGGCCTTCTGCAACGCCGTCGCGCCGGCCTGGATCGCCAGCCGGCCGGCGACCTCCGACATCGGGGCGAGCAACGGCAGGCCGCCACGATCGTCGGTGACGGTCTCGTAGGCGATCGCGGTGACGCCGGACTCTACGAGGCCGCTGGTCTGTGCCGGATCGGGTGCGAGGTGGAGATAGGTGTAGAGGATCTGGCCTTCGCGGAGCTGCACCCATTCCGAGGGCTGCGGCTCCTTGACCTTCACGATCATGTCCGACTTGGCGAACACTTCCGCGGCCGTCTTCGCGATCTTCGCGCCGGCGGCCATGTAAGCGGCGTCATCGGCGCCGATACCGGCGCCCGCGCCGGTCTCGACGAGCACGTCGTGGCCATGGGTGACATATTCGCGGACCGAGCCGGGGGTGAGGCCGACGCGGTATTCGTGGTTCTTGATTTCCTTGGGGCAGCCGACGCGCATTGGCGCTCTTCCTCGCATTTGACGTTATGTTCCCTGAGGGAAATTGTTAACACGCCTGCCGTGGAACGTGTTTGCGAATAGGAGTGTTCGGGACCGTCGGTTTCGTATATTCTTGCGCAAAATGGAGTTCTCGCGGGAGGAGTCACGGTTTATGACCCGAGACAGGATCGATATCGCTATTCTTGAAGCTTTGCAGAAGGATGGCCGAATTTCCAATGCCGCGCTTGCGGAGGCTGTGGGGCTGTCGCAATCCGCCTGTTCGCGCCGGCTCGACAATCTGGAAAAGGAAGGCGTGATACGGGGCTATCACGCGCGCCTTTCCAACGCCGCACTCGGTCACCGGATGACGGCGATCGTGCATATCTCGCTGTCGGGGCAGTTCGAAAAGACGCTGGCCGATTTCGAGGCGGCGGTGAAACGCTGCCCGAACGTGCTGTCGTGCCACCTGATGTCGGGCGAATACGACTACATCCTACGTATCGCCGCGCGCGATCTCGAGGACTATGAGCGCATCCATAAGGAATGGCTGACGGCGATGCCGCACGTCACCAAGATCAACTCGTCATTCGCGCTGCGCGAGGTGATCGACCGCACCCATGTCGGCATGAAGCCGGATATGGCGTGAGGCGTGGGTTGGATGGGGCAATGAGCCGGCAAAATTTCATCGGCGCGTCACGCGAAGCTGCTGGACTCATTGTTCCGACGGCGCGACACTCGTTGCGCCCCTTCACGTCCAAGAGCAAATATCCAGACGGAGAACGACAATGTTCGCGACGATACCTGCCATTTCCCGCCGCACTTTCCTGGCCGGTTCCGCAGCCGCGGGCGCGGTCGTGATGCTGCACCCGTTCTCGGCGCGGGCGCAGGCCAACCAGGCGCATCTGCGGATCATGGAAACGACGGACCTGCACGTCCACGTCTTCCCCTACGACTATTATGGCGACCGGCCCAACGACACGATGGGCCTTGCGCGCACGGCCTCGATCATCGAGGCGATCCGCGCCGAGGCGACCAACGCGATGCTGGTCGACAATGGCGACTTCCTGCAGGGCAACCCGATGGGCGACTACATCGCCTATGAGCGGGGCATGAAGGCGGGAGACATCCATCCTATCATCGCCGGCATGAACGTGCTCGGTTACGACGCCTCGACGCTGGGCAACCACGAGTTCAACTACGGGCTCGACTTCATGATGAACACGATCGCGGGCGCCAACTTTCCCGTGGTCTGCGCCAACGTCACCAAGGGGCAGCTTGCCGGCAACGCGCGCGAGGACGAGCTTTTCCTCAAGCCTTATCTGATCCTCGACAAGACGGTGACCGACGGCGCGGGGCAATCGCATCCCGTGCGGGTCGGCCTGATCGGCTTCGTGCCGCCGCAGATCATGAACTGGGATTCGCGCCACCTCGTCGGCAAGGCGGCGACCCGTGACATCGTCAAGGCCGCGGAGGCCTGGGTGCCGCAGATGAGGGAGGAGGGCGCCGACATCATCATCGCGCTCTCGCACTCCGGCATGGGGCCGATGGGTTACGAGGAGAACCTCGAGAACGCATCGATCCAGCTCGCCGGCATCGACGGGATCGACGCGCTGGTGACCGGCCACAGCCATCTTGCGTTCCCCGGGCCGCAGTTCGACGGCGTGGAAGGCGTCGACAACGCGGCCGGTACGATCGGCGGCAAACCGGGCGTGATGGGCGGCTTCTGGGGCTCGCATCTCGGCCTGCTCGACCTACTGCTGGAGCGCGACGGCAATAGCTGGCGGGTGGTGAGTTCGACCAGCGAGGCGCGGCCGATCTCGGAGCGCGTCGACGGCAAGACGAAGGCGCTGGTGGAAAGCGTGGCGGCGGTGGAAGACGCGGTGCGCGCCGACCACGAGGCGACGCTGGCTTACGTGCGCGCGCCGGTCGGCAAGACGGATGCGCACCTGCATTCGTATTTTGCGCTGGTCGCCGACGACCCGTCGGTGCAGATCGTGAGCCAGGCGCAGGTCTGGTACATCACCGACATGCTGAAGGACACGGAATATGCCGAGCTTCCGGTGCTTTCGGCTGCCGCTCCCTTCAAGGCCGGCGGGCGCGGCGGGCCTGATTATTACACCGACGTTCCGCCGGGAGACGTGGCGATCCGCAACGTGGCCGACCTCTATCTCTATCCCAACACGGTGCAGGCGGTGGTGATTACCGGTGCGCAGGTGAAGGAGTGGCTGGAAATGTCAGCCGGCATCTTCAACCAGGTCGAGGCGGGCGGCACCGACCAGCCCCTCATCAACCCCGACTTCCCGTCCTACAATTTCGACGTGATCGACGGCGTTACCTACCGCATCGACCTTTCGCAGCCGGCGAAATACACCTCCAAGGGCGAGCTGCAGAACGCCGATTCGAGCCGTATCGTGGACTTGCAGTTCGACGGCGCGCCGATCGATGCGGAGGCGCGTTTCGTTGTGGCCTCCAACAACTACCGCGCCGGCGGTGGCGGCAACTTTCCCGAGATCGGCCCCGACAAGGTGGTGTTCGAGGCACCAGACACCAACCGCGACGTGATCGTGCGCTACATCGTGGAGCAGGGCACCATCAACCCGAAGGCCGACGCGAACTGGAACTTCGTGCCCCTGGAAGGTACGACTGTCGTGTTCGAGACCGGCCCTAAGGCCGAGGCCTTCATCGGCGAGGTGACCGGCGTGGCGATCGAGGCCGCGGGCGAGGGCGCCGACGGTTTCGCGAAGTATCGCATCACGCTCTAAGGGCGCCAGACAGGATCGGCGGCAGCCGGTCCTGTGGCTCTTGTTTCCGTCGGCGTGGCGATACAATGTCGCCGCAGCCGACGGAGCCCCGATGACCGATCCTTCCATCCTTCTCGCAATCTGCGCGACTTTCCTTCTGGCGGGCTTCGTCAAGGGCGTGGTCGGACTTGGACTGCCCACGATCAGCCTGGCGCTTCTGACAGCGGTGCTCGGGCTGCCGCAGGCGATGGCGCTGCTGCTGGTGCCGTCGTTTGCGACCAATCTCTGGCAGGCGCTTGCCGGGGGCAACGCGCTCTCGATCCTGCGGCGCAACTGGCAGTTCTTCGCGCTTGCGACGCTGACCGTGTGGATCGGTGCTCTCGGTCTGTCGCGGCTCGATACCAACGTGCTCGCAGGCCTGTTGGGCGTAATCCTGATCGTGTATGCCGTGCTCAACCTGTCAGGGTTGCGCTTCACCGTGCCGGCGGCGCGCCAGCCATGGGTCGGTTCCGTCTTCGGCGCGACAAACGGCGTGCTGACCGGCATGACCGGATCGTTCGTCGTGCCGGGTGTGATGTATCTGCAGGCGACCGGCATGCCGCGCGACGCACTTGTGCAGGCGATGGGCATTCTGTTCGTGCTGTCCACGGCGGCGCTTGCGGTCGCGCTCGGCGGCAACGGGTTGCTCAACGCGACGCTCGGTGCGCAGTCGGCCGTCGCACTGCTGCCGGCCATCGCCGGCATGGTGATCGGGCAGAAGGTGAGGGGCCATCTGTCCGAGGCGCGGTTCCGCGTCGTCCTGTTCTCGGCGCTGCTGGCGCTGGGGCTCTACCTCCTGCCCAATCTCGCCGGTTGAGACCGACGGGCGGCGGTTTGTCACCGATACCAGAGCGCCAGCGACGGGAAGAGCAGAACCAGCACCAGCGCCACGGCCTGCAGCGCGATGAAGGGCAGCAGCGACCTGAATATGGTGCCCAGCGATATGTCGGGCGGGGCGACGCTTTTCAGGTAGAACGCGGCCGGCCCGAATGGCGGCGACAGGAACGAGATCTGCATGTTGAGCGCGAACAGCACGCCGAACCAGACCGGATCGTAGCCGAGCTCCTTCACGATGGGCGCAAAGATCGGGATCGTCAGCAGTGCGATGCCGACCCAGTCGAGGAACATGCCGAGCACGGCAAGGATGAGCATCATCACCAGAATGATGACGATCGGCGTTTCGGAAACACCGAGAAGCAGTTCCTTGATGAAGTTGATGCCGCCCATGAGGTTGTAGACGCCGATCAGTGCTGTTGCGCCGATGCCGATCCAGACGATCATGCCGCAGGTGCGCAGTGTCTGCATGGATGCGTCGAGCATCATCTTCATGGAGAACTCGCCGCGCAGCACCGTCGACAGGATAACGCCGACGACGCCGATGGCCGATGCCTCGGTGACGGACGCGATGCCGCCATAGATGGAGCCAAGCACGAAGACCACGACCAGAAGCGGCAGGAACAGCCCTTTCAGAAGCTTCAGCTTGTCGGCAAACGGCATCTGCTCCTGCTGGGTCGGTATCGGCGCCATCTCCGGCCGGAAATAGACGATGGCGAGCACATAGGTCGCATAGAGCGCGGCAAGGAGCAGGCCCGGCAGGAAGGAGGCGGTGAAAAGCTCGGCGATCGAAACGCTGGCCGACAGGCCGTAGATGATGAGCACGATGGATGGTGGGATCATCGTGCCGAGCGCGCCGCCGGCGCAGACGATGCCAATAGCCAGACGCCGGTCGTAGCCAAGACGCAGCATCTGGGGCAGCGCGAGCAGGCCGAGCAGCACGATCTCGCCGCCGATGATGCCGGACATTGCCGCCAGTACGACGGCCACAAGCAGCGTCTGAACGCCGACGCCGCCGCGGATGCGCCCGCCCACCAGCCGCATTGCGTCGAACAGGTCGCGCGCGATGCCGGACCGGTCGAGGATCGACGCCATCAGCACGAACATCGGGATCGACACGAAGACGTACTGCATGATGAAGGAGTAGACGCGCGTGGTGACGATCGGCACCGCCATCGGGCCGAACCAGCCGAGCGCGAAGATCAACGCCACCAGAATTGTGACGAATGCCAGCGGCATGCCGGTGAGCAACAGCACCAGCAGCATGCCGAACATGGCAACGCTGCCCCCGCCGATGCCGAGGGACTGAAGATCAAGCATCGCCGAGCTCCTGCTCCGGGCTGCGGTTTTCATCGGTGGGCTTGCGCCGCAGATGGGCGATGGCCTGGAGCAGGAACTGGATGCACATGACGCAGAGGATGAGGAACAGCACGGCTTTTACAATCGCCGGCGTCGGCGGATTCCAGGCACTGCCGCTGGTCTCCAGGTGCATCTGGCCGGTCGGCGTGAAGAAGGCCTTGTATGCAAAGCTCCACGCGGCCCATGCCATGAGGGCGCAGGCCGCAGCGCCGACAAGACTGATGGCGACATCGAGCAGACGCTTCACGCGCTGCGAGACGGAATCGTAGATCAGCACGACGCGGATATGGCGGTTGGTGCCCAGGCAGTAGGCCCCGCCAAAGGCGAAGCAAAGCGCAGTGAGGGCTGTCGTCGTTTCGTGCACCCAGATGGTGGGGGCATTGAAGACGTAGCGCATCACCACTTCGTAAAAGGTGAAGGCGGTGATGAGCAGGAAGGCCGCGGCGAAAACGGGCGCCAACGGAATCAGGAGCCGCGAAAGCGTATCGTGCGCCTCGTCCCGCACCTCCTCGCGAGGATTGTCCCCGGAAGCCATGCCGATTCTCCTCGCATTGCCGGCCGGGCCCGCCACCCGGCCGTGTCAGTCAAAGCCCGATAGGCGTCAGAGAAGTCCCGCGGACTTCAGGTAGGTCGTGAGCTTTTCGTAGACCTTCTGCGCGTTCTCCGAACGCTCGCCGTAAGGCTGCCACTGCTCCTGGGCGATCTGGCGGAACTTCTTCTTTTCCTCCTCCGACCAGGTGTGGATGGTCACGTCGCCCTGCGCGCGCAGCTTTTCAGCCACCTCTTCGTCGCGTGCGCGGATGCGCGTGGCCAGGTCCTCCGCATAGTCCTTGACCGACTGGGTGAGGACTTCCTTCAGGTCGTCCGGCATGCCGTCCCAGGTCGCCTTGGTGATCGACACCTCGTTGAGCGGCAGGGAATGGAAGCCCGGCCAGATGGGATGCTTGGCGACGTCGTGCAGACCCATGGAATCGTTGGTCGCGAGCGTGGTCGCGTCGGCGGCGCTGATGACGCCCTTGTCGAGCGACGTGAAGACCTCCGACTGGGGCAGGTTGACGGGCGAGGCGCCTGCGGCTGCAAAGGCCGACTGCACCATGCCTTCCGGAGCGCGCATCTTCACGCCCTTGAAGTCCTCGACACTGTCGATCGGCACCTTGGACGGGATCGCCTCGGCGGTCTGGGCGGCGGGGCCGATGAAGTGCACGCCGTAAGGCGCGAGGATTTCGTTGTAGAGCTCGGTGCCACCACCGTCATTGAAGAAGGCGCGCAGTTCCTCGGGGCTCGAATAGGCCCCCACCGGATTGCCGATCAGCGCGAAGGCAGCGTCCTTGCCGGTGAAATAGGAGCTGTCGGTGATATGGCCGTCGAGAATGCCGGCGCCGACGGCGTCGAGCGTTTCGTTGTATTCGACGATCGAGCCGACCGGCAGCATCTCCACCGTGATGCGTCCGTCCGAAAGCTCGCCCACGTGCTTGGCCCAGTCCTGCTGGACTTCGAAGGCGGCGGTGCCCGACGTGTCACTGCTCTGGAACTTCAGATTGTAGGTGTCCTGCGCGAACGCCGTCGTCGCAAGGAGCCCCGCGAAAACGGATGCAGCCAAAAGTTGCTTCATGATGCCTTGTCTCCTCCATGAGCGTTACCCGGCGCCTGTGCGGCTGCCGCGTTTCCTCCCCGCTCTGTATACATCCTTTCACGAAGCCTTGCGGCAGATCAATAGGCGATCCCGCCGCCGGCTCTCAGGCCTTGTATATGACCTGGCGCACGTCGATGTATTCGGCCCGGAAGCCGGCCTCGCAATAATGCAGGTAGAACTCCCACAGCTTGCGGAAGCGGTCGTCGAAGCCGAGGGGCACGATCTTTTCCCACGATCCCCGGAAGCGCGTGCGCCACTCGGCGAGCGTGCGGGCATAGTCCTGCGGGAAGACGCGCTCGCGCGCGAAGGTGAGGCCGTGGTCGGCGCCCAGCGCCTTCAGGATCGACGGCGTCGGCAGCATGCCGCCGGGAAAGACGTAGCGCTGGATGAAATCCGGCCTTGCCCGATAGCGCTGGAACGCATGTTCCTTGATGGTGATGATCTGCATGCCGGCCGTGCCGCCGGCCTTGAGGCAGTCCTTCACCTTGCCGAAGAAGACGGGCCAGTATTTCTCGCCGACCGCCTCGAACATCTCGATAGAGGCGATGCGGTCGTAGCGGCCGGTCTCGTCGCGATAGTCCTGGAACTTGATCTCGACGCGGTCGGACAGGCCGGCCCGTGCGATCCGGGCCTTGGCGAAGTCGTGCTGCTCGCGGCTGATCGTCAGTCCGGTGACGCGGCAACCGATCTCGCGCGCGACGAATTCGGCAAAGCCGCCCCAGCCGCAGCCGATCTCGAGCACATGATCGCCGGGGCCGATGCCGGCATCCTGCGCCAGTGCCCTGTATTTGGCCGCCTGCGCGCTCTCCAGATCGTTGGCGCCTGTTGAATAGAGCGCCGACGAATAGGTCATCGAAGGATCGAGCCACTCCTTATAAAAGGCGTTGCCCAGGTCGTAATGGGCCGAGATGTTGCGCCTGGAGCCGGTGCGTGTGTTCTGGTTGAGCCAGTGGCGGACGCGCTGCAGGGCCGTCAGCAGCCAGCTCGCGCCGCCGGCCACCGTCTCGCCGGCCTCCTCGTTGATGACGAAGAGTTCCAGCAGCGTGGTGACGTCCGGGCTTTCCCAGTCGCCGTCCATGTAGGATTCGGCGACGCCGATGGTGGCGCCGGTGAAGGCGCGGCCGGGCAGGTTCCAGTTGTGCAGAATCACCTCGCCATGCGGGCCGGGGGCCTTGCCTCCCATCTCCAGCACAAGACCCTCGGGGGTGCGCACCGTGAGCGCGCCGCGCGGCAGGCCCATCGCGACCGACAGCATCATGCGCGCACGAACCGGCATACCGCGCGTCACCTCGGCGAAGTTGGCGGCATCAAGCCTGATTGCAGACGTTTCGCCGGAAACGTCCGGAGTTGCTGCCGACATGGTTGCGTCCTCTGTAATCCGTAGCGGCACGGGCCCGCCTTGCGGCATGTCGCCCGAAAGGCAAACGTTTTCAGGCCGCAATTTGTCATGCGTTCGCGCAATTCTGCAAGAGGCTGGACCAACCGCTGCTGCCATGCCGGCAAAAGGTATTTGGCAGGTTTCGCCACGGGCGCATCGATGCTGCCCCGTTTTGGGACATGGCGGCGGGCACGTCGCTTGCTTCGTCGTCCATGTCGGCACATGCCGGCCCTGACGGGGGTCCATGGGGCGAACGTCAGGCAAGGGTCTGCCGGGGAACGCGGGCGGGGGCGCCCCGGCAGGCTCGAAAACACTGCGGTCGGCGCTCGGGCCGAAGCGCGCTCAGATGCTGCAAATCCTGGAAAAAGTGGCTCCCCGGGCCGGAGCCTTGATAGGGTTTTTGTTGTCCCATGTTGTCCATGATGTAAACGCGCCATCCCTTGCGATACAGGGATTTCGTTGCGAATCCTTATTGGTCATGCTATCGCTAGCGCCGACCCCAATAACGGGGAAAAAGTGGGGAAAGCGAGGGCGGGGAGCCATAATGGGGAACCATACCCGTAACGTTCTGACGGTTAAAACGATCGCGGCGAGCAAGGCGAAGAAATTGCGCGACGGCGGTGGCTTGTGGCTGGTGACAAAGGGCCGAGGCCGCTATTGGATTCTCGACTATCGCCACGCCGGCAGGCGCCGCGAGCTTGGCATAGGCCCATTGCATTCGGTTGGCCTTGCTGATGCCCGACAGGCGGCCGAGGACGCGCGCGCGCTCTTGCGGCAGGGTATCGACCCTATTGCGCACCGGCGCGGCGTGGCGGACGCAGAATCCGTGAAGGTGAAGGCCGCCGGCCAGACGTTCGGGGAGTTCGCCGACGATTATATTGACGCGGCCGTGAAGGCTGGCAAATGGCGCGGCGGAAAGACCGAAGCCAGTTGGCGCAACTCTCTCGGAAATCACGCGGCGCCGTTGCGATCGATGTTGCCAAAGGACATCGCAACCGACGACGTGATTGCCGTTCTCGAGCCGCTATGGGGCACCAAGCAAGAGACCGCCAAGAAACTGCGAGAGCGGCTTGAGCAGGTGCTTGACGCCGCGAAGGTGAGGGGATTGCGCGACGGCGAGAACCCCGCCCGCTGGAAGGGCAACCTGGAGCACATCTTTCACAAGCCCGAAGCGCTTACCAACGGCGCTCACCACGCCGCGTTGCCGTATGGGCGGATGGCGGCCTTCATGAAGCACCTTCGGATGCGCAAGGGCATGGGCGCGCGTGCGTTGGAATTCGCCATCCTCACCGCAGTCAGGAGCGGCGAGGCCCGAGGCGCGAGGTGGGATGAAATCGACTTTGAACGGCAGTTGTGGATTGTCCCGGCGAAACGGACAAAGTCCGGCAAGAGGCCGAATCGCGTGCCTTTGTCATCGGAGGCGGTGCAATTGCTAAAATCCATCCCGCGCTTTGAGGGTAATGACCTTGTGTTTCCGGCCCCTCGCGGTGGCGAGCTTTCCGACATGACGCTGGCCAAGGTCGTGAAGGATATGCATGCCGCTGAATTGAGGGCGGGGCACACGGGATACGTTGACCCGAAGGAGCTTGACGGGGAGGGGCGCCCGAAGATCGCCACGCCGCACGGCTTCCGCTCCAGTTTCAAAGACTGGGGCACCGAAATATCCAGTCATCCGCGCGAACTAGTGGAGATGGCGCTTTCGCATGCCGTTGGTGACGCCGTAGAGCGCGCCTATGCGCGCGGTGATGCGTTGGAGAAGCGGCGCGAGTTGATGGCCGATTGGGCGGCTTACATAGCAAAGTAAAAAGCGCAAATTACACCATTGACAAACGAAAAAATCTATGAAACGGGGTTGACACAATAGGCGAAAACGCATAGAGTGGTCGTCGTGGAATCAATGTCCACCTAAACCACTGCAACTGCAGTCGTAGCCGCACGAGACGTGGCCGCGCTTCGCGCGAAGCAACCTCGGTCCAACGCCCGGCCATTCAACCAGCCATCCATAAACATAATTTGTCTGCGCTCGGACTCTGTCCGGCGCGAGGAGGTTTCATGACGCCTGCGAACGATAACGCTGTGCTAGTTAACGTCAAACAAGCCGCGGCCATGACGAGTATGTCGCGCACCATGCTCAACAGGTATCGTGCCGAAGGACGCTTTCCCCAGGCTGTACCGCTCGGCGATCGTCGTGTCGCCTTCGTAAAATCGGAAGTATGCGAATGGATTGACGCTCGCATTGCCGAAAGGCGTGCCGCGTAGCGCACCAGCGCCAAGAAGAACGACCGGCGCGAAGCCGGCAAAGCCCTAAAATCCACATACCTTTGAGGTGGCAAAATGAACCTGCAACACGCGGCCCAGCTATTGGGCGGCGAGGTGTCGGGCCGCGCCATTCGATGCCCTGGCCCAGGGCATAGCTCGAAAGACCGCTCTCTCGTCGTCAGATTTGTTGACGTTGGTGACGGGCTTCGCGTCACGTCATTCGCAGGCGACGATTGGCGGGACTGCAAGGACTATGTGCGCGAGCGGCTCGGCCTTTCACGGGATTGGGCACGGCCGGATACGATACACGTCGACGACACCCCCCGCATTGACATCGACAAGCTGCGCAAGCAGCGCGACGCCTTGTCGATGTGGGCGCGCAGCAAGCCGGTGGCCGGCACACTCGCCGAGATCTACCTAGCATCGCGTGGCCTTTCCTACGAAGGCGATGCCCTACGGTTCTATCCTGGCGGCCGTGCCATGATTGCGCTCATCACCGACATCGCCACCGGCGACCCTTGTGGCGTCCACTGTACCTATCTCGACCGGGACGGAAAGAAGACCGGCCGGAAGATGCATGGCCGCGCCGGAGGCGGAGTTGTGCGGCTTTCCAGCGACGACGATGTGACGACCGGGCTTGCAATCGCCGAGGGCATCGAGACCGCATTAGCGGCGCCCGGACGGCCTGTCTGGGCAACGCTTAGCGCGAACACGCTGGAGCGCTTCCCGGTCCTGGACGGCATCGAGGCGCTGACAATCTTCGCGGATAACGACGCGAGCGGCACCGGCCAACGGGCCGCAAACGAATGCGCTCGCAGATGGCATGCAGCCGAGCGCGAAACCACCATCAACATCATCGACCAGGTTGGCGCGGACTTCGCCGACATCATTTCAGAGGCGGCTTAATTACATGGGAAATTTGAGTGCATTCAAGTCGGAACCCGGCGGACAATTCCAGCCGGTTCCGGTTCCGGGAAAGCCGGCGGCGGCGAATGATAACAAGCCGCGCGGGCAACTCGTCTTTATCGGCGAGGACCGGCCTTTTATTCCAAAGCCGGAACTGGTCCGCGACACCATGCCCCGCACGGGCGTTGGTTTCTTCGGCGGCCAGTCGGGCGCCTACAAAACGTTCTTCGCCATTCATGCTGCCACATGCTTCATGACCGGCGAACCTCTTGCGGGCCGGGAAATCGAGCGCGTTGGCGGCGTTGTGTACCTAGCCGCTGAAGGCGAGGGAACAATCGAGGGCCGCATGAAGGCTCGCCGCATGAAGCTCGAGAACCCCACCGCCGACGTTCCGTTCTACATGCTGACGGGAATGGGCGCGATTTCCGACGAGGCCGCATACACGGCGCTGGCATCTCGCCTGACCGATGCCGCCACTGTCATGCGGCAGAATTTCGGCCAGCCGCTTGTCGCGTTGATTGTCGATACCGTTGCCGCCGCCGGCATGATTCCGGAGGACAAGGAAAACGACCCCGGCGCCTGGCAAAAGGTCTTTGACGCGCTCCAGCCAATTTCGAAGAAGCTGGATTGTGTCGTCATCCTCGTCCACCACGCTGGCAAGAATGCGTCCGCGGGATTGCGCGGCTCGTCCAACGCAAGGGCCGGTGCCGACTTCGCCTTGATGCTTGCCTGCGACCGCGACGAAATCACGGGGCTGACTGCGAACCACTTCCTACACCTCACGAAAAGCCGCGATGCACCTGAAGGGCCGATTGCTGCCATCCATGCAGAGTCGGTCGTAATCGGGCAGCGTGATGATGGCACGCCAATCACCTCGCTCGTTCTGGATTTCGACACCGACCGGAAGGCGGCACCGAAGAAGGCGAAGGCGAGCAAAACCGACCGGCCATTCCGCGATGCCGTCGATGCGACATTTGCGGACAAATCCGAATCTGTCCGCGTTCACGGCGAAGCAGACGCGCCGCTCGTGCGGGCCGTTCGCCTTGAAGACGTTAAGCCGGAATTCGAAAGCCGGTACGTCACCGGCCAGAGCGACCCCGTGAAACGTGCCGACAATCTGCGGCGTCGCTTTACCGATGCCGTTCGGCGAGCAACGGAATCCGGCGCCTATTGTGCCGGAACATGGGGCGAAACCGAGTGGCTTTGGCGGTTGGAGGCCGACCGGACGGATACGGATAAATCCGGATAAATCCAGATTTGTCCGGAGAGCCAAAACCGTCCGCAGTACCGGAAAACAGGGGCGCCTATCCCCAGGATAGGCACCCTTCCGGGCGCGAGATGGAGCAAAAATAGGACAGCAATGCTGACCGGACGGATAGGACTTTTCCTTAAGGCGTCCGTCCTATCCGTCCGTTCAAACTTGAACAATATTTGGGAGTTCAGATTTCATGATTTCACTATTTCGGAAGTCGCGCATGGCGGCGCTCGCCGATGGCGAAAAGGTTGAGGTGCTAGGTGTCACGAAAGGCGATACCGGCGTCGCCTTGTGGGTTGTTCGCAGGGTGCTTGCGGAGGGCGAAAGCGTCATGCGCTGCTACGAGCATCTGCGCTTCGACGAAGCCGCATGACGGGCCGCCAGGGGTCATATTTTCAATCGGAAAAATGCGCGCGATGGGCCTCGACCGTTCCCCTGCGCGGGCCGCGCGCCGACTTCGGAAGGCCCCCACCGACCTATCAAAAGTCTAGACTTGCCCCCTTCGCGGACCGGCGTGTGAGGCGCGCGTTAAACGGCGCAGGTTTCGAGGTTATTTTTAGGAGGATACCATGACTGACACCACCCTTGCCCGCCGCGCCGCACGCTGGGCTGAGCACGACGCAGCCATCCCCTACCGCGACGAGCGGCTAGTGCGCCTCAACGGCACGAACCGGGCAGGCCGGCGCCCGCACAGCTTGGTGGAGCCGCAGCGTCTGCCTACGACCGTGCTTCTGGCCGCTAACGACAACCAGAAAGCAGCCGATGCTGCTTGACATAGCAGCCACCCGCCGCCGCGCGGCTCGCTGGCGCGATCATGATGCCAAGATACCATTCGCCATATCGCGGCCCCGCTGTCCGGCCATGTCGGATGTGACGCCAAAAACGGACACCACGGGCGCGCCCATAGCGCAACGCGGCGCTTATCGGGGCCGGCGAGTAAGTTGGCAGGAGTTTCCCGGCTTGGCACCCACGCGGGCCGAAACGATCGCAACGGCCATGGTAGAGTTCGCGCCCGCACAGTTCTGCGCGGAAGGCGTGGCGCGCCCCATGCCGGGCGGCAGGGCCTATGAACGCGCCGAGCAGGGCGGCAGTGACGTGGCGTGGATAATCCCGTCCGGCGCCATCCTGCGCGCCGCCAAGCCCTGCGCAGCACCGCAGCCGCGGCAGGATCCCGTTTATTGGCTCGGCCGGCTCTGCCGCTTCCCACGGCGCTACAGCGACCCGACACGCGAGAATAGGGGCAATCCGCGCCGGGCTGCCACACAGGCCGCAGGCAGGCCGATGTGGGAGCTGCTGCGGCCCTTATCGGCCAAGGACACCGCGCGCACCGCGATCGCGTATGTGGCCGCCCCTGTGCCGCCACACCGAGCCGCACCGATGCGGTTACCTCTGGCCGAAGAGCACACCGCCTGCCGGTTGTCGGCCCGGCACGTAAACGCTGCCGATTGGTTCCAGCGAGACCTGCACCACGAAGCGGAAGGCGGGCACCCGCTTGCGCCGGCGAGCGGGGGAATCGTGGTGGACTCGACACGCGACCCGCTCGCCCTGTTTCCAATCGAAGCCGCGGCCGATACCGCAATCCGAGTCCGCCATCGCTTCCGCAGCTTAGGCGGCCTTGCGCGTGTAGTCGTGCGCGCCCTGGAAGGTGCCGAGATGCGCGAGCTTGCGCCTGCATGGCCAATCCCCCAGCGCCACCGTGCCGAGGCCGGCCGGATACGCTTGCGGGCGGCGCTAGAGCTTTGCGCGACAATGGTAGAGCGCGAAACCGACAAGTTGCCGCTATGGGAAACGCTGTCGGTTGCGCGCGCGGCATGCGCCGAGTGCAGCAAGCTGGAAGCAAAGCGGCGCCTGCGCGTCGCCGCAAACGACAATACACCAATGCGGGTTGCAGCGTAAGCGCGAGGGTGCCTAGTGTTTTTGATATACTGAAAGAATAGGAAGGAGTTCTGTCAAACTTCGCCTTCCTTCGTTGGGCCGCTTTCCACACCGGAGAGCGGCCTTTTTTTCTTTGATTTTGCAGAAACAAGGAGGCAACCGTGCGTTTATCGGAAGCCGTGCAGATGCTTGCCCGCCGGCTGGGCATGAAGGCCGGTCGCGTTGCGGCTATCGCGAACCGGCTCCAGCACGCGGGCCGCTTGCCTTTGGCGGACGCAAAGCGGACACCGCCATCGCTGATCGAGGCGGACATGGCGCTCCTGCTTATTGCCGTGCTCGCGGAGAACGGCGTCGGCACCGCACCGGCCCGCGCCGTTGAACTTGCCGAAACCGGCCTGCACGACGCCATTGCGGCGGTACTGCGAGGCCAGGCGCAACCCGGCGACGTGATCGTCAAAGACGGTGGCGCATCGGCCACGTTCGATGGCGCTCACGC
The DNA here is from genome assembly GCF_058448885.1 of Mesorhizobium sp. DxT. Lineage (NCBI taxonomy): Bacteria > Pseudomonadati > Pseudomonadota > Alphaproteobacteria > Hyphomicrobiales > Phyllobacteriaceae > Mesorhizobium > Mesorhizobium sp. DxT. The sequence continues at coordinate 191,529 of NZ_JBZFLJ010000011.1, read as the reverse complement.
GGTTTACGGCAAGCCGGCTGACGATGGACACGCGCGTTTCGCAACCGGCCCGACGCTCGCGGCAATCGCTGCCGAGTTCCAAGGCGTCGCTCCACACCAGGCGGATGCGATCGCCGCCCTATCGAGGATTTAGAATGAAAGAATTGAAAGAATTGGCCGACGCGCTTGCGCGCCGGGCGATAGAGCACGCGCCTGACGATGGAGGCTTGCCGTTTGACGATCACGTCGCTGCGGCGATCGGCGCAGGCAAACACGACGTTGCGGCGGCTGCAATCCTACTCGCACGGCGAGCCGGCCATCCGTATCGGGGCGACGTACCCGCTGAGACCGAAGCCGCGGTGAAACGCCAGCAGGCGCTAAGCGGCGCCGCAAACTTCCGCGCCATCAACGCGGCAAACCATACCCAACACCCTTTACCGGCCTGGATTCGGGCCGAACTTCAGGAGACTTTCTAATATGGCAACTGATCCCCTCATGGCCGCCGTCGAGCGCGTCGGTAACCAGTTCAAAGCAACCGCCGACGAATTGGCTGGACGCCTTTCCGAGCTCGAGAAGAGAGCCGCGCGCAGCGAGAGCTATATTGCGGCCAACGATAACGGCGGCGTCGTCTCGTTGCTCCTCGCCAACCGCGATTTCGGCAAGTTCGATTACAATAGCCGCCGTCACCAGCGTATCGAACTGCAGGGCGGCCTGTCCGAAGCCATGGCGGCGATTACTTCCGGCCCGTCGACCGTTGGCGCCATAACTTCGCCGGGCACGTCGCTGGTGCCTGCGCATCGTCTGCCGGGCATGGTGCATGCGCCGGAACGCAAGCTGACGGTTCGCGACCTGATCGCGCCGGGCACGACCACGAGCAATACCGTCGAATGGCCTGAAGAGACGGACTACACCAACGGTGCCCAGCCGCAGACTGAGGGCGAAACGAAGGGCGAGTCCGACCTGAAGTTCGAACTGCGCACGGCCAAGGTTCAGACCATCGCCCACACTTTCACGGCGTCGAAACAGATTCTCGACGATACGCCGGCTCTTGCATCTTACATCGGAAACCGCGGCGTTGCCGGCCTGAAACGCGTTGAGGAAGCGCAGCTTCTGAACGGTAATGGCACGGGCGTGAACCTGCATGGTATCGTGCCGCAGGCGACCGCATTCAACACCGGCTTGCTAAAATCTGGCGACGCTGACGAGTATGCCTACCTGCGTCGTGCCATCCAGCAGGTTCGGCTTACCGAGCATCACGCAACCGGCATCCTTCTGCACCCCAACGCGGCCGCCGATATGGACCTTCTCCGCGAGACGGACTCGGGGAAATATTGGGTGGATCCCGCGAAAGGGCAGGACGGCGTTGCCTGGCGACTGCCGATTGTCGAGACCACCGCAATCGGCGAGGACGAGTTCATCGTTGCCGACTGGCATGCCGCGCAGCTTTTCGACCGGCAACAGGCGACGATTGAGTTCAGTTCCGAGCACGCAGATTACTTCGCTCGCAACCTCATCATGGTGCGAATTGAAGAACGCCTGGCGCTCGCGGTTTATCAGCCGCTGGCCTTCGTTCACGGCGAGTTCGGTGCGACCAGCGAATAACAGTTTAGGCGGCAAACCTCCTTTGCGCCGAACGCCGGCGTGCAAGCGGTTGGCTGGCCGCCATCTGTCAGACATGCAGCCACCGCAGCGACCCGTGCACCCGGCATAATCCAGCCCGCCTAGCGGGTTCCGGCGTGCGCCATTCGCGGCCAGTCATAGCGGGCTGGCCGCCTTTTCTTTCCCAACAAACAGGACAACATCAACAATGCCAATTGGCACCATCAAACGCTGGAACCAGGACCGTGGGTTCGGCTTTATCAGCGACGACCAGTTGCCGGCGAAACGCTGGACGTTCGTCCACATTACCGCATTGAACGGCACCGCTCCCGCCGAGGGCGACGCCTACGGATATGAATTGGCGCCTGGACGCGATGGACGCGAAACTGCAGTCAACCTCGTGTCGCTCTCGCCGGCGCGTGAGGAAGCGGACAGGGTTTTCGGATATGACTGAAGAACTGGAAAGGCTCGCGTTGGCCGTGCAATTCCTCGCGCCTTCGCATGGCGATCCGGAACGCTTCCACATCGACAAGGCGGAGATCGTAAATGCGTTGCGCGACTTGGCGCAGCGCCATCGAGGTGGCGGCAAGCGTTGGTGGCGCAGCCAGAAGGCCGGGCCGGTCTGAAGTCTAGAGGCCCCCAGCCGCGGACCGGCTGGGCAAACGACGCCTAGCGCAAATACAGTTTTTTCCTCGCGTGCGCGCGCAAGCGCGCGAGGGGGTCATATTTTCAATCGTGGACACGCACGCTTTCGAAGGGGGGCGGTCCGCGAAAAAGGCAAAGCGGCGAGTTTGAGAGCGGGCCTAGCCGAGCGCGGCGAGTGCGCTCGCCGCGTTTGGGTGTTGCTGTTTGAGAACGGGTAAGTGAAAACACCGGAGCCATAGTGTATTCCATTCGGGCGCAATAGTTCGCGCTCGGGGGAGCCGTGGGAATCAACATATCTGCGACAAATTTCGTTACACTCGATCACACCCACCAAAAACGCGTCGACACATCGCTGGAGAACAACCCGACTTTCAATGATCTTTCGGGCATCCACGTTCACCACATTTTCCGACGCAACCAGAACGGGGACAAAGATCGTGATGGAAATCCGCTAATCAAAGCTCTGAAGGGCATGGGCGGATACCAAATCATGCCTATGTACAGACAGCAAATAATGGATAGGGCGAGAGAAGTCTTAACATCCTTTGCTGGCGATATAGCTGTTGATGTCGTTATGCCAATGCCATCGGGGTATGATTTCTCTAGGGAGGTCGCAGAACTAATCTGCGATGTGGTTCATAAGGAGCTTCTAGATCCGATATTCATCCGCAAGCGCACTGTTAGCGAAATGCTTGCAGAGTACGACGGAAATGTGCCTGACGATCTGAACGGTAAGTTGGCGCGGAAGTTCAAAGACCAGTTGGCGGACTGGCGTCTCGCAAGCGTCAAAAGCCCGAATCAACTGGTCACGATGAAAAAGATCGACACCAAGATCAGGACTTGTTTCCAGCCGCTCGCGTTGACCGAAAATGCTCCTATCATCGAAGGGCAGAGAGTGCTCGTAGTGGATGACCTGATGTCATCCGGGGCGTCCATTACGTCCGTCGCCGGTTTGTTAACTCAAGGCACCGGATGTGCTGTACCGGCAGCCATATGTTTTCTCAGTGGTTTGTGAACCGTACCTAGCAAGCACATGTCCGTGTGCTTGACTATGTACCGAAGGTGGACCATATTCACATTGGAAGTGAAAGTGGGTGGCAACACCCTGACCGTGTTTACGCCTCACGGTCAGAAAATATCAGGTGTGGTGAAAGCTGCACAGGTCCGAGCGAGCACCTTGTGGGGTCAACCCGATAAGCGGGAAATACCACAAACCAGGGATCGGCTGGTGACAATACGGAAAAGGGAGCCGCTTGGCTCCCTTTTTTCGTTGCGTGCCGAACGCCGAACGATGCCAAGCTTTTTCTTGAAAAGATTCAGTAAAAATAGTAGAATAACCGCATCAGAATCGGCTTCAAGGCATCCCAAATGAGTCCAGACACAATTGCGCTTAAGATGAAAAGCATAACTTTGCTTGCTGTTAAATACGCAAAAAGCAAATTAAGCTTGATTCGGGTCAGCCTCATCGCTTCGGCATGCCGACTCCTAAAACCGCTAACTGGTATCAAAGCCGAAGCGATGAGGCTGATACCACAAAAAGATACTTTTGTAAATATCCGTGGGTACTAGCGAAATACATTTGGAGAAATAGCGCTTCGGCGTCAGTTTCGCCACATCTGCCCCAATTCCTCATCAAACCATGCTTCCGCATCGTAATCGGCGCCCATGACTGATCGGAAGTCCAGATAGCCGGAGTACCGATTGGCCGAGAGCCACGCCTTAAAGGTCGAGAATGAAGGGTGCTCCCTATCTTCCTTCGAAAGTGAATTGGCCCATTGCGTTGCCAAGTAACGAATTGCCTTTTCGGCTTCTGCTTTCTTCATGGCCGCCCCTCCTGCCGAATCCGTAGCCGAACGCCCAGTCAGCCACGGTTGGACTATGGGGCGATTCCCTGGATGACGCCAAGCGGAAGCTCCGTATGCGTTTTCGCCTATCCCCCGCTTGACAGATTATGCGTTTTCGCCTATTGACGTCGTAGGTACCATTTCAGGCTTGCCGCATATTCGATGCTTTGTGTCGCATGTGGAGCATTGCGCCCACCTAGCCCGCTGTAGGCTTTCCGTCATTCCAACGGAGGGTCATTGCTATGAACACGGAAGCCAACACCAAGAACGGGATGCCCCTCGGCTCGCCGGTGTCGATCATCGGCGTCATTGTCGGCCGGTCGGAGTTTTCCGAAGGCCCGCCGTCTTATCTCGTTGAATACGAAAGCCGCGGCAAACCAATCCGCTCGTGGTTCATCGGCGAGGATCTGGTCGAGGAGGTAGATTAGGCCGCCTGATTCACCACACGGGCAGGCCAGCAAGGGCGGCGCGGCTTCGGCGGGGCGCCGCTCTTGGTTTGTACCCCTCAATCGAGCGACTTAAGCAGGACGTTGCCCAAGCGGTGGAGAAGAATGCTCGTGCCGGCACCAAGGGCAACTGCCAGCAGTAGAAGGTGCCGCGGCGTCGCCGTATCACCTGCGTAGGCTACATATGGCCCGATGCTCCCCGCTGCAAAAAACACAACGGCGAGTCCATTCAAATAGTTGGCAAGGTGTTTGATTCGTTCTTTTTCGCTCTCGGTTTTCATGACGACTCCATCGGATCCCTTGGTCTAGAGCGATGCCGCCAAAAGCGGGGAGGGAAAGCGGGGAAGCTTCCCGATTTTTCCAAAAAACTCAATGAAATCAATGGAAAGTGGCTCCCCGGGCCGGATTCGAACCAGCGACCAACCGGTTAACAGCCGGTTGCTCTACCACTGAGCTACCGGGGAATAGCCTGCTCATGTGAACGGGGCAGCCTATAGCAAACAGTTTTCCGCTTTGCAAAGCGCCATTCTGCGATTTTTTCGGCTTTTTGTCATTTGCCAACTGGCTTTGGCCAAACGTGCGCCTCATATGTCGCGGACACAGCGTGCCGGCGGGGCCGGAAAGGTGGCATTGGATGGATGAAACGGAAGAGAACGAGGGCAGGACCCGCACGATCACGTTGCTCGGTCGCGAGATCACCATGCCGCAGTCACGTCTGCTGCGCATCGTCATCGGCGGGCTGCTGGTATTCTTCGGTCTGTTCGGCTTCCTTCCAGTGCTCGGCTTCTGGATGATTCCCGTCGGCCTCATCGTGCTTTCCTATGAGTTCGCGACAGTGCGGCGGTGGCGGCGGCGCTTCGAGGTGTGGTGGGCCGAAAGGCGGGGCAGGCGGCGTGCGCGTGACCGGCAACAATTCGACGCAAACGACAGGCGCTGACGCGCGAAACAAGGAGAGTGGGAATGCGGTCAATCAACTGGTTCGGCAGCTTCGCGATCGCGATGTCGGTGTGCGGCACGGCGTGGGCCGAGCAGGTTGGCGAGGTGGGCGTCGACTGGACTGGCAACGACATCATTGTCGAGGCGATCAAGGATCCCGAGGTGGATGGCGTGACATGCCATGTCTCCTATTTCGACCGGGGCATCATCGACCGGCTGCGCAAGGGCAACTACTTCGAGAATCCTTCGGACACAGCAATTTCGTGCAACCAGACGGGACCGATCACGATCGGCGAAATCGAGCTGGGCGAGGATGGCGAAGAGGTCTTCAAGCAGGGTATCAGCCTGATCTGGAAGGAACAGGTGGTAAACCGCATCTACGACAAGGCCAACGACACGCTGATCTATCTGGCCCATTCGCGGCAGGTGCAGGACGGCTCTGCGAAGATGTCGATCTCGACGGTGCCGCTGTATGGGCAAAAGGTGGAGTGGATCAACGGCAAGCCGGAATAGAGCAGCCGGTGGGCTTCAGCGCATCGGGCGGGTCGAAGCGTTCCGTGAACCTTATTCGGAATGGCGCCGCGGATTTCTTTCAGAACGGACAGCCGGCGCTTGACGCGGTTTGCGCCTCAACCTATTGAGGCGCCTGCAAACGCGCATGCGTCGAGGCCTCGTGGCGGAGTGGTTACGCAGAGGACTGCAAATCCTTGCACCCCGGTTCGATTCCGGGCGAGGCCTCCAATTCGCGACTTCCAGGCGGTTTCTTCCCATATATCGGCTGATATTTCCGGTGCAGCGGGACGACTGGCGCGTTGCCGGTTCAACCGCATCGGCGAACGGGATGGCAAAGGGCGGGCGCGTATATCTCAAAAGATGCCCGGCATTATCCGACAAAGGGTGTTCGGCGCCCTTGAGGTGCGGCATTCGGATCGCTAAGTGCTTCATTGACGGTGCGGGCGAATTTTGTCACACCCGCGCGGAACATGTAGCACATCGTTGGGGCGCCCTCTGGCGGATGCCGGGCTTTCCGGGAAGGCGATGTTCTATCCGATTGGGCAGAGCGCCGGCGCGGCGCCGGACGGGTTGAGACATGACGACCGATTTCCACGAACAGCGGGTCAAGATGGTCGATGGCCAGGTGCGCACGACCGATGTGACGAATGTCGCCATTCTGAGTGCGATGCTGACGCTGCCGCGTGAGGATTTCGTGCCCGCCACCAAGCGTGCGCTTGCCTATATCGACGAGGATCTGGAGGTTGCTCCGGCGCGCGATGGCAAGCCTGCACGCTTCCTGATGGAGCCGTCGCCCTTCGCGCGGCTGTTGCAGCTTGCCGGCGTGCGCTCCGGCGATCTCGTGCTCGATGTGGGTTGTGGAACCGGCTACTCGACCGCCGTGCTTTCCAAGATCGCCAGCTTCGTGGTCGCGGTCGAAAGCGATTCGGAGCTTGCAGCGCGCGCCAATGAGGTGCTTGCCAGCCTTGGCTGCGAGAACATTTCCGTGGTCGAGGGGCCACTGACCGACGGTCACGCCGCGCAGGCGCCCTACGACGTCATTTTCATCAACGGTGCGGTCGATGAGGTTTCTTCCGCGCTGTTCGACCAGCTCAACGAGGGCGGACGGCTTGTCGTGGTGGTCGGCGAGGGCAATTCGGGCTGGGCGACGCTGTACGTCAAGGAGGACGGCCTGGTGTCGCGCCGCCACGGCTTCAACGCGGCCGTCAAGCCTCTGGTGGAGTTCCGGCGCGTGCCCGCATTCGAGTTTTAGAGGGCGCTGAAGTTTAAAAAGTCCTGAATTGTTACCTATGTGTAACGCCCTCGAGCGGGAAAGTGGTATAGCGTCGGGCACGGGAGCGAGCGGAATCGCTTGAATGCGAGGTCCGATGGTTGTGTTGCTCGTCGTACAACGGCGATGGATCAATTCGGTTGGGGTGCTTCAGGCAGGTCCCGTCGAGACTTTAAGAGGTGGTTCGTGTCTGTTGTTCGCAAAGGCCTTTTCGCTGCAGTTGCATTGTCGGGGGTTCTATCCTTCGCCGGGCCGTCTCTGGCCGAGACGATTCATGGCGCGATGGCCAAGGCCTATCAGAACAATTCCAGCCTGAATTCGGCGCGCGCCGGCGTGCGCGTGACGGACGAGGGTGTTGCGATTGCCAAATCGGGCTGGCGTCCGGTGATCGGCGCGACCGGCAGCCTCACCTATACCAGCAGCAACAACAGCGGCGAGGTTCTTGCGGGCTCATTCGGCGTGCAAATCCAGCAGTCGCTGTTCGACGGCTTCCAGACGCAGAACAATGTGCGCGCCGCCGAGTCGCGAGTGCGTGCATCCAATGAAAGCCTGCGCAACAGCGAGCAGGACATTCTCTTCAATGCGGCGGCCGCCTATCTCGACGTGCTTCGCGATCGCCAGATCGCCGTGTTCCGCGAGCGCAACCTGGACTTCCTCAGCGAGCAGGTTCGCGCAGCGTCCTCGCGTTTCGAGGTGGGCGAGGGCACGCGCACGGACGTCGCACAGGCGCAGGCACAGCAGGCCGCGGCCGTTGCCCAGTTGAGCGCTGCGCGCGCTCAGGTGCAGGTCAGCGAAGCCGCCTACCTCAACTTCGTCGGCGACAGGCCGGGCCGGTTGGAGGGTGCGCGGCCTGTATCCAAACTGCTGCCGAACGGCATCGAAACGGCCATTGGCGCGGGGCTGAACGAGCATCCGGCCATCCGCGCGACACTGCATCTGGTCGACGCGGCCTCCTTTGTGGTGAAGGCCACCGAGGGGTCCCTGCTGCCGCAGGTGAACGCGCAGGCAGGCGTATCGAGCAGCTTCCGCGACACCAACCTGCCGGGCGTCGGTGGCGGCGCGGTGGGCGACGGAACCACCAATTCCGCATCGATCGGCCTCAACCTGACGATCCCGATCTATCAGGGTGGGCGTGTTTCGGCTCAGGTGCGCCAGTCCAAGGAATCGCTGGGACAGGCACGCATCGAGGTCGACGTAGCGCGTGACAGCGTTCGCCGGGCGGTCACGGCCGCTTGGACGCAATATGTCGCCGCGCGCGAGGTGGTGGCTGCCAACCGCGAACTGGTGTCCGCCGCGCAGCTCGCGCTCTCCGGCGTGATCGAGGAACGCGACGTCGGCCAGCGCACGACGCTCAACGTGCTCGAGGCGCAGGCTGACGTGATCACCGCCCAGATCAACCTTGCTTCTGCCGAGCGCGACGTGGTGGCGGCCAGCTATGCAATCGTTTCCGCGATGGGCCGGCTTTCGCCTGACCGGCTCGGTCTTGCCGTCGAAAACTACAATCCGCGCGAGCATTACGATGCCGTGAAGGACAAGTGGATCGGCACGCGCACGCCCGACGGCCGCTGAGGCCTGTCCCCGGCGACGCAAAAGACCCAAACTTGTGCGAAAGCTGCGCTGCGCCGCGAGGGGGGATTCTCTCGCGGCGCAGTGTCGTCTAGCCTAGGGACGATTCGGTCGCTGTCTGGCATGCAGGCGGGCGGGGCCGGCAATCGGATCAAGAAGGCGGCGATTTGAGTTATGGCACAGACCGGAAGTGCACAGCGCGAACCCTCCATGGAGGAGATTCTCGCGTCCATTCGCAGGATCATCGAGGATAGCGACACCGCGCGGCAGCCGGGCGAGGAGGATGTCGCGCAGGAAGCCGGCGGTGCGGCGGACGAAGTCGAGGCGTTCCGCGCCGAGCTCGACGAACCGGTCGCCTCCGTGGCGCAGCCGGTGGACATGGCAGGCATTGAAGCGCCGTCGGCTTATGTCGACAGCGTCGAGGCGAAGGAAGATGCCGCGCCGGAAGCTGCCGCTGTCCATGAACCTCAGGAGCCTGCCATGGTGGAAGCCGCATTCGAGGCCGACAGCCTCGACGTCACGCTGGATGACGAGGATATTTCACCGGCCGGCGGCGACGCGCAGGAGCAGGCCGACCCGGTGGGCGTGCAGCTCAAGCCCGCAATCATCTCCGACCAGGCGGGGCGGCAGGTTGCCGCCGCGTTCGGCGAGCTTTCGGAAGTGTTTGCCGCAAGCCGCCGTCGTTCGTTCGACGAGATGGCGGAGGAAATGCTGCGGCCGATGCTGCAGGACTGGCTGGACAACAACCTGCCGACGCTGGTGGAAAAGCTGGTGCGCGAGGAGATCGAGCGGGTCGCGCGGGGAGGCTGAGCCCTTCCTGCCAAGCGTGATTTGCAGCGCCGCCCCTCGGGCGGCGTTTTTGCTGTCGGGAACCCGTGGCGCGCCGCGCAGTTGACTTGCCGAGGGGCTTCCGGTTTACACCGGCGCACATCTTCTTCCCGAAATCCGTTGGATCGCTTCGATGCTCGAAAAAACCTACGACGCCAAGTCCGTCGAACCCCGGATCGCCCAGGCGTGGGAGGATGCGAACGCATTCGCCGCCGGAGCCGGCTCGAAGCCGGACGCGGAAGCCTTCACCATTGTGATCCCGCCGCCGAACGTCACCGGCTCGCTGCATATGGGCCACGCGCTCAACAATACGCTGCAGGACATCCTGATCCGCTTTGAGCGCATGCGCGGCAAGAACGTGCTGTGGCAGCCCGGCATGGACCATGCGGGCATCGCGACACAGATGGTGGTCGAGCGCCAGCTCGCCGAAAGCGGGCTGAACAGGCGCGACATGGGGCGCGAGCAGTTCATCGACCGCGTCTGGGGCTGGAAGGAGCAGTCCGGCGGTTCGATCATGCACCAGCTCAAGCGGTTGGGCGCGTCCTGCGACTGGGACCGCGAGCGCTTCACCATGGACGACGGCCTGTCGGAGGCCGTGATCGAGGTGTTCGTCTCGCTCTACCGCGAAGGGCTGATCTATCGCGGCAAGCGGCTGGTCAACTGGGACCCGACATTCGAAACGGCGATCTCCGACCTCGAGGTCGAGAACAAGGAAGCCGCCGGCCATATGTGGCACTTCAAATACCCGTTGGCCGGGGGCGAGACCTATACCTATGTGGAGAAGGACGCCGACGGCAACGTCGTCTTCCAGGAAGAGCGCAACTACATCTCCATCGCCACGACCCGGCCCGAAACGATGCTCGGCGACGGCGCGGTGGCCGTGCATCCGTCCGACGAACGCTATGCGCCGATCGTCGGAAAATTGTGCGAGATTCCGGTCGGCCCGAAAGAGCATCGCCGCCTGATCCCGATCATCACCGACGAATATCCGGACCCGACCTTCGGCTCGGGCGCGGTGAAGATCACCGGCGCGCACGACTTCAACGACTATCAGGTCGCCCGTCGCAATCACATTCCGCTCTATCGCCTGATGGACACGCGCGCGAGCATGCGGGCTGATGGCGAACCTTATGCGGTGTACGCAGCGCGGGCTCTGGAAATCGCCAAATCCGGCGACTTGCCCGCAGAAGACGAGGTCGACGGGATCAATCTTGTGCCGGACGAATATCGCGGTCTCGACCGCTTCGAGGCACGTCGGCGGATCGTCGAGGCGATCAATGCGGAAGGGCTGGCGGTCACGGTCAAGGACGACGAGGGCAACGACATCCCCTACGTTGAAAGCAAGAAAATCATGCAGCCCTTCGGCGACCGCTCGGGCGTGGTGATCGAGCCGATGCTGACCGACCAGTGGTTCGCGGATGCGAAGACGCTGGCCCAGCCGGCGATCGCGTCGGTGCGGGAGGGACGCACCAACTTCGTGCCGAAGAACTGGGAAAAGACCTATTTCGAGTGGATGGAGAACATCGAGCCGTGGTGCATCTCGCGCCAGCTCTGGTGGGGGCATCGCATTCCGGCGTGGTACGGACCGGACGGGCACGTCTTCGTTGCCAAGACCGACAAGGAAGCGCTCGACCAGGCCGTCGAATATTATCTCGCCGTCGACACGCCGTGGCGTGACTGGGTGAAGGACCAGCTCGAGAATTTCGAGCCGGGCAACATCCTGACGCGCGACGAGGATGTGCTCGACACCTGGTTCTCGTCGGCGCTGTGGCCGTTCTCGACGCTCGGCTGGCCGAAAAAGACGAAAGAGCTCGACACCTACTACCAGACCGACGTTCTGGTTACCGGCTTCGACATCATCTTCTTCTGGGTGGCCCGGATGATGATGATGGGACTGCATTTCATGGAAGAGGAGCCGTTCCACACGGTCTATGTCCATGCGCTGGTTCGCGACAAGAACGGCGCCAAAATGTCGAAGTCCAAGGGCAACGTCATCGACCCGCTCGACCTGATCGACGAATATGGCGCGGATGCGCTGCGCTTCACGCTGGCGATCATGGCCGCGCAGGGCAGGGATGTGAAGCTCGACCCGGCACGCATTGCCGGCTACCGCAACTTCGGCACGAAGCTTTGGAACGCGACGCGCTTCGCCGAGATGAATGGCGTTGCCGGCAATCCGGACTTCCGCCCGCAGGACGCGAAGCTGACGATAAACCGCTGGATTCTCACCGAGCTGACCCGCACGACCACCGCGGTGACGGACGGGATCACCGGCTATCGCTTCAACGACGCTTCCGCGTCGGCTTACCGGTTCGTCTGGAACCTGTTCTGCGACTGGTATGTCGAGCTGCTGAAGCCGGTCTTCAACGGCGAGGACGAGGCGGCCAAGGCCGAAAGCCGTGCCTGCATGGCCTATGTTCTCGATGAGATCTACAAGCTGCTCCACCCGATCATGCCGTTCATGACGGAGGAGCTGTGGGCGCAGACGGCCGGCAAGGAGCGCGACACGCTGCTCTGCCACGCTGCGTGGCCGACGCCCGATTTCGAGGATGCTGAAGCCGCCTCCGAGATCAACTGGCTGGTCGATCTCGTCTCCGGCATCCGCTCCGTGCGTTCGGAAATGAACGTGCCGCCGGCCGCGACTGCGCCGCTGGTCATGGTCGGCGCCAACGCCACGACGCGCGAGCGCGTTGCCCGGCACGACCCGGCTATCCGCCGGCTGGCGCGCATCGGCGAAGTCGGGTTCGACGCAACGGCGCCGAAGGGGGCAGCGCAGATCGTGATCGGCGAGGCAACTGCATGCCTGCCGCTCGGCGACCTGATCGACCTCAAGGCGGAGGAGGCGCGGCTCTCCAAGGAACTCGCCAAAAACGCCGACGAGATCGCGCGTATCGAAAAGAAGCTCGCCAACCCGAACTTCGTCGCCAAGGCGGCACCGGACGTCGTGGATGCGGAGCGCGAGAAGCAGGCGGAGCTCGTCGACGCGAAAGCCAAGCTGGAGACCGCGCTGGCACGGGTGCGCGAGGCCGGTTAGGCGCGCGATTCGGCTTTCAATCGACGGACAGCAGGGCCGCCATGTTGGAATGTGGCGGCCCTAGTGCATTTCCGGCTTATTGTTGCCGTAATGTGACGCGCCGTAACTTATCTCGCAATATCAATGGATTACCTATGGTTTGTTGCGGCGATACGGGTTCCGTAGGAGCGGTGTCGGCGGCCAGGGCATGTCATCAACCAACCGGTGGCGTGGCCTACCCCCTTTGATGGAGCGCTCTCCTCGTGCATTCTCGGCAGGGTTGTGCCGAGGGAGCGGCATAGAGGAGGGATTTCCATGAGACATCATGCAATAGGCGGGGCGCTGCTTGCGGTTGCGATGCTTGCAGCGGGAAGCGCGCAGGCTGGCGGCTTCTCGCGCGGCTCGGCGGACACGGACATTCTGTACGAACCGGGACAGTTCGATTTTCGGGCCGGGGTGACGTTCGTCAGTCCAAGCCGGAAGATCACCAGCGACGGTGACCCCGGCCTCATCGGCAAGGATTATACTGAGAGCTATTTCATTCCGTCAGTTGCCGCAAAGGTGCGGCTGTTCGACCCGCTGAGCTGCGCGGGCACCTACACGCAGGCCTATGGCGGCAGTGTGAATTACGAGGGGCGTCTGCTTCCCGGCAAACTGAGGGAAGAATTCACGGTCGATGAATTCGCACTGACCTGCGCCGCCAAGTTCGGTATGGAGCGGGGCAATTTCTACGTCATTGGCGGTGCCTTCGTGGAGCGCTTCGACTACGAGCGGGTGAATTCGGTCATTCCGGGCGTGGCCAACGCCAATCTCGCGCTGGACGGTACCGACTATGGCTATCGCCTCGGCGTTGCCTACGACATCCCCGAGATCGCTTTCAGGACGCAGCTTCTCTATCGCTCCTCCACATCTTACGGGGCCGATGGCCGTTTCACGCTGCCGGTGATGAGCGTAGACGCTGCCGCATTCGGTACCGGCAATCTCCCGCAAAACCTGGAACTCAAGATTCAGAGCGGCATCGCGCCCGGCTGGCTTGCATTCGGCTCGATCAAGTGGACGGACTGGAGCGTGCAGAACCAGCTCGCCGTGTCGGTTCCCGACTTCCCGCCCGCCGACAGCCTCGATGTCTATAACTGGAAGGACGGCTGGACGGTCACCGGAGGCGTCGGACATGCCTTCAACGACCGCATTTCGGGTCTGGCGAGCCTGACCTGGGATCAGGGCGTGAGCACGGGCTGGGACCTGTCGAGTGACACGTGGACCGTCGCGCTGGGTGGTTCGGTGAAGGACACATGGGGCGGCGAGCTGCGCGGCGGCGTCGGCGTTTCCTACCTGACATCCGCAGAAGAGGTGTTTGGCGCCAACGCCGGCCGCGCAGTGGACAGCGGCTGGGCCTATGCGCTGAATGTCGGCTACAAGCTGAGCTGGTAAGCAGCGCTTTGCGGCTTGCCTGGCGGCAGGCTGACCGATTTCAAAGGCCCGGGGCATGGCGCCCCGGGCCTTTTTGTTTGCCGGAAAAGGACCTCGAGCAGCTTTTTCGGCCGATATTGACTGAAAGGCCTTGAATTTCCGCCGGGATAGGCCCATTTTTCCGCACAGTCACCCGGGCCGGGCCCCTCTGGCAGGCGAGGCGTCGCCTGTGATGTCGGACCGATCGACGACGCGCCCACGCAGCGCTACCGAAACTCCAAAAACATGTTTGACCATGAGTGGCTCTGGCCCGGATTCCTGGCGTTCGTCGCCTTGATCCTTTTCTTCGACCTGTTCGTCCTGCACCGCAAGGACCACGTCATCTCCACCCGCGAAGCCTTGTTGACCGTCGGCGGGTATGTCTCGCTGGCGATGCTTTTCGCGGCCAGCATCTTCTATTTCGAGGGGCCGCAGCGCGGTTCCGAGTTCCTGACGGGCTATCTCGTCGAGCAGGCACTTTCGCTCGACAATATTTTCGTGATCGCCCTGATCTTCGCCTACTTCAAGGTTCCGCAGGAAGCGCAATACCGCGTTCTCTTCTACGGCATCGTGGGCGCCATCGTCATGCGGCTGTCGCTAATCGTGCCGGGCGTAAAGCTCGTCGACCAATTCTTCTGGGTTGGCATGATCCTCGGCGTCGTGCTGCTCATCTCCGGCTACAAGATGATGACCTCGGACGGAGACATGGCCGATCCCGGCAACAGCCGGGTCGTCAAATGGCTACGCAGCACCGGGCGCGTGACCGAGGACTACGAGGGCTCCAAGTTCCTGACCCGGCGCAACGGCGTCCTGTTCATGACGCCGCTGTTCCTGGTGCTGGTGACGGTCGAGATCACCGACCTCGTGTTCGCGATCGACTCGATCCCGGCGGTGCTGGCGATCTCCAACGATCCGTTCATCGTGTTCTCGTCCAACGTGTTCGCGATCATGGGTCTGAGGGCGCTGTTCTTCGTGCTGTCGGGCATGATGCGGGAGTTCCGCTTCCTCAAGCACGGTCTTTCGCTGGTGCTGATCTTCGTCGGTGCCAAGATGATCGTGGCGCACTGGTACAAGTTGCCTTCGGAGCTGGCGCTCGGGGTGGTGGGCGTGCTCATTCTCGGTTCGGTGCTCGTGTCGATCTTCATCAAGGAGGAGCCCGACAGCGAGGAACGCACGCCGGAGCAGGTCGCCGATATGGAACGGCGCGCCCATGCCGGCGAGACCGACCGCGCCTGACAGGCGCCAGGCGAAGCCTATTGACGGCATGATGCCAGGGCCGTATCGGAGGGGAGTACCCGCCGGTACGGTCGCTGACATCGTGGCCGTTTGCCGGTAGTATCGGCCAACAAAGAAACGTTGAACTGGAAACGCCATGCCCGCCTATCGTTCACGCACCACCACCCACGGCCGCAACATGGCCGGCGCGCGCGGCCTTTGGCGCGCCACCGGCATGAAGGATGGCGACTTCGGCAAGCCGATCATCGCGGTGGTCAACTCGTTCACGCAGTTCGTGCCGGGCCACGTGCACCTGAAGGACCTCGGCCAGCTCGTCGCACGCGAGATCGAAGCGGCCGGCGGTGTGGCCAAGGAATTCAACACAATCGCCGTCGACGACGGCATCGCCATGGGGCATGACGGCATGCTCTATTCGCTGCCGTCGCGCGAGATCATCGCAGACAGCGTCGAATACATGGTCAACGCGCATTGCGCCGACGCCATGGTCTGCATCTCCAATTGCGACAAGATCACGCCCGGCATGCTCAATGCCGCGATGCGCCTCAATATCCCCGCGGTCTTCGTTTCCGGCGGGCCGATGGAGGCCGGCAAGGTCGTTCTCAACGGCAAGACGCATGCGCTCGATCTGGTGGATGCCATGGTCGCGGCTGCTGACGACAGCGTCAGCGAGGAAGACGTGAAAGTCATCGAGCGCTCGGCCTGCCCGACCTGCGGATCCTGCTCCGGCATGTTCACGGCCAATTCCATGAACTGCCTGACGGAAGCTCTGGGCCTGTCTTTGCCGGGCAACGGCTCGACGCTCGCCACCCATGCCGACCGTCGCCGGCTTTTCGTCGAGGCCGGCCATCTGATCGTCGATCTGGCACAGCGCTATTACGAACAGGACGACGAGAGCGTGCTGCCGCGCAATGTCGCCAACAAGCGCGCGTTCGAGAATGCCATGTCGCTGGACATCGCGATGGGCGGCTCCACCAACACGGTTCTGCACATCCTGGCCGCGGCCTATGAGGGCGGCATCGACTTTACGATGGAAGACATCGACCGCCTGTCGCGCAACGTACCATGCTTGTCGAAGGTCGCGCCTGCGAAGAACGACGTTCATATGGAAGACGTCCATCGAGCCGGCGGCATCATGCGCATTCTGGGCGAGCTGGAGCGCGGCGGTCTGATCCATCGCGACAGCCCCACGGTTCACGAAGCGACGCTGGGCGACGCCATCGACCGCTGGGACATCACCCGCACCACCAGCGAAACCGTGAAGACGTTCTTCCGGGCCGCTCCGGGCGGTATCCCGACCCAAACAGCCTTCAGCCAGGAGGCCCGCTGGGACGAACTCGACACCGACGGCGAAAAGGGCGTCATCCGCTCCGTCGAACATCCGTTCTCCAAGGATGGCGGTCTTGCCGTGCTCAAGGGCAACATCGCGCTGGACGGCTGCGTGGTGAAGACCGCGGGCGTGGACGAGTCGATCCTGAAATTCTCCGGTCCGGCGGTCGTCTATGAAAGCCAGGATGCGGCGGTGAAGGGGATTCTCAGCAACGAAGTCAAGGCGGGCGACGTCGTCGTCATCCGCTATGAGGGGCCGAAAGGCGGGCCGGGCATGCAGGAAATGCTCTACCCGACCAGCTACCTGAAATCGAAGGGGCTCGGGAAGACCTGCGCGCTGCTGACGGACGGTCGGTTCTCCGGCGGCACGTCGGGCCTCTCGATCGGCCATGCCTCGCCTGAGGCGGCGCAGGGCGGCTCGATCGGCCTGGTTCGTAACGGCGACATCATCGATATCGACATCCCCAATCGCACGATCAGCCTGCGCCTATCGGAGGAAGAACTTGCCGTCCGCCGTGCGGAGCAGGACAGGCTAGGCTGGAAGCCCGCCGGGCCGCGCAAGCGCAACGTGACGACGGCGCTGAAAGCCTATGCCGCGTTTGCCGCCAGCGCCGACAAGGGCGCCGTGCGCATCCTGCCGGAATAGGGCGTTTTCCCGCAAATACCGGCATGGGATCGAATGAACGCCAGTGGTTTGCCACTGGCGTTTTTCGTTGTGGCTTTCCGGCAACACTCGTTTCGCTCCGGATAGGCTATGGTCCGGCCTTAAGGAAATTTGCCTACTTCCCGCCATAAACCGAGAGCTAGCTCGCGGGCGTCATTGAACGGTGCCGTCAGAGCTGCCGACAAACGAAAATTCAACGCCGCAGCCGTCCGCGGCAAGGATGACGATGAGAGCGCAGATGTATTCGACCAGCAGCCATCCGGTATGTGCTTGCGCGGTCTCCTGCGTGACATTCGGGTCCGGGCGGGGCTGGAGCAACAGGGTATCATGTCACTAGGTACGGTCGTCAGGGCGGGTATTGTGTGTACGGTAGCGGCTGGAGCGATGGGTGCTGCGGCGCCCAGGGCCTACGCGCTGGACCAGTCCGTCATCGGCAGCCCCGAGGAGAAGCGCAACCCGTGGGCGGTGTTCCGTCTCGGCTTTTCCGCCTATCAGAGCGGCCACAAGCAGCAGGCGGTCGAAGCATACCGATACGCCGCCGACAACGGCCAGCTCGGCGCGCGCTGGAAGCTCGCACGCATGTATGCCGAAGGCGATGGTGTGACGAAGAACGACTACGAGGCGTTCAAGTTCTTCCAGGAAATCGCTGCGCAAGAGGTGGAGCCGGGTTCGCCAGACGAAAGCTATGTCTCGGACGCGCTGGTGGCGCTGGCAGGCTATGCGCGCAGCGGCATCCCCGGCACGCCGGTGCAGCCGAACGCCGCCGCAGCCCAGGAATATTACATGCGCGCCGCCGCCAACTACCGCAATCCCAAGGCGCAGTTCGAGATCGGCAAGATGTTCCTCAACGGCGAGGGCGGCATGAAGTCGAGCATCCAGCAGGCTGGGCGCTGGCTGCAGCTTGCCGCCGAGAAGGGCCATGCCGGCGCGCAGGCCACGCTTGGCAACCTGCTTTTCCAGAGTGGGAAGGCGGTGAAGGGGCTGGCCATGATGACGGCCGCGCTGGAGCGGGCACAGCCCACCGACAAGCAGTGGATCCGCGGCATGCAGGAAGAAGCCTTCGCGATTGCCGGCGAGGCCGACCGCCGCACGGCAATCGCGCTGGCACAGGACATGCTCGCAAAGGGCACCAACTGACGCCCGGCGATACCGGCCTCGAACTGCTTCCGTTTACTGAAGAATGGCGACTGCCGGGACGTGGTCCGACGGCTTTTCCCAGGCACGCACATGCTTTTCGATGGATGCCGCCTCGAAAAGGTTCGCCGCTTCCGGTGACAGGAGCAGGTGATCGATGCGGATTCCGTTGTTCTTCTGCCAGGCGCCAGCCTGGTAATCCCAGAATGTGAAGGTGTCGCCGGCATCGGTGACGGCGCGGATCGCGTCCGTGAAGCCGAGATATTCCAGCTTGCGCAGCGCGCCGCGAGTCTCGGGCTGGAATAGCGCGTCGTTGACCCAGTCCTCAGGCCGCCTGGCATCGATCGGCTGGGGAATCACGTTGTAGTCGCCGGCAAGCACCAGCGCTTCCTCAAGCTCCAGACGTTCCTGCGCCCAACGATGCAGCCGATCCATCCAGCGCAGCTTGTAGCCGTATTTGCGATCCTCGGTGATGGGGTTGCCGTTGGGCAGGTAAAGCGAGACGACACGCAAAGCACCATGCGGCGTGGAGAACACGCCCTCGATGAACCGCGCCTGCTCGTCCTCATCGTCCCCCGGAAGGCCGCGATTGACCTCGTCGAAGCGCAGCTTGGAGAGGATGGCGACGCCGTTGAAGCCTTTCTGGCCGTGTGTCTCGACCTGATAGCCCAGCGCCTCGATCTCGGCGCGGGGAAAGCCCTCGTCGACGGTCTTGATTTCCTGCAGGCAGGCGATGTCGGGCTGGCTGTCATTCAGCCAGTGCACTAGATTGTCGATGCGCGCCTTGACGCCGTTGATGTTCCAGGTGGCGATCTTCATCGCGTCAGATCGAGAACGAGGTGCCGCAGCCGCAGGACGCGACCGCGTTGGGGTTCCTGATCTGGAAGGACTGGCCCATCAGGTCGTCGACGAAGTCGATGACCGAGCCGCCCATATAGACAAGCGAGAGGTCGTCGATCAGAACGGTCGCACCATCGCGCTCAATAGCGATGTCGTCGTCGTTGCGCGCATCGACCAGGTCCATCTTGTAGGAAAAACCGGAACAGCCGCCACCTTCGACTGAGACACGCAGCGCGATCTTGTCCGGCTCCTTGGCGAGGATCTGCGTGATCCGCTTCGCCGCCGTCTCGCTCATTTCAACGCTTTTCATGCCGCTCTTCGCGTCGACGCCCATGGCTGTCACCTTGCGTTTGCATCCTCCCAATAGGTATGAAGCCGCAAGGGGCAAGTCAACAAGCCGGCGACCGGGGCTTGGCATCAGGTGACGGAATTGTCAGCATCTTTCGACGGGATCGGCTTCGGCTACCGGCCGCGTGCGGCGTATGCATGCGACCCGGCTTTGACGCGCGGCCGCTTTTACCAGGAGCCGGAAAGCCCGACGCGGACGCCGTTCCAGCGCGACCGCGACCGCATCATTCATTCCACCGCGTTCCGGCGGCTCAAACATAAGACGCAGGTGTTCATCGCGCATGAGGGCGACCATTATCGTACGCGGCTGACGCATTCGATCGAAGTCGCCCAGATCGCGCGCGCGCTGGCGCGGGCACTGTGCGTGGACGAGGACCTGGCCGAGGCCATCGCGCTGGTGCACGACTTCGGCCACACACCTTTCGGCCACACCGGCGAGGACGCGCTGGACGCGATGATGAAGCCGTGGGGGGGCTTCGACCACAATGCGCAGTCGCTGCGTATCGTCACCCGCATCGAGCGGCGCTACGCCGAGTTCGAAGGCCTGAACCTGAGCTGGGAGACGCTGGAAGGGCTGGTCAAGCACAACGGGCCGCTGACGGATGGCGAGGGAAGGGGACTGAAAGGGCCGGTGCCGGCGACGATCGCCAACTTTTCCGAGCTGTTCGATCTCGAGCTGGACAGGTTCGCGTCCGTCGAGGCGCAGGCGGCGGCGATTGCCGACGACATCGCCTACAATACGCACGACATAGACGACGGGCTGCGCGCGGGGCTGCTCAGCCTGGACATGCTGGATGCCGTGCCGCTGCCTGCGGGGATACTCGCCGAAGTGCGTACCAAGTATCCGCGGCTCGACGACGTGCGAACCGGCCACGAACTGATGCGCCGGCAGATAACCGCGATGGTCGAGGATGTGATCGGCACCGCGCGCGCGAATCTCGATGCGCTCAAGCCGGCATCGAGCGCCGATATTCACAATGCGGGGCGGCCGGTCGTCACCTTCTCGGCCGACATGGCGGCGAAAGAGAAGGAACTGAAGACATTCCTTTATGCCAATCTCTACCGCCACCCGAGCGTAATGGCGGTGCGTGAGGGTGCGGACCGGATCGTGCGCGATCTCTTCGGCCACTATTTCGCCAACCCGCGCGACATGCCGGAGGGCTGGCGCGAGGGGCTGGATAGAGCGGAAGACCGGATCAAGGCGCGCGACGTTGCCGACTTCATCGCCGGCATGACGGACACCTATGCGATCAAGGAGCACCGGCGCTTGTTTGACCGGTCTCCCGATTTGGGCTAGGCGAAGCGCGACTTTGCGGCCGCTATGGCCGCTCCTTTCCACATTCCGACAGAGTCGTCATCATGAACATCTTCGCGGATTTCGCGACCCGCATCGCTAAGGCCATCGAAACGCTCGACTTGAAGACCCCGGCAGGCGAGCGACCCGACCTTGCGCGCGTCACCGTCGAACCGCCGCGCGATCCCAGCCATGGCGACCTGGCGACGAACGCGGCGATGGTGCTGGCCAAGGGGCTCGGTCAGAACCCGCGTGCGCTCGCCGAACAGATCGCACGCGCGCTTCGCGATGACCCGGACGTGGCCGCCGCCGATGTGGCTGGACCCGGCTTCGTCAATCTGCGGCTGGCCGACGGGTTCTGGCAGGCGCGGCTCGGCGACGTGCTCGACGCGGCAACCGAATACGGCCGGTCGACCTTCGGCGGCGGCAAGAAGGTCAATGTCGAGTATGTGTCGGCCAATCCGACCGGGCCGATGCATGTCGGCCACTGCCGTGGCGCGGTAGTTGGCGATGCGCTGGCCAACATTCTGGCGTTTGCCGGCTACGACGTGACCAAGGAATATTACATCAACGACGCCGGCGCGCAGATCGACGTGCTCGCCAACTCGGTGATGCTGCGTTACCGCGAGGCGCTGGGTGAAAACATCGGCGAGATTCCGGCGGGGCTTTACCCTGGCGACTATCTGGTGCCCGTCGGCAAGGCGCTGGCCGACGAATTCGGCCCGAAGCTTTTGTCGATGCCGCAGACCGAGGCGCTGGCGCTCGTCAAGGACCGGACGATCGACGCGATGATGGCGATGATCCGTGAGGACCTTGCCGCGCTCAACGTCAATCACGAGGTGTTCTTCTCCGAGCGCTCGCTGCATGCCGGCAATGGCGGGGCGATCCGCACCGCGATCAACGACCTGACGATGTCCGGCCATGTCTACAAGGGCAAGCTGCCGCCGCCCAAGGGCGAGAAGAACGACGACTGGGAAGACCGCGAGCAGACGCTGTTCCGCTCGACCGATGTCGGCGACGACATGGACCGTCCGCTGATCAAGTCGGACGGCGCCTACACCTATTTCGCGGCCGACGTCGCCTATATGAAGGACAAGATCGGTCGCGGTTTCGAGCAACTCGTATTTATTCTCGGCGCCGACCACGGCGGCTACGTCAAGCGCATGGAAGCGCTGGGCAAGGCCCTTTCGGGCGGCACGGTCGATGTCACGATCCTGCTGTGCAACCTCGTGAAGCTGTTCCGTGATGGAGAGCCGGTACGCATGTCCAAGCGCTCGGGCGAGTTCGTCACGCTGCGCGAGGTGGTGGACGAGGTCGGCCGCGATCCGATCCGCTTCATGATGCTGTACCGCAAGAATTCCGAGCCGCTCGATTTCGACTTCGCCAAGGTGACGGAGCAGTCGAAGGACAATCCGGTCTTCTACGTGCAGTATGCTTCAGCGCGCTGTCATTCGGTGTTCCGGCAGGCGAAGGAGCAGCTTGGCGATAGCTGGATCGAGCGCGCTTCGATGAAGGAGGCCGCCCGGCTGCTGGTCGACGAGGGCGAGATCGCCGTCATCCGCAAGCTGACGGAATACCCCAGGCTGATCGAGGCCGCGGCCCAGGCCATGGAGCCGCATCGGCTCGCTTTCTACCTCTACGATCTCGCGCAGGTGTTTCACGCGCACTGGAATCGCGGCACCGACAACCCGGACTTACGGTTTGTTAAGGTTAACGACCCACAATTGACGCATGCCAGACTGGGTCTGGTGCAGGCCGTTTCGGATGTTTTGACATCCGGCCTTGCATTGGTGGGTGCCGAAGCACCCGCGGAAATGCGCTAGGTTCACCAAACGTTCTGTCACCTTTTACCCACAATGCGCTGGTAGGGCCAACCCCAAGTGACGTCGCCGGCGTCCGACCCAGTATGAGTGCGGGAAAAAGCATGGCAGACACAAACCAGAGCAGGCGCTCGGATTTTACGGAATTTTCGGACAACGATCCCTTCGCGGAATTGACGCGCATCATGGGGCAGGCCCCAAGAGCGCCCGAGCCCGCCAAGCCCGTTGCACAGGACGATTTCGACCTCGACCTCGATCTTGAAAAAGAGCTGATGGGCGACCTCGATTTCAGGGAATTCGACGAGCCGAAAAGCGAAGAGCCCGAGCCGCAGGCCCCGGAGCCGGAGTGGCAGCATGCTGCCGAGGCCGAGGAAGAGTATCAGCCGGCGCAGCACTATAGCGAGCCCCAGCCGGTCGAAGCCGCCGACGCCTCCATCGATTTCGACATGGCGGCAGAAGCCTTCGTTGAGGATGAGGTGCACGCCTTCGATCCCGAGCCGGAGATGGCCGAGGACGATGCCATCGAGACGGCGTTGGAGCCGGAGGCGGTTGCCGCCCCCAGCCCGGAGCCCGTGCAAGACGACTTCGAGATGTCGCTCGAGCGCGAACTGGTTGGCGATGACGCCCCGTTCGAGGCTCCTTCCGAAGAGCCGGAGGCCTTCGAGGCAGAGACTTTCGAGGGGGGTGCTTACAACGCCGTCGAAGCTGCGCATACGGAAGAGCCTGTCGATTTCGGGGCGGAGGAATCCTCGCCAGCGGTCGCCCAGGGCGACGACGGCATGGCCGAGGTTGATATGGATTTCGGCATGCTGGAGCAGGAGCTCGCCGCTGCCGTCGAGCCTGCCATGGTGCCGTCACGCGCGATCGACCCCGCCGCCGACGACTGGCAGCCCGAGCCGTTTGCCGAAAGCGAGCCTGAAGCGACTTCCAGCGAGGAGTCATTCGGGCCGGTCTTCTTTGCCCCCGCCGATGAGGCGGAACCCGCACCCGAAGAGAGTGTTGCAGCAGAACTTAGCCTTGAAGACGAGCTGAGTGCATTGCTTGGCGAGGGCTCAGCGCAGCCTGAAGCGGCGCATGAGGAGCCGCAGCCGATCGTTATGCCGGCGGCGCGCGCGGCTGAAGCACCAGCTGACGACTGGAAGCCTGCCGTCAGCACATTCGGCCGCTCGAACTTTGCGGCGATGCGCGAGACTGCGCCGGCTGCCGAGCCTGCTGAAGCGCCGGCTGCCGAGACGCTGACCGCCGAGACCTACGAGGCCGAGGAAGCGCCTTTTGAGGCCGAGGCGGACACGCCGCTCGAAGATACCTTCGCCGAGATATTCGGTCTCGATTCAGAGCCCGAAATCAAGGAACCCGAAAGCCAGCCGGAAATGCAGCAGCAGCCCGAGGCCAGCGGCGTCGAGGCGCTTGCCACATGGCAGCCTGAACGGACGTTCAGCCCGGCTGCTCCGGCGGCAGCGGTGGCGGCGGCCAGTGCCGCGCCGGACATCGAGACCATCGACGTTGCCGAGTCCGCCCAGGCCATGGTCGACGATCTCGACATTCCGGAACCCGATTATGGCGCACCGGCGCCTTCGACCGGTCTCTACGACGATCTCGAGGGCGAGATCGCACAGGCGTTCGGCGATATGTCCATGGACGAGCCCGCGCCGGCAGCCCAGCCGTCGAGCGCACCCGAGTGGGGTGTTGCAGCCGCGGCCACCGGAGCCGCTGCCTATGCAGCAACGGCTGCCTCCTCGGCATCGGCTGCGCAAGCCTCCCATGATCACCAGCAGCCATCGGCCGATGCCTACGCTGTCGGCGAAGGGCAGTGGCAGACGGATAACGGGTTCGCGGACGACGATTTCAACTACGAGACCGATCTCGAACAGGCGATCGCCATGTCCTCCTACGAGGACGAGCCGGTTGCCCGGACCTATCCGCGCAACCGCAACCTGATGATTGCAGCGGTCGTTGCGGGCGTGGCAGTGGTTGGCGGCGTCGGTGTCCTCGCGATGTCGCTTTTCGGCGGCGGTTCCGATGAGCCGGCTATCGTGCGCGCCGGCGACGATCCGATGAAGGTGCGGCCGGAAAATCCCGGCGGTACGACCGTCCCGAACCAGGACAACGAGGTCTATCAGCGTGTCACAGGCGGTGCCTCAGACGCGGCGCCGGAGCAGGAGCGGCTTATCAGCACCTCCGAGGAACCGGTCAATATCGAGGCCGGCAGCGAGCAGCAGGCAGCGCTCCCGTCCGCGATAGGCGAAGCTGTCGAAGAGCCGACGGCCGCAGGAAACGATCCCGCCGCGGGCGAGCAGAACGTTGCCGCCGCCGCACCGAAGGCAGACGATCGCATCGAACCGGTGGCCGAGGCAGAAGGCGTCGGAGCCAGCAACGACGTGCTGGCTGTCGCGCCGCGCCGGGTTCGCACAATGGTCGTTCGCTCGGATGGCACCATGGTGCCGCGCGAGGATCCGACGCCGGCGCAGCCCGAGCAGACCAATCTGGCCGCCGCCACCGTTGGCGATGCGCAGCCGCTGGCGCCAGCAGGCGCAGACGCCCAGGATGAAGGGCCGTCGGTCGAGACACCTGCTACCGTTTCGGTCGTGCCTTCGCAGCGTCGCGAACCCCAGCAAACCGCAGCGGCCGCTCCGCAGCAGCCGGTGGTTCAGCAGCCTGCAACGCAGACGCCCGCAGCAACGCCGGTCTCTGCGCCGGCCGCTGCAGCACCCGCGGCAGGGGCCAGCGCGTGGTCGATGCAGATCGCCTCGCAGCCGACCGCCGAGGGCGCGCAGGCTACCTACCAGGATCTTGCGCGCCGTTACGGCAACGTGCTCGAGGGTAGGGGCGTGAACATCGTGCGCGCCGACATCGACGGCCTCGGCACCTATTACCGGGTTCGCATTCCGGCCAACACGCGCGATGAGGCCATCCAGCTCTGCACCCGCTACAAGGCGGCCGGCGGAAGCTGCTTCGTATCGCGCTGACGCGTGATACTCAGCCGCGAAATATAAAGCCGCCGCGCCTCAAAGCGTGGCGGCTTTTTTTCTGGGCGCTACCTGTAGCCGGTTGTATCCGAGGGCTTTCCGGCTTCGCGCACTTCGGTGATGTAGCGCCACGCGTCCGGTTGCGACCCATCGAGATCTGTGAAGCCGTAGACCTGCGCGAGCTGCCCGCTGGACAGTGATTGCCCGTTCCAGCGGGCACGCTCGGGGTCGGCGGCGAGGGCTGCGACAGCGCGGCCGACATAGCGCGGCGTTTCCGAAATCGCGAAATCCGGCTGCTTTGCCGTCGCGTCGCGCCAGTTCTCCTCCGAAACCCCATAATGCTCCAGCATCATTTCCGAGCGCAGCCAGCCGGGCGTGAGCGAAACGGCGGTTGCGCCGTGCGGCGCGAGGTCCTTCGCGTGCGCCCAGCCCAGCCGGTTGATGGCCACCTTGGCGAGATCGTAGAAGGGCGAAATCCGGTAGTGATCGGCGTTGTAGTCGGCCGTGCCGTCGGTGACCTCGACCAGCAAGCCGCCGGGCCGTTCGATCAGCAGAGGCAGGGCGTGGTGCGCTGTGATCAGATGCGTGTCGATCGCCAGACGCAGCATGCGCAGGCCCTTCTCGAGGTCGTGTTTCCAGACGGGCGTGTCCCATTCCACGAACAGTTCCCCGCCCCAGACATCGTTGACGAGCACGTCCAGACGGCCGTGTTCGGCACGGATGCGAGCCACAAGCGCGGCCACCTGGTCCGGCTCCAGATGATCGACCTGAACGGCGATGCCGTGGCCACCCAGCACATCGACCAGCTCGGCCGTTTCCTCGATCGTTTCGGCACGGCGATATTCCGACTGCCGGGTGCGCGTTGTGCGCCCGGTCACATAGACAGTCGCGCCGGCCGCACCGAGTTCGGCTGCGATGCCGCGTCCGGCACCCCGGGTGGCGCCGGCGACGAGAGCGACTTTGCCTTGCAGTTTCATCGTGATTTCCTCATTCATCAGTCGCGGAAGGTTGCTCCGCGCGGTTCGATTATTTATAAACAAACATTCGTTTACTAATGTGAAGGCAGCATGGCAAGACCCCGGAAGATGCCCGACGAGGCGATTTTCAACCATGTTCATGCGCTGATGCAGGAGCGTGGCGCGGAAGGCGTGACATTCGCATCGGTGGCCGAACGCAGCGGGCTTTCGGGTGCGAGCCTGGTCCAGCGGTTCGGAACCAAACAGAAGCTGGTGCATGCCGCCCTGGTTCATGCGTGGGAGGGGCTCGAGGAGCGCACGATGCGTTTCGCGGAAGAGGCAGAGCACTCGCCTGAGGGGGCGGTGCGGCTGCTTCAGAAGCTTTCGGGTGGTTATGGTGACATCGACACCTACGCCGATAACCTGCAGATATTGCGCGAGGATTTGCGCGATCCGGAGCTGCGCGCGCGGGGCGCGGCGTGGATCGAGACACTTGTGGTAGCGCTCGAACGCTGCTTCTCGACGGCTCCGAATGCGCCTGAAGGTGTCGGACGGTTGATGGTCGCCCAATGGCAGGGAGCGCTGCTGCTGTGGGGTTTCTCACCGGACGGGGCGGTCGACCTTTTCGTGCGCGAACATCTGGAACGCTGCGTGCGAACGCTCCTCCGCTAGCCGGTCCAGCGCCGCGCGCTTGCGGGTGTTGCCGGCTGCTGTTATGAGCCCTGCATCTATCGCTGCCAGAACAGCCGAGTAGTCGCCATGGGTTCGAAAAAAGCAGACCGGTAAGCCGCAACAGCCTTCCTGTTGTTGCGGCGTTCTGTTCGATCCCAACCCCACTTTAGCGATGCAGATCGCCGCCGAATCTCATTCATTCGTGCGGATTTTCGATATGCCTATCCAACAACCACGGCTGTGGACCTACAGCCTGCCGGTGGCGCTTGCGCTGCTGGCCCCCTTCAACCTGCTCGCTTCACTGGGCATGGATATCTACCTTCCGGTCGTCCCGTCGATGCCCGGGATACTCGGCACCACGCCGGGCGTGGTTCAACTCACGCTGACGCTTTACATGATCGTGCTCGGCGTAGGGCAACTGCTGTTCGGGCCGTTGTCGGACCGGATCGGCCGCCGCCCTGTACTGATGTGTGGGGCGCTGTTGTTTGCCGGGGCGTCCTTTGCCCTGGCTGCGACAGGCACCGTTTGGCCGTTTCTCGCGTGGAGGCTCCTGCAGGCGATCGGCGCGTCGGCCATGCTGGTCGCGCTCTTTGCTACCATCCGCGACGTCTATGCGGAACGTCCGGAAAGCACGGTCATCTACAGCCTGATGAGCGCGATGCTCGCATCCGTGCCGGCGCTCGGTCCCATCGTCGGGGCATTGATCGCAGGCGGCTTCGGCTGGCGCGGCATCTTCGTGGCGCTGGGCGTGCCGGCGCTTGCCATGCTGGTGATCGCGTGGCCCGCCTGGCACGAGACCCGGCCAATGCAGCGGGCGGGTGCGGGGAGCGGTTTTCTGCCAATCCTGCGCAGTCCGGCCTTCTGGGCCTATACCTGCGCCTTTGGCACGGCGATGGGCACGTTTTTCGTCTTCTTCTCCACAGCGCCGCGGGTGTTGATGGGCGGTGCAGGCATGAGCGAGCTGCAATTCAGCCTCGCCTTCGCCACCGTGGCGCTGGCAATGATCGTGACGGCGCGGTTTGCCAAGGGCTTCGTCGCCCGCTGGGGGATTCCGGGGAGCGTCGCTCGTGGCATGATCCTGTTGCTCGCCGGCGCGGGGTTGCTGCTGGCCGGCCAGCTCTGGCTGGAGCCGTCCGTCGCCTCGTTCATACTGCCGATGTGGCTGGTGGCCGTGGGCATCGTCGTCACCGCCGCGGTGACGGCGAATGGTGCGCTGCAGGAATTCTCCGACGTTGCGGGAACGGCCGTGGCGCTGCATTTCTGCATCCAGAACCTTATCGTCGGCGTGGTGGGAACGCTGTTCGTGCTTTTGCTGGATGGCGACACCGCCTGGCCGCTGGTCGGCTATGCCGCCGCGATGGCGATCGTGACGCTGGCCGCCATCGGCGGGCTGACGCGGCGCGGCAAGGCGCAACGGTGATACGAGCCGGGCGGCGGTTCGGCCGCCGCCCGGTCGGGCGCCTCTGGGCGATTGACCGTGCCGCCCGGCGCTATATCAAGCGGGTATGACGAAGGAACCTTCCAGGGAGCCGTTGGATTCCGGCCTGCTGCGAATGCGGGATGGTGCCGAAATCTATTGGGAGACGTCGGGCAATCCTCGCGGCAAGCCCGCCCTCTATCTCCATGGCGGCCCCGGCAGTGGTCTTCGTTCCGGCAGCTATCGAAGCTACTTCGATCTCGAACGCTATTTTCTGATCGGTATCGACCAGCGTGGCTGCGGCCGCAGCCGCCCCTCGGTCAACGATGAACTGGAAAGCCTGCATGCAAATACCACGCAGGCACTGATTGAAGATATCGAAGCGGTGAGGGGCCATCTTGGCGTCGCCCGGTGGCTTGTTTCCGGCGTCTCGTGGGGTACGACGCTCGCGCTCGCCTACGCCCTGGCGCATCCGGATCGGGTGACGGAACTTGCGCTGGTGGCGGTGACGACCACCAGTCGCGAAGAGGTCGACTGGCTCACCGAGGGTATGGGCCGGGTTTTCCCGGAAGCCTGGCTGCGATTCGAGGCAGAATCTGGAAGAACGGCCGGCGAAAGGATCGTGGAAGCCTATGCGCGGCGGCTGGCGACCGGCGAGCCGCACGAACGACAGGCGGCAGCGTGCGCCTGGAATGCCTGGGAATCGGTACACATCTCGCTCGACCCGAACTGGACACCGATTGAAAGCCGCTTCGACGAGGCGCGGGGACTAGCCTTCGCGACGCTCGTCACGCACTACTGGGCAAATGACGGGTTTCTGCGAAATGGCGACGAGATCGTGTCTCGCATTGCCGACATCGGGCATATTCCGGCGGTGCTGATCCATGGTCGCCGCGACATCAGCGGGCCAGCGATTACCGCCTGGCGACTGCACAGGTCATGGCCGGCAAGCCGGCTGCACATCGTCGAAAGCGAAGGCCACGGTGGCCCGGAGTCCTTTGCGATCCTGCGCGATGCGCTCGACGTGTTAGCCAAGGTGCGCTGAGGCCCGCGAGCGGATATGATTCCGCGCATGAGCGAATCAAAAGCAGTGATCCTTGGGGCGTCGGGTACGACGCTCACCGCCGACGAGAAAGCCTTTTACCGCGACGAGCGGCCGTGGGGCTTCATCGTCTTTGCCCGCAACGTCGCCGAGGTCGAGCAGATGCGCGACCTGACCGCCGCGATGCGGGACTGCGTCAGCCGGCCGGATGCGCCGGTCTTCGTCGACCAAGAGGGCGGGCGCGTTCAGCGCTTGCGACCGCCGCTGGCGCCGGCCTATCCCTCCGGTTCGGCGCTGGGCGCGCTCTACAAGAGCAACCGAGAGGCCGGGCTGCGGGCGGCATGGCTGATGTCGCGCCTGCACGCGTTCGACCTGCTGAAATGCGGTCTCAATGCCGATTGCCTGCCGGTGCTGGACGTGCCGGTCGAAGGCGCGCACGACGTCATCGGCAGCCGGGCCTACGGCAAGGACCCGGAGACCGTCACGGCGATGGGCCGCGCCGCAATGGCAGGATTGCAGGCGGGCGGCGTGCTGCCGGTCATCAAGCACATGCCCGGCCACGGCCGCGCCTTCGCAGACAGCCATCACAACCTGCCGACCGTGGATGCTTCCCTCAAGGAACTGCGCGCGCACGACTTCGCGCCATTCAAGGCGCTGCGCGACGCGCCGATGGCGATGACGGCGCACGTCGTCTACACCGCCATCGATCCCGACAATCCGGCCACCACTTCGGCCAAGGTCGTGGAGGAGATCATCCGCGGGGAAATCGGTTTCGAGGGGCTGCTGATGAGCGACGACGTCTCCATGAACGCGCTTTCTGGGGATTTCGCGCATCGCACGGATGGAATTGTTGCAGCGGGCTGCGATGTTGTTCTTCACTGCAACGGCGTGATGGACGAAATGCGCGCCGTTGTGGGGCGCGTTCCTGCGCTTTCGGGCGAGGCGCTGGCGCGTGCCGACAGGGCGCTGGCAGGGCTGGGCGTGCGGGGCGAGCTGGCCGAGGCAGCCATCAGAGAGGAATTCGCCGCCTGGTTCGAAGCGGTGGCATAGGAAACGGATTTGAGCGCGAGCGCAGACAACAAGGCCACGCCGATGGAGCGGCTCTGGACCGACGCCGACGAGAGTCGTGGCGTCTCCGAGCCTGCGCTCGTGGTCGACGTTGACGGCTTCGAGGGGCCGCTCGATCTGCTCTTGCACCTGGCGCGCAACCAGAAGGTGGACCTTGCCCGCATTTCGGTGCTGGCGCTGGTCGAGCAGTACATCGCCTTCGTCGAAAGCGCGCGGCGGCTGCGGCTGGAGCTTGCCGCCGATTATCTGGTGATGGCCGCGTGGCTGGCCTTCCTCAAATCGAAGCTGCTGATCCCCAAGCAGCCGGGCGATGAAGGCGAGAGCGGCGAGGAACTGGCGGCGGTGCTGCAGTTCCGGCTCAAGCGACTGGAGGCGATGCGCGATGCGGCGGCGCGTCTTGTCAACCGCAACCGGCTCGACCGCGACGTCTTCGCGCGCGGCATGCCGGAAACGGTCATCATCGACAAGCGCAACGAATATTCGGCCTCGCTCTACGACCTGCTGACGGCTTATGCAGCGCAGCGCCAGCGGCAGGCGATCACCAATGTGCGCATCGCAAAGCGGGGCGTGTGGTCTCTCAAGGAAGCGCGCGAGATCCTGACCCGCCTTGTCGGCGAGATCCGCGACTGGACAGCGCTCGACACGTTCCTGATCCGCTACATGACAACGCCCGAGGAGCGGGCGACGGCGATTGCCAGCTCGTTCGCGGCCAGCCTCGAACTGGTCCGCGAGGGCGCGATCGAGGTTCGGCAGGATGCGCCTTTCGCGCCGCTGTTCCTGCGTGGGCGGGCCAAGGCTGCTGCCGAGCCGGCACCCGGAGACATGATCCATGACTGAACGAGGCGCCAACGTCATTCCATTCGCGCCCGAAGCCGGAGACGAGGCGGAAATGGACAATCCGGCCGGGCGCCTGCATCTGGCCGAGGCTGTGCGCATGGCTGAAGCGATCGTCTTCGCGTCTGCCGAGCCGGTGTCGCACAAGGCGCTTGCGGCGCGCCTGCCCGAAGGCACCGACGTGCCCGCCGTGATGGAAGAAGTGCGCAGGCAATATGAAAGGCGCGGCGTCAATCTCGTGCGGGTCGGGGACGCATGGGCGTTCCGCACCGCTGGCGATCTCGCATTCCTGATGAGCCGCGACGCGGTGCAGCAGAAGAAGCTATCGCGCGCCGCGCTCGAAGTTCTCGCGATCATCGCCTACCACCAGCCGGTGACGCGCGCGGAAATCGAGGAAATCCGCGGCGTCGAGACTTCCAAGGGCACGCTCGATCTGTTGCTGGAAACCGGTTGGGTGCGCATGCGCGGGCGGCGGCGCACGCCCGGACGCCCGGTCACATACGGCACAGCCGAAAGTTTCCTCGACCATTTCGGGCTGGAGGAAATTCGGGATCTGCCGGGCATGGACGAGCTCAAGGGGGCGGGCCTCCTCTCTGCCCGGATGCCGTCGAACTTCGCCGTGCCGCAGCCCGCGGCCGACCCTGACGCGCTCACCGACGACGAGGATCCGCTGACGGATATAGACCTCGAGGAGCTGGGTCTGCTGACGCCGCGCGTGACGGACGACTGAGAACGCTTTCAAACCGGTGGAACATGGCTTACATGCTTTCCCGCGCAGCCGATCGGTTGCGCGGCATTTTTTTTTGTGCGAGTTGCTGCCAGCCGTCCCGAAACGCTAAGGGGATGCTGGCGGCAAGGGAAGATCGGTGATGGCGGTAGCGGCGACAAGGGTGACGGCAGGCGTTTCATTCGCCGCGCGCCTTGCGTTCGACCGGATCAGCCACGCGTTCTCGCCATCTGCTGCAACGCTGCATGATGTCTCGCTTGCGGCGGAACCCGGCGAGGTGCTGTGCCTGCTCGGACCATCGGGGTCGGGCAAGACGACGCTGCTGCGGATTGCCGCCGGGATAGAGGCGCAGACGCGTGGAAGTGTCTATCTCAACGACCAGGAGATCGCCGGTCCCAATGTGTTCCTGCCGCCGGAGCAGCGGTCAATCGGCCTCGTCTTCCAGGATTTCGCGCTGTTTCCGCATCTGACGATCCTGGAGAATGTCCGGTTCGGGCTGACGGCTCTTTCGCGCGAGGAAGCAAAACGGGAAGCGATGATTTCGCTCGGCCGTGTCGGCTTGCAGGACTATGCGAACGCCTATCCGCACGTGCTTTCCGGCGGCGAGCAGCAGCGCGTGGCGCTGGCGCGCGCCATTGCCCCGCGTCCGGCCGTGCTTCTGATGGACGAGCCGTTTTCCGGGCTCGATTCACGGTTGAAGGATTCCGTGCGCGCCGAGACTCTGGCGATCCTGCGCCAAAGTCGTGCAACCGCCATAGTCGTGACGCATGATGCAGAAGAGGCGATGCGAATGGGCGACCGCATCGCGCTCCTGAAGGATGGACGACTGGTCCAGCTCGGCACCGCCGAAGAGCTTTACAACCGGCCGGCCAGCCTGTTTGCCGCCGGCTTCTTCTCGGAGATCAACGTCTTCGAGGGCAGGGTGGCCGACGGTGCGGTCGATACGCCGCTGGGCCGCTTCGAGGCTTCCGGCCTTCCCGACGGCACAGAGGCATCGGTTGCGTTCCGGCTGTCTGCTTTCGACGTTTCGCCGACGGATGGCGATATACCGGCACGGATCGTGTCGCGCCGGTTTCTGGGTGTCGTGGAACTGCTTGAACTTGCCGTTCCCGGCGCCGATCGCCCCCTGCGGGCGCGGATCAGGTGCGGCGCTTTGTCCAGCCCGGAGCGTGAAATTTGGCTCACGGTGAGGAAAGCCGATGTGCTTGTGTTTGAAAGAACGAGCGAAAGCGCATAAATCAACCCTGAGGCCGCAGCGAGGCGGCTGAGGGAAACATTCGAAAAGAGAGCGAATTAATGGGTACCTTCTCTATCTGGCACTGGCTGATCGTTCTGGTCGTGGTGCTGCTGCTGTTTGGCCGTGGCAAGATTCCGGAACTGATGGGCGACATGGCCAAGGGCATCAAGAGCTTCAAGAAGGGCATGTCCGACGAGGACGAGGCGGATTCCGCCAAGACGGTCGAACACCGTCCCGACGAGACGGTTGCGTCCGCCAAGGAAAAGGCCGGCAAGACGTCCTGACGCGCCCCGGCGCGCCGCTGCCCTTTCCGTCGCGGAGTTGACAAACGATGTTTGACATCGGCTGGCCCGAAATGCTTGTGATCGCGGTCGTGATGATCGTGGTCGTCGGGCCCAAGGACTTGCCCAGGATGCTGCGCACGTTCGGCAAGACGACGGCGAAGCTGCGCGTCATGGCGGGCGATTTCCGCAAGCAGTTCGACGAGGCCCTCAAGGAGGCAGAGCTCGACGACCTGAAATCGGTCGCGGACGACGTGCGCGCGCTCAATCCGAAGAACGAGATCAGGAAGGCGCTGTCGCCTATGGAAAAGGCGGCGCAGGACGTGCGATCCGGCCTCGATGCGGCGATGAAGCCGACCAAGCCCGCCGCGGCGGAGCCCGCACCTGCCGAAGCGAAGGCGGCCGAGCCGCTCAAGTCGGCTGCAACCGCAATGCCCGGCGAGGCGGCAGCCGCAACGAAACCGTCGCCCAAGGCGCCTGCGAAGGCCAACGGCGCAGCCGCGCCGGCCACCAAAAAGGCAGCGGCACCCAAGCAGGCTGCAGCCAAACCCTCAGCCAAGACGACCGCGGCCAAGAAGCCTGCTGCTTCATCTGCGAAAGCGACCGCAGCGCCGAAGAAGGCAACAAAGCCCAAGAGCGGCGGAAACGCAGTATGACCACCCCTGAAGATGACGAGATCGACAAGTCCTCGGCGCCGCTGCTCGAGCATCTCATCGAACTGCGCTCGCGGCTCATGTGGTCGCTGGGCGGGTTCTTCATCGCTTTCCTGATCTGCTTCTATTTCGCCAAGGGGCTGTTCAACCTGCTGGTGCTGCCCTTCCAGTGGGCGACCGAATGGGCGGGGCTCGATGCATCGAAGGTCGACCTGATCTATACCGCGCCGCAGGAATTCTTCTTCACGCAGATCAAGCTCGGCATGTTCGGCGGGCTGATCATCGCTTTCCCGCTGATCGCCACGCAGCTCTACAGGTTCGTGGCGCCGGGGCTCTATCGCAACGAGCGCATGGCGTTCCTGCCGTTCCTGGTGGCCTCGCCGATCCTGTTCCTGATCGGCGCGGCGCTCGTCTACTTCTTCTTCACGCCGATGGTGATGTGGTTCTTCCTGTCGATGCAGCAGGTAGGTCCCGACCAGGAAATCCAGATTTCGCTGCTGCCGCGCGTTTCCGAATATCTCGGCCTGATCATGACGCTGATCCTGGCCTTCGGGCTGGTGTTCCAGCTTCCGGTGGTCACGACGCTGATGGCTCGCGTGGGACTGATCTCGGCCGCGACGCTGGTCGACAAGCGCAAATGGGCAATCGTCATCGCCTTCGTGGTGGCGGCCGTGCTGACACCGCCCGATCCGGTCAGCCAGATCGGCCTCGCACTACCCACAATCATTCTCTACGAGATCTCGATCTGGCTGGTGAAGCGCATCGAAAGGACGAGGGCGCGCGAAGCGGCGAAACGCGACGCGAGCGAGGAAGAGTCGGGCGAGCCGAACCCGGCTGAGTGACTGGCGCGGGCGCTGCCCACCGCTTGACGCTTGCTTCGAATCCAATTGCGGTTTACCCCCTCGGACGCCTTTCATGGCTCACCGAGGACGTTGCCACACCATGCTCGACATCAGATGGATTCGCGAAAACCCGCAGGCCCTTGCCCAGGCGCTGGAGAAGCGTGGGCAGTCCGGCGAGGCCGCGCGATCGGTGGTCGAGGATCTGATCGCCAGGGACGAGGCGCGGCGTGCGCATCTCGTGGCGCTGCAGGAGAAGCAGGAACGCCGCAATGCCGCCTCCAAGGAGATCGGCAACGCGATGCGGGCGGGAGACTCGGCGCGCGCCGAAGAACTCAAGGCAGAAGTCGCCGGGATCAAGGAATTCATCCAGTCGGGCGAGGCGACCGAGCGCGAGCTCGACAAGGCGCTCGCCGACGCGCTCGCGGTCATTCCCAACCTGCCGCTCGACGACGTGCCGGTCGGCAAGGATGAGGCCGACAATGTCGAAGTGCGCCGGGTGGGCGAACCGAAGCGCTCGAACTCGTCGAAGGAGCATTTCGAGCTCGGCGAGGCGCTCGGCCAGATGGATTTCGAACGCGCGGCAAAGCTTTCCGGCGCGCGCTTCACTGTGCTTTCGGGCCAGCTCGCGCGGCTGGAACGGGCGCTCGGCCAGTTCATGCTCGACCTGCACGTGACCGAGCATGGCTACACCGAGGTGCAGCCGCCGCTGCTGGTGCGCGACGAGGTGCTGTTCGGCACCAACCAGTTGCCGAAGTTCGAGGACGACCTGTTTTTCGTAAAGCATGGCGACGGCCGGCTCGGGCTCATCCCAACCGCCGAGGTTTCGCTGACCAACCTCGTGCGTGAGGAGATCGTGGCGACGGACAAGCTGCCGTTGCGCTACACCGCGCTGACGCCGTGTTTCCGCTCCGAGGCCGGCTCGGCGGGGCGCGACACGCGCGGCATGCTGCGACAGCACCAGTTCTACAAGGTCGAGATGGTCTCGATCACCGATCAGGAAAGCTCGATTGCCGAGCATGAGCGGATGACGGAATGCGCCGAGACGGTGCTCAAGCGCCTCGGCCTGCCGTTCCGAACGGTTGTTCTCTGCACCGGCGACATGGGCTTCGGGGCGCGCAAGACCTACGACATCGAGGTCTGGCTGCCCGGCCAGAACAGCTATCGAGAAATCTCGTCCTGCTCGGTCTGCGGCGATTTCCAGGCACGACGCATGAATGCGCGCTATCGCCCGCCGGAGGGCAAGGGGGCGACATTCGTGCACACGCTCAACGGCTCTGGCGTCGCCGTCGGCCGCGCACTGATCGCGGTCATGGAGAATTACCAGAACGAGGACGGCTCGATTAGCATTCCGGAAGCATTGCGGCCCTATATGGGTGGCATCGAGAAGATCGAGGCTGCCTGACGATGCGTATCCTTCTGACGAATGACGACGGCATCCATGCCGAGGGGCTCCAGGTTCTGGAGCGGATCGCACGGCAGTTCACCGACGAGGTGTGGGTGGTCGCGCCGGAGACCGACCAGTCGGGCTTCGCGCATTCGCTGTCGCTGTCGGAGCCGCTGCGCATGCGCAAGGTGCGTGACAAGCACTATGCGGTGCGTGGCACGCCGACCGACTGCGTCATCATGGGCGTGCGCAAGCTGATGCCGGAGCCGCCGGACCTGATCCTGTCGGGCGTCAATTCCGGCTCGAACGTCGCCGACGACGTTACCTATTCCGGCACGATCGCGGGCGCGATGGAGGGCACGCTGCTCGGCATACGCTCGATCGCGCTGAGCCAGGGCTATTCGGTGACGGAGGAAGGCCGCACGGTGCGGTGGGAGACGACGGAGCATCACGCGCCGGCGGTGCTCAAGAAGCTGATGGGGCTGTCTCTGCCCGAAAACGTCTTCCTCAACCTGAATTTCCCCAATTGCGGGCCCGACGACGTCAAGGGCGTGGCCGTGACCAGCCAGGGCAAGCTCGTCCACGGGCTTTGGCTCGACGAGCGCAAGGACGGCCGCGGCTTTCCGTATTTCTGGCTGCGCTTCGGGCGCGAGCCGGGCGAGGTGCGCGACGGCACGGACATCGCAGCCCTGCGGGCCGATCAGATTTCCGTGACGCCGCTGCACATGGACCTGACCGCCTATGCCGTGAAGGACCAGATCACCAACGCATTGGCCAAGGCGGGATGACGGGCATGGACGAGGCGGAACGCGAGAAGTTTGCCGCCTTCCTGCTGCGCATGCGCGCTGCCGGCTTTACAGACCGGGGCCTGATCGCCGCCTTCGAGGCAACCCCGCGCGCCAGTTTCGTGCCGGCGCAATGGCGGGCCGATGCGTGGTCCGAACGCATGGTGCCGATCGAATGCGGCGAGGCGGTCGAGGGGATCGACCTGCAGATGCGCGCGCTTGCAGCTCTCGACCTGCAGCCCGGCTGCCGGGTGCTCGAGATCGGTACCGGGTCGGGTTTCACGGCCGCGGTGATGGCGCGGCTTTCGGCGCGCGTGCTCACACTCGACCGGTTCAAGACGCTGGTGCAGCTCGCCCGTCAGCGCCACGAGGCGCTGGGCATCTCCAACGTGCTGGCGCGGCAGGCCGATGCGGCCAATGGCGCGCCTGCCGAAGGGCCGTTCGATCGCATCATCGCGTGGGCCGCCTATGAGGAGCTGCCGCGCGGCTTCGTCGACCAGCTTTCGACAGGCGGAATCATGGTCGCCGCGATCGGGCCGGCCGAGGGCGTGCAAGTCATGGAAAAGCTCGCCAAGCTCGGCAGCCGCTTCGAGCGGACGGAAGTTGCCCAGGTGCGGCTGCAGCCGATGGCGACAGGCGTGGCTGCAGCACTTTAAAAGTTGCAAATACCGCGCGACCTGAAATTTGCCGTATTCGGTTTAACCGACCAGTAACATTAACGCGCTTTAATCAAGCCTGTCTTTGGTATCGAGTAGCGCGGGTTGGTTTGATGCGTATCGGAGTTTCAGGCACATATCGGCGCACCCTGGCGCGCGGCGCCGCGGTGCTTCTCATCGGCGGCACGGCTGCGGGCTGCAGCTCCGACGTCAGCCGTTTTCAGGATTCGATCCTCACGGGTTCGGCTCGCCAGCAGCAGATCGCGCCGGTCAACCAGCCCTATCCTGGCGACACGGCGCAGCTCGATCAGACCACGACCGCCTCGATAGCGCCGGCACGGCGCGGCAGCGGCATTCTGAATCGTTTCGGCAGGGCGCCGCGTCCGGATGGGGACGTTCGCAGCGGTGCCGCGCAGGTCGCGGCCACGCCGATGCACAGCACCTGGCAGCAACAACAGCCGACTTATGCCGCTCCCGCAGCCCCCGCTCCGCAGCCGGTCGTCCAGCGCGCCAGCCTGGATACGTCGGTCACTGGTTCGACATTGCCGGCTCCGCAGCCAGCACGCGCACCACAGGCTGCTGCGCCAGCCGTCCAGCCTCCGGTCGTGCAGGCTGCCCAGCCGGTTCCGGCTGCTCCGCGCCAGCCCGAGATCGCGTCGCGCGATAATGAGGGTGGCTGGTCGCGGGCAGGGGGCACGCAGGTGCCTGTCCGCCAGGGCGAGACGGTCTATAACCTCTCGCGCCGTTTCGGCGTGCCCGTCGATGCGATCCTCAAGGCGAACGGGCTTTCGAGCGCCGACGCGCTTGCGGCCGGCCAGCAGGTCATCATCCCCACCTACGTCCATTCGGCGAAGGCGCCTGTCAGCGCGCCCGATGCCAATCGCAATGTGGCGGATGCGCGGTCTTCGACGGGAACGCGCTTCGACGTGCCTTCCGACCGTGTGCCGGTTCCCGGCAAGGCGCCCACCGAGCGGCTGGCGGTGTTGCCACAGCAGCCCAAGCTTAAGGAAGAACAGCCGGGAACGCAGACAGCGGCCAACGACACGCAGCGTGGCGCCGCGAACGGCCGCAGCTACACAGTCGCATCCGGCGACACGCTCAACGCGATCGCACGCCGCACCGGCGTCAGCACTGACGCGCTCAAGCAGGCCAACGGCCTTTCGAGCGGCCTGATCCGCATCGGCCAGACGCTGACGATCCCGGCAGCCGGCGCTCCGGTCCAGGTCGCGCAGCGCACGGACCAGACCACGACCGGCACCGTCAAGCCATCCGCACCCGAGCCCGTGGCGGCCTACACGCCGCCCAAGCAGTCGCAGCAGGCGGAAAAGGTCATTCAGCAGGCCTCGCTGAACCCGGAAAGCGCGCCCGATGCCACCGGTATCTCGCGCATGCGCTGGCCGGCGCGGGGTCGTGTCATCTCAGGTTTCGGCGGTTCTTCGGGTGGCAAGAAGAACGACGGCATCGACATTGCCGTGCCGACGGGCACCTCGGTGCGCGCCGCCGAGAACGGCGTCGTCATCTATGCCGGCGACGGGCTGAAAGAATTCGGCAATACCGTGCTGGTGCGTCACGAAAACGGCTTGGTGACCGTTTACGGCCATGCCAGCGAGATCAACGTCCAGCGCGGCCAGAAGGTGCGCAGGGGCGAGGAGATCGCCAAGGCCGGTATGAGCGGTTCCGCGGATACACCGAAGCTGCACTTCGAGGTGCGCAAGGACTCCGCACCGGTCGATCCGTCAGGCTATCTCGAATAGAACTCGCGAGACGACGCGGTCCGTTTCGTCTCCAGTCCGGACCGTTCGCTTACGCCCGCCTCACGAGGCGGGCGTTTGTTTGGAGCTCGCTGCTAATCCAGCCGCTTGCCGAGCCGACCTGCGAGGTCCTGCGTGAACTGCCAGGCAACGCGACCCGAGCGGCTGCCGCGCGTGGTGGCCCATTCGAGCGCGTCGCGGCGCAGCTCTTCCGGATCGACCTCAAGACCGTAGTGGCGCACATAGCCATCGATCATCGCCAGATAATCGTCCTGCGAGCATTTGTGGAAGCCGAGCCACAGCCCGAAACGATCGGACAGCGAGACCTTTTCCTCGACCGCCTCGGCCGGATTGATCGCCGTCGAGCGCTCGTTCTCGATCATGTCGCGCGGCAGCAGGTGGCGGCGGTTCGAGGTCGCATAAAAGATGACGTTGGTGGGCCGGCCCTCGACCCCGCCTTCCAGGGCGGCCTTCAGCGACTTGTACGACGTATCGTCGTGGTCGAACGATAGGTCATCGCAAAACAGGATGAAACGGAACGGGGCGACCTTGAGGATGCTCATCAGCCGCGGCAGCGTGTCGATGTCCTCGCGGTGGATTTCGATCAGCTTCAGCGGTGCTTCGCCGTCGGCGCGGTCGCGGTTGATCGTCGCATGCGCTGCCTTGACCAGCGACGACTTGCCCATACCGCGCGCGCCCCACAGAAGCGCATTGTTGGCCGAAAGGCCGTCGGCGAAACGGCGCGTGTTGTCGATCAGGATGTCGCGCACACGGTCGATGCCACGGATCAGCTCGATCTCGACGCGATTCACATGCGGCACGGGTTCCAACAGGCTGCGCTCGGCAGACCAGACGAAGCAATCGGCGATCGTCAGATCG
Source organism: Mesorhizobium sp. DxT (assembly GCF_058448885.1). Classification (NCBI taxonomy): domain Bacteria; kingdom Pseudomonadati; phylum Pseudomonadota; class Alphaproteobacteria; order Hyphomicrobiales; family Phyllobacteriaceae; genus Mesorhizobium; species Mesorhizobium sp. DxT. The sequence continues at coordinate 150,629 of NZ_JBZFLJ010000011.1, read as the reverse complement.
GTCGCGGCCGGTTCGCGAGGGCTTAGCCGGGAAACGGCTTCAATGAGGCGATCGAGCTTTTGTTCAAGCGTTTCAGGCAGTTTATCGGTCATTTCTGCTGTCTTTTCATGCTATGCGGTCACCGACATCGCCTAGCACGGGTGTCATGGGCGGAAAAGCCATGCGGGGCCGGGCGGTTACAGTTGCATTGGCGCAGCCAGCGATTATATTCCGGCCAGCTTCACGGGGGCCGGCTCGCCGGTCCCTTCGCGCATTTGTCTCAGGAGTTTGACCATGTTCGTTACCCCGGCATACGCCCAGGCGATGGGCGGCGGCCCCGATGTTTTCATAAGCATTTTGCCGTTCGTCCTCATCTTCGTCATCATGTATTTCCTCATCATCAGGCCTCAGCGCCAGCAGATGAAGCGGCGCGGCGAAATGCTCGCGGCCGTGCGGCGCGGCGATACGGTGGTGACCGGCGGCGGCCTTATCGGCAAGGTGACCAAGGTGATCGACGATAACGAGCTCGAGATCGACCTGGGTGGCGGCAACAAGGTGACGGCGCTGCGCTCCACCATCGCCGACGTGCGCGTGAAGGGCGAACCCGTCGCCAACCAGAACGCCAAGAAATAACCGTATTCGGGACGGAAGCGGTTCTTTTTCCGTCTGACCTGGACGTAACCTGATGCTCTATTTCTCGCGCTGGAAGACGATTGCGATCTGGCTGACCGTGCTCATCGCATTCGTTGCCGCCGCGCCGAACGTGATCCCGCAGTCGACACTCGCCTCGATGCCAGACTGGCTGCCGAAGCGCCAGCTCACGCTTGGCCTCGACCTGCAGGGCGGTTCGCATATCCTCTTGCAGATCGACCGCGACGACATGATCGCCGACCGGCTGGAGACCGCGCGGGACGATGTGCGCATCGCGCTGCGCGACGGGCGCATCGGCTATACGGGGCTGTCCAGTGCCGGCCGCAGCGTTCAGGTGCGGGTGCGCGACGCGGACCAGATCGATGCGGCGAAGCAGGCGGTAGCGAGCCTGATCGAGCCGGTTTCGTCCGGCCTCTTCGGCGCGGGCAGCGTGACAGAGCTGGCGCTGGAGGAGCCGGAGCCCGGCCTCCTGCGGTTCACGCTCACGGATGAGGGTATCGATTACCGCCTGTCGACCGCGCTCTCGCAGTCGGTCGAGGTGGTCAACCGGCGTGTCAACGAGCTCGGCACGACCGAACCCATCATCCAGCAGCAGGGTAACGACCGCATTCTCGTGCAGGTGCCCGGCCTCGACGACCCGCAGCGCCTGAAGGACATTCTCGGCCAGACCGCGAAGCTCACCTTCCAGATGGTGGACCAGTCGATGCCCGCGGCCGAGGCCGTGCAGGGGCGGCCGCCGGCGGGCACCAAGGTGATGTATTCGACCGACGATCCGCCGGTTCCCTACATCATCGAGAACCGGGTGATCGTTTCGGGCGAAAACCTCGTCGATGCGCAGACCAGTTTCGACCAGCGCACCAACGAACCGGTCGTGTCGTTCCGCTTCGACAATCAGGGCGCGACGCGCTTCGGCCAGGCCACGCAGCAAAACGTAGGCCGGCTGTTCGCCATCATCCTCGACGAACAGGTGATCTCGGCGCCGCAGATTCGCGAGCCCATCCTGGGCGGTTCGGGGCAGATTTCCGGCAACTTCACGGTGCAGACCGCAAACGACCTCGCGGTGCTGCTGCGCGCCGGCGCGCTGCCGGTGGACCTGAACATCATCGAGGAGCGTACTGTCGGACCGAGCCTCGGCGCCGACTCGATCGAGGCGGGTCAGATCGCGGCGATCATCGCGGCCGTTCTGGTGCTTGGCTTCATGACGTTTGGCTACAGCACGCTCGGCATCATCGCCAATCTCGCGCTGATTGCGAACATGGTGATGATCATCGCGATCCTGTCGGCACTCGGAGCGACGCTGACGATGCCCGGTATCGCCGGCATCGTGCTGACGATGGGTATGGCGGTTGACGCCAACATCATCATCTTCGAACGCGTGCGCGAGGAGCGGGCGAACGGCCGTTCGCTGATCCAGTCTATGGATTCGGGCTTCCGCCATGCCGTGTCGACCATCGTCGACGCGAATGTGACGACCTTCATCGCCGCGGCCATCATGTTCTATGTCGGCACCGGCCCGGTGCGCGGCTTCGCGGTCACCCTCGGCGTCGGCATCATCACGACCGTCTTCACGGCCTTCGTCGTGACGCGGTGGATGGTTGCCTTCTGGATCCGCACCCGCAAGCCCAAGGACTTCCCCAAGGGACTGATTTCCTTCATTCCGGAAGTCACCAAGTTCAAGTTCATGTTTCTGCGGAACTTCAGCTTTGGCGCATCGACCATACTTTCGGTCCTGGCGGTGGTGCTGTTCTTCACAGTTAGCATGAACTACGGCATCGACTTCCGCGGTGGCTCGATGATCGAAGTCCAGGCGAAGGCCGAAGCGGCTGATGTCAGTGACGTGCGCGGGCGACTGGAAACGCTGAACCTCGGTGAGGTCCAGGTGCAGGAATTCGGCACGCCGCGCGAACTGCTGATCCGCATCGGCTCGCAGGGTGGCGGCGATACGGCGGAACAGTCGGCAATCCAGCTCGTCCAGGATGAGCTCCAGAACGACTACGACTTCCGCCGGGTTGAGGTGGTGGGGCCGACGGTCTCGCAGGAACTGGCGCGCGCCGGCACCATCGCGGTCGTCATCTCGCTGATCGCGATGCTGGTCTATATCTGGCTGCGCTTCGAGTGGCAGTTCGCCATCGGCGCCGTTGTAACGACGATCCACGACGTCATTATGGTGGTTGGCTTCTACGTGGTGCTGGGGCTGGAGTTCAATCTGACCAGTATCGCGGCGGTTCTGACGGTGGTCGGCTATTCGATCAACGACACGGTTGTCGTGTACGACCGAATCCGTGAGAACCTGCGAAAATACAAGAAGATGCCGATCGCCGATCTGATCGACCTGACGGTCAACCAGACGCTGTCGCGCACGGTCATGACTGGTGTGACGACGCTGCTGGCGCTGATCGCTCTGTATCTCTTCGGTGGCGAGGTCATCTCCTCCTTCACGCTGGCCATGATCTTCGGCATCATCATCGGCACCTACTCCTCGGTGTTCGTGGCGGGGCCGATGCTGATCCTGTTCAAGCTGCGCCCGGACATCTTCGGGTCGGAGGCTGAGGCAGCCAAGGCAGACGCAGCCGCCACGCCGACGAAGGCCTGAGCCGGACGGCATGAAAAGCGGCATCATCATCCGCGACGCCCACTATCCCGGGCGTGCGTCGATAGAAGCCTATGGAAATGGCGGTTTCCGCTTTGCCGAGATGTCGCATCGCGGCTCGATCCTGTGCCTGCCGTCGGGCATCCATGGCTGGGAGCCGGCCGATGCGTCGGGTCTTGGCGAGGAAGACTTCAAGGCCGTCGTCGAGCAGGCAGCGGAGATCGACATCCTGCTCGTCGGTACCGGCATGGAGATGCGGCCATTGCCGGCCGCTTTGAAAGCAACGCTGCGCGAGGCGGGCATCCACGCCGACCCCATGTCGACGGGATCGGCCGTGCGGACCTACAATGTTCTTCTTGCCGAAGACAGGCGGGTTGCGGCCGCGCTGATCGCCGTCGATTGAGATGACGGGCGAGAATACCGACGCAGACCTTTCAGCGCTTCGGCGGGACGACCCCGACCGCTACCTGTCGACGCTCTACGCGCCTGCCGACAAGCGTGCTGCGCTGTCCGTGCTCTATCGCTTCAATGCAGAGATCGCCGGCATCCGCGACCGTATCCACGAGCCGCTGCCCGGCGAAATACGCATCCAATGGTGGCGCGACGCGCTGGCAGGCGATGCGCAAGCGACGGCCGGCCATCCGCTCGCCTCGGCGCTTTCGGACGTCATCGCCCGCTACCGGCTGCCGCTGGACGCCTTCGACCGCTATCTGGAAGCTCGGATATTCGATCTCTACGACGACCCGATGCCAAGCCGCACGGACCTGGAAGGCTATTGCGGCGAGACGGCCTCGGCCCTCATTCAGCTTGCGGGGCTGGTGCTTGCGCCAGAGGCCGCCACGGCTTTTGCGTCGGCGGCCGGCCATGCCGGTTGTGCGCAGGGCATCGCCGGCCTGTTGCGGCTGTTGCCGCTGCATCGGTCGCGCGGACAGTGTTATGTTCCTGCCGACATCCTGGCCGCTGCCGGCACGAGCCGTGAGAATTTCCTCGCCGGCAGCGACCGGGCTGGGACCGTGCGCGCGATTGCCGCGATGGTTGCGCTCGGCCGCGAGCATGCGGCACAATTTGAAGCGGAGGCGAGGGGCATGCCATCCGCGCTGCGGCCTGCCTTCCTGCCTGCCACGCTGGCGCCAGCCTATCTCGACCGGGTGGCCGCGCTCGGCGATGAAGCGGCCACGCAGCCGGCGGACATTTCGGCATTGCGCCGGCATTGGACGCTGCTGCGCTGCGCGATGCGCGGTTGGGGATAGGTTATGATTCCCTCTTTGACGTCGTGTCGCCGGCCAAGCTAGCATTCTGCGTGGAGCCGGGCTCCGGGAGGGAACGCACAGGATGAGCCTGACGCTGCTCGTCATCATCGTCGTCGCCGGCATTGCGGCCGTCGTGATTGCCGTGCACCTGACCGGCGGCAGCGCTCGGGCGCAACTGGACGGCGAAGATGCGGCGCGAAAGCGCTTTGCAGAGGATTTCCCCGATCTCGTTCCTGCGTCCGTCTGGCTGACCAAGGATCGGTGCGCTGCGATCCTCGGCCTGAATGGCGGCCGGATCGGCATAGTCCACGCGCTGGGCGGCAAATTTCTAACACGACTGGTGACCGCCGACGATCTTGTCGGCACGCCGCGCGCAAACGACGCTATCGTGAGGGTACGATTGCGCGACTTCACATGGCGAGGCGGTGTCCTGGCATTCGACGATGTGGAGGAGGCGAGGGCGGTGGAGGCCGCGTTCGCAGCGCTGCGCAAGGCCGCGCTTTGGGAGAAGGACCGATGAACGAATACCAGTTTCCGGCCGTCACGCAGCTTGCGATCCCCTTTTTCGTCGCCGCCATCCTCATCGAGCTGTGGCTTGTGCGCACCGGGCGCGCGCGTGGGGAGTTCGAAACGCGCGACACGCTCACCAGCCTGCTGATGGGAACGGGCAACGTCGTTTCGGGCCTGTTGCTGGGCATCGTCTCCTACACCGCATTGCTGTGGCTGTGGCAGTTCCGGTTCTTCGACCTCGGCCTATCGGTTTGGGTGTTCGTTGTCGCCTTCCTGCTCGATGACCTGCGCTATTACTGGTATCACCGCATCGCGCATCGCGTGCGCTGGGTGTGGGCGGAACACGTCAACCACCACTCCAGCCAGCACTACAATCTGTCGACGGCGTTGCGGCAGTCGTGGACCGGCCTCTTCACAGGCATGTTCGTGCTGCAGACGCCGCTGGTGCTGCTGGGATTCCACCCGGCCGTCATCGCCTTCGTGTTCGGCTTCAATCTCGTCTGGCAGTTCTGGATCCACACCGAGACGATCGGCAAGATGTGGAAGCCGATCGAACTGGTTTTCAACACGCCGTCGCACCACCGCGTTCATCATGCCACCAACCCGCGCTATCTCGACGCGAACTATGCCGGGACGCTCATCATCTGGGACCGCATGTTCGGCACCTTTGTCGAGGAACTCGAGGAAGACCGCCCGCGCTACGGCATCGTCAAGAATATCGGCACATTCAACCCGCTGAAGGTGGCGTTCCACGAATGGATCGGCATGTTCAGGGACGCGTTGTCGCCCGGTCTGACAGTCCGCCAGCGGCTCGGCTATCTTTTCCAGCCGCCCGGCTGGAGCCATGACGGCTCTCGCGAGACATCCGAAAGCCTGAAAGCAGCGTATGTGCGCCGCAATCCTGCCGAGGCGGGGAAGCCGGGATTGCCCTCGTCAGCGGCGGTTTCCGCTTCGTCAGCCGATTGAGCCACGCAAGGTCGCTTGTCTGTCCACAACCTGGCGCTGCGATAGACATCACCGGATGAGCGGCGTAATTGCATGCCCCATGGGAGGGAATGCAGTGCGCGCCTGCGCGCGCCAAACTGAAAGGTCGACTGATGGCTGACGCAACAGTCCAATCGCGATGGGCCGCCTGGCCTGTCCTTCTTCTCTCCCTCGTCATGCTTGTCGGTGGCGGCTACCTACTGGTCGGCGGCATCCAGCTCATCTCGCTCGGCGGCTCCTGGTATTTCGCGATTGCCGGCGCCGGACTCCTGCTTTCGGCGTGGTTCCTTGCGCGCAACCATGTTCTCGGCCTCTATCTCTTCCTGCTAGTGTTTCTCGGCACGGTCATCTGGGCGATCTGGGAGGTCGGGCTCCAGTTCTGGCCGCTGGTTTCGCGCCTTGTCGCGCCGGCCGTGCTGGGCATACTCATCTTCCTGGCAGCACCCTCGCTGAAGCGCGGCGGTGGGCGGCCGGGCCGCGCGCCATCCTACGTCGCTGCCGCGCTGCTGGTTCTGGCGCTTGCCGCCACCGGTTATCGGGCTTTCCAGCCTGTTCCGTACGTTGCCGCGACAGGCGCGCCGGAAGTCGTAGCCGAGAGCGCGGACGTGCCGGAAAACTGGCAGCATTACGGGCGCACGCCGGCCGGTACGCGCTATTCGCCTTCGGACCAGGTCACGCCCGACAATGTCGGCCAGCTTGAGGTGGCGTGGGAATTCCGCCACGGCGACTTCCCCGTCAACGAAACCGGTTCGGGCGCGGAAGACCAGAACACGCCGATGCAGGTGGGCGACACCGTCTATGTCTGCACCGTGCGCAACGTGGTGCACGCACTCGACGCCGATACCGGCGAGGAGCGCTGGAGCTTCGATCCGGAGGCGGAATCGCCGCTCTGGCAGCGTTGCCGCAGCGTCGGCTACTACGAATCGACCGGCAACATCTCGGCCGGCCTGCAGACGATCCGCGATGCCGAGGCAGCCGAAGCTGCCGAGGAACTCGCCGAAGGCGAGCAGCCGGCACCGGAAGGCGAAGAACAGGCGGCGGCACCCGCCCCGGCCGAGCCGGAGGAGACCGAGGTCGCCCAGCAGACGGATATCTGCCAGCGCCGCATCGTGCTCTCGACGATCGACGCCCGGCTGATACAGCTCGACGCCGAAACCGGCGAGCTCTGCCCGCAATTCGGCGAAAACGGAACGGTCGACCTCAAGGTCGGCATGGGCGAGGTGCGCCCCGGCTTCTATTTCCAGACGTCGGCGCCCACGGTCGCCAACGGCATCATCGTCATCGGCGGCTGGGTCGTCGACAACGTCGCCGTCGGCCTGCCTTCGGGCGTGGTGCGCGGCTTCGATGCGGAAACGGGCGAGCTCGTCTGGGCCTGGGATCTCGGCAATCCCGACATCACCCGCTTCCCGCCGGAGGGCGAAACCTACACGCGCGGCACGCCGAACGTGTGGAGCACGCCTGCCTTCGATGCCGAACTCGGCCTCGTCTATCTGCCGACCGGCAACGCGACGCCCGACTTCTACGGCGCGCATCGCTCCGAGCGCGCGGAGGAGTACACCGCCGCAGTGGTCGCGCTCGACATCCAGACCGGCCGTGAGCGCTGGCATTTCCGCACCGTCAACCACGATTTGTGGGACTATGACGTGCCGTCGCAGCCCGCGCTCTACGACATTCCGGACGGGCAGGGCGGTACGCGCGCGGCGCTGATCCAGACGACCAAGCGCGGCCAGATCTTCGTGCTCGACCGCGAGACGGGCGAGCCCGTGTTCGAGGTCGAGGATCGGCCGGTGCCGCAGCGTGCGGTCGAAGGAGACTGGACAGCGGAAACGCAGCCTTATTCGGTCGGCATGCCGACGATCGGGGCCGACCTGCTGACGGAAGCGCGCATGTGGGGCACGACGCCTTTCGACCAGCTCTACTGCCGCATCGAGTTCCGCAAGATGCGCTACGATGGCGATTTCACGCCGCCCGGGCTCGAGCCGACGCTGCAGTGGCCGGGTTTCTATGGCGGCATGAACTGGGGCAGCTCGTCGATCCACGAGCCGACCGGCTATCTGGTGTTCAACGACACCCGCTCGCCGCACCGCATCCAGCTCGTCGCGCGTGAAGAGGCGGACCGTGCGGACGCGCGCAGCTCGCATGAGGGGCTTTCCGGCCAGCTCGGCACGCCTTATGGCGCGGCCAAGGTCACCTTCATGTCACCGCTCGGCGTTCCCTGCCAGGAGCCGCCTTACGGCACGCTGACTGCGATCGACCTGAAGACCCAGCAGATCGCCTGGCAGGTGCCGCTCGGCACGGTCGAGGACAATGGTCCTTTCGGCATCAAGATGGGTGTGCCGATGCCAACGGGCATGCCGACCGTCGGCGGCCCGGTGACGACCGCCTCCGGGCTCATCTTCTATGCGGGAACACTCGACTACAATATCCGCGCATTCGACCTGGCATCCGGCAAGGAAGTGTGGAAGCACCGGCTGCCGGTGGGCGCGCAGACCACGCCGCTGGTCTATACCTCGCCCGAAACGGGCAAGCAGTACATCGTCGTTTCGGCGGGCGGTGCGCGTACCTCGCCGGAGCGGGGCGATTACGTGATCGCCTTCGCACTGCCCGACGCGGCCGGCGAATAAAGAAATCGTGGCGGCGCATCACGCGATGCGCCGCCGCTCTGAAGCGCGTCGCGATCTTTCAGATTCGCTCCGCGCGCTTTAGGTTCTTGTTTTCACCCATGTCTTTTCCCCGAAACCGGTTCACACTTTCGGGAGACATGCTTTAGCTACAGCCCGAATTCGACGAGCCCCCGTGCATCGATGCGCCATGCCGGGTTCCATGCGATTTCCCAGGCGTGGTCGTCCGGGTCCGCGACATAGCCACGGAACCCGCCATGCGGTGGTGCGTCGGCCTCACGCAGAAGTCGGCCGCCGGCTTCCAGAAGCGTGTTCATCAGCGGAACGACGCCCTGCTGTTCGGCAACGTTGTGCGCCAGCGAGAACGCGCCGGGCGTCAGCAGACCGGGCCGGTTCATGTCCGTTTCCAATGACTCCTTCGCGAAGGTGCCGAGGACCAGGCCGTTCATCTGGTAGAAGATGATTTCCTCGTTTTCGAACACGGGTGTCCAGCCGAAGCCGTCGACGTAGAAACGGCGCGATCGCGGAAGATCCTCGATGCCGATGGTGATGATGGAAATCTGTTGTTGCATGTTTCAAGTCCCTACCTTTGCCGATGCACCATGCATCGGCGTTCAAGGTCTTGGGACTCAGCGCCCGAGGGCGAAGGCCAGGACCCGCTTTCGCGGGGGCCGGGCTAACCGCACCGACCTTTCCTTTTTCGACAGTCAGGAACTAGCAGCCGGATCGAGGCGCATCAACCGCGGTTAGTGCTGCAAGCTGCCTGCTCCTGACAGTTGCTCCCTTATCGATCGTCTGCTTATTCGGCCGCTTCGGCTCTCGGCGAAAGACCCAGCCACGCGCGGCAATCCGCAAGTGCGCGGGCCGAAAGGGCCTTCTTCTTGGCGATCGACTTGTCCTTGCCGCGGAACCGGCCCTCGAAGTCGTCAGGCCTGAGCTTGGTACCGGGCTCAAGCGGAGGAAAGAGGCCGAAATTGACGTTCATCGGCTGGAACGAGCGCTTGCCGGGTTCGTCGTCGGAGCTGATGTGTCCACCGGTGATGTGGCCGAGCAGCGCGCCGAAGGCGGTGGTGACCGGCGGAAGGGTCGGTTGCTGCCCCAGACGCTCGGCTGCGGCGAAGCGGCCAGCGAGCAGGCCGATAGCCGCGCTTTCCACGTAGCCCTCGCAGCCCGTGATCTGTCCGGCGAAACGCAGGCCGGGGCGCGACTTCAGCTGCAGCGTCCCGTCCAGCAGGGTGGGAGAGTTGATGTAGGTGTTGCGGTGCAGCCCGCCGAGACGCGCGAACTCAGCGTTTTCCAGCCCCGGAATGGTGCGGAAGATGCGCACCTGCTCGCCGTGCTTCAGCTTCGTCTGGAAGCCGACCATGTTGTAGAGCGTGCCGAGGGCATTGTCCTGCCGGAGCTGCACGACTGCGTAAGCCTTGACTGACGGATTGTGGGCGTTGGTGAGGCCCATCGGCTTCATCGGGCCATGGCGCAGGGTTTCGGGACCGCGCTCGGCCATCACCTCGATCGGCAGGCAGCCGTCAAAATAGGGCGTGCCTTCCCATTCCTTGAATTCGGTCTTGCCGCCTTCCAGCAGGGCGGCGATGAAGGCGTCATACTGTGCCTTGTCCATCGGGCAGTTGATGTAGTCCTTGCCGGTGCCGCCGGGGCCGACCTTGTCGTAGCGGGACTGGAACCAGGCGACATCCATGTCGATCGTGTCGAAATGCACGATGGGCGCAATGGCGTCGAAGAAGGCCAGCGCGTCCGCGCCTGTCTCGGCGGCGATGGCTTCGGCCAGAGACGGGGCGGTCAGCGGCCCGGTGGCAATGATGGTCTTGCCCCATTCGACGGGCGGCAGGCCCGAAACTTCCTCCCGCACGATGGTAATCAGCGGATGCGCTTCGAGTTTCGCCGTCACCGCATCCGAGAAGCCGTCGCGGTCAACTGCGAGCGCGCCGCCGGCCGGCACTTGGTTGGCGTCGCCGGAAGCCATGATGAGCGAGTTCGCAAGCCGCATCTCGGCGTGCAACACGCCGACCGCGTTGGTCTCGGCGTCGTCGGAGCGGAAGGAGTTGGAGCAGACGAGCTCCGCCAGCCCCTCCGTCTTGTGCGCATCGGTGCCGCGTACCGGGCGCATCTCGTGCAGGATGACGGGCACGCCCGCCTGCGCGATCTGCCAGGAAGCTTCGGAGCCGGCGAGGCCCCCGCCGACGACGTGAACGGGTTCGATTGTCATGAAGGGGAATTAGTCCGCGGACGCGGCGAATGCAAGGATCGGGCCCTTACCTATCTGCGCGCAAAAAAAAACACCCGCCGGGGGAGGAGGTCCGGCGGGTGTCTTTATGGTGGCCCTCGACTGGGAGGAGGTAGTCTCGGGCCGTATCCGTCAGGGTCTGGGAGGAGGTAGACCCTGGCGAAATTCCTGAATTCTTTTTAGACCGACTTGCGGGCGACGAACGGGATGTCGCCGCGGGCAATGCCGAGGTCGTTGAGTTCGCGGTTGGACAGGCGGCTCAGCTCGTTGACGGTTTCGCGGTAGCGGCGCCAGTTGCGGTAGTTGCGGACCAGGTTCATTTTGTCACCTATAAGCGTTTCTTCGAGTTCATTTGTTCTTGCGATGGTTGGAAGATAGTCGCGCCCGATCGGCTTTTGAAGTGACGATGCTGCATAGCACCAATGCGTTTTGTGCAATGCAACATTAATGGATTTAAGCCTATGCGGCCGAAGCGTGGCCGATTCGTCTATGTTGCCGGAATTCGGGCACAATTCGGCCTGCTTGTGCCGCGGTGCCGAGGTGCGTATCCTGCCGGCTAAGGAGTGGCCGATGGCGTCTTATGCGACCAAAGTCAAACGTGAGATTGCGCGCTGGCGAGACGCAGGCATGATCGATGCCGCAACAGCCGATGCACTTTCGCTTGATGTGGAGCGAAACGGCGGCGGAACCATCTCGTTCGGCTCCATCCTGTCGATGATGGCCGCGGCGTTGTTTGCCGCCGCGATCCTGATCTTCATTGCAGCGAACTGGGAAGCGATTCCCCGGCTGGTGCGGGTGGCGATGCTGTTTGTCGTCATTGCTGCCGGCTATTTGGGCGGTGCGGAAATGAAACTGCGCGGTCGCGAAGCCTTCGGCGAGGCGGCGTGGGTGGTGGCTGCGGCCGCGTTCGGCGCGTCGATCGCGCTCATCGGTCAGATGTACCATATGTCCGGCGACGAGAGGCAGGCGATCTTCGTGTGGTGCGCGGGCACGGCGCTTGCCGCTGCCGTGTTGCGTTCGGGCGCGCTGACGATCGGCGCGGTGCTTCTGGCCGCATCCTGGATGGTCATGCACGCGGTCGACGACTGGGCGCTGCAATTGCCATCCGCCTATCTGGCGGTCGCGGCCGTGCTTTATCTTTTGTCGTTCTGGACCCGAAGCGCGCCGGCGCGGCATCTGGTGCTTCTGTCGCTGTTCCTGTTCGCAGCCTTTCTTTATGCGCGCGACGAGACCTTCGTTGCGCCAATCGTGCTGATAGCGCTCAGCGTTGCACTGTTTGCGTTTGGCCGACTGCAGCCGGCCCAGGCCGAGCGGATGCTCGGTCTTGGTTCGGCGCTGCCGGTTCAGGCGCTGGTCGGTTTCCTTACCGGTGTCGGCATCATGCAGGTGGAGCTGATCGACGAATCCGGCTTCCTTGCCGTGTCGATCGTCGCCTTTGCAGGCATCATTGTCGTCCTGCTGCTGGCAGGGCGCGAAAGCCGGACGCTGCGCTGGCTTGCCTATGCGGCCTTCATCTTCCAGATATGCTTCATATACCTCGTTATGCTCGGCACCATGCTCGGCACCGCCGGCTTCTTCGTCGTCGGCGGGCTGGTGCTCTCGGCGCTCGCGTTCGTCATCACGCGGCTGGAGCGGCGGCTCTCGGGCCCGCCGGTCGTTGAAGGAGAGTGGCTGTGAACCGCCGTACGCTCTTTATCGCCGCCGGCGTGGTCGGCGCGCTGCAGATCGGCTTCCTCGCCTCGATGATTGCCGGGCGGGCCGCAATCCTGCGCAAGGGGCAGGAAGTGCTGCTGTCGGTCCAGCCGGTCGACCCGCGTGACCTGCTGCGTGGAGACTATGTCACCATCGGCTACAATATCTCTTCCGTACCCACCGAGCTGTTCGCCGAGCGTCCGCAGGATGAGCGTAACGGCCGCGACCGCACCGTCTTCGTGCGGTTGAGGCCCGGAGAGGACGGCATATGGGAAGCGGTCGCGGCTCGCTATGACCAGAAACCGGAGCCGGCGCCTGCCGATGGCGAACTCGACATCAGGGGCATTGCCACATCGTCCTGGTATGACGAGGCGACATTGATCAATGTCAGCTACGGCATAGAGCGCTTCTACGTTCCCGAAGGTGAGGGGCGGGCGATCGAAGCCAATCTTCGCGAGCGCGCCTTCACCATGACGGTGGCGGTCGCAAGCGACGGCGCGGCGCAGATCAAGTCGCTGCATGACGGCGAAACCATGCTCTACGCGGAGCCGCTTTATTGACGCCTTCCCACGCCGCTTTGCCGGCTCCGATATGGTTATATGCGCGGTCCGGCCTAAACCGGCAAAAAATAGCCGTCTTTTGCGGCAATTTTCCTTTGAACCCTTCGCACCCGGTGATATAGAACCACGCGCTTTCAAGGGCGGAAGGGCCCGTGAAGCGGGTGTGGTGGAATTGGTAGACACGCGGGATTTAGGTTCCCGTGACGCAAGTCGTGAAGGTTCAAGTCCTTTCACCCGCACCAGAGCCACTCCCCGGCCAAGAGTTTGCAGCGGTCAGGACGGCAGTATGCCGCCCCGGCGGCGTCGATGAAGACAAAGGTTTTGAGATGCAGGTAACCGAAACGCTCAACAATGGGCTGAAGCGCCAGATCAAGGTGACCGTGCCCGCCAAGGACATGGAAGCACGGCTCATGGAGCGGCTCTCCTCGGCGAAGGACAAGGTCCGGATCAATGGCTTCCGGCCCGGCAAGGTGCCCATGCAGCACCTGCGCAAGATGTACGGCAAGTCCTTCATGGCCGAAGTCGTGAACGAGATCCTGTCGGATTCCTCCCGGTCGATCCTCGACGAGCGCGGCGAGAAGCCGGCCATGCAGCCCGAGGTCACCATGACCGAGGACGAGAAGGAAGCCGAGAAGATCCTGGCCGGCAATGCCGATTTCGAGTTTTCGCTCGATTACGAGGTTCTGCCGCCCATCGAGGAAAAAGACCTTTCGTCGCTCAAGATCAGCCGCCTCGTCTATGACGTGCCGGAAGAGGAAGTTACCGAGCAGGTCGAGCGCGTTGCCGATTCGGCGCGCAGCTACGAGCCTAAGAAGGGCAAGGCCGCGAATGGCGACCGCGTCACCTTCGATTATCTCGGCAAGATCGACGGCGAAGCCTTCGAGGGCGGTGCGGCCGAGGATTCCGATCTCGTGCTCGGCTCCAACCAGTTCATTCCCGGCTTCGAGGAGCAGCTCGTCGGCGTCAAGGAAGGCGACGAGACGACGATCACCGTTACCTTCCCCGAGCAGTATCCGGCCGCCCATCTGGCCGGCAAGGAAGCCAAGTTCGACATCAAGGTGAAGGCGATTGCCGCTCCCGGCAAGCTGGAGATCAACGACGACGTCGCCAAGCAGCTCGGCCTGGAAAGTGCCGACAAGCTGCGTGAGATCGTGCGCGGCCAGATCGAGAGCCAGTTCGGCGCCGTCACCCGCCAGAAGGCGAAGCGCCAGCTTCTCGATGCGCTCGACGAGGCCTACAAGTTCGAGGCGCCGTCCAAGCTGGTCGAGGCCGAGTTCAACAACATATGGGCCCAGGTGAACGCCGATCTCGCGCAGGCCGGCCGCACCTTTGAGGACGAAGAGACGACCGAGACCGAAGCGCGCGCCGAATACCAGCGCCTTGCCGAGCGCCGCGTCCGCCTCGGCCTCGTGCTTGCCGACATCGGCGAGAAGGCCAGCGTGCAGGTTTCCGACGACGAACTGCAGCGTGCGCTGTTCGAGCAGATCCGCCGCGTTCCGCAGAGCCAGCAGCAGCAGGTCTACGACTTCTACCGCGAAAACCCGCAGGCGCTGGCCAACATCCGCGCGCCGCTGTTCGAGGAGAAGGTGGTCGACCACCTGCTCGGCGTCGTCTCCGTCGACGACAAGAAGGTCTCCAAGGAGGAGCTTCTGGCCGACGACGAGGAAGAGACTGCAAAGACCGAGAAGAAGCCGGCCAAGAAGGCTTCGAAGGCCAAGGCCGCGGATGCTGGCGACGACGCCGGCGAGACCGAAAAGAAGAAGGCCGCGCCCAAGAAGAAGGCTGCAGCGAAGGACAAGGACGCCGAATAACCGGCGCTGTCATCCGACAATGAAAAGGCCGCCTCCGGGCGGTCTTTTTCGTTTCAGGACTGCATTCGCGTGGCCGCCAAGCTTCTTGTTGGTGCGTCCTTCGAGGCTCCGCGAGCCTCGAAGGACGCACTGGCAAAGCGGCGCAATCTTCTGGAAACAAGGGGCGCGTTGCAGCTTGCCTCAACCCCGCCTCGAGATGAGGTTTGGTCGAATGGTTCGGCTTCACCGCCGCCCGGATTTCCGTGTCCCTCGTGCCAGATGTGCTGTTCCGGCATGGATCCTCGGGTCAAGCCCGAGGATGACGACATTGAGAGTCGTGACAATCGCCAGCGGACGCGAGCTTGGTAGGTCACTTTTCCGGTTCGTCATCCTCGGGCTTGACCCGAGGATCCATGCCGGAACGGTGAATACGCGGTCGCATTCCAAGGCATGCAAGCGGCAATGGCCGGCAGGTAATGACGGCTACACCCGCACCCGGACGTATTCGCCCGGCGCATCGGCGATTGGCTTCAGCTTCGTGCCGCCAGGCTTGCGCGCCTTGGCGGTGCGGGCGTCCTGCTTTTCGATCCAGGCTTGCCAGTGCGGCCACCACGAGCCGAGGTTCTCCGTGGCGTTGGCGACCCAGGTTTCGAAGTCGCCTTCCGGCTTGCCGCCGGTCCAGTGCTGGTACTTCTTCGCGGCGGGCGGGTTCACGACACCTGCGATATGGCCGGAGCCCGCCATCACATAGTCGACCTCGCCGCCGAAGAAGCGGCAGCCGAGGAACACCGAGCGGGCCGGGGCGATGTGATCCTCGCGCGCGGCGAGGTTGTAGACGGGGATCGTCACATCGGCCAGCGACAGGGTGCGGCCGGCAAGCGTCATCTTTCCCTGGATGAGGTTGTTTTCG
The DNA here is from genome assembly GCF_058448885.1 of Mesorhizobium sp. DxT. Classification (NCBI taxonomy): domain Bacteria; kingdom Pseudomonadati; phylum Pseudomonadota; class Alphaproteobacteria; order Hyphomicrobiales; family Phyllobacteriaceae; genus Mesorhizobium; species Mesorhizobium sp. DxT. The sequence goes on along the minus strand of NZ_JBZFLJ010000011.1, from coordinate 134,850 downwards.
AGATAGCAGTTGCGCAGGTAGAAGGAGTGGTTTGCCGCGCTCATCCGCGTGGAATCGGCGTTCCAGTAGAGCAGGTCGAACGGCATCGGCTCCTTGCCGCGCATGTAGTTGTTGACGACATAGGGCCAGATGAGATCGCCGGCGCGCAGCATGTTGAAGGCCGTCGCCATCTTCGTACCGTCCAGAAAACCCTTGCCTTCCATCGACCGCTCGAGCGCTGCGATCTGTTCCTCGTCGACGAAGACCTTGAGGTCGCCGGCATAGGTGAAATCGACCTGCGTGGTGAAGAAGGTCACCGACTTGATCCGCTCGTCGCCCTCACGTGCCATCAGTGCGAGAGCGGCCGCCAGCAGCGTGCCGCCGACGCAATAACCAATCGCGTTGACCTCGCGCTCGCCGGTCGCTTCCTCGACCGTGTCCAGCCCGAACTGGATGCCTTCGCGGATATAGGCTTCCCAATCCTTCCGACCGTGGCGCTGGTCGGGGTTGACCCAGGAGATGACGAAGACCGAATGACCCTGTTCGACCGCCCAGCGGATGAAGGATTTCTCCGGGTTGAGGTCGAGAATGTAGAACTTGTTGATCCAGGGCGGACAGATCAGCAGCGGGCGCTTGAGAACCTTGTCGGTCGACGGCTCGTACTGGATGATCTCGGCAACGTCGCTGCGCGCGATCACCTTGCCGGGCGTCGTCGCGATATTCCTGCCGACCTCGAAGCTGGAATTATCGGCCTGCCTGAGCTTGAGGTCGCCATGGCCGGCGGCGATGTCCTCGGCCAGCATCTTCATGCCGCGCACCAGGTTCTCGCCGTTGCTCGCCACCGTCTCTCGGAAGATTTCCGGGTTGGTGAGCAGGAAGTTGGACGGCGAGATCGCCTGGGTGATCTGCCTAACGTAGAACTGCGCCTTGTGGCGCGTGTGGTCGTCCAGCCCCTCGGCGTGTTCCACAAGGTCGCCGGCCCAGCGAGAGGTGACCAGATAGGCCTGCTTGATGAAGTCGAAGAAGGCGTTCTGGCCCCATTCCGGGTCCTGGAAGCGCTTGTCGCCCTTCTCGGGCTTCACGGCATCCTCGATTTCGGTGTCGTTCATGCGCCGGATCGCGTTCGACCAGACATCCATATAGCCGGAGAAGAGCCTCGTCTGGGCCTCGAGCGCGCGGGCGGGATCGGAGAGCCAGTATTCGGTCAGCTTGGAGAAGGTCTTGACCATGTCGGTCATCGGCTCGGCCATGGTGTCGCGCACTTCACCCTTCTCGCGCGGTCCGGTCCATGCGGCGGCAGCCTTGCCGGCTTCTTCTACGGCGCGTGCAAGGTTGACGGCAAAGCGTTCCGGGTCCTTGACCAGATACTGATCGACCGAAGAGTGTTGTTTTTTCTGGTCGCTGCCCGAATCGTCGCTTTTGGCCATGCTATACGTCCGTCCTCCCTGGAGCGTTTTGTTGACACAATACCATGGGACCCAAGGGCAGCATACCGCTGGTGCGTGTCGGCCCGAGCATCTATAAGTGCCATAAGGTGGAAGAATGACAGCGCGGCGTATCCTCGACATTTTTGCATTCGGCGGCGCCGCTATGGCGATTGCGCTTGCCGGCTGCACGACGACCAATTTCGCCGATGCGGTGCCCGAGGCCGCGCTGCAGCCGCAATCTGCTGCCGCCCAAACGCAGTCGGCCGCAGGCGTGGCGCCCGCCGATACGGCGCCTGCTTTTTCGCAGCCAGGCACCTATCCCAATCTCAATATCATACCCAAGCCCGCCGCATCCCAGATCACGTCGCGGCAGAGGTCCGAAACCGCGAGCGAACTTCGCGAAAAGCGCGCGCAGGTGGCGGCGCAGGGACGGGGCTCCGCGCCGAACAGCAGCGCCGAGCTTCGCCGGCTGGGGCGCAGCCACGCAGCCGAAGCCCTGCGCGAAATCGAAGGCGAGTGACGCTATCGACCGATTCCCCAAACGGGTGTATAGGCCGCGTCCTAACGCCCCCCATGCAACGGGATCTCCCCATGGAAGAGTTTCACAAGGTTCGTCGGCTCCCGCCCTACGTGTTCGAGCAGGTCAATCGCCTCAAAGGCGCGGCACGAGCCAATGGCGCCGACATCATCGACCTTGGCATGGGCAATCCCGACTTGCCGACGCCGAAATCGATCGTCGACAAGCTTTGCGACGTGGTTCGTGACCCGCGCACGCATCGTTATTCATCGTCGCGCGGCATTCCCGGCCTGCGGCGCGCGCAGGCGGCCTATTATGCCCGCCGCTTCGGGGTGAAGCTCGACCCAGAGCGGCAGATCGTCGCCACGCTCGGCTCCAAGGAAGGCTTCGCCAACATGGCGCAGGCGATCACCGCGCCGGGTGATGTCGTTCTGTGCCCGAACCCGACCTATCCGATCCATGCGTTCGGCTTCATCATGTCGGGCGGCGTTATCCGTTCGATGAAGGTCGAGCCGGACAACGATTTCATCCCCGCGCTGGAGCGGGCCGTGCGGCATTCGATCCCGAAGCCGCTGGCGCTGATCCTGAACTACCCGTCGAACCCGACGGCGCATGTCGCCTCGCTCGACTTCTACAAGGATGTCGTCGCCTACGCGAAGAAGAACGACATCATCATTCTGTCCGACCTGGCCTATGCCGAGATCTATTTCGACGGGACACCGCCGCCGTCGATCCTGCAGGTGCCGGGCGCGCTGGATGTCGCCGTCGAGTTCACCTCAATGTCCAAGACCTTTTCCATGCCCGGCTGGCGCATGGGCTTCGCGGTCGGCAACGAGCGGCTGATAGCGGCGCTGACGCGGGTGAAGTCGTATCTCGACTATGGCGCGTTCACGCCCATCCAGGTGGCCGCGACGGCGGCGCTGAACGGCGACGGCTCGGACGTCGATGAGGTGAGGGGGGTCTACCATCGTCGTCGGGACGTGATGGTGGATGCGTTCGCGCGTGCGGGCTGGCAAATCCCGGCGCCGGCAGCGACGATGTTTGCCTGGGCGCCGATCCCGGAATCGTTCCGCCACCTCGGTTCGCTGGAATTCTCCAAGCTGCTGGTCGAGAAGGCCGATGTCGCGGTCGCGCCCGGCATAGGCTTTGGCGAACATGGTGACGATTTCGTGCGCATCGCGCTGGTCGAGAACGAGCACCGCATCCGTCAGGCCGCCCGCAACATCAAGCGTTTTCTCGGTTCTGCCGGGGAGGCGCCCGACAACGTGGTCGCGCTGAACGCCAGGCGCTGATCGCTATATCCGACCGAACTGACTGCCGAATATGAAGGATGCCGGGGGCATGAGCGAAGCATTGCGTGTTGGAATTGCCGGGTTGGGTACCGTCGGTGCCAGCGTGGCCCGCGTCCTTGCCGAGAAGGCCAGCGAACTGACCCGGCAATGCGGCAGGCCGATCGCGGTCACCGGTGTTTCGGCCCGCACGCGCGGTCGGGACCGCGGCGTCGACCTTTCGGCCGCGCAATGGTTCGACGATCCCGCTGAGCTTGCCGCCTGGGACGGCATCGACGTTTTCGTCGAGCTGATCGGCGGCGACGAGGGGCCTGCGCTGGCTTGCGTGACCGCGGCGCTGGAAGCCGGCCACCACGTGGTGACGGCCAACAAGGCGCTGCTGGCCCGCCATGGCCTGGCGCTTGCCAAGATCGCCGAGGCGAAAGGCGTGCTGCTCAACTACGAGGCGGCGGTGGCGGGCGGTATCCCGGTCATCAAGACCATGCGCGAAGCGATGGCCGGCAATGCCGTCACGCGTGTGTTCGGCATTCTCAACGGCACCTGCAACTACATACTGACGCGCATGGAAGCCGAAGGCATCTCGTTCGAGGACTGCCTCAAGGACGCGCAGCGGCTGGGCTATGCGGAGGCAGACCCGACCTTCGACATCGAGGGGCACGATACGGCGCACAAGCTGGCGATCCTGACCAGCCTTGCCTTCGGCAGCCGCATCTCGGCCGACGATATCTATATGGAAGGCATTTCCAACATCACCCAGGCCGATATCCGCGCAGCGGGCGAACTCGGCTATCGCATCAAGCTGCTGGGCGTCGCGCAGCGCACGGAGAGCGGCATCGAGCAGCGGGTTCACCCGACCATGGTGCCGACGGCGTCCGTGATCGCGCAGGTTCACGGCGTGACCAACGCAGTGGCGATCGAGACCGACATTCTGGGCGAACTGCTTCTGTCAGGCCCCGGCGCTGGCGGAAACGCGACGGCGTCGGCGGTTGTCGGCGACGTGGCCGACATCGCCAAGGCGCGCCCCGGTTTCCAGCATGGCCCGGTGTTTGGGCGGCCGGTCAAGGAACTGACGCCTTACAAGAAGGCGCGCATGCGCACCCATGAGGGCGGCTATTTCATCCGCCTGACGGTGCATGACCGTACCGGCGTCTTCGCCGCTATCGCCAAGCGCATGGCGGACAACGAGATTTCGCTGGAATCGATCGTCCAGCACGCCAACGGCGCGAATACCGAGAGCCAGAAGACGGTGATCCTCGTTACGCACGAGACGACGGAAGCGGCCGTGCGCAAGGCCGTCGACGCGGTCACCAAGGACGGTCATCTCGTCGACAAGCCGCAGGTCATCCGCATCGAACGGGCGGCCTGAGCCGAGGGTTCAGGCGAGCCCCGCGTCTTTCACCGCGCCGATACGGTTGCGGCTGACCGGCAGCTCGGCGCCATCAGACATGCGCAGAATGAGCCGTCCGTCACGACGAATGGTTCCGGTGACCGCGTCGCTGGCTACCCAGTAGGACCTGTGGATTTGCAGGCCGTCGACGGGCGCCGTCTCGTCGACGGCGTCCGACATGCGCATGAGGATGAGTTCGGAACCCTTGTCGGTCACGACCTCCACATAGTGATCCTGCATGGAAAGATAGAGCAGCTTGCCGCGCAGCCGGGGCTGCAGCCTCTCGATCAGCTTTGGCCGTTGGGCGCTGGGTTGCGCAGGCGCCGGCGCGTGCGCCAGTCGCGCGGAGAAGAAGGCTATCACGCCGGATGACACCGCGGCGATGGCCATGACGTACAGGGTCAGCGGCAGCAGGAATACCACGTCCGTGCCGTAGACGAGGCGGTTCAGCACCCAGACGAAAAGGGCGACCGGCACGCCGGCCATGGCACCGATCAACGCGAAGCCGGCAGGACCTGGACGCCCGGTGAAGATGAGCTTCTCCAGCAGGGATACGAAGGCGAAGCCCAGGAAGTAGGTCGAAACGACGATGGCTGCCCAGTAGGCGAGCCTCGCGGGAAGCCGCAGGCTTTCGTAGGTGCCGAATGGCCCGATCATTCCCAGAACGAGTGCTGCGCCGGCCAGCGCCGCCCATGGCAATGGCGACGTGGCGACGCGCTGCATTTCGCGCATCGTGAATTGCAGTGCGTTGTCTCTCACGAAGCAGATCCGGCCTTTGACGAAGTTCGATTTGAGGAAACGCGGTCGCGGCGGGCAGGTCAAGCGTGGCGCAGGGACGAACCTGCGACGCATTGAATACAAGGACCTGATCCATGACCCTCGCACCGCTTGAGAATGCCAGCTTCGCCATACAGATTCATGTTGCCATTGCCGTGTTGGCTTTCCTGCTGGGCGGCCTGGTTCTTTTCAGGACGAAGGGTGACAAGGCCCACCGCATGGCTGGAAAGATCTGGGTCGTGTTGATGCTTGTCGTGGCCATCACGTCCTTCTTCATTCACACCATCCGGCTCGTCGGCCCGTGGAGCCCAATCCACCTGCTTTCGATTGTCACCTTGTGGTCCCTGTATAGCGGTATCCGCGCGGCGCGACGGAAGCGCATCCTGGAACACCGCAGAACGATGCAGAGCCTCTATCTTGGTGCGCTGGTGATTGCAGGCGGTTTCAGTTTCCTGCCGGGCCGGATCATGCACGAGGTGTTCTTCGACGGACCTCATCCGTGGATGGGAGTGAGCCTGGCGGCGGCGATTGCGGCGGTTGTGCTCTGGCTTGCATGGCGCAGCTTCCTTGCACGACGTCTTTCCGCGTGACGGGGCCTGTGAGTGGTCGGCCGGGTTTTTCGATGCCGGTTGCGGAGTGTCATCAATATTCAATCGATTGATGTTTCAAACCGCGCTGAAACGCCCTTGCGGCCCGCGTTCCGCTTTGACAGAACGGGTGCGCCCGATCGGGTACATACAGGATCCCACGCAGGAAATGACGATGGCCAAAGCCGCTTCACCCGGTCTCGACCGTATCCTCACCCTCGAACTGGTGCGCGTCACCGAGCGCGCCGCGGTCGCTGCTGCACGGCTGCGCGGACGTGGTGACGAGAAGGCTGCGGACCAGGTGGCCGTGGACGCCATGCGCTCGGAGCTCAACCGGCTGCCGATCCAGGGCACGGTGGTGATCGGCGAGGGCGAGCGCGACGAGGCGCCGATGCTTTATATCGGCGAGGAAGTGGGAACGGGCGAGGGACCGGGCGTCGACATCGCGCTCGATCCGCTCGAAGGCACCACGATCTGCGCCAAGAACCTGCCAAACTCGCTTGCCGTGATCGCGATCGCCGAGAAGGGAAGCCTGCTCTACGCGCCCGACGTCTACATGGACAAGATCGCGGTGGGGCCGGGCTATCCGGCCGGCGTGGTAGACATCGACGCTTCGGCCCAGGAGAACATCGAGAACCTCGCCAAGGCCAAGGGCGTGCCTGTGGGCGAGATCACGGCCTGCATTCTCGACAGGCCGCGCCATGCGCGGCTCATCGAAGCAGTACGCGCCACTGGCGCGGCAATCCGGCTGATCGGTGACGGCGATGTCGCCGGCGTCATCCACACCACCGATCCGGATGAGACCGGCATCGACATCTATCTCGGCACCGGCGGCGCGCCGGAGGGCGTGCTGGCTGCTGCGGCGCTGCGCTGCATCGGCGGCCAGATGCAGGGGCGGCTGCAGCTCAACACCGAGGAAAAGATCGCGCGCGCGGCCAAGATGGGCATTTCCGATCCCAACAAGGTCTACGCGATGGACGAGATGGCGCGCGGCGACGTGCTTTTCGCCGCCACCGGCGTCACCGACGGCAACATGCTCGCTGGCGTGAAGTTCGGCCGCGATTCGATCCAGACGCATACGATCGTGATGCGCTCATCCTCCGGCACCGTGCGCGAGATCAAGGCGCGGCATCAGGATCTGGACAAGTTCTGACCGTCGGTGTCCGGGAACGGATCGCGCGCAAGCGGGCGGCTTTGTCAGTTTCGGCCGATTCCCCTTTGGAATCCGACGCTTCAACACCTAATTTGACGTCATGAATCCGGAGCGGACATGACGGAACGGCGATACTTCCTCGACATACGCCAGTCGGCGACCGGTCTGGCGTGGACGCACAGGCTTGACCAGCGGCAGGAAAACATCGCCATGGCAATCGCCCAGAGCCACGGCGTGCCCGATATCGTGGCGCGCGTGCTGGCGGGGCGTGGTGTCGACCAGGACGGAGCGGCGCGCTTTCTCGATCCGACCATCCGCGACCTCCTGCCGGACCCGCGCTCGCTGACCGACATGGAAAAGGCCGCCGCGCGCATTGCCGATGCCGTGGCACGCCGGGAAAAGGTGGCGATCTTCGGCGACTACGATGTGGACGGCGCGGCATCCTCCGCGCTGATGAAGCGCTTCTTTGCCCATTACGGGATCGATGCCGAAATCTACATACCCGACCGCATTTTCGAGGGTTACGGGCCGAATCCGGAAGCGATGCGCGAACTCGTTTCGCGCGGCGCGCGGCTGATTGTGACCGTCGATTGCGGCACCAACAGCGGGCCATCCATTGATGCCGCCAACGAGGCGGGGGCCGACGTGGTGGTGCTCGATCACCACCAGGTGGGCGGTGCGCTGCCTGCGGCGGTCGCCATCGTCAATCCAAACCGCGAGGACGACCTTTCCGGGCAGGGGCATCTTTGCGCGGCGGGCGTCGTGTTCGTCACGCTGGTGCGTGTCGTGGGCCTGTTGCGAGAGCGCGGCCACGGCGCGCCGCCGCCTGATCTGCTGGGCTGGCTCGATCTCGTGGCGCTCGCCACCGTCTGTGACGTGGTGCCGCTCATCGGCGTCAACAGGGCGTTCGTGGTCAAGGGGCTGCTCGCCATGCGGCGGCTGGGCAATGCAGGCCTGTCTGCGCTGTCGCGGGTCTCGCGCATCGGCGAGCCGCTCAATCCCTATCATCTTTCGTTCATCCTCGGGCCGCGCATCAATGCGGGCGGCCGCATCGGCGATGCAGCACTTGGCAGCCGATTGCTGGCCGGTGAAGATCCCGTCGAGGCCCGTACCATCGCCGAGACGCTGGACAGGCTCAACAGCGAGCGCCAGGCGCTCGAGCAGGTGATGCTGGAGCAGGCGCGCGCGGAAGCCGACGCCGAGCTTGCCTCCGGCAACGGCCCGGCGGTCATCGTCACGGCGAGCGACGACTGGCATCAGGGCGTGGTCGGCCTGCTCGCGGCACGTCTGAAGGAGCATGCGCGCCGGCCGGCCTTTGCCATCGCATTCAACGCCAATGGCGTCGGGTCCGGCTCGGGCCGCTCGATCCCCGGCTTCGACCTTGGCCGTATGGTGCGGACGGCCGTCGAACGTGGCCTGCTTCTCAAGGGTGGTGGGCATGCTATGGCGGCGGGCATTACAGTCGAACGCGCCCGCCTTGGCGAACTGAGGGCCTTCTTCGAGGAATGGGCGGCGCAGGATGTCGCCAAACTGCGCGACGGCGAAGCGCTGGAGGTCGACGCGGCCTTGTCGGCTGATGGCGCGAATTTCGATCTTCTCGACGCCATCGAGAGTGCGGGCCCCTTCGGCGCGGGGCATGCGCAGCCGGTGCTGGTGCTGCCACGCCATACAATTGCCGATGCGCGGCAGGTCGGCACCAATCACATTCGGGTCGATCTGCGTTCTCAGACTGGCGCGCGTATGCAGGCGATGGCGTTTCGCGCGGCCGACACCGATCTCGGCAATTTTCTCTACGCCAATCGCGGCCGCACCGTGCATGTGGCAGGCACGATCTCGTCCAACTGGTGGAATGGTGCGCGTTCCGTTCAGTTCAGGGTGCTCGACGCCGCGCTGGCGTGAGAGCGAGTTGATTTGCATTTGTATAGCAAAGTGCCTACCTTTTTGTTGGGGGGGGCAGGATGCGGATCGACGGTTTTGACTGGGACGACGGCAACTGGCCCAAATGTGCCAAACATGGCTTAAGCAAAGACGAAATCGAGTTCGCGCTGCTTCAGTCGTCGCCGCTGGTTCTTCCCGACCGCAGCGGCTCGATGGAGGCCCGCTACAATGCCGTTGGAAAGAATGATGCCGGCCGCCACATTTTCGTGGTCTTTGCTTTTCGTGACCGCGAGGACCTGACGTTGGCGAGACCGATCAGTGCCCGCTATATGCACAGGAAAGAGATCGAAGCCTATGAGCGCTCGAAAAAAGCTTAAATCATTTCCCCGCTTCGAAAGCGATGAGGAGGCGGAGCGGTTCGTCGAGCAGGCTGACCTGTCAGAGTATGACTTCTCCGGATTCAAGCCGATGCAGTTCGAACTCGAACGAAAACCGAAGCAGGTCAATCTGCGTATGTCTGCAGGCTTGCTTGCGAAGATCAAGGAGAAGGCGGAGGCCCGCGGCATCCCATACCAGCGTTTTATTCGGGAAGTGCTTGAACGAGCTGTCTGATCGCTGGTGTCTGGCCCGTCAGCCCAGCACCGTCTGCAGCCGTTCCAGCTCGCCGAGCTGAGCCTTCGTGACTTCGTAGCCGAGGCGGATAGCCTCGTCGGCGCGGTGGAATTCGGTGAGGCCGATATGGCCGAGCTTTGGCAGCAAGGCGAGGTCCGGCGGGTCGCCGGCCATGCGCGCGCGCGAGATGCGGTCCTGGATGATGTTGAAGGCCTCGACCATCACGCCGGTTATGCCAAGACGCGCTTCCCGCTCGCTCGGCCCCTTGTCGACCACAAGCGCCGTATCCGTTTCGCCATCCGGCGCGTCGGCGCTGTGCTTGATGACGGCCGCGCGGCCGAAGAGATCGTAGTGGAGGTTCACCGCGACGACGAGTGGCTGCTCGTGCGCGCGGCAGACCGACACCGGGACGGGATTGACCAATGCGCCGTCGACCAGCACGCGCTTGTTGCAGGCGACGGGTTCGAAGACGCCGGGCAGGGCGTAGGATGCGCGCATAGCGGTGATCAGCGAGCCGCTCGACAGCCAGATTTCGTGGCCGGTTCGGATCTCGGCTGCCACGCACACGAAGGGTTTCGGCAGGTCGGCAAATGTGATGCCGGACATGTGTTCCTGCATGCGCGCGGTCAGCTTCATGCCGCCAAACAGGCCGCTGCCGCCCAGATGGATGTCGAGAAGGCCGAAGATGCGCCGCTTTGTCAGGGAGCGGGCGAACTCCTCGAGTTCGTCGAGCTTGCCGGCCAGATAGCAACCGCCGACCAGTGCGCCGATGGAGGTGCCGGCGATCATGTCGATCTGGATACCGGCCTCGTCGAGCGCGCGGAGCACGCCGATATGTGCCCAGCCGCGTGCCGCACCGCCGCCGAGCGCCAGCGAGATGCCTGATTTCCTGATCGGCTTCGGTTCCGGCGGAATCGGAGCCGCAGGGAGGTCTCCGCCGTTCCCACCTTCGTGCCTGCTACGCAAAGACGCCCATTCGAGCATCGCACTTCTCCCTATCCCGCGTGGATTATACCTAACGGGTCGTATCAAAATGATGAATCTTTTAGCGGTAGAAGGCCGGGACGATTACGCCTTGTGGGCGTACACCGTCTCAGGATCGAAGCGTGCCGTATCGCCATCGCTGACGAGCGTTGCATTGCCATCCTCGAATTGCACCGTCCTGTAGAAACAGGAACGCCGCCCCGTGTGACAGGTTGCATCGTGGCCGCCGACCTTCACCTTCAGCCAGACGACGTCCTGATCGCAGTCGGTTCTGATCTCCGCGACCCGCTGGACATTGCCCGACGTCTCGCCCTTCTTCCACAGACTGCCGCGCGAACGCGACCAGAAATGGGCAATGCCGGTTTCCAGCGTCAGGGCGAGCGCTTCTGCGTTCATATACGCGACCATCAGCAGCGCGCCATCACCAGAATCGGTGACGACGGCCGTTACGAGGCCGTTGCTGTCGAAGCGCGGCGTGAAGGCCACGCCTTCCTCGAGTTCGGCCTTGTCGGCCGACGGGGCTGGGAAATCCATGATGAGACTTTCCGGCCGCTCAGGCCGTCAGGCCGTTGCGAACCATCATGATGAAGCGTGCCTGCTCCTCCGGCTGCTCTTTGAAGGCGCCGGTGAAGGTGGTGGTCAGCGTGGTCGAACCCTGCTTGCGGATGCCGCGCATGGCCATGCACATGTGCTCGGCCTCGATCATCACGGCAACGCCGCGCGGCATCAGCACATCCTGGATGACACCGGCAACCTGCGCGGTCATCGCTTCCTGCGTCTGCAGGCGATGGGCGAAGATGTCGACCGTGCGCGCGATCTTGGACAGGCCGACGACCTTGCCGTTGGGCAGATAGGCGACATGCGCCTTGCCGATGATCGGCACCATGTGGTGCTCGCAATGCGAATGGAACTGGATGTCCCGGACCAGCACCATATCGTCATAGCCCTGTACCTCCTCGAAGGTACGGCCGAGTTCGTCGGCCGGGCACTGGTCGTAGCCGGAGAACATCTCGCGGTAGGCCTTGGCCACGCGCCTGGGCGTATCGACGAGGCCTTCGCGGTCCGGGTTGTCGCCGGTCCAGCGCAGCAGCGTGCGAACGGCGGCCTCGACCTCTTCCTGCGAGGGGCGGTCGGTGACCGGCTTGTCCATGTAGTCGGGCTGGGAGGTTTCCGGGCGAGGGGGGAAGTTCTTGACGATGGCATCCATGAAAGGCGTCTCCCGTAGTCCCTTTCTACGAAGGGACGAGTTGAACGGACCACAGCCTTTCGCGGAAAAGTCGGACTGTCCGAAGTTCCGGAAGCGGCGTGCATTCCTTCTGCAGCCGTCGGGCTCATCCGACTTGTTGGCGGCAGGGTCACTCCATTATATATGTGCCGATACGACGAATGGAAGACGCGGAAGCGGCAAACCATCCTCTCCCCGCGCCGTCAGGTTGGAAAACCATGATAAACGACGTCTACAACGCGAAAATTCTCGGTTTTGCGGGAAATATCGCGCGCATCGGCAGGTTGGAGCGTCCCGATGCCACAGCTACGGCGCATTCCAAGCTGTGTGGCTCTACAGTGGTGGTCGACCTGACGATGGACGGCGACACTGTCACGGACTTCGCCCATGATGTGAAGGCTTGTGCGCTGGGACAGGCGTCCTCCTCGATCATGGCGCAGCATGTGGTGGGTGCTACCGCAGCCGAGCTGCGCGCCGTGCGCGAGACCATGCTGAAGATGCTGAAGGAAAACGGTGCCCCGCCTGAAGGCCGCTTCGAGGACCTGAAATATCTGGAGCCGGTGCGCGACTACAAGGCTCGCCACGCATCGACGATGCTCACTTTCGACGCCGTGGTCGACGCGATCGGCCAGATCGAGAAGCAGCGCTCCGGCGAGGCCGCCTGAGGCGGTTGCATGGCTGATCACAGGCATGGAGCCGGAAACGCACGGCGAAGCCGCAACTATGCGGGTCCGTGGCGACGTACGCCCGGTCGCCTGATCGGGACCGGGTTTGTCCGATTCTACCAGCTCACGCTTTCAGGCTTTATCGGCAATTCGTGCCGTCACCTGCCGACATGCTCGGAATATGCGTACGAGGCGATTGCGCGCCACGGATTGTGGGCGGGCGGCTGGATGGGACTGTTCCGCTTCGTGCGCTGCGGGCCTGGCGGAACGCATGGCCTGGACCCCGTGCCCGAGCGGCTGGAGAGGCGTTACGTCTGGTACCTGCCGTGGCGCTATTGGGCGATAAGCCGGAAGTAGATGGAAAAAACGGCCCCGTAATCAAGGTTTAGGCGCCCGGTGGCTTGCCGTCGCCGCCTGCCGCTGGCAATTTGCGCGTGTTAATTGACGTAGCGAGAGAGGGGAGGCCTGCATGGCTCACAAGTTCGAAATCTACAAGGACAAGAAGGGCGAGTTCCGCGTCCGCTTCAAATACAACAGCGAGATCATGTTCTCGACCGAGGGCTACACGTCCAAGGCAAGTGCGCAGAACGCGATCGACTCGATCAAGAAGAATGGCCCCGGCGCGCCCGTCGAGGACAACAGCGCGGAAGCTTGACGCCTGCGGCCGCCCGACACCGGGCTGCCTCAACAACAAGGCGCGCCGGCATCGCGGGACTTTACCTGCGCCGGCGCGCCGCTTATGTAGCGGGCCTGCCGTCGGCTGGCCTGACACGGACTGCCACGGCTGATCACCCACACCACCTGCGCTCGTTTGCAGGACTGGATAGGAGAATACCGATGGCTTCCGTTTCCCTGACATTCCCCGACAAATCCGTGCGCGAGTTCGATGCCGGCACCACCGGCCGCGACGTTGCCGAGTCGATTTCCAAGTCGCTCGCCAAGAAGGCGGTTGCGATTGCGATCGACGGCACGCTGCGCGATCTTGCCGACCCGGTGACCGCCGGGAACATCGAGATCGTCACCCGCGACGATCCGCGCGCGCTCGAGCTTATCCGCCACGATGCGGCGCACGTGCTGGCAGAGGCGGTGCAGGAGCTGTGGCCGGGGACGCAGGTGACCATCGGCCCGGTCATCGAGAACGGCTTCTATTACGACTTCGCGCGCAACGAGCCGTTCACGCCGGACGATTTCCCCGTCATCGAGAAGAAGATGCGCGAGATCGTGGCGCGCAACCGCCCCTTCACAAAGGAAGTGTGGGAGCGTGATCGCGCGCGCAAGGTGTTCGCCGACAAGGGCGAGGCCTACAAGGTCGAGCTGATTGACGCGATTCCCGAAGACCAGGATCTGAAGATCTATTTCCAGGGCGACTGGTTCGACCTGTGCCGCGGGCCTCACATGGCGTCGACCGGCCAGATCGGCAGCGCCTTCAAGCTGATGAAGGTGGCCGGCGCCTACTGGCGCGGTGACGCCAACAACCCGATGCTGACCCGCATCTACGGCACGGCATGGGCCGACCAGGCGCAGCTCGACCAGTATCTGCACATGCTGGAAGAAGCCGAGAAGCGCGACCATCGCCGCCTCGGGCGCGAAATGGACCTGTTCCATTTTCAGGAAGAGGGGCCGGGTGTCGTCTTCTGGCACGCCAAGGGCTGGAAGATGTTCCAGAACCTGATTTCCTACATGCGTCGTCGGCTCGGCGATGACTATCAGGAGGTCAACGCGCCGCAGATTCTCGACAAGAGCCTGTGGGAGACCTCGGGACACTGGGGCTGGTACCAGGAGAACATGTTCGCGGTGAAGTCGGCGCATGCCTTTACGCACCCGAACGATCCGGAAGCCGATCAGCGCATCTTCGCGCTGAAGCCGATGAACTGCCCCGGTCACGTGCAGATATTCAAGCACGGCCTTAAGTCCTACCGCGACCTGCCGATCCGGCTGGCCGAGTTCGGAAACGTGCATCGCTACGAGGCTTCGGGCGCACTGCACGGGCTGATGCGCGTGCGCGGGTTTACCCAGGACGACGCGCACGTCTTCTGCACAGAGGAACAGCTCGAGGCGGAAATCCTCAAGATCAACGACCTCATGATGTCGGTCTATGCGGATTTCGGCTTCGAGGAGATCGAGGTGAAGCTGGCGACCCGGCCCGAGAAGCGTGTCGGCACCGATGCGATGTGGGATCATGCCGAGGAGATACTGCGCCGCTCGCTCGCGCGGATCGCCCGCGAGGACAACCGCATCAAGACCGGCATCAACGAGGGCGAGGGCACGTTCTACGGACCCAAGTTCGAATATACGCTCAAGGATGCCATCGGCCGCGAGTGGCAGTGCGGCACGACCCAGGTCGACTTCAACCTGCCGGAGCGGTTCGGGGCATTCTATATCGGCGCGGATTCGGAGAAGAAGCAGCCGGTCATGGTGCACCGGGCAATCGCCGGTTCGCTCGAGCGTTTCCTGGGCATCGTCATCGAAAGCTGTGGCGGGCACATGCCGCTGTGGTTCGCGCCGCTGCAGGTCGTCGTCGCCACCATCACCTCGGATGCGGACGAGTATGCCCAGCGCGTGGTGGCGCGGCTGAAGGCCGCTGGGCTTTCCGCCGAGGCCGACCTGCGCAACGAGAAGATCAACTACAAGGTTCGCGAGCACTCGCTGGCCAAGGTTCCGGTGATCCTCGTCTGCGGCCGCCGTGAGGCGGAGGAGGCAAGCGTCAATGTACGGCGTCTCGGCTCGCGCGATCAGGAATCGATGACGCTGGACGCGGCAACCGCCATGCTGGTGGAGGAGGTGATGCCGCCGGACCTGAAGCGCAAGAAGCTGGCTGCAGAGGCAGCCGCCTGACAGCTGCTGGGGGCGGGCAGCAATGCCCGCCTTCTTTTCTAGCCGTCTCCGTCGTCTTCGACGGCAAGCACTTCCACGTCCTGGTTGTGACCGGCCACAACCTTGAATTCGCGCTGGTAGATCCTGTCGCGGTTCTTGGCGACAACCGCGTACTCGCCCTCGGCAAGAACCATCGAGGCGAAAGCACCGACGCTTTCGCGCACGATGTCGCCCGAATCGGTCAGCACCGCCCACGATGTATCGGCGATGGCTTCGCCGCCTTCCTCGCGTACAAGCTTCATGGTCAGCTCGGCGGCCTTGTGCTCGACGGTCGCTTCGGTGAGCCGGCCTGCCTCGACATGGATGTCGGAGCGGATGACGGCATTGACCTTCCCGTAGGTCGAGACCACGTGATAGGTGCCGGAATTGAGCCTGACGACCGTGTTGGGTTTGACGTCGGGGATAATCAGCGGACGCTCGCCGGTGGCGTCGGGCTGTTCGTCATAGATCGAGAACCTCAGCTTGCCGGCGGGGATGCGCAGGCCGCCGGAAAGAACTGCGTCGAGCTTGAGGCCGCCGGCATCGAGCACGATCGATTCGACCCCCGCATCGCGCGCGACGGTGATACGCTTGGTGGCGCCGGCGCGTCCGAAGGATGCGTGGACGAGATAGCTGCCGGGCTCCAGCGAGAACACGCCGGACCCGCCTTGCGAGGAGGCGACGAGCGGCAGCTTGCCTTCGCTATCGGCCTGCGGGCGGAATACGCGCCATACGAGGCCGCGTGTGATCTCGGGCCCACCCTCCGTGAGATGGGCCGAAAGCTTCACCTCTCCCTGGCCGCTGGTGGCGAGCGGCCCCTGGGTTGTCGGCGGGGCGAAACTTGAAAGGCCGGGAACCTCCAGCCCATCGAGAACGTCCGTATTGTCCTGCGCCGCCGCAGAGACCGCGACAAGCGCAATGCCGCCGGCGAGAATCGTTCTGGTGAACAGTCTGGAAACGTCCCCTATCATGGCTTGCGTTGAAGCCCAGGGCGATGGCAATTTCAAGGCCATAATTGCGTGCCGTCATGGCCGCACCCGGTCCAGGCATCCGGCTCCCGGTCGGTACCCATCACTGCAGCCGTTTCCAGGAGCATCCGATTGTCTTCCTCCGTCATCGATTTCATGCTTGCGCGCAAATCCGCGCCGATCCCCGAACTTAACGAACCTGCGCCGTCCGACGAAGAGATCAGGACGATGCTGACGATCGCTTCGCGGGTGCCGGACCACGGCCGGCTGGCGCCATGGCGCTTCATACTCTATCGCGGCGCGGCGCGGGACCGCATCGGCGAGATGCTGGCCGCCCGCGCCGAAGAACGCGAGGGACCGCTGACGGATGGCCGCCGCCAGCAGGAGCTTGCTCGTTTCTCGCGAGCGCCGCTCGTGATCGGGGTCGTGTCGGTGCCGCGGGAAAACCCGAAGATCCCGCAATGGGAGATGTTCCTGTCGGGCGGCGCGGCGGCGATGAACCTGGTGATCGCGGCCAACGCGCTCGGTTACGGCACCAACTGGATCACCAACTGGTATTCCGATGACGAGGAAGGCCGGCGCATTCTCGGCCTCGCGCCGCAGGAGCGTGTCGTCGGTTTCGTGCATATCGGCACCTTCTCGGGCGACGCGCCCGAGCGGCCGCGCCCCGATGTGGACACGCTTTATTCGGAATGGTCCGGCCCCTGGGAGGCGTGAGCATGTTTTACGAACCGTCGAAGGGCCATGGCCTGCCGCACGATCCGTTCAAGGCAATCGTCGCGCCGAGGCCGATCGGCTGGATTTCGTCGCTCGGAGCCGATGGCTCCCTCAATCTCGCGCCCTATTCCTTCTTCAACGCGCTCGGCACGCATCCGCATCTCGTGATGTTTTCCTCTGAAGGGCAGAAGGACAGCGTCAGCTTTGCCGCCGAAACCCGCGAATTCGTTGCCAATCTTGTCAGCCGCGACCTGGCGGAAAAGATGAATGCCAGCGCCGTCGATGCGCCGCGCGGCGTTTCGGAGTTCGACTATGCGGGCCTCACTCCGGTGCCGTCATCACTGGTGGCTCCGCCGCGAGTCGGCGAGGCGCTCGCCGCACTCGAGTGCAAGGTCACTGACATCCTTGAGCCGAAGGGGCTGGACGGCCGCCCGGCCGGCAACATCATTGTCTTCGGCGAGGTTGTCGGCGTCCATATCGACGATGCCGCGCTGACTGACGGCTTGTTCGACATCGTCAAGGCCGGCACCGTGGCCCGTCTCGGCTACATGGATTACACCGCCGTGTCCGAAACGTTCCAGATGCGCCGGCCGCGTTGGCAGGAATGAACGTGGTGACTTCGGCTGCCGGGGTAGTCTTCGGCTGATTTGGCAATGAGGGTAGCCTGGTTGCGGGCAAGGCTTCACGCTGCCCGCGTCATTGTCTCCGCTTCCGGATGCCGGGATGCGTTAATGCCGATCGTGCGGGCTTTCTCGAGGTGTTCGGCCAGGTTGTCGACATCCGATCGGAGCAGCAATTCGGACGTTTTGACGGGTGCGCCGCAATAGCCGAAGATTCCGTGATCTATCTGGGTCTTCATCGCACCGAAATAGCCGTGGCGGGCATAGGTGCGCTGCGACGCGCCACCAATTGCAACGAGATGCACCGGCAGGTGCCGTAGGCGCTTTACGAGCCGGCCGTCCTCGCCTTCGTCGTAGGCCCATCCATTTGCGAATACACGGTCTATCCAGCCTTTGAGCAGGCCCGGCATCGACCACCAGTAGACCGGATAGACGAGGATCAGCGCATCGGCGCGGTCGATACGCGTCTGTTCTGCAAGCACGTCCGCTGACGGCTGCGCAGTGCGCAGATGCACGCATATGTCATTTGTCGTGAAACGCGGATCGAACCCTTCGGCAGCAAGATCGGCGATTTCCCAGGAATTGTTCGGGTCGGATTGTGCGAAACCTTCGGCAATTTTTGCAGCAACGGTGTGAACGAATGAAACGGACTTGGGATGGGCAACGACGACGAGCGCGTGCATGGCTGAAACTCCTGCTGCGGTGATTGCGGAAGGTTCCGTGTTCTTATATACTTTTAGTAAGTTACTTTTGGTATATAGCGATGTCAAGTGTGGAAACCGACAATCGACAAATACAGCGCACGGTACGGCGCAGGCTCTCGCGGGAGGAACGCCACCGCCAACTTCTCGATTCCGCGTGGCAGGTTATCCGCCACGAGGGAACCGAGGCGTTGTCGCTCGGGCGGCTTGCCGAGCAGGCGGGTGTGACGAAGCCTGTCGTCTATGACCATTTCGGCACAAGGGCGGGCTTGCTGTCGGCACTCTACCAGGAATTCGATGCGCGCCAGACGGTGCTGATGGATGTGGCCCTCCGGGATTGTGAGGCGACGCTGGAAGGCAGGGCAGGCGTCATCGCCTCCTCTTACGTCGATTGCGTGCTGGCGCAGGGACGCGAGATTCCCGATGTGATCGCCGCCCTTGCCGGCTCGCCGGAGCTCGAGGCCGTCAAGCATGACTATCGGCTGGCCTTCATCGAAAAATGCAGGCGCCTGCTTGCCCCGTTTACCAGCGGAGGCGAATTAGGTCAGGCTGGGCTATGGGCAATGCTTGGCGCCGCCGATTCCTTGTCGCATGCAGCGGCGATGGGCGAGATCTCGTCTGCGCAGGCCAAGGAGGAACTCGTTGCGATCATCGACGGAGTCGTAAACCGTGAACGCAACTGACAGCATGGCCGATCTGCGTCAGTCGCCGAAATAACGCGCCCTGATCTCCTCGATCGCACCGCGCTCGTGGGCTCCGATCAGCTCGACCGTCAGCGGCCGCGTAAGGTCGCTGTCGTGCGGCAGGCCGAAGCCGTATTTGTCCGGCTCAAAGATGGGGCCGACGACGGTGACCGGCTGCTGGGGGTTGCTGTGCGCGTAGTATTCCAGCACCGGCGCGTCGGCGATGACGGCCACGACACGCCCTTGCACCAGCGCATCGACGGCCTCGCCGAGGTGCGCGAAGGTGCGCGCATCCATGCCGGCTCGGCGCGCATATGTTTCGGCGACCGAACCGGAGAAAACCGCGACGGGACGGCCGGGCAAATCCTCGACCGAGTTGATCTGGTTCGTCAGTGAAAGCGTCGTCATCACGCTCGTGACCGACGACGTAACATAGGCCAGAACGGCGACGCCGCAGACCAGCCACAGCCCCTGCCATATGCGCCCGACCCACCCGAAGAGATTGCTGCGCGAGGGCGGCTTGCCGGAGGTTGCCACCGACATAACCGTGTAGAAGCTTTCGGCGATTCCCTCGCGCCATCGGCGGGGGAAGTTCTTGTCGAAATGACGGTCGAAGAATGTGAGGAGGATGGTCGAGACAACGATGATCGCGGCGATCCAGCCATAGGCGCGTAGGTGTCCCGATGCCTGAAGCCCGCCGATGATATCCCAGAATCCGGCGGTGCGCTCCTCGTTGACCATGATACGGAGCCCGGCGTCGAACCAGGGATGGGTGAAGTCGATGCTTTCAGCGCGGTCGCGGGTGATCGTCAGATTGGTAACGGCTACGTCGATCAGACCGTTCGCGGTGGCGGACACCAATTCGCGCAAGGTGTCGAGTTCGACGTAATCGGCCTCGATGTCGAGATCGGCGGCCAGTCTCTCCCAAAGGTCGATGGACATGCCCTTGAAACGCTCGCCATCCTTCATCACGAAAGGCGGGCTCTCATAGACGCCGACGGTGAGCCTGCCTGTCTGCGGCTTTGATTGTTCGCTCTCCTGGGCTGCCGCAATGCTTGCGAAAGCCAATGCGAGCAGGGCCGAAAAAAGCGCGACGAGGGCCGGGCGGCGACATTCATGCCTCATCGGTATACCTCCGGGCAGGTTGACTCGCGCGCCTTTCTAACGGGCAGGTTGCGGCGGGCCAACCCTCGGGCGGATAAAACCCGCGCGCTCGAATGGACCGGGCCTGGCTTCCGGCAGGAAGATTGCCGTCACCCGTCAGAGCACCCGTGCCAGAAGCCGTTCCGCTCGCTTGAGGTGAGGGCGGTCGTACATCTTGCCGTCTATGCCCACGACGCCCGGGCTGCCCGCCGCCGCGAAGGCTGCGACCACGGCACGGGCATGAGCGACCGCCTCCTGCGACGGGGTGAAGACCTCGTTGATGATCGGAACCTGTGCAGGATGGATCGCCATGCGACCGGTGAAGCCATCGCGCATACCTTCGAGGCAGTCGCGCCGGAATGCTTCTTCGTTGCGGAAATCGGGGAACACGGTGTCGATCGCCGCCACTTCCGCCGCGCCCGCGGCCAGAATGGTGGAGACGCGTGCGAAGCGGAACACGTCGGTATAGGCGCCTTCGTCGTTTCGCGTGTCGGCCGCGCCGATCTCAGCGGACAAATCTTCCGCGCCCCACGTCAGGCCCGCGAGCCGCGCGCCGGCCTGCCGGTAGGTCGCGGCGTTCAGTGTGCCCAGCGGCGTCTCGGTTATGATCGGGATGATCTTCGTGACACCGTCGGCGAGCCCGTTTTCGGCTTCGTGAACGCGCAGGCGAACCGCGAGGCGCCCGACATCGTCGGCGCTGTTCGATTTAGGCAGCATGACGCCCGCGGGCGCGGCCTTCATGACAGCGGCGAGGTCGTCGTCGGTCAGGCCCGTCGACAGATCGTTGACGCGGACATAGATCGACGGTCCGTTTCTTTCCGATGCGATGAACGCCGTCGCAGTCTCGCGCGCGGCCTGCTTGTTGTCGGCTGAAACGGAATCTTCCAGGTCGACGATCAGCACATCCGCGCCGGATGACAGGCCCTTTGCGAGCTTGCGCTCCGAATCGCCGGGGACGAACAATAGCGAACGCATCAGGCAGGCCTCTTCTGCACCATCGTCTGCCGCAGGCAGCGGGCGACGAGATCGCCATGCTGGTTGTAGGCGCGGTGTTCCATCTCGACCACGCCACGGTCGGGCTTCGACTTTGATTCCCGCACCGAGCGGATTTCCGTTTCGACCCGGATCGTGTCGCCGTGGAAAACCGGATGCGGGAACGATGTATCCGTCATCCCGAGATTGGCGACGATCGTGCCGAGCGTGGTATCGTGAACGGAGATACCGATCATCAGGCCGAGCGTGAACAGCGAATTGACGAGCGGCTGGCCCCATTCCGACTTCGCCGCGTAGTCGAAATCGATGTGGAGCGGCTGCGGGTTCATGGTCATGACCGAGAACAGCACATTGTCGCTTTCCGTCACCGAACGGGTCAGAGCGTGGCGGATGACCTGCCCGACCTCGAACTCCTCCAGATAAAGCCCAGCCATGGAAATTCCCTCCCTGCGGCTATGGTTTCCGGTCGGTTAAAAGGCATGGTGAACCGTTCGTAAACCATTTTTCTCTAGCGTCCACCGGGAGTTGAGCGAGGTCGGGCGCAGGCGTAAATGGTCATCAGACAGTTTCTCAGATGGGTCGGCAGTGCGCGGGTTGCAGAGCGAGAGGCGGCCGCAGCCGCGCTGGCGCGTGCCTTTGTCGATCATCAGCTTCCCTTTGAAGACAGGTGCGAGGCAGAGGCGGCGCTGACGCTCCTGCTCGACGACCCGTCGCCCAAGGTGCGCGCCGCATTGGCCGACGCGTTGTCGATGAGCCGCTACGCGCCGCCGCAGATCATCGCCGCGCTGGCTTCGGACCAGAAGGAGGTTGCGGCCCCGGTTCTGGTACGTTCGCCGTTGCTTACCGATGCGGATCTGATCGACCGGGTCGCAGCGTCCGACGGCCCGATCCAGAGCCTGATTGCGGGACGTGCGTCGGTTTCCATGAGCCTGGCGGCGGCGATAGCCGAAGTGGGCGAACTGGAGGCCTGTGTTGCTCTTGCCCGCAACGGCGGGGCGGACATCGCTTCGCTCTCGTTCCGCCGGATGGCGGAGCGCCATGGCCATCAGGCCGCGCTGCGCGAAGCACTTTTGAACGACCGGCGTCTGCCGGGTGATTGCAGGCACATGCTGCTCGTCAAACTTGGCGAGGCATTGAAGACGTCGCCGCTGGTGATTGCGCTAATGGGGCAGGCGCGTGCCGAGCGCGTTACCCGCGAGGCGTGTCAGCGCGCTTCGCTGACGCTGCTCGACAAGACCGCGCGCGGCGAGCATGCCGCGCTCATCGAGCATCTGCGTCTTCGCGGCGAGCTCACGGCCAGCTTTCTCATCCGCGCGATTGCGCATGGCAAGGTGGATTTCTTCGGTTCCGTACTGATGGCGCTGACCGGCCAGTCCGAGGAACGTGTGCGGGCTATCCTGGCCTCGGGCAGGGATGTCGCAGTGACGGCGCTCTTTCGCTCGGCCGGCCTTGTCGAAACGCTGCACGCGGTCTTCCTGCGCGCGCTCAAGGTATGGCGAGAGGTCGCCACCGGAAAACGCGTCGCCGGGGCGCAGGAGGTGACCTGGCTGATGCTGCGCGAGGTCAACGCAGCGCCAGGGCAGCCGGGCCCGAGCGAGCGCGACCGCGAAACGGCCGCCCTGATCAAGGCAATTCACCTTGAGGTTCTGCGCGAGAATGCGCGTTCTCACGCACTGGCGATCGCGGCAGCCTGAATAGACGGATGCTCCACGCCGCCGATTGAACAGATGTCGCAGTGACACAGCTACGGTTTTCTGTCATGCGGCCTTGATGAGGGGTATCAGGACAATCTGGCGCGATCGTCTGGTGGCATGGCTTGCCACCGGCCTGCTCGTCTATCTGATCCTGCTGCAAGGCCTCGTCTCGGTCTATGCAAAGAGCACGATGGCAGCCGATTCATTCGGCCCGGCATTCGTGATCTGTTCGGTGGACGGGGCGGTCGAAGGCGACACCGATCATCCTCTCAATAACCTCGCCCGAGACTGTTGTTCGACCCTTTGCCAGGTAGCTTGTGCGACGGGGCCGGTCGTGGCCGGCATCGCCGAAGCCTTCCCTTACGCGCGCGACCTCTGTCTTGCGGCACCCTTTCCGCTTCGGTCGACCGTCGTCTCTTCGGCCGAGGCCGGACTGACCGCAGAAGCGCGCGGACCTCCTGCCGTCTCCCAGTGACGAACAAACCGGCCGCTGCGACCAGATCGGGCACGCAGCGGCGTTTGCGCACATCTGGAGACCACAATGACACTTTCATCTAGCGAGACGGGGACGGCCGCGCGCTCGTCCACCGATCTGTATCGCGCCGTTTGGCGCTGGCATTTCTATGCGGGCCTTCTGGTTCTGCCCTTCATGATCACGCTTGCCGTTACCGGCGCGCTCTATCTGTTCCGCGATGAGCTCGATGCCATCCTTCATGCCGATCTCAAGAGGGTCGAAATTCAGCAGGGCGTCGAATCCGTTGCGCCGTCGGCGATGGTGGCCGCCGCTGTGGCGGCCCATCCGGGCACCGCGGTCAAGTATACCGATCCGCCCCGCGCGGATCTCTCAGCCGAGATAACCATCAATACAGACGGCGGCGAGCGGCTGGCCGTTTATGTCGACCCCTATAGCGGCGAAGTGCTCGGCTCGCTTGCCGATCGCGGAACCGTAATGTGGACGGTGCGCTATCTTCACAGTCTGCGCTATTTCGGGCCTGTCGCACGCGGCGTCATCGAGATTGCCGGCGGATGGGCGATCCTTCTGGTCGGCACCGGCATCTATCTCTGGTGGCCGCGAAGGCAGGGCAGGGGCGGCGTGCTCACGGTGCGGGGCAGGCCGGGCAACCGGATGTTCTGGCGCGATACCCATGCAGTTACCGGGATTCTGGTCGGATTCTTCATCGTGTTTCTCGCGATCACCGGTATGCCGTGGTCCAATGTCTGGGGCGGCAAGGTCAACGAATGGGCGAACGGGAACAATTTCGGCTACCCCGCAGGCGTGCGCGTGGCTGTGCCGATGTCGGACGAACATCTCCATCATCTCGGGCAGACGAGTTGGTCGCTTGAGCAGGCTCGTGTGCCGGAATCATCCCCGGCTCCCGACGCTGGCGCCGGGATCGGTCTCGATCAGGCGGTTGCGACTTTCGACCGGCTCGGGCTGCATCGCGGCTATGCCGTCAACATCCCGACGACGCCGACCGGCGTGTTCACCGGCTCGGTCTATCCCGACGATCTCGCGCAGCAGCGGGTCGTCCACCTCGACCGATATAACGGTGAACCCCTGATCGACATGAGCTACGCCGACTACGGCCCGCTCGGCAAATGGCTGGAGTTCGGCATCAACGTTCATATGGGCCAGCAGTTCGGTCTCGCGAACCAGCTCTTCCTGCTCGTCGTGTGTGCGGCGATCGTGCTGATGTCGGTCGCGGCCGGGATCATGTGGTGGAAGCGGCGGCCGGCCGGCTCGCTCGGCGTGCCACCGGAGCCATCCGATCCGCGCGTGTTTCGCGGGCTGTTGGCGATCCTTTTCGTCGGTGGCGTGATCTTTCCGCTGGTCGGAGCATCACTGATCGTGATGCTTCTGGTCGACTGGTTGATCATCCGGCGCATCCGACGAGACGGCCACAGCGCTGCGCGGGCTTGACCAAGCGAGAGACGGGACCGGCGGTTTGCCGCTCCCGTCCTATGCCGCGTAGGCGGCGACGACGATGTCGAGCATGCCGCGACGAACCATGCCCCAGTCATCGAAAGTGGTTGCGTCGATGCCGTGGCGTACGAGCTCTACGATGCCGGAGTGCCGGTCATCGCGCTTGATGGACGCGAACAGCGCATCCACGGCGGCGTCCGGACCTTCGAGAATCTGGCACACGCGCCTGTCCTCGACGGCGAGGATGCCGGTGATCCCATGGCTCGTGTTGAAGGCGGCAGCCTTGTCCACGAGCGCGGCAAGTTCGGCCTCGGTCACATGCCGCTCGAGCGTGGAGACGTAGACAATCCTCAGAGGCATGGTGATTTCCTGATGTACGAAAGGGGGCGGCTCAGATGTCGAGCTCTTCGACGAACTCGGCACGCTCCTGGATGAAGCGGAACCGGGCTTCGGGCTTGGTGCCCATCAACGCGTCTACGGACGCGCGCGTCCCTTCCGGATCGGTCTCGTCCACATCGACCCGCAGCAGCGTGCGCTTGCGCCGGTCCATGGTCGTTTCCTTGAGCTGGCCGGCCATCATCTCGCCCAGGCCCTTGAAGCGGCCGATCTCGATCTTGCCGCGGCCTGTGAATTCGCTCTTCACGAGCTCGTCCTTGTGGGCGTCGTCGCGCGCATACATCGTCTTGCCGCCCTGGCTGATGCGATAGAGCGGCGGCACGGCCATGTAGAGATGGCCGCCTTTGATGAGCTGCGGCATCTCCTGATAGAAGAAGGTAATCAGCAGCGAGGCGATATGCGCGCCGTCGACGTCGGCATCCGTCATGATGATGATGCGATCGTAGCGCAGGTCCTCGTCGCGGTATTTCGAGCGCGTGCCGCAGCCCAGCGCCTGGATGATGTCCGCGATCTGCTGATTTGCTGAAAGCTTGTCGTGGCCGGCGCTGGCCACGTTCAGGATCTTGCCCCGCAGAGGCAGCACCGCCTGGCTGGCGCGGTCGCGCGCCTGCTTGGCGGAACCGCCGGCCGAGTCGCCCTCGACGATGAAGAGTTCCGCGCCTTGCGCCGCGCCCTGCGTGCAGTCAGCCAGCTTGCCCGGCAGGCGCAGCTTGCGCACCGCGCTCTTGCGGCTGACTTCCTTCTCCTGGCGGCGGCGTACGCGTTCGTCAGCACGCGCGATCACCCAGTCGAGCAGCTTTGAGGCTTCCTGCGGATTGTCGGCGAGCCAGTGGTCGAAGGCGTCGCGGATCGCCGTCTCCACGATCCGCTGCGCCTCCACGGTCGCCAGCCGGTCCTTGGTCTGGCCGACGAATTCCGGTTCGCGGATGAACACCGACAGCATGCCGGCGGCCGAGATCATCACGTCCTCGCCGGTGACGACCGAGGCGCGCTTGTTGCCGACCAGATCCGCATAGGCTTTCAGTCCGCGCGTCAGCACGTTGCGGAAGCCCATCTCGTGGGTGCCGCCTTCCGGCGTCGGGATGGTGTTACAGTAGGAGTTCAGGAAGCCGTCGCCGCCATACCAGGTGACCGCCCATTCCATGGAGCCGTGGCCGCCCTGCTTCTCGCTCTTGCCGGCGAAGATTTCGCGGGTTACCTGGAAGTCGGAGCCGAGCGATGCGGCCAGATAATCCTTCAATCCGCCGGGAAAGTGAAAGACGGCCTTGGCCGGCGTCTCATCCTTTTCCGGGATCAATGCCGGGTCGCACGACCAGCGGATTTCCACGCCGCCGAAGAGATAGGCCTTGGAGCGGGCCATACGGTAGAGCCGCGCCGGCTCGAACTTCGCGTTCTTGCCGAATATGTCCGCGTCGGGATGGAAGCGGGTGCGGGTGCCGCGCCGGTTGTGCACGTCGCCGAGGTTTTCCAGCGGCCCCTGCGGCACGCCGCGCGAGAAGCGCTGACGGTAGAGCTTGCGGCCGCGCGCGACCTCGACTTCGAGCACGTCGGACAGCGCGTTGACGACCGAGACGCCGACGCCGTGCAGGCCGCCGGAGGTTTCGTAGACCTTGGAGTCGAATTTGCCGCCGGCGTGCAGCGTCGTCATGATGACTTCGAGCGCCGACTTGTCCTTGAACTTCGGGTGCGGGTCGACCGGTATACCGCGGCCGTTGTCGGTGACGGTGATGAAGCCTTCGGCGTCCAGCTCGACCTCGATGAAGGTCGCATGGCCGGCGACCGCCTCGTCCATCGAATTGTCGATCACCTCGGCGAAGAGGTGGTGAAGCGCCTTCTCGTCGGTGCCGCCGATATACATACCCGGCCGGCGCCGCACCGGCTCCAGCCCTTCCAGAACCTCGATGTCGGCCGCGCTGTAGCCTTCGCTGCCATCCTTCTGCTGCGGCTGCTTTGCTTTGGCGGCCTGAACCAGCGGGTCGACCGGGCGTGCAGGCGCGCGCTGCGCGGTCGGGCCGTCGGCTAGGTTGGCGAAGAGATCGTTTGCGTCGTCCATGAATGCCTGTCGTTCGATATGCCGCGAATCACTGCCGATACTGCCACGGTTCGGCGGTCAAGGCGACGGGAGTTCCTGATACGTTCGCGGCCGGGGCCGCGGTCGTGTCGAATGGCTCCAATTTTACGGATCGGTCTTACCGAAGGCTAACCAGCCTGACGAATAAGCCCGTTTTGTGCCGCTTCAGGGGGCGAATTTGTTCAGCTTTCGCCTCCAGCTTCGCCCGTAACACAAAAATGGTGGAAGTGCAGGGGCAGAGGCTTTGAAACACGCGACTATGGCAACGATTGGAACCGGCTCGGGAGCGAGCACAGGCGGTGCAACGCAGTTTGGCGGGTTGCCACGCTGGTTGCGGCTGGTGCTGGTCTTCACCGCTGCTTTCGCGCTGGCGTTTGGCGTGGCGCGGCTGGCGCGTGCGGAAGCCGGCGTCACATTCGCAAAATCGCATATGCCGGCACATGCGTCGCCCGCCGAGGGCGAGCCGATCGCCTAGCGACGACCGGCCCGCCGGTTTCAGCCTTCGAAGGCTGAGCGCAGCATCGCGATGTCGAACTTCTTCATCTGCAGGAACGCAGCCGTGACGCGCGCAACCTTGGCCGCGTCGGTATCCTGCATCATCTCCAGCAGCGCGTTCGGCACCACCTGCCACGACAGGCCGAACCTGTCCTTGACCCAGCCGCATGGCCCTTCCTGGCCGCCTTCGCTGAGCCTGGCCCAGTAGTAGTCGACCTCTTCCTGGTCTGCGCACGGAATCTGGAACGAGATCGCTTCATCGAAGGTGAAGTGCGGCCCGCCATTGAGGCCTACGAAATCCTGGCCGTCGAGCGTGAACGCCACGGTCATCACGGCGCCTTCTTCCTTGCCGTGGATTTCCTTGCCTTCGGAGCCGTAGCGGCTGATCGTCCTGATGTGTGAGTTGGGGAAGATCGAGACGTAGAAGTTGGCGGCGTCCTCCGCCTTGTCGTCGAACCAGAGACAGGGCGTGATGTGGCGCAGAGGGCTGTTCCTGTCCTTCGCGACGGGGCGTGGCGCGGTATGGGTTTCCATGGGGTTTTCTCCTCATCCTCGCATGGGTTGAAAGGGCAGAAGCGTCTTGCCCCTGCCACCCGAGGACGTATCGCCGCCTGTCAGTCCGACAGGCGGCGGGAGAAATTCTGCTCAGCTCGCCAGCGCTTCCACCGGCGGGCAGGCGCAGACGAGGTTGCGGTCGCCGCCGACATTGTCGATGCGGGAGACCGGCGGCCAGTATTTTGCGGCGAAGTCCGTTTCGCCAGCGGGGAAGGCTGCGACCGAACGCGGATAGGCATGAGCCCACTCATCGGCCATGGCTTCGGCCGCGGTGTGCGGCGCGTTGACGAGCGGGTTGTCATCTTTCGGCCATGAGCCGTCGGCGACCTTGCCGGCTTCCGACGCGATGCCGATCATGGCGTCGCAGAAGCGGTCGAGCTCGCGCTTCGGCTCGCTTTCCGTCGGCTCCACCATCAGCGTTCCAGCGACCGGCCACGACATGGTCGGTGCGTGGAAACCGTAATCGATCAGCCGCTTGGCGATGTCTTCCACGGTTACGCCCGCGCTGTCCTTGAGCACGCGCGTATCGAGGATGCACTCGTGCGCCACACGGCCGTTACGACCCTTGTAGAGCACCGGATAGTGGGCTTTCAGGCGCTCGGCGACGTAGTTGGCCGACAGGATCGCCGTCTCCGTTGCACGCTTCAGCCCTGAAGCACCCATCATGCGGATGTACATCCAGGTGATCGGCAGGATCGACGCCGAGCCGAACGGGGCAGCGGCCACCGCCTGCTCGGTGCCGCCTGCCACGTGACCCGGGAGGAACGGCGCCAGATGGGCCGCGACGCCGATCGGGCCGATGCCCGGGCCGCCGCCGCCATGCGGGATGCAGAAGGTCTTGTGCAGGTTCATGTGGCAGACGTCGGCACCGAGATCGCCGGGCCGGGCAAGGCCGACCACGGCATTGAGGTTGGCGCCGTCGAGATAGACCTGCCCGCCATGCTCATGCACCAGCGCGCAGATGTCGCGGACGCCTTCCTCGAACACGCCGTGCGTTGAGGGGTAGGTGATCATCAGCGCGGCGAGCCGGTCCGAGAACTGCGCGGCCTTTGCCTTGAGGTCGTCGACGTCGATGTCACCCTCTTCCGTGCATTTCACCACCACCACGTCCATGCCGGCCATGGCCGCACTCGCCGGGTTGGTGCCGTGCGCGGAGGAGGGGATGAGGCAGACTGTGCGGCCCGCATCCCCGCGCTCGCGGTGATAGCGGCGGATGGCCAGAAGCCCGGCATATTCACCCTGGCTGCCGGCGTTGGGCTGCAGCGAGACGGCGGCAAAGCCAGTGATTTCGGCAAGCCAGCCTTCCAGCTCGTCGATCATCGCGCGATAGCCCTGCGCATGCGCTTCGGGCGCGAAGGGATGCAGATTGCCGACATTCGGCCAGCTCACCGGCATCATCTCGGCGGCCGCGTTGAGCTTCATCGTGCAGGAGCCCAGCGGGATCATCGCGCGGTCGAGCGCGAGATCCTTGTCGGCAAGCCGGCGCAGGAAGCGCATCATTTCCGTTTCCGACCGGTTCTCGTGGAAAACCGGCTGGGTGAGGAAGCCCTTGTCGCGCGCTTTGCCTGGCAGCGAGGCGGAGGCATCGTCCGGAATCGAAGCGCCGAAGAGCTCGCCGATGGTTTGAAGATCGGCTTCGGTCGAGGTCTCGTCGAAGGTGATCCCGATCCGGTCGGCGTCGATCACGCGCAGCAGAAGCCCAGCCTTTTCCGCCTTTCCAGCTATGTCGCGGGCCTTGCCGGAAACCGTGACGGTCACCGTGTCGAAGATCGTTGTCCCCGCGATTTCGACGCCCGCCGCCGACAAGCCAGCCGCCAGCCGTGCGGCCAGCCCGTTCACCCGCCTTGCGATGGCCTGCAGGCCTTCCGGCCCGTGCCAGATCGCGTAGGCGACTGCCATGTTGGCAAGCAGCGCCTGCGCCGTGCAGATGTTGGAGGTCGCCTTGTCGCGGCGGATGTGCTGCTCGCGCGTCTGCAGCGCAAGGCGGTAGCCCGGCCTGCCATGCGCGTCGGTCGACTGGCCGACGAGCCGGCCCGGCATCAGCCGGGTAAGCTGGTCGGAGACCGCGCAATAGGCAGCATGCGGGCCGCCATAGCCCATCGGCACGCCGTAGCGCTGCATGGAGCCGACCGCGATGTCCGCACCCCGCGAGGCCGGCGTCTCGGTCAGGGTCAGCGCCAGCGGATCGGCCACGAAGATGACGATGGCGCCGGCTTCCTTCGCCCTGGCAATCGTATCCTTGTGGTCGCCATAGACCCCGTGGGTGTCCGGCCACGGCACGATGACGGCTGTCGTCTCCGCGCCGATCCCGTCGGCACCTATGTTGATGCCGAGCGGTTCCGCGCGCGTCCTGACCACGTCGAGAATCTGCCCGTGCAGCGCACCGGCAAGAACCACGTCGTTGCGCTTGGAACGGTGATGCCGCCACGCGATGCCGACGGCCTCGGCAACGGCGGTCGCCTCGTCCAGCAGCGAGGCGGAGGCCACCGGCAGGCCGGTCAGCTCGCTCACCAGCGTCTGGAAGTTGAACAGCATCTCCAGCCGCCCCTGGCTGATCTCGGACTGGTAGGGCGTGTATGCCGTGTACCAGGCCGGGTTCTCGAACAGGTTGCGCTGGATGACCGGCGGCACGTTCACGCCATGGTAGCCCGCACCGATGAAGCTTTTCAGCACCACGTTGCGGCCCATCTTCTCGCCAAGCTCGGAGAGCGCTTCGGCTTCGCTTGCGGGCTCGGGCAAGTCGAGGGGGCGGTCGAGCCTGATGGACTTCGGCACTGCCTGGGTGATGAGGGTCTCGACCGATGGGACGCCGAGGGCGGCGAGCATGGCGCGTACGTCCTGCGGGCCGGGGCCGACGTGACGGTCGGCAAAGATGGCTTGTCTTTCGTTCATGATTTCGTCCTTCAGCCGATCATCGCCTTGTAGCCGGCCTCGTCCATCAGGCCCTCGAGCTGGCTTTCGTCGGCAAGCTTCATCTTCCAGAGCCAGCCGTCCGCTGCCGCCGAAGAGTTGACCAGCGCCGGGTCGGACGAAAGCTTGTCGTTGACCTCGGTGATCTCCCCGTCGGCCGGTGCGTAGACGTCGGAGGCAGCCTTGACGGACTCGACCACCACGGCCGCGTCGCCCTTGGATACGGCTTTGCCGACCTCGGGCAGTTCCACGAAAACGAGGTCGCCGAGCTGCTCCTGCGCGTAATCCGTGATGCCCACCGTGGCGACACCGCCCTCGACGCGCAGCCATTCATGATCTTCGGTGAAATAGGTGGTTGCCATCGGGGTCTATCCTTTGCGGTAGCGATGCTGCGTGAAGGGAAGGGGATGAATGTCGATCGGCACGCGGTTGCCGCGCACCTCTGCGAAAAGTCTGCTGCCAGGCGCCGCGAGGGCGGCCGGCACGTAGCCCATCGCGACGGGGAAGCCTGCCGAAGGGCCGAAGCCGCCGGAGGTCACGCTGCCGGCCGGGTTGCCGTCGCCGTCGAACAGGTCAGCGCCAGCGCGCACCGGCTGGCGGCCTTCCGGCTTCAGTCCGACGCGCTTGCGCCGTGGCCCCGCCGCAAGTGCCGCGCTCAGAGCATCGGCGCCGATGAAACTGCCGTTTTCACGCAGCGGCTTGGCTATCGCCCACATCAGGCCGGCATCGACCGGCGTCGTCTCGGGCGTAATGTCCTGCCCGTGCAGGCAGAGCCCGGCTTCGAGCCGCAGACTGTCGCGGGCTGCAAGACCGATCCACTCGACGTTTTCGTCGGCAAGCAGAGCTTCGGCGAAGGCTTTCGCCTCGGCCCAGGGCAGGGCGATCTCGAATCCATCCTCGCCGGTATAGCCGGAGCGGCTGGCAAACCAGCCTTCACGCGGCTCCAGCCCGTGCATGAAGGTCAGTGCCGAAAGATCGACGCCGGCCCTGGAGAGTGCGCCTTCGGCTGCAGGCCCCTGCAACGCCAGGAAGACGCGCTCAAGCGGCTCGGTCGTGCAGTCGAAGGACGCGGCGACCTGCTTCAGGTGCTTTTCGTCTGCGGCCGCGTTGCCAGCATTGGCGACGACCATGAAGCGCTCCGCCCCAAGACGGGTGACGATGAGGTCGTCGAGGATGCCGGCCTCGTCGTTCAGGAAGAAGGTGTATTTCGACTGGCCCTCGTTCAGCGCAGCGGGATCGAGCGGGCATGCGCGCGCCAGCGCGGCCGCCGCCTGTGACCCTGTCACGAGGAACAGTTTCATGTGGGAAATATCGAAAAGGCCGGCCTTTTCCCGCGTGTGCAGGTGCTCCTTGAGCACGCCGAGCGGGTAGGTGATCGGCATCGACCAGCCGGCAAACCCCCCGAAGCGCGCACCGGCGGCCTCGTGCAGGTCTTTCAGCGGCAGTTGAAAAAGTTCGCCCGTATCGGTCATTCATCCTCCAGAACAGCACCAACCAGCCGCTGAAGCGGCAGTTCGCGCCCCTCTGTCGGAAGCCTGAGAGACTTGGTACGACCGGAACTCTGTCGGTCGCCCTTACACCTTCGGCGCGGGGTTTCCCCCGACTTTCCAGAGCGTCTTGACCGGCCTACGGTTCTTTTGCCTGAGAGATTTCGGGCGATTTCCCCTTCGGCGGCAGCTTTCGCTGCTCTCTCCCGCAAGCCGGCAGGGCATCGCTGCCCAGGACGAGTCGTTTCTAGCCGATGCGAGAGGCGATGTCACCTGCTCGCAACGCTTATCCCGATCAGTCGATAGAGACCGTCAATCGTAGGCGGCCATGCGGCCCAGATCACGCTCGATCTGCCCGATAACCTCGGCGGTTTCCTGGTGCAGGCGCTTGAGGCGGTCGAGTTGAAAGGCGACGCTTTCGGCCAGTTCGGCCCCCGTTTCCTCGATAGGCGAGGTGCCGACGCCGTAGAGCAGCCATGAGAGGCTGACATTCAAGACGCCTGCCAGCATGGAAAGCCGGTTGGCGCGCGGCTGGGAGCGGTCGCTTTCCCATGCCTGGATGGTCGATGACTGCACGCCGATGCGGCGGGCAAGTTGCGCAGCGGAAAGCCCGACTGCGTCCCTGGCGCGCGATAGCCTGCCGCCGAGCGTGTCTGTATCGGGAATGTCGGAATAGATCGTCGCGGTGTCGGGCACCCACCCACCTCCTTGTTGTGGTGAAATCGCGCCCGCATGACACGCAGGCTGCGCGGCTAGCATAGGGATCGGTCGGGCAGGCGCAACCCTTGGAGGTCAGACAAGCCGCTGTGCGTGCCAGCGCAAGTGGTCATCCATGAAGGTCGAAATGAAGAAATAGGAATGGTCGTAGCCTTCGCGCATGTTCAGCGAAAGCGGAATGCCGGCCTTGCGGCAGGCATCCTCGAACAGCCAGGGGCGCAGGCCCTCGTCGAGGAAACCGTCGGCCTTGCCTTGATCGATCAGGAACTCCGGGAACCGCGCGCCGTCCTCGACCAGCGCACAGGCATCATAGGCGCGCCAGGCTGTTTCGTCCTCGCCGAGATATTTCTGGAAGGCGGGTTTCGACCAGCCGGCCGTCGATGGCTGCACGATCGGCGCGAAGGCGGACGCCGAGCGGAAGCGGTCGGAGTGTTTCAGGGCGATGGTCAGCGCGCCATGGCCACCCATGGAATGGCCGAAAATGCCCTGGCGCTCCATGTCGGCGGGAAATTCGCGCGCGATCAGCGCCGGCAATTCCTGCGTTACGTAGGAATACATCCGGTAGTTCGCGGCATAGGGCGCCTCGGTTGCGTCGACGTAAAAGCCGGCGCCGGCGCCGAACTGCCAGTTGTCCTTCTCGTCGGGCACGGCTTCACCGCGCGGGCTGGTGTCGGGACAGACGACGATGAGGCCCAGTTCGGCCGCGAGCTGCCGATATTCACCCTTGTCCATCACGTTCTGGTGCG
Source organism: Mesorhizobium sp. DxT (assembly GCF_058448885.1). Classification (NCBI taxonomy): domain Bacteria; kingdom Pseudomonadati; phylum Pseudomonadota; class Alphaproteobacteria; order Hyphomicrobiales; family Phyllobacteriaceae; genus Mesorhizobium; species Mesorhizobium sp. DxT. Next base: position 100,697 of record NZ_JBZFLJ010000011.1, on the reverse strand, counting down.
TGCAGGTCAGCCCGGAGAGATACCAGAGCACGGGCAGGGGGCCCTGCGCGGCCTGCTGCGGCACGAAAACGGCGAAGGTCATGTCACAGGCGCAGGTCTCGGAGGCGTGAGAATAAACGCCCTGAACGCCGCCGTGGGAGAGGGAGGTCGATAGAGTTTTCATGGACCCCGGGGTAGCCGATGTGACGCCCGCTGTCGACACGCTCACGCGACCTTCATCGCCTCCTCGCGGATTTCGTCCGTCAGCCGCACCTTGAGGTCGAGGAAACCGGGCTCGGCCTTCATCCGGTAATGACGCGGATAGGGCAGGGGGATCGAAATGTCGGCCTTTATGCGTCCCGGCCGCGCGCTCATCACGAGACAGCGGCTGCCCAGGAAGATCGCTTCCTCGATGTCGTGGGTGACGAAAAGGACAGTCTTGCGGTCGGCCTCCCAGATGTTGAGGAGAAGTTCCTGCATCAGGCCGCGTGTCTGGTGGTCGAGCGCGCCAAACGGTTCGTCCAGAAGCAGGATCGCAGGGTCGTTGGCGAGCGCCCGCGCGATCGCGACACGCTGCTGCATGCCGCCGGAAAGCTGCTTCGGATAGTGGTTCTCGAAGCCGGTGAGGCCGATCTTGGCGATGTAGTCGCGGACGATGTCGCGCCGCTCGCCGGCCGGCATGCCTTTTTCGCGCAGGCCGAACTCGATGTTGCGCTCCACCGTCAGCCACGGAAAGAGCGTATAGGACTGGAACACCATGCCTCGGTCCGCGCCCGGCCCAACGACGACGTCGCCACGGATTTCGACGAGGCCGTTGGTCGGCTCGTCCAGACCGGCAACGATCCGCAGCAGCGTGGACTTGCCGCAGCCGGAAGGCCCGAGGATGGTGACGAAGTCGTTCTCCTTCACGTGAATGTCGATCGGCGTCAGCGCGGTCACGGGGCTGCCGCCTGCCTGTGCGGGAAAGATGCGCTCCACGCCGGTGATGTTCACTGCCGCGGTGATCATGCGAGGCTCCATGGAAACAGCCGGCGGTTCGCCGCCTTGAACAGGAAGTCCGAGACCAGCCCGATCAGGCCGATGACGATAATGCCGAAGATGATCTGGCCGGTGTTCAAGAGCGCCTGCGAGTCTACGATCATATGCCCGATGCCGGACGAAGAGCCGATCAGCTCGGCGACGATGACGTAGGTCCAGGCCCAGCCGAGGACGAGGCGCAGCGTCTCCGCGATCTGCGGCGCGGAAGCCGGAAGCAGCACCCGCCAGACCACGCTGGCATCGCTGGATCCGAGCGTGTAGGCGGCCTCCACCAGGTCGCGCCGGGTCTGGCCGACGGTCACCGCCACCATCAGGATGATCTGGAATACGGACCCGATGAAGATGACGAGAAGCTTCTGCGCCTCGCCGATGCCGGCCCAGAGGATCAGAAGCGGAATGAAGGCGGACGCCGGGAGGTAGCGCGCGAAGGAGACGAACGGCTCGAAGAAGGCTTCAACTGTTTTCCAAGCGCCCATGGCGATGCCGAGCGGTACGGCCACGATCGCCGCCAGGACGAAACCGCCGACGACACGCCAGATCGTCATGCCGATGTCGTGCATGAAACCGAAGCGTGTCAGCAGCAGCCACCCTTCCTCGATCATGCGCGTGGGGCTCGCCAGGAAGATGGGCGATACATAGCCGCCATAGGTCGCCAGCGACCATCCCGCGACGAAGAGCACGAAGAAGGAGACGCCCAGGATGACGCGCGTGGACAGCGGCACGGGTTTGAGCGGGCGCAGGTGGTATGGGCGTGAGCCGACGCTGCGACCGCGCCGGACTGTTTGTGAATCCGTCATCGGTGAAGAACTCATGGACCGATCGTCTCGTTGTCGATGAAATGCGATATGCCGCGCCAGCGAAGGCCGGCGCGGCTGCCTCGGACTGAACTATACGAGGGCGCTCAGTCCATCCAGCTCGTATCGATCAACGTGTCGGTCGCCGGGATTTCGCGGATTATGCCGATCTTCTCCAGCAGCGGGCCGGCCTTGTCGTAGAATTCCTGGATGCCGCCCGACATGAAGGCCTTGTTCGAGTCCTTGCCCTGCCACTCCAGATAGGCGGCGGACTTGCCGAACGCCGGGGCGTCCTGGTTCACGTCGGCGCCCATGATGCCATAGGCTTCGTCCTGATCGCTCTCGATCATCTCGAGCGCCTCATAATAGCTTGCGGCCATCGCCTTCACTGCTTCGGGATTTTCCGCGATGAATTCCGGCGTACAGCCGAACGTGTCCATGACGATCGGATAGTCGAGCGTGGTGGCGATGATCTTGCCCGCATCCGGATTGTCTCGGACGGTGGAGAGGTAGGGCTCATACGTCATCGCGGCATCGTTCTGGCCGGCCACGAACGCCTGCGCCGCCGCCGACGGCTCCAGGTTGACCACCGTGACATCGTCGAGCGAAAGCCCGTTTTCGTTGAGCATCCATGCCAGCACGAAATAGGGAGATGTTCCCGGCGCGGAAGCAGCGACAGTCTTGCCCTTCAGATCGGCGATGGATTCGACATCGTTGCGCACCGCCATGCCGTCGGCGCCGTGCGACATATCGAGCTGGAAAAGCTGCTTGATCGGCACGCCGTTGGCGTTCCAGATCATGAAGGTTTCGACCGTGGTGGCCGCGCACTGGATGTCGCCTGACGCTATCGCCAGATGGCGATCCTTCTGGGGTATCTTCTTGATCTCGGCGGAAACGCCGTTCTTCTCGAAGATACCGGCTTCCTTGGCGAGCGTCAGGGGCGCGAAGCCCGTCCAGCCGCTGATGCCTATCGATACCTGGGTCTGTGCAAGTGAGGGGCTCGCGGCAAACGCTGTCCCCAGCAGCAGGGACGCTGCGATAACGCTTCGTATCATCGGACTCTCCAGTGTTCCCTTATTGTCGTTTTTTCCTCCCCGTGCCGGATCGGAGCATGACGCGCAGGACACTGTCAATCGAAACTGGCGGGCGTGACCAGCAGGGTTCAGCCGGCTTAGCCTAAGCTTCGGTCGCCTTGATTGCGCGCCGCACCGTCTGGTCGAGCGCCGACAGGAAGGCAGAGCGGTCGCGGGCCGAAAAGCCGGGGTTGAAGCCCCTGATTTCGCCGGTCTCGCGCAAATGCTGTTTCAGGTCACGCATGGCAACCGCCATGCCGATCGATTCCGGCGAGAACGGGCGCCCGGTCGGCCCCAGCACATGGACGCCGAGCGGAACGAGACGCGCGGCCAGCGGCACGTCCGCCGTGATCGCTATGTCGTTGTTTGCGGCGGTTTCCACGATCCAGTCGTCGGCCGCGTCGGCACCCTTGGAAACCACAACGTTGCGGATCATCGGATCGCGGGAAGGGCGCAGGCCGCCATTGGAGACGAAGGTCACCACGAGCTCGTGGCGCGCGGCGACCTTCACCACCTCGTCCTTGACCGGACAGGCATCGGCATCGACGAATATCTGCGGCATGCTCGCCCTTGGCTGATCGGCTATTCTGGCAGGTGACAGCGCACGAGGCGTGCAGCGGTGCCGCCGCCCGGCTGGCCTATCTCAAGCGTGTCGTCATCAGGCATCGTCAGTATGATCTGGCGCTCCTCGGTATCGCCTTCCGCGATACAGGAGGCTGCCAGCGTTGTCGAACCGCCGGACATCGCCGCTTCCTCGAAGTTGCACACGCTTTCATAGCGGCGGATCGTCGTCGGGGTGATGACGGCCATCATTTCCAACGGCTCCACGTCTATGGCGCCGCATGATGCCGCATCGCCAGCCCATACGCCGACATAGGCGGGACCTACGCCGGCCGGGCCGGCCCGCGCTGCGGCGCGGGTATCGGCGCGCAACTGGTCGGCCGGCGCTAGAACCGCCGCTGGATCGCCGGGCGAGGTCTCGACGGTGCCGTCGGACTCCTCGATCCGGCGTTGCAGCATCTCGACGCCCGACTCGAAGTCGCGCAGCGCCTGCTTGCCGATCTCGTCCAGCGACGCCCCGATATCGCGCGCAACCTTTCCGGCCCTGTCGAGAGCCGGTCCGGCATCTTCCAGAAGGCGCTCGGTCCGTTCGCGGGCATCGCGCGCCAATTCGCCGGCCCCTTGAAGAATGGCGTCGGCACCTTCGCCGATCTGGCGCATCGCGCGATCGGTGCGCTCCTCCTCGCTGGGCGCAGCCTCCGGTGCCTCGACGGTAGCCGGCGGTTCCTCGGTCTGGACCACCGTCTCCTGTTCATCGCTGCATGCCGCAAGCGCCAGCAGTGAAATGCCGGCCAACAGCAGCAGGCCCTTGTTGCGGGTTTTCATGATGTCGATCTCGCCCTTCGTCGCAAACGCCCTTCAGGCGCAAAATGCGCGGAGAGGTCGCGTGGTTCCCCTATGGGGCGGATCCTGGTCTGTCCAGCCCGCCAGATGCGCGTCGCGATCTTTCAGATTCGCGCTTCGCGCTCTAGCTTCCTGTTTTACGTATGTCTTTATCCCGAAACCGGTTCCCACTTTCGGGAGACATGCTTTAGCGCGGGGGAAGTTCGATGCTGCCTTCCGGCACGGTCGCGTTCGCCAGCAGTGCGAGCGCTTCGATTTCATCTTCCGTCGGCGCCTCGATCCGCACGGCCTCCTCAAGGCGCTGATAGTTCTCGGCTGTAGGGACCCTGCGGAACTCGGTCAGGGTTGCGTAGGTCACCGGGTTTTCGAGTTCCACTACGCTCAACACTTCTTCGACCCTGCCTTGCACGGATGTGCCGAGGCTTTCCTCCAGCGTGAAGGATTCGAGCGTCGCGATAAGCTCTTCGGATGTGTCAAAGCCCGCCACGGGGACTTCGGTACTCAATTCGTTGAGTTCGTTCGACGGGGCGCCGCAGGCGCCGGTAAATGCGGTATAGGCCCGCACGGCGAGATATTTGCTGTAGCGTTCGGGATAGGTGACGCCATCGGCCTCCATGGCATCCCGAAACATGCGATGGACGTCTTCGGCGCGTTCCGTGCGAAGATCGCAATAGTGGTCGTGGATCACCGAGGCACGGCGATAATTGCCGACGAAGGGGGAGCCGGCGAAGGTCCACAGCGCGCTGGGGATGGAGGCCCCGTCGATCTTGGCACCTTGCGGCACATTCCAGACCCGGCCGGCCTTGTCCTTGAAGGATACAGCCGAGACGAGCTGCATCTGTCGATGACGGTTCGTCGGATCGGAGAGCCAACGGAACTCAAACGTTCCGCTGAACTGCGCGGATGCCTGCGTGGCGGTCGACCCGAGAACTATCGAAGCGGTCGCCAGTACAGTCCCGAGACGCCACACCTCTGCCTCCCGCGTGCTTCTGCTTTCACCTCGGTCGTATCGATATCACATTTGTCTCAACCGGTACATCGGGCGGCTTCTAGTACACCACGACGCTTCGGATGCTCTCGCCGGCATGCATCAGGTCGAAACCCTTGTTGATGTCTTCGAGCTTCAGGGTGTGGGTGATCATCGGGTCGATCTGGATCTTGCCGTCCATGTACCAGTCGACGATTTTCGGCACGTCGGTACGGCCACGCGCGCCGCCGAAGGCGGTGCCCTTCCACACACGGCCGGTAACGAGCTGGAACGGCCGCGTGGAGATTTCCTGGCCGGCGCCGGCAACGCCGATGACGATCGATTCACCCCAGCCCCGATGAGCGCATTCAAGGGCCTGGCGCATGACCTTCACGTTGCCCGTGCAGTCGAAGGTGTAGTCGGCACCGCCGATCTGGTCGGCCCCGCGCTTGGTCATGTTGACGATATGGGCCACCACGTCGCCGTCGATCTCGGTCGGATTGACGAAATGCGTCATGCCGAACTTCTCGCCCCAGGCCTTCTTGTCGTTGTTGAGGTCAACGCCGATGATCATGTCGGCACCGGCAAGGCGCAGGCCCTGGATGACATTGAGGCCGATACCGCCGAGCCCGAAGACGGCCGCTGTCGCGCCGATCTCCACCTTGGCGGTGTTGATGACCGCGCCGATGCCCGTCGTCACGCCGCAGCCGATATAGCAGATCTTGTCGAACGGCGCGTCCGGGTTGACCTTGGCCACCGCGATTTCCGGCAACACGGTGTGGTTGGCGAAGGTCGAGCAGCCCATGTAGTGGAAAATCTTGTCCTTGCCGATCGAGAAGCGCGACGTGCCGTCCGGCATCAGGCCCTGTCCCTGCGTGGCGCGGATGGCGGTGCAGAGGTTGGTCTTGCGCGACAGACAGGACGGGCAGGAACGGCACTCGGGCGTGTAGAGCGGGATGACGTGGTCGCCCTTCTTCACGCTGGTCACGCCGGGGCCGACATCGACGACCACGCCGGCACCCTCATGGCCGAGGATGGCCGGGAATATGCCTTCGGGATCGGCGCCCGACAGGGTGAACTCATCGGTATGGCAGATGCCGGTCGCCTTCACTTCGATCAGCACCTCGCCCTCGCGCGGGCCTTCCAGATCGACCTCCATGATCTCCAGCGGTTTTCCGGCGGCAACGGCGACGGCGGCGCGTGTCTTCATGGGGCGATTCCTCTTGGCGTTTCTTGTCTTGCGGCAACTTTTCAGGAAATGCCGCCTGCATCAAGCGCGGTGTCGCCCAATGGAACGCGTCTGGCAGGCCGGCAAATTGTCACATCGAAGCCCTTCAGATGTCGTCACGCGGCTGCTGCGGTACGGTCGGAACGATCTTTGCCACAATGTTGGGGTTTGACGCTGCCAATCAGTCAAGGAGAACCGTCATGTCGCAATCGCAATTCACGCGCCGCACTCTGCTGGCCCTTTCGGCGGGCGCCTTTGCCGCGAGTGCAGTCTCTGCCCGCGCCGATGCTCCCGACGCGCAGGATCGCACGATCGAAGGCAATGTCGTCTATCGCGAGCGCATGATGCTGCCGGCCGGCGCGCGTGTTGAGGTCGAACTCGTCGACGTCTCGCTTGCCGATGCGCCCGCAACGGTGATCGGACGCACCGAGATCAAGGATGCGACGGCGAGCCCGATTGCCTATAGGATCAGCTACGACCCCGCCTTGATCGAGCCGCGCAACAGCTATGCGTTGCAGGCGCGCATCCTTGACGGCGACACGCTGATGTTCATCAACACGACCCGGCATTCGGTGCTTGGCGACGGGGATGAGGCTGGCCCGGTGGAGATTCGCGTCGAGCGCGTCGCGGCGCAGCCGGACGACGGTGCAGCGGCGGATTCGCCGTTCGGCAGATGGCTGGCGGAAGACATTCTTGGCGGCGGGGTCATCGACAATGCGCAGACGACGCTCGAAATTGCCGAAGACGGGCGGGTTTCCGGTCGCGGCGGCTGCAACAGCTATGGCAGCACTGCCTCCATCGAAGGCGAAAAGCTGACCCTCAGCCCGGTCGTCGCGACGCAGATGGCCTGTCCCGAGGCGCTGATGAACCAAGAACAGAAGTTCTTCGATGCACTCAGCCGTGTTGCAACCTTCCGACTGGTACCCGCTGAACAGAAGCTGCTGCTGCTCGACGCCGACGGTGAAACCCTGGTGCGTCTTGCCGCCATGTAGGCATGGTTCCCGCCGTCGATTGCATGTTGACGGACGGGGCAGGGTGGCCGATCGGGACTCGACGTCGCTGGTGCAATTGGGGACTATTGCGCCAGTCCTCCCTTGAGTCTTCGATTGGATGAAAATGGCCGAACGACCCTCGCGCGATCCGATTCTACGCGAAGCACAAGGCGCTGCCGGGGCAGTGGCGACCCCGGCCGCGCGGCCCTTCGTTCACCTGCGGGTTCACTCGCCCTATTCGCTGCTGGAAGGGGCGCTGCCGCTCGGCAAGATCATCGGGCACGCGGTGAAGGACCGGGCTCCGGCAATTGCCGTGACCGACACCAACAATCTGTTCGGTGCGCTGGAATTCGCGCAGAAGGCGGTGAAGGACGGTGTGCAGCCGATCGTGGGGTGCCAGCTCGACGTGGCCTTTGCCGAACAGTCAGGCGAGGGGCAACGGCACAACGGCCACCGGCGCCAGGGCCCGGCGGTGGAGCCGCTGGTGCTGCTCGCCGCCACCGAAGCCGGCTATGCCAATCTCGTGCGGCTGGTTTCCCGCGCCTATCTCGACGTGCCGGCCGGCCTGCCGCCGCATGTCGACGCGGACTGGCTGCCGGCGCTTGCCGACGGCATCATCTGTCTTACGGGCGCCGAGCGCGGGCCGGTGGGTGCGATGCTCAAGGCCGACAGCCGCGCGCAGGCCGAGGCGCGACTTCTGTTCCTGAAAAACGCTTTCGGCGACCGGCTCTATGTCGAACTGCAGCGCTACCGCGGCTACGACAAGGCCGTCGAGGCTACCTCCATCGATCTTGCCTATGCCCACGACCTGCCATTGGTGGCCACCAACGAGGCTTTCTTTCCAGCCGCCGACGACTACGAAGCGCATGATGCGTTGCTGGCGATCGCCGAGGGCTCGGTGGTTGCCGTCGACGACCGCCGCCGGCTGACACCGGACCATCATCTCAAGTCCCAGGCAGAGATGACGGCGCTTTTCGCCGACCTGCCGGAGGCAATCGACTCGACGGTCGAGATCGCCATGCGCTGTTCCTATTACACGCAGACGCGCAAGCCGATCCTGCCGCGCTTCACCGGCGCGGACGCGGCCGATGCCGAAGCCGCGATCGAGGCTGAGGCGGAAGAACTGGCACGCCAGGCGCGAGAGGGGCTGGACAAGCGCCTTGCCGCCCATGGCCCGACGGAAGGCTACACCGAGGCGGATTATCGCGAACGGCTGGAATTCGAGATCGGCATTATCACCCGGATGAAGTTTCCGGGCTACTTCCTGATCGTTGCCGACTTCATCCAATGGGCCAAGGCGCACGAGATTCCCGTCGGCCCCGGCCGTGGTTCGGGCGCAGGCTCGCTGGTCGCCTATGCGCTGACGATCACCGACGTGGATCCGTTGCGCTTCTCTCTGCTGTTCGAGCGCTTCCTCAATCCCGACCGCGTGTCGATGCCCGACTTCGACATCGACTTTTGCCAGGACCGCCGCGAGGAGGTGATCCGCTACGTGCAGGAGAAGTACGGCCGCGACCAGGTCGGCCAGATCATCACTTTTGGAACGCTGCAGGCGCGCGCGGTGCTGCGCGACGTCGGCCGTGTGCTGCAGATGCCCTACGGCCAGGTCGACCGGCTGTGCAAGATGGTGCCGGCCAACCCCGCCAACCCTGTCAAGCTGAAGGATGCGGTGGAGGCCGAGCCGCGCTTTGCCGAGGAGGTGGAGAAGGAACCGGTCGTGCAGAACCTGCTCGACACGGCGATGAAGCTGGAAGGGCTCTATCGCCATGCCTCGACGCACGCCGCCGGCATCGTCATCGGCGACCGGCCGCTGTCGGAACTGGTGCCGATGTATCGCGATCCGCGTTCCGACATGCCGGTCACCCAGTTCAACATGAAGTGGGTGGAGCAGGCTGGGCTGGTGAAGTTCGACTTCCTCGGGCTCAAGACGCTGACGGTACTGGAGACGGCGGTGAAGCTCATCCGCCGGCGCGGCGTCGACATCGACCTATCGTCCATCCCCTATGACGATCCCGACACCTACGCGATGCTGTCGCGCGGCGAGGTCGTCGGCGTGTTCCAGGTGGAATCGGCGGGCATGCGCAAGGCGCTGATCGGCATGAAGCCCGACCGCATCGAGGACATCATCGCGCTGGTCGCGCTCTACCGCCCCGGACCGATGGAGAACATCCCCACCTACAACGCCCGCAAGCATGGCGAGGAGGAGATCGCCTCGATCCACCCCAAGATCGACCACCTGGTGAAGGAGACGCAGGGCGTCATCGTCTATCAGGAGCAGGTGATGCAGATCGCGCAGGAGCTTGCCGGCTACACGCTCGGACAGGCCGATCTCTTGCGCCGCGCCATGGGCAAGAAAATCCGCGCCGAGATGGAAAAACAGCGCGGCATCTTCGTCGAGGGTGCGACCTCGCGCGGTGTGGCCAAGCCGCAGGCGAACTTCATCTTCGACCTGCTGGCGAAATTCGCCGACTACGGCTTCAACAAGTCGCACGCCGCCGCCTACGCCATCGTCTCCTACCAGACAGCCTATCTGAAGGCGCATTATCCGGTGGAGTTCCTGGCGGCGTCGATGACGCTCGACATGAACAACACCGACAAGCTGGCCGATTTCCGTGCCGACGCGATGCGGCTCGGCATCGAGGTCGTGCCGCCGTCGGTGAGGACTTCGCACCGGCCGTTCGAGGTCGGCGAAAACCGCATCTACTACGCGCTGGCCGCCATCAAGGGCGTGGGCGAGGCGGCCGTCGACCACATCGTGGAAAAGCGCAAGGAGAAGCAGTTCGAATCGCTTGAGGACTTCTGCTCGCGCATCGACCCGCGCATCGTCGGCAAGCGCGTCTTCGAAAGCCTGATCGCGGCCGGCGCCTTCGACTGCTTCGGCCACGACCGCGCCTCGCTGTTCGCCGGGCTGGAGCGGATGATGGGCATGGCGTCGCGTGCGCAGGAAAACGCCGCCTCCGGCCAGTCCGACATTTTTGGCGCCGCCCTTGGCGCTCAACCGGAAAAGCTGGTTTTGCCGCCTTGCGAGCCGTGGCTGCCGGCCGACCGGCTGCACCGCGAATTCGCGGCCGTAGGTTTCTATCTCTCGGCGCATCCGCTCGACGAATACAAGGCGCTGCTGGAAAAGATGCGGGTGCAGAATTGGGCGGAGTTCCAGGCGGCCGTGAAGCGCGGGGCGACGGCCGGCCGGCTTGCAGGCACGATCACCTCGAAGCAGGAGCGCAAGACCCGCACCGGCAACAAGATGGGCGTCGTCAACTTCTCCGACACGACCGGCCAGTTCGAGGCGGTGCTGTTTTCGGAGACGCTGGCGCAGTTCCGCGACGTGCTGGAGCCCGGCCGTTCGGTCGTCATCACCGTTGCGGCCGAGGACCGGCCCGAAGGCGTCAACCTGCGCATCCAGACCGCGCAGGCGCTGGAGGACGAGGCCGTGCGCCACCAGAAGGAAATGCGCATCTACCTGCGCGACGCGACCCCGGTCGGCACCGTCGCATCGCAGCTCGGCACACGCGGCGAGGGGCAGGTCTCCTTCATCGTCATCAAGGGCGAGGGGCAGGGCGAGATCGAGGTCGCACTGCCCGACCGCTACCGCATCACCCCGCAACTGGCCTCCGCGATGAAGGCCGTGCAGGGCGTGGTGGAGGTGGAACTGGTTTAAAGGGCCGGGGTCTTGTGGGGGCGCCGGCGATTTTTGCTTTCGTCGCTTTACCGTCTTCGAATTATTGCCTGAAACCAGCCGTTGTCAGATCGCGCTTCGCCTCATTTGCCGTCTGAATGTTTCTTGTTTTCAGACGCCGAATGTGGATTGCTGATCTGCGGTGCATGGAGGACAGCTAAAATGATCGACCAGACGGTGCTGATAACCTACTCGCTCATTGTACTCGGGTTCGTTTTCATTCCCGGGCCCGCAACCCTCCTCACAGTCGCCCGCGCCACGACGTCGGGTACGAAAGTGGGGATTGCAACGGGGGCTGGAATCACCGCTGGCGACATCATCCACACGGTCATGGCCGTTGCTGGAATTTCCGCGATCATTGCTGCCTCCGCGACACTCTTCAGCATCGTGAAATATCTTGGAGCAGCCTATCTCGTTTACTTGGGCTTCAAGGCTATTCTGGACAAGGCTCCAGTCGATCTTGGGCAGGGACGTCTCCCGATCACCGCGCCGCAGGCTTTCCGTCAGGCAATACTCGCCGAAGTTCTGAATCCCAAAACAGCACTCTTCTTCCTGGCATTCCTACCTCAGTTCGTCAGGCCAGAGAACGGTCACGTCGTTGTACAACTCACCATTCTCGGTGTGCTGTTCGCAGCAATCGGGTTTTTCAGCACAATCGTATACTCGGTCGCAGCCGGGTGCCTCGGCAGCTTCCTGCGTCGCAACCCGGCTGTTCTGAAATGGCAAGGCAAGGTTGTCGGAGGCATCTACTGTGCGCTTGGCGCACGTTTGGCGCTACAGGACCGGTAAGGGCCGTTCCTCGATCTATTAACCGCCTTTCGCACGCCGTTGCCCGCCACGCCACGGTTATGGAAATCCGACCATGAGGTTGGTTGGAACCAGGGTGGTGTCGGCACCCATCGCCAATGTGGCGTTGGGCGGTCCGTTCCCGCTCGCCCCCGGGAACGGGGTGTTTCAGCAAGAAGGCGCACCCGCGTCATGTGTACGTCCGCAATCTTCCGGTACCGGTGAGATCAAGCAGTCTGGCGGGGCAAATGCACTGCAAAGACAGTCAGACCCTCTCCGATTGGGGGACCGGTGTACCCCTAGACAGCCGAAGTCGCGGGGCTGACACTTTGGCATCAAGCGCAGGACCCATACAATCGATCCCGGCGGGCCAACCGGGCAGGGCGGTTCACGATGCTGGCAGACTTGCAGGACGAGCTTTCCGTCCGCGACCACAATATTTGTATTATCGGTTCCGGGCCGGTTGGGATCGTCACGGCGCTTGAGCTGGCGCGTGGCGGGCAGACCGTGACGCTGCTCGAATCCGGCGCGCATATGGCCAGCGAGGAAGCGTGCCAGCAGTCACGGGCAGAGATCGTGGACTCACCGATGCATGCCGAGATGACGGTCGCGGTCCAACGCAGTTTTGGCGGGACTTCGAACCTCTGGGGCGCTGGCTGCGTGCCGCTCGATCCGATCGACTTCGAGCGTCGTCCGGGTCTTACCTCAGCATCCTGGCCGCTCGAGTATCGCGATTTTGCCCGTTACTTCGCCGACGCGTGTAGCTATGCCAGTTGCGGCCCGCCGGTCTTCGAAGACGAGCCACCGGGTGTTGCTGTCGACGATCGCAGCTTCCGATGCTCGAACCTGATCCGCTTTGCCGAGCCGGCGAGTTTTCGCACCGCGCATGAAGACGAGATAATGCGCTCGCGTCGTATCGCCCTGCATCTGGATGCAACGGTCACGGGCATGGAGTTCGACGCTGACGGCCGAATAGCCTCGGTGATCGTGCGGCGCAGAACCGGTAAGGTCGCCACCGTGAAGGCGAAGGTCTTCATCGTTGCCTGCGGCGGTATCGAAACGGCCCGACTGCTACTTGGTGTCCAGCGCACTGCTCCCGGCCGTTTCGGCGGCCTCGATGGTCCGCTCGGGCGCCACTATATGGGTCATCTCTCAGGCGAAATCGCGCAGATGCGGCTTACGAGCGGGACGCTCGATGCAGGCTTCGATTTCTTCAGGGGCGCACACGGCCGCTACGCCCGACGCCGCATTATTGCGTCCGACTTCGTTCAGCGCCGGGAGAACCTCACAAACATCTCCTTCTGGCCATTCATGCCGCCCTTCCGCGACGCGGCTCACCGCAGTGCGGTGCTGTCGCTGGCCTATCTCGCGCTCAGCATGCCGGCGGTCGGTCGCCGTCTGGTCAGCGAGCACCTGCGTGAACGCAACTCGACACCGCGGGCAGCGGTCGCGCCGCACCTTGGCAATCTCGTCACCGGACTGCCGGAACTGCTGCGCTTCATGCCGCGCTTCCTGCATGGGCGGTTCCTCGCCGAGACCCGACTGCCGGGACTTCATGTTCGCAATGCAGGGCGGCGCTATGGCGTCCACTACCATGCCGAGCATCTGCCGCATCCAGATTCGCGCATCACCCTTTCCAATCAGCAAGACGAGCTCGGCATGCCGCGGGCGCGCATCGACATGCGGGTGTCCGAGGCAGACGTTCTGCCGATCATCCGCACCCACCAACTCCTTCGCGACTGGGCTGCGCGCACCGGGCTCGGCCAGCTGGAATGGCTGTGTGAGGACACCGACATGGCTGCGCGCGTCCTAGCGCAGGCGCCTGACGGCGTTCACCAGATCGGTACGGCCCGCATGGGCGCCAACCAGCGTGCTGGCGTCGTTGATGGCGACTGCCGTGTGTTCGGTTCGCCGAACCTTTTTGTCGCCGGCAGCGCGGTCTTCCCAACCTCCGGTCAGGCAAACCCGACCTTTTCGGCAATCGCGCTCGCCGTCCGCCTTGCAAGACACGTGGCCGCTGAGGTGCAGACGCACGCCGTTGCGGCAGAATGATAATGTAACACGAGACCGGGACGATGTCCGCCACACCGAAACAGGTCATTTATCCTATGCGTTATCTCCGGCCGCTGCTGGATGGCGGTGTCGGTGCGGAGGCGGCTTTCAAGTCCCGGCTCGCCGATTTCCTCGGCGGCGGGGTGAAAATCGTGCCGCTCGGGCGGGCGCGAGCGGGCATTCACCTTGCGGCAAAGTTTGCAAGGCGGCAGGCACCCGGACGAAACCGGGTGGTGATGCTGCCCCATACCATCCCCGATGTCATCAACATGGTGCGCTTTGCAGGTTGCGAACCTGTCTTCGTCGATACGTTGCCGGATTCGACGAATGTCGATTTCGACCATCTCGCCGAGATCGTGGATGACAAGACCTGCTGCGTGATCGTTACCCACTACCACGTCAATCAGGAGCGCATCGACGATATAAGGGCGCTGTGCCGGCAGCGTGATGCGCTGCTTTTCGACGATTGCGCCATTGCGCTGGAAGGTGACTATCGGGGGCGGCGGATGGGGACGATCACGGATGCGAGCGTCTTCAGCATGTCCGGCTTCAAGTCGCTCAACTATGTCTGGGGCGGGGCGCTTGCGACCGACCGCGAGGACATCGCGGCCTATATGAACGATGAACTGGCTACTTTCCCCGAACTGACGCCGGCCCAATACAGGGAACATATGCTGGCCGTGCTGAAATACGATCTCGCGACGCGGCCGGGCATTTTTTCCGGAGTAACCTTCCCCACCATCAGGCGTAAAACACGCACCGGATCGGCGCAGGAGGCGCTATGCTTCGTCCGGCGCGAAACGGAAGCGATCGAAGAGACCGTTCTTAGCCGCCCGAGGCCGGGCGTGCTGGGCGAACTCGTGCGCAAGCTGGATACGGTTGGGCAGCGGCTTGCACATCGGCGCATGATTGCGGCGGTCTATGACCGGTTCTTCGCTGACCGCAGGGTAGCGCCCGAGGCCAGCGACGCGGTGCGCGCAGGCTCGTGTTTCACCTTCTATCCGATACTCGTCGCTCCCGAGCGGCGCGACCGGATTTACCGGCAGATGATCGAGCGCGGCTACCATATCGGGCTCTCGGTGTATCCGAACGCCCATGAGACCGAGGCGTTTTCGAGTGTCAGCGGCCGTTCGCGCAACATTTCGAGGCTTGTGCGCTCAATGTTGTCGCTGCCGACGCATCCCAAGGTAACGCGCGACTATGCGCAGGCGCTTGCCACGACGCTCTCGAAAATGGCGTGCCACTTCGTGCCTGCGCTGGCCTTCGTCTGACTTAGAAGCGACGGCGGTCTTCAACGCCGCAACGTCTCCTTCTGGGTGATGAGCCGCGCGGAGTTCTGCCCGGACAAGTAGCTCCAGAGCCAGCTTATCGACACCATCAGCCGCGATCGGCCGCCGATCAGGAAATAGATGTGGGCGATGCCCCACACCCACCATGCCAGCAAGCCCTTCATCTGGAAGCGGCCGAAGTCGATGATGGCGGCGTTCTGGCCGATCGTGGCAAGATCGCCCATATGCCGGTAGTGGAACGGTGCAGGTGCGGCCTTGCCGTCGAGACGGCTGCGGATGAGCCTGGCGGCGTATTTGCCCTGCTGTTTGGCGGCGGGTGCAATGCCGGGCACCTGCTTGCCGCCGGACTCGACATTGGCAGTATCGCCGAGCACGAAAATGGCCGGGTCGTCCGGCAGTGTGAGCGTGTCGGTGACCTTGACGCGGCCGGCGCGGTCGGCCTCGGCGTCCAGCCATTGCGAGGCAGGAGAAGCCTGCACGCCCGCTGCCCAGATGATGGTACGTGAGGGAATGGGCTTATCGCCGAGCATGATGCCTTCGGCCGTGCAGTCGGTCACCGGGACACCGGTCAGCACCTCGACGCCCCGTCGCTCGAGCGCGCGCGTCGCATAGTCCGCCAGATCCTTCCTGAAGGCCGGCAGGATACGCGGACCAGCTTCGATCAGCAGCACCCTGGCGCGATGCGTGTCGATATGGCGGAATTCGCGCGGCAGGATGCGGTGCGCCAGCTCGGCAATGATGCCGGCGAGCTCGACGCCCGTTGCGCCGGCGCCCACGACGGCGAAGGTGAGCTGCGCTTGCCTCTCGGCCTCGTCGTCGGTCAGTTCGGCGCGCTCGAAGGCAAGCAGCAGCCGGCGGCGAATCGTGGTGGCATCTTCCAACGTCTTTAGGCCAGGTGCGTCCGCCTCCCAGTGGTCATTGCCGAAATAGGCGTGACGCGCGCCGGTAGCGACGACCAGCGTGTCGAAGGGAATGCGGGTGTCCGCGCCGAGGATCACCTCGCGCGCAACGCGATCGACGCCGGTGACGGTGGCAAGCAGGGTTGTGACGTCTTCGCGAGACCGCATCACCCGGCGGATCGGCCACGCGATCTCGGAGGTTGCCAGCAGCGTCGTGGCAACCTGATAGAGCAGGGGCTGGAACAGGTGGTGATTGCGCTGGTCGATCAAGGTGATGTCGCAGCCTGCGCCCTTGAGACCCTGTACGAGCTGCAGACCGGCGAATCCGGCTCCGACGACGACCACCCTGTGTTTCATGCATCCGTCTCCGCTTCATGCGAACTGCTGCGCACAGTACCGTTACGATAGCCACTTAGCACTTGCAGCATTTTTGACCAGTCCGATGGCGCACTGCGGCACAGGGCTGTCGGCGAAAACGCTACAAGCCGAGCAATCAGCCGCTGCAGAGTTTGCGAAATGCCTGCAGCGCTTCTTCCGACCGCGCGCTTACGACAGCCTTCGAAGGCGCCGGTACGGCATGGATGACGCGCCTGATCTGCTGGTCGCCGATCAGCAGGCTGACGAACCATTCCGCAGCCGTGCGGGCAGAGGGCGCTACGATCGAGCGGTTCGTCAGACCCCGGCGCATCAACTCCTCGATCAAGGGCAGGACCGAGTCGCGCCCGCCTGCAGCCAGTGCCGCACCCAACTCGCCGCTTTCGTCGGCCGCCGCGGCTCGATTGAGCGAGATCGCGCGCTCGCCGAGGAGCATCGAGAGGAGTATCGGCGCGATCGTCTCCAGGCTCTCCAGAGGATCGGCACCACGGTCGAGTGCACGCTTCAGTTCCGTCCGCGTTGCTTCGGCATTGCTCTCGACCATGGCGCGAAACAGACCTCGCTTGTCGCCATACCAGCGATAGAGCGTTTCGTTGGAAGCCTTGGCTTCGCGGGCCACGGCCAGCATCGACGCGCCGCGATAGCCGCGCGCGCGCACCACCCGATATGCCGCCTCCTCGATCTCGGCCTGCCGCTCGGCCCTTGCTTCGTCACGCATCAAGATCCCCGCTGTCTCATTGACAATAAGCGTACACGACTATACGTCTCGGTAAAGGCGTATATAACTTTACGGATTTGGAGAGGCTGTCATGTCGAGGACCGAAACCACACTTGCCGTCGTGTCGATCCTGTTCTGCGGCGCGATCTTCGGGTTCTTCTACGCGTGGGTCTGTTCCACGATGTGGGGGCTGGACGCGACGGATCCGCGCGTTGCGATTGCGGCCATGCAGGCGATGAACGGCTCGGTGCGCAATGCCGTGTTCTTTCCAGCCTTCTTTCTGACGCCGATCGTGCTTGCGGTCACCGCAGCCATGTTTTTCCTGGGCGGGCGCAAAGCACCGGCAGGCTGGTTCGCTGCGGCATCGCTCGTCTATCTCGTCTTCGGGCTGTTTCTGACCATCAGCGTCAACGTGCCGATGAACGAGGCTCTTGCCGCGGTGGCCGTGCCGGGCGACATCGAGGCCGCCCGGACGATCTGGCAGGACTATTCCGAACGCTGGCAGTTCTGGAACCAGGTTCGAACAGCTGCCTCCGGCCTGTCGCTGGCATTGGCCGCCATAGGGCTCGTCCAGGGTGGCCGGGCATGAGACGGGCTGGTCAGCTTCGGCCTGTTTCCCCGAGGTGGATGCGACCGGCGTTCAGGAAGCACATCCGGTCGAACAGCGTCAGGTCGAGCGGGTTCGGCAGCCGGATGTCAGCAGCATCTGGAAAAGGTTTTTCTGCCGGGTCGTAGGCACGGTCGATCTGGGAAAGAACGACAATGGTCAAGCCTCGCCGATCTGCGAAGGATTTCAATGCCGCTACCTGCGCCGCCAGTTCCGGGTTGGTGCGTTTCTGATCCAGCAGTTGCAGATAGTCGATCACCGCAAGGGTGCCGCGCGGCGCGTCTGCCAGCCTGGCGATGATGTGGTCGGCGCAGATTCCATCCGAGCCGTCGAATACAAAGAGGTCCGCATAGAGCGACGGGTTGGTGCCCAATGCGCGAAACCGCTCGCTTACGTCGCGTTCGTTGTATTCGAGCGAGAAGAAGAAGGCGCGGCGTGCCGCTTTCATGGCCTCAATGGCAAGCTCGAGGCCGAGCAGGGTCTTGCCCTGACCGGGCCGCGCGCCCAGCAGGACGAGGTCGCCGGCGTTCAGCCGCGCGGATAATCCCGCGGTTGGCCTGGCCGCCCGGGCGGCAAGCAGGCTCCAGCTTGAATAGCCTTCGCCATGAGCGACCCTGTCGAGGGCGGCGTGAAGTGGAATGCGCTGCTCGCGCGCCAGCAGCCGCGCATTGCGCTTGAGACGATAAATCGGTGCCGAAAGGATCATCGGACAAACCTCCTGATGCGAGCGATGCCTGCAATCCCTCCTTATGCGGGTGCTCGACCAGTCGGTTCGAGGGTTCGTCGCCCTGCATGAAAAATGCTTCCCCGTCGGGAGGGTGGAGGCGCGGGCGGCGCCTGATGGGCAACATAGCCGATTCGAGCGAGGATGCCTTGTGCAAAGTCGATTTCGGGCGGTAGCTAGGCATAACAGGAGAGGGGCCATGAGCGAGCGACAGGCGCATTGGCAGCGGGTCTACACCAGCAAGGAAGAGAACCAGCTAAGCTGGTACGAAGACGCACCGGCGCTATCGCTGGCTTTGCTCGGCGAGGCCGGCCTTCGGCCCGAGATGGCTGTCGTCGACATTGGCGGCGGCACGTCGCGCCTCGTCGACGCGTTGGTGGCGAGCGAGCAGGCGCACATTACCATTCTGGATCTTTCTGCAGCGGCGCTCGGCACCGCGAAGAAGAGACTGGCCGGCGCCGGGAATGTCGAATGGGTCGCTGGAGATGTGACAGAATGGCAGCCAAAGCGGTCCTATGACCTCTGGCATGACCGTGCGGCGTTTCATTTCCTGACGGATCCTGAAGACCAGCGAGCCTATGTTCGGGTGATGGCGCGCGCCTTGAAGACGGGCGGCAGGGCCGTGATCGGAACTTTTGCGCCGGACGGTCCCGAAAAATGCAGCGGCCTGCCGGTGGCGCGTCACGACGCGGCGAGCCTTCGGGCTGTGCTGGGCGAGGGGTTCTCGCTGATCTCGACACGCAGGAATGAGCACACGACGCCATGGGGCGCGGTGCAGCAGTTTCATTTCGGCACCTTCGAAAAGCTGCCCGAGCCTTTGGCTTAGTTGTTACAAACGGCCCACGGGCAAAGAAATGGACATGACCATGGAGTATTCCGCCTTCGGCGAAATCGCCCTGTTGCTTGCAGTTGCCGCGGCGGTGGGGCTGGTCGGTGTGCTGCTGCGCCAACCGCTGATCGTCAGTTTCATCGCTGTCGGGCTTGCGGCAGGGCCTTCGGCATTCGACCTCGTACGCTCGCATGCCGAAATCGAGCTGCTCGCCGAGCTCGGCGTGGCGGTGCTGCTTTTCCTGGTCGGCATCAAGCTCGACGTGAAGCTGATCCGCTCGCTGGGCGTCGTCTCGCTGACGACGGGCCTGGGGCAGGTGGTGTTCACCTCCGTGATCGGCTTTGCCATCGGTCTGGCGCTTGGCTATTCGCCGACGGAAAGCCTCTACATTGCCGTGGCGCTCACGTTTTCGAGCACCATCATCATCGTGAAGCTTCTTTCCGACAAGCGCGAGATCGATTCGCTGCATGGACAGGTCGCGCTCGGCTTCCTGATCGTGCAGGACCTGGTGGTCGTGCTCGCGATGATCGTGCTTTCCGCCGTCGGCGTGGGGACGGCCAGCGGCGCCGAGGCCGGCGGTGTAGGCGCGATCCTTCGCGTGGTGGCAAGCGGCGTCGTGCTGGTGGCCTTCGTACTCGTTTTCGTCCGTTTTATCGCGGACCCCCTGACCGAGCGCATGGCAAGCGCGCCCGAACTGCTGATCTGCTATGCGATCGCGCTGGCCGCATGCTTCGCCGCAATCGGCGAGGTGGCGGGTTTCGGCAAGGAACTCGGCGGGCTGCTGGCCGGCGTCGCGCTAGCCTCGACACGGTTTCGCGACGCGATCGGTGCCCGGCTGGCACCGCTGCGGGATTTCCTTCTGCTGTTCTTTTTCATCGCGCTGGGCACGGGGCTCGACATCGGGCAGCTCGGCTCCGACCTGCCGGCCGCGTTCCTGTTTTCGCTGTTCGTGCTTGTCGGCAACCCGCTCGTCGTCCTGGCGATCATGGGGGCGATGGGATTTCGCAAGCGCACCGGATTTCTGGCTGGCCTGACGGTGGCGCAGATCAGCGAGTTCTCCTTGATCTTCATTGCCATGGGGGTGTCACTCGGCCATCTCGATGCCTCGATACTCGGGCTCGTCACGCTGATCGGCATAGTGACCATCGCGCTTTCCACCTACATGATCACCTATTCGCATCGGCTCTACGCGCTTTGCGAACCGCTGTTGTGGCCTTTCGAGCGGCGGACGTTGCACCGCGAGCAGGCTGCAGATTCAACCACCGGCACGCGCTACGACGTCATCCTTTTCGGGCTCGGCCGCTTTGGCACGGCGATAGGGTCGCGGCTGGCTGCGACAGGCGCGAAGGTTCTGGGCATAGACTTCAATCCGCAGGCCGTGCGACAGGCGCGGGCCCTGGGCATGGATGCTGAGTTCGGGGATGCCAGCGATGCCGAATTCCTGGCGTCACTGCCGCTGGAACACACCGGTGTCGTGGTGTCTTCGACGCCGGCCCATGAGACCGGTGTTACGCATGACGATGCACGACTGCAGCTTGTCGGCGCGCTGAGGGCCAGTGGATATGGCGGGCGGATCGCGCTGACTTCGCACAAGGCGCAGGAAGTGCCGGCACTGATCGCTGCGGGCGCGGACTTGGTGCTGGAGCCGTTTCAGGATGCCGCGGACCAGGCAGTGGAACGGCTGGTTCAGCACCTTCCAACCGCAGAGGCATAGCAGGTACGTCTACAGCCCGGCAACTTGACTTCATCTCATATTCGGGAAATATTCTCCTTTATGAGAGATGCGCTGAACATGGCGGATTCGGTTGATCAACTGATTGCGCAGCGGCTGAAGGCGCTGCGCGGCGAGCGTGGCTGGTCGCTTGATGAACTGGCGGCGCGCAGCGAGGTCAGCCGTGCGACCCTGTCGCGGCTGGAAAATGGCGAGACCAGCCCGACCACGGCCGTGCTCGGACGGCTCTGCTCGGCTTACGGGATGACGCTTTCACGATTGATGCTGATGGTGGAAGAGGGGTTTGCGCCAGTCGTGCGGCAGGCGGAACAGCCGGTTTGGAACGACGCGGAGGCGGGCTTTCTCCGCCGTTCGGTCTCGCCGCCAGCCACCAATCTGGCAGGAGAGGCGCTTGAGTGCGTGCTCGAGCCTGCGACCCGGCTCGACTATGACGGACCGCCTCGGCAAGGCATGGAGCATCACCTCTATCTGCTGGAGGGGGCTCTCGAGGTCACCGTCGAAGGGCGAAGCCACAGTCTCACGCCCGGGGATTGCCTGCGCTACCAGCTTTTCGGGGCAAGCAGCTTCGTGACTCCGCAGGACCGCGGGGCGCGCTACGTTCTCTTCATGGTGTGAGACAGGCGAATGACAGACCGCCGGTTCGAAATCCTTGCCTGCGATGCCGCGATGCTTGACCGGCGCATCGGCGAATTCTCCGCCCTGCTGCAGGCCTGCGTGCATGATGGCGCGAGCATCAGTTTCATCATGCCGTTTTCGATAGACGATGCCGAGGCATTCTGGCGCGGTAAGATTCTGCCGGGTGTTGCTGCGGGCTCCTCGCTGCTTCTTGTGGCGGAAACGGAAGGCCGGATTGCCGGCAGTGTCCAGCTCGACCATGATACGCCGCCGAACCAGCCGCACCGCGCCGAGGTGCGCAAGCTTCTGGTGCACCCGGACTTCCGCCGCCGCGGCCTTGCGCGCGCCTTGATGGCCGAGCTGGAAGCGCACGCCCGCCTGCTCAGGCGCAGCCTGCTGACGCTCGACACCCGCACCGGCGACCGCGCCGAGCCGCTCTACGCTTCGCTCGGCTATCAGACGGTCGGCGTCATCCCGAACTTCTGCCGCGATCCCTTTGCCGCCGACAAGCTCGACGGCACGACCATCATGTACAAGGCTCTCTGAGGATGCAGCATCCGTGGCTGGTGCTGCTGGCATTCGCCGCGGGCGCGCTGCTTTCCGCGCAGGGGCCAATTCTTACGCGTATCGCGTTTCACGCCGGCGGACCGATACAGGCCGCGACCGTCGCCTTTGCCGTCGGCCTTTGCGTGCTTCTGGCAGCCGGTGTGCTCGCAGGAACCGGCGTGCCCCGGCTGGGCGCAGTCTTGAGCATGCCCGTCTGGCTGTGGGCGGGCGGCCTTATTGGAACCGGGCTGCTTCTGCTGACGCTTTACGCGGTGCCGCGCATCGGCGTTGCGGCCTTTGCCGCTGCGGTCGTGTGCGGGCAGTTGCTGGCGGCGCTCGCCTACGACCATGTCGGCGCCTTCGGCATCGAGCTGCGGCGGGTCGGTTTGCGCGAAGTGGCGGGGACAATGCTGTTGCTCGCCGGCCTTGTAATGATTGCCTGCGGGCCGCGCGACTGAGCGAAGGCCGCAAGCCGGGATTTTGCCGCATTCTGTGCTAGAACGAGCCGGGATTCGCGGAATCGCGACATTCAGGAGAGGGTATTCACATGAAAAAGATAATGATCGGCATGGCTGCCGGTGTGTTTCTGGCCGGCTGCACAACCAACCCCTATACCGGCGAACAGCAGGTTTCACGTACCGCAGGCGGCGCGGCGCTCGGCGCGCTGGCGGGCGCGGGACTGGGCACGCTGGCTGGCGGCAACGACCGCCGCAACGCGCTGATCGGGGCGGGTATCGGCGCGCTGGCAGGCGGCGCGATCGGCGGCTACATGGACCAGCAGGAAGCGGAACTTCGCGGCTACCTGCAGGGCACCGGCGTTTCGGTCACCCGGCAGGGCAACAACATCGTGCTCAACATGCCGTCCAACATCACCTTCGCCACCGACCAGGACCAGGTGACGCCTGCGTTCTACAATACGCTCAACGCCGTGGCGCTGGTGCTCAACAAGTACAATCGCACGCTGGTGGACATCAACGGCCACACGGATTCCACCGGCAGCGCGCAGCATAATCTCGGCCTGTCGCAGCGCCGTGCGTCCTCAGTGGCGACCTATCTGGGCCAGCAGGGGGTCGATGGACGTCGCTTCGCGATCAACGGCTTCGGCGCGTCTCAGCCGGTCGCCGGCAACGACACGCCGGACGGACGCGCGCAGAACCGCCGCGTCGAGATCCACCTCGTGCCGATCTCCTGACCGGCAACGCGGAGGCCCGGCTAGAGGGCCTTCGCGATACGGGCGGCCAGGCGGGCGTTGTTCTCGACCAGCGCGATGTTGGTCGCAAGGCTCGCGCCGTCCGTCAGGTCCAGCATTCGCGACAGAAGATAGGGCGTCACTGCCTTGCCGGTGACGCCCTTTTTATCGAGCTCGGCCTGGGCCGCAGCAATGTGGACCGCCATGACATCGGCCAGGATTTCGGCGTCCGCCGGCACAGGATTGGCGATCAGCATGCCGCCGCCGATGCCGAGCTCGGCCCGCGTGCGCTGGAAACGCGCGATCGCTTCCGCACTGTCCAGCCGCAGCGGTGCGGCAAAGGGCGAGGTGCGCGACCAGAAGGCCGGCATCACGTCTGTGCCGTAGCCCACCACAGGTACGCCCCGCGTCTCCAGCACCTCCAGCGTCTTTTCGATGTCGAGGATCGCCTTGGCGCCGGCGGAAACCACGATGACGGGCGTACGCGAGAGCTCATCGAGATCGGCCGAAATGTCGAAGCTCTTTTCGGCTCCCTTGTGCACGCCACCGATGCCGCCTGTGGCGAACACGGAAATGCCGGCCATGTGTGCCGCGATCATGGTTGCCGCAACCGTCGTGCCGCCGGTGCGACCCTCGGCGACCGCGAAGGCCAGATCGGCGCGCGACAGTTTCAGCGCGCCCTGTGTCTGGGCGAGCGCTTCGCGTTCGGTTGCCGACAGGCCTATCTTCAGGCGTCCGTCCACCACCGCGATGGTTGCCGGGGTCGCGCCTTCCTCGCGGATGATCTCTTCCACCCGAGCCGCCATGGCATTGTTCTGTGGCCAGGGCATGCCGTGGGTGATGATGGTGCTTTCAAGCGCCACCACGGCGCCACCACCGGCGAGCGCTGCGGCAACCTCGGGGGCGACATCGATATGTTCGGGGGTCGGCATGCGGGTCTCCTTGTTCGAGGCGCTCATGCCACGAGGGCAGGGTGGCCGACAAGCGCAAGTGCGGCCTCGAATGCCTCGTTGTCGTAATCCGCCACCACCTGCGATGCCTCGACTGTCAGCCGGGCAGCGGCCATGCCGTGGCGAAGCGCTTCGGCGAAGCCGAGGCCGCACATCAGGTGGGCCACCGTCACGCCGGCGATCGCGTCACCGGCGCCGGTGACGTCGGCTACGAAGCGTGCCGGGGAGGGGGCGATGGTGAAAATGCCGCCGGCGTCGAACGCCGTCAGTGGTGCGCTGCCGGACGTGATGACTGCACGCGCGAGACCTTTGCCGCGCAAGACGCGCGCCGCCTCGACAACATCCGCGCCGCTCCCGAGATCCGCAAGCGTGCGCGCCTCGTTGGCATTCATGAACAGGCAGGAGAGCCGGGCCAGAACGCCGACGAAGCGCCCGACCTTGGCAGGCGAGATGCCGATTGCAAAAACCGGCAGGCTGCCGGCCTGATTGACCAGCGCCTCGGCCGCCGTTGCCGGCATGTTGGCCTCGCACAAGACGGCATCCGCACCTGCCACCGCATTGCGCACCTTGCTGCGGCGGACCTGTTTCGGAAAGCCGATATCGTAGAGGCTCATGTCGGCGAAGCCCGCGATCAGTTCGCCTTCGGCATCGATCAGTGCGGTGTAGCTCGGCGTCGTCCTGTCGAGGAAGATTGCCGACAGATCCTCCACCGAAGCTTCGGTGATGGCGCGGGCGACGGCGTCTGCGGCCACGTCGCCGCCGCGCAGCGACAGGATCGAACCGTCCACGCCGTGGCGGACGGCATTGCGCAAGGCGTTGAAGGCGCCGCCGCCGACTTCCTCGCTCATTGTCCCGGGATTGGACGACGCAGGTACGTAGGCGCCGGCAAGTCGGCCGCGGCGGTCGATGTGAGCCGCTCCGGCGGCGAAGAGTCTGGGGCGGGTCATGATTGGAGACATGTTGGATCGAAGAGCCGCGACACTAGGAGGCGCGCGTCATCCCGGCAAGCGGGATCGGGCGAATCGGACCATGCAAGAAGCCCGGCACCGGCAGCGAAATATCTTTGGCAATGTAAAAGGCTGCCAAGAGCAGAGGGATTGGACAAAAATGGAACATATTCAGAAAATCATTTCATTTCAATAATTTGATACCCCTTGCCAAGCGTGAACAAAAAAGGTACAAAAATTTCAGGGACACCGGACTGACCGGCTTCGCTCAAGACCAAGGGGTAAGGTATCATGGCTCAAAATTCATTGCGGCTTGTTGAGGACGGTTCGGTGGACAAATCAAAGGCTCTGGATGCAGCGCTCTCGCAGATCGAGCGCGCGTTCGGCAAGGGTTCGATCATGCGGCTCGGTGCGAACGAGCAGGTGGTCGAGATCGAAACGGTGTCGACCGGCTCGCTGGGGCTCGACATCGCGCTTGGCGTGGGCGGACTGCCCAAGGGGCGCATCATCGAGATTTACGGGCCGGAAAGCTCCGGCAAGACCACGATGGCGCTGCACACGGTGGCCGAAGCGCAGAAGAAGGGCGGCATCTGCGCCTTTGTCGACGCCGAGCATGCACTCGACCCGGTCTATGCACGGAAGCTGGGCGTGGACCTCGAGAATCTGCTGATCTCGCAGCCTGACACTGGCGAGCAGGCGCTGGAAATCTGCGACACGCTGGTACGCTCCGGCGCGATCGATGTGCTCGTGGTGGACTCGGTCGCAGCATTGACGCCGCGCGCCGAAATCGAGGGCGAGATGGGCGATTCGCTGCCTGGCCTGCAGGCTCGCCTGATGAGCCAGGCGCTGCGCAAGCTGACTGCTTCGATCTCGCGCTCCAACACGATGGTCATCTTCATCAACCAGATCCGCATGAAGATCGGCGTCATGTTCGGCTCGCCCGAGACCACGACCGGCGGCAACGCGCTCAAGTTCTATGCCTCGGTGCGTCTCGATATCCGCCGCATCGGCGCGGTGAAGGATCGTGACGAGGTGGTCGGCAACCAGACCCGTGTCAAGGTGGTCAAGAACAAGCTGGCGCCGCCCTTCAAGCAGGTCGAATTCGACATCATGTATGGAGAGGGCGTGTCGAAGACCGGCGAGCTGATCGACCTTGGCGTCAAGGCCGGCATCGTCGAGAAGTCGGGCGCCTGGTTCTCCTACAATTCGCAGCGCCTGGGTCAAGGCCGGGAGAACGCCAAGCAGTTTCTGCGCGACAACCCCGACACGGCGGTCGAGATCGAACTGTCGCTGCGCCAGAATGCAGGGCTGATCGCCGAGAAGTTCCTGGATAATGGCGGCCCCGGCGACCAGGACGGTGGCGACATCGAAGAGGCTTCGGGCATGTAGGCCGCCACGCGCCATCCTGTTTCTGTTACCGCAACCGCCGGCAGACCCTGCCGGCGGTTGTTTCGTTGTCGGGGGCTGGTCCGTGCGGGATTTCTGGACAGTCGGATTCGGCAGCGCTAAAAGCCAAACCACATCCGATCCAAGGCCGCGGCGGGTTGCGGCCCCTTCACGAAGGCATGAGCATGAGTGGCGTCAACGACATCCGGTCGACCTTTCTCGACTATTTCCGGAAGAACGGACACGAGGTGGTGGCATCATCGCCGCTCGTGCCGCGCAACGACCCGACGCTGATGTTCACGAATGCCGGCATGGTGCAGTTCAAGAACGTCTTTACCGGGCTGGAGTCTCGGCCCTATTCGCGCGCCACGACGGCGCAGAAGAGCGTGCGCGCCGGCGGCAAGCACAATGATCTCGACAATGTGGGCTATACCGCGCGGCATCTCACATTCTTCGAGATGCTCGGCAATTTCTCGTTCGGCGACTATTTCAAGGAACAGGCCATCGAGCTTGCCTGGAACCTGATCACCAAGGATTTCGGGCTGTCGAAGGACAAGCTGCTGGTCACGGTCTATCACACCGACGAGGAAGCGGCCGACCACTGGAAGAAGATCGCCGGCTTTTCCGACGACCGCATCATTCGTATCGCCACCAGCGACAATTTCTGGGCGATGGGGGATACCGGCCCGTGCGGCCCGTGCTCGGAAATCTTCATCGACCGGGGCGAACATATCTGGGGCGGCCCGCCCGGATCGCCTGAGGAAGACGGCGACCGCTTCCTCGAGTTCTGGAACCTGGTCTTCATGCAGTTCGACCAGCCGGAGCCCGGCGTACAGGTGCCGCTGCCGCGCCCGTCGATCGACACGGGCATGGGGCTGGAGCGGATGGCGTCGATCCTTCAGGGGGTCGATAGCGTTTTCGAGACGGACCTTTTCAAGGGGCTCATCGAGGCAACGGCATCGGTGCTGGGCAAGCGGCCCGAGACCGGCAACGTCGCATCGTACCGCGTGATCGCCGATCACCTGCGTTCGTCGTGCTTCCTGATCGCCGACGGCGTGCTGCCTTCGAACGAGGGGCGCGGCTATGTGGTGCGCCGCATCATGCGCCGCGCCATGCGCCACGCGCAGCTCCTCGGCGCGTCCGACCCGCTGATGTACCGGCTGGTGCCGGCGCTGGTGCGCGAGATGGGCAGCGCCTATCCAGAGCTGGTGCGCGGCGAAGCGCTGATTACCGAAACGCTCAAGCTGGAGGAAACGCGCTTCCGCAAGACGCTGGCGCGCGGCCTCGGGCTTCTGGCTGATGCCACGGAAACGCTTGGCGCAGGCGACCGGCTCGACGGCGAGACGGCCTTCAAGCTCTACGACACCTATGGTTTCCCGCTCGACCTGACGCAGGACGCGCTGCGCCAGCGCGATATCGCTGTCGATACCGCTGGCTTCGATGCCGCGATGGAACGCCAGAAGGCGGAGGCGCGGGCGAGCTGGGCCGGTTCGGGCGAAGCGGCGACCGAGACGATCTGGTTTGGCGTGCGCGACCGCGTCGGGGCAACTGAATTCCTCGGCTACGACACCGAAACGGCTGAAGGCGTCGTGACCGCACTGGTCAAGGACGGGCAGGAGGTGGACTCGGTGCCTGCCGGTGAGGAGGTTGCCATCGTCGTCAACCAGACGCCGTTCTATGGCGAATCCGGCGGCCAGGTGGGCGATACCGGCACGATGACCGGCGAAGGCTTCTCGATCGAGATCACCGACACCCAGAAGAAGGGTGACGGCGTTTTCGTTCATTCCGGGCGGGTCGTTGCTGGCACCGTCGCCAAGGGCACGTCGGTCGAGATGAAGGTCGACCATGCGCGCCGCACGAAGATCCGCGCCAACCATTCGGCAACCCATCTCGTGCACGAGGCGCTGCGCGAGGTGCTGGGCACCCATGTGGCGCAGAAGGGCTCGCTTGTCGCGCCCGACAGGCTGCGCTTCGATTTCTCGCATCCCAAGCCGATTTCGGCCGCGGAGCTGGAGCGCATCGAGACCTACGCCAACGAAATCGTGCTGCAGAATGCGCCGGTGACGACGCGGCTGATGGCCGTCGATGACGCGATCGCGGAGGGCGCCATGGCGCTGTTCGGCGAGAAATACGGTGACGAGGTGCGCGTCGTGCGGATGGGCACGGCACTCCATGGCGACAAGGCGAGCAAGCCCTATTCGGTCGAGCTCTGCGGCGGCACCCATGTTTCGGCAACCGGCGATATCGGCATCGTGCGGCTGGTGTCGGAAGGTGCGGTCGCATCGGGCGTGCGCCGCATCGAAGCGCTGACGGGCGAGGCCGCGCGCCTGCACCTAGACGAACAGGACCGGCGGCTCAAGGCAGCGGCAGCGGCGCTCAAGGTCGCGCCGGCCGACGTGGTTTCGCGTCTCGAAGCTGTCCTCGACGAGCGTCGCAAGATGGAGCGGGAACTGGCCGATGCGCGCAAGAAGCTGGCGCTTGGCGGCGGGTCCGCTGCAGGCGGCGGCAATGAGGGCGAAAGTGTGGGCGGCGTCGGTTTCCTTGGCCGCGTCGTTTCCGGCGTTTCGCCCAGGGACCTGAAGCCGCTCGCCGACGAGGGCAAGAAGTCGCTGGGCTCCGGCGTCGTGGTCTTCGTCGGCACCTCGGACGATGGCAAGGCCAGCGTCGTGGTCGGCGTCACCGACGATTTGACCGGCCGGTTCTCTGCTGTCGACCTGGTGCGCCAGGCCTCCGCCGCGATCGGGGGGCAGGGCGGTGGCGGCCGTCCCGACATGGCGCAGGCCGGCGGCCCCGACGGCAATCGCGCGGACGACGCGATCCAAGCGGTCAGGGCGGTGCTCGCCGCCTGAGGCCGACTCCATCCGGCAAGGGACGTACCGTCCGCATGTTTTGGTGCGTCCTTCGAGGCTCGCTTCGCTCGCACCTCAGGATGAGGGATGTCGTGCATCCCCGGTAAGCTCAAGGGCTCGAAGGCTGGTCTGTTGCCTGCATCGAGCCCTCTGCGTAATGGGCTCGATCAACCCACCTTCCTCATCCTGAGGTGCGAGCGAAGCGAGCCTCGAAGGACGCACCTCGTCGGCACAGGTAGTCGGCAAAGCTGCCGCCGATGATCAGCTGGTGGGCTCAGTTGCAGTGAAGCTGGGCAGCTCTGATACGGCCTCCCACCACCGGGCGAGCTGCGGAAAGCGCGTCAGCATCTGCCGGCCTTCCGGGGCCTTGAGGAAACAGGCAAAGATAGGCGCGGCATGGAGGTCGGCGAGCGTCAATCTCTCGCCGAGAAGGAACGGGCCGGGCCGCTTCAATCCGTCGAGCGCGGCGAGGCAGGTTTCGGCAACCGGCAGGGCCGCAGCGATCCTGCCTTCGTCGGACGGCGTTCCCTCGCGCGGGCGGCTCACCCGCTCGACATAGATGTTCCAGACCAGTGTCCGGTAGGCGTAGGAATCGAGCAGGCCGACGATCTGGTTCATCGCTGCGCGGGCGCGCGGATCGTCGGGTTGAAGCGACTGCCCTTGGAACGCCTCGTCGATATAGCGCGCAATCGCAGCCGTTTCGTAGAGAACGAGGCCGTCGTGCTCGAAGGCCGGAATGCGGCCGAAGGGATTGATTGCAAGATACCAGGAGGGCAGGCCCTCCGCCGAAAAGACGTCGACCGGAATGAGTTCGTGGTCGACGTTCTTTTCAATCAGGGCGAGCCGGGCGATGCGCACATAGACGCTGTAGTCGGCGCCATAGAGCTTCGCCCGGCCCATCTGTCTCAGGCAGCCATCGCCTTCTGGAGGTTCTCGTCGATCTTGTCGAGGAAGCCGGTTGTCGACAGCCACGGCTGATCGGCGCCGATCAGCAGCGCGAGATCCTTGGTCATGAAGCCGGATTCGACCGTCTGGATGCAGACCTGCTCGAGCGTGTCGGCGAAGCGCTTGAGTTCGTCATTGCCGTCGAGCTTGGCGCGGTGAGCGAGGCCACGGGTCCAGGCGAAGATCGAGGCGATCGAGTTGGTCGAGGTCTCCTCGCCCTTCTGGTGCTGGCGGTAGTGGCGGGTAACGGTGCCGTGGGCAGCCTCGGCCTCCACGGTCTTGCCGTCCGGCGTCATCAGCACCGAGGTCATCAGGCCGAGCGAGCCGAAGCCCTGCGCGACCGTATCGGACTGGACGTCGCCGTCGTAGTTCTTGCAGGCCCAGATGTAGCCGCCGGACCACTTGAGGCTTGCAGCCACCATGTCGTCGATCAGGCGGTGCTCGTACCAGATCTTCTTTTCCTTGAAGGCGGCCTCGAACTCCTGCTCGTAGATCTCCTGGAAGATGTCCTTGAAGCGGCCGTCATAGACCTTGAGGATGGTATTCTTGGTCGACAGATAGACCGGCCAGCCGCGCAACAGGCCGTAGTTCAGCGATGCGCGGGCGAAATCGCGGATCGATTCGTCGAGGTTGTACATGCCCATGGCGATGCCGGCTGCCGGCGCTTCGAACACTTCGTGCTCGATGACCTGGCCATCCTCGCCGACGAACTTCATGGTCAGCTTGCCCTTGCCGGGGAACTTGAAGTCGGTCGCGCGGTACTGGTCGCCATAGGCGTGACGGCCGACGACGATCGGCTTGGTCCAGCCGGGGACGAGGCGCGGCACGTTCTTGCAGATGATTGGCTCGCGGAAGATGACGCCGCCGAGGATGTTGCGGATGGTGCCGTTCGGCGAGCGCCACATCTTCTTGAGGCCGAATTCCTCGACGCGTGCCTCGTCGGGCGTGATGGTGGCGCACTTGACGCCGACGCCGTGCTTCTTGATGGCGTTGGCCGCGTCGATCGTCACCTGGTCGTCGGTGGCGTCGCGGTTTTCCATGCCCAGATCGTAATATTCGAGATCAAGGTCGAGATAGGGGTGGATCAGCTTGTCCTTGATGAACTGCCAGATGATGCGGGTCATCTCGTCGCCGTCGAGCTCGACGACCGGATTTTCCACCTTGATCTTCGCCATAGGAAATGCCTCGTTTCTGGGAGAGGGGACGGAACGTCCCGCAGGTTTCGAACTGGAAATGCGGCCCCTATAACATCGGGCGGCGGGAAGGCAAAGCCATGCGGCGGATCGAATGCGGTCCGCGCGCCATGTGGAGGAAACGAATGGAATTCCGCTTCCTGCAACACGAAGCCGGTGCCGTCTCGCTCAACGTGGCGATGGCGGGTGAGCCGGACGCGCCGCTGGTGATCTGCCTGCATGGCTTTCCCGAATACTGGGCGGCCTGGGCCGACGTCATGGCTGCGCTGGCCGA
The DNA here is from genome assembly GCF_058448885.1 of Mesorhizobium sp. DxT. Lineage (NCBI taxonomy): Bacteria > Pseudomonadati > Pseudomonadota > Alphaproteobacteria > Hyphomicrobiales > Phyllobacteriaceae > Mesorhizobium > Mesorhizobium sp. DxT. The sequence goes on along the minus strand of NZ_JBZFLJ010000011.1, from coordinate 68,641 downwards.
TGATTTTTGCGTGGCGGCACCCGATCAGCGCGGCTTCAACCTTTCATCGAAACCGGAAGGCGTCGAGCGCTATCGCGTGAAGCATATGGTCGGCGATCTCGCCTCGCTTGCAGACAGGCTTTCGCCGGATCGACCCTTCGTGCTTGCCGGCCATGACTGGGGTGCATCGGTCGCCTATGCCTATGCGATGGCCCATCCGAACCGCGTTTCGCATCTGGTGATCGCCAATGGCGTGCATCCGGTCTGCTTTCAGCGTGCGTTGCTGGAGGACGAGGCCCAGCGGCAGGCCAGCCAGTATATCCATCGGCTGCGGGCCGAAGACGCGGAGGCGCTTCTGTCGCAGGACGATTTTCGCCGATTGATCCGCATGGTCGAGGGATTTTCCGCGGCCGATTTCTTCGATGATGCGATGAAGGCGGCCTATCGCGAAACCTGGCGACAGCCGGGCGCGCTCACCGGCATGCTGAACTGGTATCGCGCGTCACCCCTCGTCGTGCCGACGCCCGGCGAGACGACCGGCCAGGCGATGATCCTGGATATGCCGGAGGATCAATTCGCGGTGCCGATGCCGCATCTGGTGCTGTGGGGCGAGGCAGATCAGGCGTTGCTTCCGGCCTGTCTCGAAGGGCTCGATCGCTTTGCGCCGCGATTGACCGTTCAGCGGATTGCCGGCGCAAGCCATTGGGTGCTGCACGAGAAGCCGGACACGGTGGCGGACGCGATGCGGCGGTTCATCCTTGGCTGAGCCCGTTCCGTTTTCCGTCAAACTGTGCCACTGGAGCAGGCTTTCAAGCCGGGGAGAATAATGGCAGGCACCGCGCGCGAGAAACAGTTGATCCAGGAAGGGCCGGCGATCGTGCTCGTCGAGCCGCAGCTCGGCGAGAATATCGGCATGGTTGCGCGCGCGATGGCCAATTTCGGTCTGGCGGAGCTGCGCATCGTCAATCCGCGCGATGGCTGGCCCAGCGAGAAGGCGCGTGCGGCCGCATCCAAGGCCGACCACGTGATCGACGGCGTGAGCGTGTTTGCGTCGCTGCCGGAGGCCATTGCCGACCTGAACTATGTGATCGCCACCACGGCGCGGGAACGCGACGGCTTCAAGCCGGTGCGCGGACCGGTCGAGGCCGGCCGGATCCTGCGCGAACGTTTCGTGGGCGGCCAGAAGACCGGCATCCTGTTCGGGCGGGAGCGGTTCGGGCTTTACAACGACGAAGTCGGCCTTGCGGACGAGATCGTGACGTTTCCGGTGAATCCAGCCTTCGCGTCGCTCAACATCGCGCAGGCGGTGTTGCTGATGTCCTATGAATGGATGAAGTCCGGTCTGGAGAGCGAGACGCAGACCGCGTTCGAGGGGCCGCGCATGGAGCCTGCACCCAAGGCTTCGCTTCAAGGGTTTTTGGATCATCTGGAAGAGGCGCTATCGGTGCGCGGTTATTTCCGTCCGCCGACCAAGAAGCCGAAGATGGTCGACAATCTGCGCGCGGTTCTGACACGCCCCGGCTTTGCCGAGGCCGAGATCAAGGTGCTGCGCGGCGTGATCTCCTCGCTCGACTATTTCTCGCCGAAGGAGCCGCGGGGCGCGGCCTATCCGGAGCGCAAGGCGACGGTCGACGCCAAGACCCATGCAGCCCCGGCTGAGAAAACCGGAGAGCGTGACCGTGAGTGATCGCCCGGTCCTGTTGTTCGATTCGGGTGTCGGAGGGCTGACGGTGCTGCGCGAGGCGCGGGTGCTGATGCCGGACCGCCGCTTCGTCTATGTCGCCGACGATGCCGGTTTTCCCTATGGCGACTGGGAAGAGGCCGCGCTTCGGGCGCGGATCGTCGAACTGTTTTCGAGGTTGATTGCCGAGCACGATCCGGAAATCGCAGTGATCGCCTGCAACACGGCCTCCACACTGGTGCTTGCCGACCTGCGGGCGGCATTCCCCGATACGCCGTTTGTCGGCACCGTTCCGGCGATCAAGCCGGCAGCGGAGCGGACCCGCTCCGGGCTGGTCTCGGTGCTCGCAACGCCGGGCACGGTCAAGCGCCAGTACACCCGCGACCTCATCCATGAATGGGCAGCCAAATGCCATGTCCGGCTGGTCGGCAGCGTCCGGCTCGCCGCCTTGGCCGAGACTTATATGCGCGAGGGTTTTGTCGACGAGGAGGCCGTGCGTGCCGAAATCGACCCTTGCTTCATGGAGGAGGGCGGCAGGCGCACGGATATCGTCGTGCTGGCCTGCACGCACTATCCCTTTCTCGTCAATCGCATGCGCAAGACGGCGCCGTGGCCGGTCGACTGGATCGATCCGGCCGAGGCCATTGCCCGCCGCGCCCTGTCGCTGCTCGCACGGGATGGACGGCCGCGCCGGGACGCTTTGCCGGAGCAGCCGGACGTTGCCGTCTTCACCTCGCAGTCTCCGGCGCCGTCCGTCGTGAAGCTGGTGCGAGGCTTCGGGCTTCAGGCGGCGACATCCTCCACCGTCTGACCCTGAGCGGCCAGCGCTGCGCGGGTGCTGCCGATCATCAAGGCCGCCCGGGCCGCCTCGCGACCCTTCTCGACGAAGTGCGCGCGGTAGATTTGCCGATGGTGATCGGTCTCCTGATACTGATGCGGGGTCAGCGACACCGAAAGGACCGGCACGCCGGTGTCCATGCCGGCGCGCATCAAACCGTCGACGACGGCCTGCGCAACGAATTCATGGCGGTAGATGCCGCCGTCGACAACGAAAGCGGCCGCCGCGACCGCCCCGTAGCGTCCACTGGCGGCAAGGTCTCGCGCCAGCAGCGGCATTTCGAAGGCGCCGGGCACGTCGAACACGTCTACCTGCTCGGCGGGGACGAGTTCGCAGAAACCTTCCAGCGCACGCTCGACAATATCGGCGTGCCAGTTGGCTTTGATGAAGGCATAGCGGGTGGGTGTCATCATGATCTCCTTTGGCAAACAGACACGTCACCCAAGGCGATCACGAACGGCGGCGACCACGCGCATTGCGCCAACCGCAGCCGTGCGTTCTCTTTCATCCGGACTATGACCGTCGGCCCAGGCATCTCACCTGATCTGCTGACCCTTCCTTGTGGAAGGCGCTCGCGGGCTCGCGGCAATTGCCGCATACCGCCGGTGGGGATTTCCACCCCGCCCTGAGAACGGTAAAAGTCTAGGATCGCCGGCCGCGAACTGCAATCGCGAAATGCTCGATTGCGCCACGCGCGCGGCGCGTTGACAAACAACCGGCTTTGCCATATCCCACCGCCAGCGCCGGGCAGCAATGTCCGGCGGTTCACTGACGTGTCCCGTGGGCATCTCCGCAAAGCGTGCGTGGGGTGCCCTGTCAGGCTCCGAAAAAGGGGGCCAGAGGAGGGCGCGTTTCCTTGATCCGATGTGTGAGCATCGGGTCGCAACTTTTTGAGGAAATGCGATGAGCAAGCGCGAATCCGCCAAGTACAAACTCGATCGCCGCATGGGCGAGAACATCTGGGGCCGCCCGAAGTCCCCGGTCAACCGTCGTGAATACGGCCCCGGCCAGCACGGCCAGCGCCGCAAGGGCAAGATGTCCGACTTCGGCCTGCAGCTCCGCGCCAAGCAGAAGCTGAAGGGCCATTACGGCGACATCTCCGAAAAGCAGTTCCGCAAGACCTACGAGGAAGCCGACCGCCGCAAGGGCGATACGCCGGACAACCTCATCGGCCTGCTCGAATCGCGCCTGGACGCGGTCGTCTACCGCGCCAAGTTCGTGCCGACGATCTTCGCGGCGCGCCAGTTCGTCAACCACGGCCACGTCAACGTCAACGGCCGCCGGGTGAACATCGGTTCCTACCGCTGCAAGCCGGGCGACGTGATCGAGGTGCGCGAGAAGTCGAAGCAGCTCGTCATCGTGCTGGAGTCGGTTCAGCTCGCAGAGCGCGACGTGCCAGACTACATCGAGGTCGACCACAACAAGATGGTCGCAACCTTCAATCGCGTGCCGGGCCTGGCCGACGTGCCGTTCGCGGTGCAGATGGAACCCAACCTCGTCGTCGAGTTCTATTCCCGCTAAGCGTCCCTCAAGCGAAGGACAATCGATGGCGGAACCACGCACCGAACCGGTCTCCGCCATCGGCGCCCGAGGGCTTTTGAGCCCTCCGGGCGGTGTGTCGTTGTGGGTGCTGGTCCTGCTGGCCGTCTATGTCGGCTTCTGGACCATCCAGCGCGACTTCGCCCAGTACAATCTCGACCGCCACGGCGACATGGTCGAGAATTTTGCCTGGGGCATTACCTGGCAACTCGGATACCAGAAGCATCCGCCGCTCTTCGGCTGGATCACGGCGCTCTGGTTCGAGATATTCCCGCGCACCAACGCGGCCTATTATCTTCTTTCGACCGTGAACATGGCCGTGACGGCATGGGCGATGTGGCTCGTGTCGCGGCGGTTCCTGACGGAATGGCAGCAGGTCATCGCGGTGGCGATGATCTTCGTGATGCCGCCGCTCAGTTTTCACGCGCTGGACTACAACGCCAATGCGGGCATGATGCCCTTCTGGACGCTGGCATTCCTGTTCTATCTGCGGACGATCGAGAAGCAGAGGCTGCTGGACGCCTGCCTGACCGGGCTGTTCTGCGGGCTGGCGATGCTGGTGAAATACCACTCGCTGGTGCTCGCTGCCGCGCTTGCCGCGCACATGATCTGGGATCGCGAGACAAGGCCCTTGCTCAAGACGGTGCTGCCGTGGGCGGCAACGGCAATCGGTGCGCTCGTGGTTACGCCGCATGCATGGTGGGTGGTGCAATCGGGCTTCAGGACCGTTACCTATGCCGCCGAGCAGGGCGACGGAACATTTGGATCCGCCGTAGGCAGTGCCGCTGACTTCGTCATCGCCTTCCTGCTCTATTCGCTGCCGGGCGTGATCGTCGCACTTCTCTACTGGCGCAAGAGGCCCGAGCGATCCATCATCTCGATGCCGGAAGGCTGGCGCGGCCTGACCGCGACGCGGCAAGGGCGGGCACTGCTCTTCATCGGTCCAGGCTCGCTCGTTCTCACCATCCTATTCGCGCTGACGCTCAGCGCGCAGCTTTCCTCGCTGTGGGTGATACCGTTCTTCTTCACCGTACCGATCCTGCTGGCGCTCGCGGTTTCGCCGAGCAACGCCGTTCATTTCTGGTATGCTGCGCCTGCGACGGTGATCGTCTTCTGCGCGATCATGTCGGCCGTGACACCATGGCTGCGCGGCGACCTGCTGGAGCGCGCGACGTCCAACACCGTGGAGCCGGTTGCCGAGCTTGCCACGCTGGTGCAGGACCGCTGGCGCGAGGAAACGGGCTCGCGGCTCGCCATCGCGGCGTCGCCGGTCGATTTCCTCGCGAACAGCCTGTCCTTCTACGCGTCCGATACGCCTTACGCGGTCGAGGGCAATCTCGAGACTTCGCCGTGGGTGACGCAGGGAGACATCGAGCGCCAGGGCGCCGTCTTCATCTGCCGTGCGCCATCGCAAGCAAGTGGTTGCGATGCCGCCGCCGCGGGGCTTTTGGGGCGCGTCGATTCAACTGCCGAACTGACCCTTCCCGCGGTGGAAGGTGCGGGCGGGCCGTCGCGCTGGGAATACAGCGTTTTCTTCCGTTATCCCGAGACGGCGGAACCTGCCTCGGAAGGCTGAGGGTCTCGACCCGTCAGCCTGCGACATCGCCTCGGCCAGCCGTTTATCGTTCGCTCTGTTTCTCCGGCTTGCGGACCCTTGCACGTGGTCTGCGCTTTTCAGAAGACGGGATGCCGTGCACGTCGCGCACGACGTAGAGCGGCCGGCCGCGCACCTCCTGCGAGATACGGCCGACATATTCGCCCATGATGCCCAGCGATAGAAGGTTGAGGCCGCCGAGGAGCAGGATGACGACCATTGTCGAGGCGTAGCCCGGGGTGTCCGCGCCCCAGATCATCGTGCGGACGACGAGAAACCCTGCGTAGATGAAGGCGCAGAGGCCGATCAGCAGCCCGGCAACGCTCCAGATGCGCAGTGGGGCGGTGGTCGAGGCAATAAGCCCGTCGAGCGCAAAGCGGATCAGCCGGCGGTACGACCACTTGGTTTCGCCATGCAGCCGGGCAGGGCGCTCATACTCGACATCGACATTTCGATAGCCGACCCAGGAATAGAGCCCCTTTGTGAAACGGGACCCTTCGGCGAGCGTGTTCAATGCATCGACGACAGCCCGGTCGAGCAGCCGGAAATCGCCGACATTGCGCTTGATGGGAATGTCGGAAGCCGCGTTGTAGAGCCTGTAGAAAAGCCTGGCGGTCGAACGCTTGAACCAGGTGTCCTCGCGCCGGCTGGAGCGCACGCCGTTGACGACCTCCGCGCCCTCGAGCCAGGCTTCCACCATGGCAGGAACGACTTCAGGCGGATCCTGCAGGTCCACGTCCATCGGGATCACGGCATCGCCGTCAACATGGCTCAACCCTGCCGCCAGAGCAGCCTCCTTGCCGAAGCTACGGGACAGGCGAATGAGCTTGATGGACGGATTGCGTTCGCCGGCCGCGATCGTGATGCGGGCGGTGTCGTCCGAACTGCCGTCGTCGATAAAGACGATCTCATAAGGACGTCCGCCGAGCCTGTCGCGACACACCGCCTCCAGAATCGGCACCGTGCGCTGGAGGAACGCGGGAATCGCGTCTTCCTCGTTGAGCACCGGCACGATGACGGACAGGGCGGGAGATTGCGATGCTTTGGCCATGCGGGATTTGTTTCCAGAGGCTTCGTCGGGGGCTCTTAACAGCGGCCAGCTATCCCCGCAACAACCGTCTCGCGCGTTGCACGGCGCGGACGGCTGTGCTTTGTGGCCCAATCAGCAAACAGGCCTCGAGGCGAGATGCAGACGCTCAAAGTGAAGCAGCACGAACCGGACGACGGCGGAACGGCCGATTTCGCCCTGTTCCGCAACGCGCCGTCGTCGGTCGAGTTCAACAAGCTGCGCAAGCGGCTGCTGCGCGATACGCGACAGGCTCTCGAAGATTTCTCGATGGTGAAGCCGGGCGAACGCTGGCTGGTGGCGCTTTCGGGCGGCAAGGATTCCTATGGCCTGCTGGCGATCCTGCTCGATCTCAAATGGCGGGGGCTGCTGCCGGTCGAGCTTCTGGCCTGCAATCTGGATCAGGGGCAGCCGAATTTTCCCAAGCACATCCTCCCGGATTACCTCACGTCCATCGGGGTCGAGCACCGGATCGAGTATCAGGACACGTATTCCATCGTCACCGACAAGATCCCGGAAAACCGCACCTACTGTTCGCTGTGCTCGCGGTTGCGGCGAGGGCATCTCTACCGTGTGGCGCGCGAGGAGGGATGCGCCGCGCTGGTGCTGGGGCACCACCGCGAGGACATTCTGGAGACCTTTTTCCTCAACCTGTTTCACGGCGGGCGACTGGCTGCCATGCCGCCCAAGCTCGTCAATGATGAGGGAGACCTCACCGTCCTGCGGCCGCTCGCATACTGTGGTGAGGCGGATCTGGCGCGATTCGCCGAGGCGATGGCGTTCCCGATCATTCCCTGCGACCTGTGCGGCAGCCAGGACGGGCTGCAACGCAACGCGATGAAAGCGATGCTGGAGGATATCGAACGCCGGATGCCGGGGCGCAAGGACACGATGATCCGGGCCCTTGGCCATGTGCGGCCAAGCCATCTGCTCGACCGCACGTTGTTCGATTTCGCCGCGCTCGGCAGCAGCTAAACGGGCGGATTCTGGGACTGGAACAGCCGCCCCTTCTCGGCGATCAGCACCATGACGAGCGCGAAGGCGGCGGCGAAGAAATAGCCTGCCGCCATGGGCATGACCGTGCCGTCGAACGCCTGGCCGATCGCCGCGCCGATCAGCCCACCGCCGACCGTCTGCAGAAAGCCCTGCACCGACGATGCGGTGCCGGCGACGTGGCCCAGTGGCTCCATCGCCAGCGCGTTGAAATTGGCACCGATCCAGGCAAACTGCACCATCGCCAGAGCGAAAATGGTGACGAAGGCCCAGAGCGGCATCGAGCCGAACAGGGTCAGCACCAAGGCAAAGGCCGTCACCAACGTGAAACCCAGCAAGGCGCCGTGCGCCAGGCGCCGCATGCCGAAACGGCCGACCAGTCGCGAATTGAGGAAGGACGAGACGGCCATCAGGCCGGCAACGGCAGCGAAATAGACCGGGAACATCGCGCCGACGCCGTAGATCCCCACGTAGATCTGCTGGGACGAGTTGATGAAGCCGAACAGCGCGCCGAAGATCGCCGTCAACGCGATAGTGTAGCAGACCGCCGGGCGGTTGGTAAGAACGATACGGAAACCGTCGGCGATCACCCTGACGGTGAACGGGCGTCGGAACTCGTCGTGGAGCGTCTCGGGCAGTCTGAACAGCACCCAAAGCGTGATCGCAAGCGACACGACCGTCATGAATACGAAGATCATGTGCCATTCCGAAAAAAGCATGATCACCTGTCCGATGCCCGGAGCGATCACGGGCACGATCATGAACACCATGAACACCAGCGACATCACTTCCGCCATGGCGCGGCCGCCGTAGACATCGCGCACGACCGACATCGCGATGACGCGGGTCGAGGCAGCACCCAGGCCCTGGATGAAGCGCAGCGCGAGAAGGCCCCCAAAACTGGGCACGAATACGCAGACTGCTGCCGCCCCGACATAGATGAAGAGGCCGACAAGCAGCGGCGTGCGGCGTCCGAAGCGATCGGAAATCGGCCCGAAGAAAAGCTGGGCAAGGCCAAAACCGGTGATGTAGGCGGTGATGACATACTGGCGCGCGTTTTCATCGGCGACGCCCAGGCTGGCGCCGATCTCTTGCAGGCCCGGCAGCATGATGTCGATGGCGAGCGCATTGAGCGCCATCAGCCCGGCGGCAATGGCGATAAGTTCCCAGCGCGGGATGGCGAGCGCCGGCGTTGGCGCCGTCGAGGCTGTTTGGTCCATGGCAATTGTTCCAGACGATGATCGAAAAAAAGAAATGCGCCGGCGGGCCGGCGCATACTCGTCGTGGAACCCCGGAAACCGGGATTCGGATATGTTAGTGGCGCGTCAGGCTGCGCCGCGGACGGTTACGCCCTTTTCGGTCATGAAGCCCTGAAGCTCTCCGGCCTGGAACATCTCGCGGATGATGTCGCAGCCGCCGACGAATTCGCCCTTCACGTAAAGCTGCGGGATCGTCGGCCAGTTGGAATAGTCCTTGATGCCCTGGCGAAGTTCGTCAGACGTCAGAATGTTGACGCCCTTGTAGTCGACGCCGAGGTAATCGAGAATCTGCACCACCTGACCCGAAAAGCCGCACTGCGGGAAGCCGGGCGTGCCCTTCATGAAGAGCACCACGTCGTTGCTCTTGACTTCGTTGTCGATGAATCCGGCGATCTCGCTCATCTGGCTCGTCCTTTCTGGCCGGGTTCAAGGCCCGGCGGAATGTTTGGCTTGCCCCTATCTATTGCACAAGCGTGCGGGGCGCAATGTTCAGTCGGGTATGCTGGTCTGCAGGGCCAGGGCGTGCAGGACGCCGCCCATGTTGCCCTTCAGCGCTTCGTAGACCATCTGGTGCTGCTGCACGCGGCTCTTGCCACGGAAGCTCTCGGCGACGACTTCGGCGGCATAGTGGTCTCCGTCGCCGGCAAGATCGCGGATCGTGACGACGGCGTCCGGAATGCCTTCCTTGATCAGCCGTTCGATCTCGTGCGCGTCCATTGCCATTGCAAATACCCCGTTTACTGCCCCATGAAGGCCGGAAACCAGCCCTCATGCGCCGTCTTCAGTTCTGCTACCGATATGGCACGGGCCATGCCGAGCTTCAAGGATGCGCCGGCCGTCGTGCCGATCCGCACACAGGCGATGCCGGGCTCGGCGGCAAGCGCGGCAAATGCGTCTTCGGGCATCGTGAGCACGTAGCGCCCCTGATCCTCGCCGAAGAACACTTCGACCGCATTGCCTTCCGGCGCGGTGATCTCGGCGCCGATGCCGGAGGCCATCGCCATTTCGGCGAGCGCGACGGCGAGCCCGCCGTCCGAACAATCGTGCGATGCGGTCGCGATGCCGCTGCGGATCAGCTTGCGAACGAAGTCGCCCGCGCGCTTTTCATGGGCCAGGTCCACAGGCGGCGGCGGGCCTTCGCGGCGCCCGAGAACGTCGCGCAGCAGCGCGGACTGGCCGAGATGCCCGCCCCACGGTCCCGGCGCGCCGACCAGCACGATGGCTTCGCCTTCGGCGGCAAAGCCGATGCGCGCCATCTTCGACCAGTCGTCGATGAGTCCGACGCCGCCGATCGTCGGAGTCGGCAGGATGCCGCGGCCGCTGGTCTCGTTGTAGAGCGAGACATTGCCCGAAACGATCGGGAACTCGAGCGCGCGGCACGCTTCACCGATGCCCTTGATGGCATGGACAAGCTGACCCATGATTTCGGGCCGCTCGGGATTGCCGAAATTAAGGTTGTCGGTCGCCGCCAGCGGCAGCGCACCGGTGGCGCTGAGGTTGCGCCAGCATTCGGCTACGGCCTGCTTGCCGCCCTCGAAAGGACCGGCCTCGCAATAGCGAGGATTGACGTCGGACGAGAAGGCGAGCGCCTTCGTGTCGTGACCCTCGACGCGGACGACACCGGCGTCGCCGCCGGGAAGCTGCAGCGAGTTGCCCTGAATCAGGGTGTCGTACTGTTCCCACACCCAGCGGCGCGACGACTGGTTCGGCGAGCCGAGCAGCGAGAGAAGCGCGTCGGCGATGTCGAGCTCCGGCAGATCGGCGCTCGAAAGCGGGGCAGGGACCTTCGGCTCCACCCACGGCCGATCGTATTCGGGCGCTTCGTCGCCCAGTTCCTTGATCGGAAGGTCCGCGACCTCCTCGCCCTGATGGAAGACGCGGAAGCGCAGGTCGTCGGTGGTCTCGCCGACAATCGCGAAATCGAGACCCCATTTGCGGAAGATCGCTTCGGCTTCCTGCTCCTTTTCCGGCCGCAGCACCATGAGCATGCGCTCCTGGCTTTCCGACAGCATCATCTCGTAGGCCGACATGCGCTCCTCGCGCACCGGCACCCTGTCAAGATCGAGACGGATGCCGAGGTCGCCCTTGGCGCCCATCTCGACGGCGGAGCAGGTCAGGCCCGCTGCGCCCATGTCCTGAATGGCGATGACCGCACCGGACGCCATCAGCTCGAGGCAGGCCTCCAGCAGACATTTTTCGGTGAACGGATCGCCCACCTGCACCGTCGGGCGTTTCTCCTCGATGGATTCATCGAATTCGGCCGACGCCATCGTCGCGCCGCCGACGCCGTCACGGCCGGTCTTGGCGCCGAGATAGACAACGGGGAGCCCGACGCCCGATGCCTTCGAGTAGAAGATCGCGTCCGTGTCGGCGAGGCCCGCTGCAAAGGCATTGACGAGGCAGTTGCCGTTGTAGCGGGCATCGAACTGCACTTCGCCGCCCACCGTCGGGACGCCGAACGAATTGCCGTAGCCGCCGACGCCGGCGACCACGCCTGAAACGAGGTGGCGGGTTTTGGGATGGTCAGGCTCGCCGAAGCGCAGTGCGTTCATGGCAGCGACCGGGCGCGCGCCCATGGTGAACACGTCGCGCAGGATGCCGCCGACGCCGGTGGCCGCGCCCTGATATGGCTCGATGTAGGAGGGGTGGTTGTGGCTCTCCATCTTGAAGACCACGGCCTGCCCGTCGCCGATGTCGACCACGCCGGCATTTTCACCGGGGCCCTGGATGACGCGCGGCCCGGAAGTCGGCAAGGTCCGCAGCCACTTCTTCGAGGATTTGTAGGAACAGTGCTCGTTCCACATCGCCGAGAAGATACCCAGCTCCGTGAAGCTCGGCTCGCGGCCGATCAGGTCGAGGATGCGCTGATATTCGTCCGGTTTGAGGCCGTGTGCGGCAACGAGTTCCGGCGTGATCTTGACGTCGTTGGGGATGGTCATAGGCAGCGGTCGGTTCCGGTGAGAAGGCCTGATGAGTCTCAGGGCTCCCCATAGCGCGTGCGGCTGCAAGGATACAGTCGTCTGGAGCCGAAAAACGTCGAAAACCGCAGAAATTGCAGCGTCTGGGTGCGGGGCATTCAGCCGTAGCTGTCGTAACCCGCCATCGGATTGTCGAGCAGCGAGCGCAGCCGATTGAAGCCATCCTCGGCGTCGGCACGCGGCAGCGACGAAAAGCCGACGCGCACGCGATGGTAAACCTGCTCGGTGCGGCCGCTCTTGAATTCGTCCTCGTCGTCGATCAGCACACCCTCATTGGCGGCCGCCTGTCGAAAGGTTCCTGACAGCCATGGCTCCGCCAGTTTCAACCACAGGAACGGCGCATGACGGTGGGAGGCAAAGTCGTGGCCGGCAAGGAGCTCGCGGGCGCGTTTTTCGCGTAGCTGAAGCTCCGCCGCGACGCGGGAGCGGATTGCATCGGCTTGACCGGAGAGCACGAGGCGCGCGGCTAGCTCGATCATCAGGAACGGGTTTCCGCCCGTCAGCATCTTGTAGGCAACCTGCACGCGGGGAGCGAGATGCGGCGGGCACGCGACCCAGCCGGCACGAACGCCTGCCGCCACCGTCTTGGACAGGCCGCCGACGTGGAACGTACGCTCCGGGGCCAATTCGGCGATCGAGACCGGCTGGTCGTCGAGCAGGGCCGCGTAGATCGCGTCTTCCACCAGCCAGACATTGTGCTTGCGTGCGATTTCGACGATCGCCCGCCTGCGGCTTTCGGGCATGACCGCCAGCGTCGGATTGTGCAGACCGGGAATGAGGAAGACCAGCTTCGGGTGCTGCTGCGCGCAGAGCCGCTCGAAATCGCCGGGGTCGGTACCATCCCCGTCTGCACCGATTGATACTATGCGCCGGCCGATGAGGTTGGCGCTGCGCGCGATCGACGAATAGGTGAGCTGGTCGAACGCAATCCGGTCGCCCGGCGCCGTCACGGCAGCGATCACGGCGAGAATCCCCGCATGGCCGCCAAGCGTGGGCACGATCGTTTCCGGCGATGGCCTCCACGCGCCCGTCGCCAGCCAGCGGGTTCCCGCGTCGAGCCAATCGGGGGCAGGGGCCCGCACATAGTTCACGATGGCATCGGGATGTTGACGGACGATCTGGTGGCCAAGCTCGCCGATGATCGACGCCTGGCCCACCTCGGGCGCTGCGGTGCTGTCCATGCGCAGCTTGTCGTCGCCCGGGATCGCGCTGCGCGTACCACCGAAGGAAGGCGCAATTGGAACCGTGGCCGGCTCGCCTTGGCCGAGAACATATGTGCCGCGCCCTACCTCGCCGCTGACAAGGCCGCGCTCGCGCAGCAGACCGTAGGCACGACCGACGGTTCCGATTGTCACCCCGAGATCGTAGGCGAGGTCGCGCTGCGGCGGTAGCTTGGCGCCGGCCGGCAGGACGCCCTGGCCGATATCGGCCTCGATGCGGTCGGCGAGCCGTGCATAGAGCGGGCCGGAACCGTGTGAAAGGTCGGGGAGCCAATTTGTCATGGTGTCAATTTCGTATATTGCACCCCATTGAGAGTCAATCCAAATACCGCATCGGGCCATCAAGCGCGGCTTGGACCAAGGACTGGTACAATGAAGACAATTCATGCAATGCAGAAGAACAATGCGCCAGAGATCGTCACTCTGCGCCGCTGGAGGCAAGAGTATCTACGCCGGGTCGCCGGCGCCTTCTGGCGCGCGATACGTGGGATCAGCTTCCGGGCCGAGCGTCAGCGCAGTCGTCGCCTGCTGCTCGAGATGACCGATGCGCAATTGAAGGACATCGGCGTTTCGCGACCCGATGCGGCAAGGGAAGCCAGGCGGGCGATCTGGGATTAGGTTTTCAGGCGCAGGCGCTGTCGCCGCCGGACCAGCGGCGCACATCGCCCGCGATTCGCGAGCCGTTCGGCTGTTCAAGCAGCGGACCGAAGGTGGTGACAGCACCGGCGCTACCTTCCGCCTGAACCACCAGCAGCGGCTTGCCGCCGAAATTGCCCTTGGGAACCAGCAGGAAGCGCGGCCTGCCGCTGAACGAGTTCAGTTCGTTTGCAAAGCTGTAGTCGCGGAACGTCGGATCGCCGCTGGCAAACCAGCAACGATGGGCTGCAATCGCCACCTGCTCCATGTTGCGAAGAGCCGCGCTTTTCCCGTTGCTCGGGGTGCTCGTGTCGCGAGATTCCGACTGACAGCCGGCGGCCAGCGTGAGCATGGTCAGAACAGCGACGCCGGCGGCCAGCTTCACGCGGCGGCTCCCAGCACACTTTCGAACAGCGCGCGCCCATCGTGGCCGCCGTGCGCGGCCTCGATCAGGTTTTCAGGGTGCGGCATCAGGCCAAGCACGTTGCCGGTCCCGCTCACGATGCCGGCAATGTCGTTGATCGAGCCGTTGGGGTTGGTCCCCTCGGCATAGCGGAACACGACCTGGCCTTCGCCCTCGATGCGGGCGAGCGTTTCCGGATCGGCGAAATAGTTGCCGTCGTGGTGCGCGACGGGACAGCAGATGATCTGGCCCGGTGCGTAGCCGCTCGTAAAGGCGGTGTTGGCGTTTGCGACCTGAAGCTTCACTTCGCGGCAGACGAATTTCAGCGATGCGTTGCGCATCAACGCACCCGGCAGCAGGCCGGCTTCGAGCAGAATCTGGAAGCCGTTGCAGACGCCCATCACCATGACGCCGCGTTTTGCCTGCTCGGCGACGGCGCGCATGACCGGCATGCGCGCGGCGATCGCGCCGCAGCGCAGGTAATCGCCGAAGGAGAAGCCGCCAGGAATGACGATCAGGTCGACATCCGTGATCTCGGTGTCGGTCTGCCAGACGGTTCGGGGCGGCTTGCCGCCGATCTTGGTCAAGGCCGCGATCATGTCGCGGTCGCGATTGAGGCCGGGGAGAAGGACGACGGCGGCTTTCACCTCAAGCGAGCTCCACCTGGTAGTTCTCGATCACCGTGTTGGCGAGCAGCTTCTCGCACATCGCCTTGAGGTCGGCTTCGGCCTTGGAGCGGTCGGCGCCTTCCAGTTCGAGGTCGAAGACCTTGCCCTGGCGCACTGAGGCGACGCCGGAAAAATCGAGCGCGCCGAGCGCGCCCTCGATTGCCTTGCCCTGCGGGTCGAGGACGCCGTTCTTGAGGGTGACGGTCACTCGGGCCTTGATCATATCTGCACGTTTCCCGGCGGTTAGTGGACGCTGCCCTTGTCGGGCTTGGACGAGACGAGAACAGGTCCTGTCGGGCGCGGCGGCTCGTTCTCGTTCATGATGCCCAGACGGCGGGCGACTTCCTGATAAGCCTCGACGAGGCCGCCCATGTCGCGGCGGAAACGGTCCTTGTCGAGCTTGTCGTTCGTGGCGGTGTCCCAGAGACGGCACGAATCGGGCGAAATCTCGTCGGCGAGAATGATCCGCATCATGTCGCCTTCGTAGAGCCGGCCGAACTCGACCTTGAAGTCGACAAGCTGGATGCCGACTCCTAGGAAGAGACCGGACAGGAAGTCGTTGACGCGGATGGCGAGCGCCATGATGTCGTCGATTTCCTGCGGGCTCGCCCAACCGAATGCCGTGATGTGCTCTTCGGAGACCATCGGGTCGTCTAGCGCGTCGGCCTTGTAGTAGAATTCGATGATCGAGCGCGGCAGAACCGTGCCTTCCTCGATGCCCAGCCGCTTGGCGAGGGAGCCGGCGGCGATGTTGCGCACCACCACCTCGAGCGGGACGATCTCCACCTCCTTGATCAACTGCTCGCGCATGTTGAGCCGCTTGATGAAGTGAGTCGGTATGCCGATGCGGTTAAGGTGGGTGAAGATGTGCTCGGAAATGCGGTTGTTGAGCACGCCCTTGCCGTCGACCACTTCGTGTTTCTTCTTGTTGAAGGCGGTGGCGTCGTCCTTGAAGAACTGGATCAGGGTGCCAGGCTCGGGTCCTTCATAGAGGATCTTTGCCTTGCCTTCGTAAATGCGTCGGCGACGGTTCATGGCGATCTCTGTCTTGCGAGCCGTGCGGGGCAGGGCTCCTGTTGCGAGGCCCGCGTGGCTCGGGCTTGCGGAATATAGCGGCTCTCTAGCGCAATCGCACGGTTTCCTCAATCGGCATTTCCCCGGCTGTCGACCTATCCAATGCCAAATGCCGCAGCGGCGAAGGCCAACTGCGTATTGACCGCGGGGCAGCCATTTGGTTTGAGGAACGGGAACATAATTCGGCGTCTGGATTCGACGCCCAGCCGGAGGATGCCCCATGGCCAGCATGGACGACCGCGAGAAAGCATTCGAAAACAAGTTCGCCCACGACGAGGAACTGAAGTTCCGCGCCATGGCCCGCCGCAACAAGATGCTGGGCCTGTGGGCGGCCGAGAAGCTGGGCAAGACGGGCGAGGCTGCCGAGGCCTATGCCAAGGAAGTGATCAACTCGGACTTCGAGGAAGCCGGCGATCACGACGTTTTCCGCAAGGTCCGCAAGGATTTCGACGATGCGGGTGTCGACCAGTCGGATCACCAGATTCGCCGCACCATGGACGAATTGCTCGATCAGGCGGTCGAACAGGTCCGTAAGTCCTGAACCACGATCGCGATGCATGAAGAACCGCCCGCTTGCCGGGCGGTTTTTCTTTGCCCCGTGGTCGGCGATCTGGTTCAATCGGGCCCCACGCCACGAGGATTTCTCATTCATGTCGCTCGCATCGCGCCTGTCAGCAGGCGAAACCGTATTCACCGCCTGGTCCGGGGTTCCCGACGCCTTCACCGTGGAGGCTCTGGCCGGCGGGCCATTCGATGCGGTGACGCTCGACATGCAGCATGGCGGGCACCACGAGGACAGCGTTCTGCGTGCGCTGCTGCCGATCACGGCGGCAGGCAAGCCTGGCCTTGTGCGCATTCCCGTGGGGCGGTTCGACATGGCCAGTCGCGCGCTCGATTTCGGGGCCGAAGCCGTCATCGCGCCGATGGTCAATTCGCTGGAGGATGCCAGGCTCTTCGCCGCAGCGATGAAATATCCGCCAATCGGCCAGCGTTCGTGGGGGCCGACCTATGCGATGTCGCGCGGAAAGACTGCCGATTCGGCGGCCTGGCTGGCCAATGCCAATGCCGAGACGCTTGCGTTTGCAATGATCGAGACCCGCGAGGCGCTCAAGATCCTGGACGACATTCTTGCCGTGCCGGGCATCGACGGGGTGCTTGTGGGGCCGTCCGACTTTTCGATCGCCTGGAGCAACGGCGCGACGATGAACCCCGGCCTGGAAGACATGATGCAGGCGATCGGCGACATCGGGCAGCGCACGCGCGCCGTGGGCAAGCATGCCGCGATCTACGTCGTCGATCCGGCGCTTGTCGGCCGTTATGTCGAAATGGGCTTCAGGCTGATCGCGATGGGCAACGAGGCGCGCTACATGGCATTGGGCGCGGGCATGCTGATCGAAGCCGCACGGACGTCGATCAAGTAGCCGCTCAGAGCCTCGACATGAAATGCGCGAAGGTCAGCGAGCCTTCCGGCCACGGACCATGGCCCGATTCCGCGTTCAGGTGACCGGATTCGCCGGCGTCGATGAATAGCGAACCCCAGGCGGCCGCGATGTCCTCTGCAACCTCGAACTTGCAGAACGGGTCGTTGCGGCTGGCGACGGTGATCGACGGAAACGGCAGTGGATCGCGCGGATATGGTCCGAACGTCATCAGGTGCTTCGGGCGGATCGCCGGATTGGCGACATCGGGCGGGGCGACGAAGAAAGCGCCGGCCACCGCCTTGCCGCTTTCGGCAAGCGCATGGATTGCCGTCGGGATGCCGAGCGAGTGGGCGACCAGCACGACGGGGCGCTCAGCCTGGTCGATGGCCCGGGCCGTGGCCGCCACCCAGTCGTCGCGCACCGGCTTGGACCATTCGGCCTGCTCGACACGGCGGGCGGTCGACAGCTTCTGTTCCCAGCGCGATTGCCAGTGGTCGGGCCCCGAATTGGTGTAGCCCGGTATGATGAGTATGTCTGCGTCCTTGACCTTCATGGGCGGCCATGTAGCGAGCCTGCCGGCCGGTTGCAACAGTCGGCTGTCGGTGAACGGCGTGTCGCCGGAAGCATGCTTGCGCATGCCATTGCGGTGCACGATCTTTGCTGCAACCAACAACGTCTCAAGGGACATTGACGGATGAAACTCACGAGACGCCAGATGACGGGTGGCATCGCCGCGCTTGCGGTCACAGCAAGCGCGTTGCCGGCCCGAACGGAGACAGCAATGGAAAACCTTCCCTTTGCGGCCACCACCCCGGTGAGTATCGGCCGCGTCGGACTGATGGCGCGCGACGGCTCGCGTGTTGCCGATTACTACAAATCGGTCCTCGGCCTTACGGAGCTTCGCCGTGCCGGCAATATCGTCGTGCTTGGCGCCGGCGATCGTGAATTGCTTGAAATCGAGGAATCGTCGACGCTTCGTCAGGATGATCCGCGTTCCGCGGGACTTTTCCACACGGCCTTTCTGCTGCCAACGCGCAAGGATCTCGCGCGCTGGACCCGACATGCCATCGAGACACGCATTCCGGTGGACGGTGCCTCAGACCACTTGGTGAGCGAGGCGATCTACCTGACCGACCCCGAAGGCAACGGCATCGAGATTTATGCCGACCGGCCGCGCGAAAGCTGGATTTTCGACGGTCCGTCGGTGCGGATGGCCACCGAGGCTCTGGATGTTGCCAACCTCATGGGCGAACTTTCAAGCGACGAGCCTGAATGGAAGGCTGCGCCTGACGGAACCGTCGTCGGCCACGTGCACCTGCGCGTCGGCGATGCGCAGGCCGCCGAACAGTGGTGGAGGGACGAGCAAGGCTTCGACACGATGCAAAGCCTTGGCGGGCAGGCGGTGTTCCTGTCTTCAGGCGGCTATCACCACCATATCGGGGCCAATTCCTGGCGGAGCAGGGGCGCAGGGCCGCGTGAAATGGATCGAACCGGGCTTGGCTTCGTGGAGCTGTTATCGAAGGACGCAACGGCGGAAACCGCTTCGCGCGACCCTTGGGGCAACGAAATCAGGGTGCTGCCGGCCAGGTGATTCTGCCGCTGAGAGAGGAATATGTCGTGCGTCCTTCGAGGCTCGCTGCGCTCGCACCTCAGGATGAGGACGGTGGTCTGTCGAACCCGCACATGGCTGGCTCGATACATCTCGACAGAACCGGGGTTGATGCACAACATCCCTCATCCTGCGGTGCGAGCGGAGCGAGCCTCGAAGGACGCACCGGCCGGCGGTGCAGCCCTCAGCTTTCGCCGAAAACGCGCTTGAAAATCGTGTCGACGTGCTTGGTGTGGTAGCCGAGGTCGAATTTCTCACGAATGACGTCTTCCGGCAGTGCGGCGCGAACGTCGGCGTCGGCCAGCAGCTCCTCGAGGAAGTCCGCCCCGTGCTCCCACACCTTCATCGCGTTGCGCTGGACGAGACGGTAGGAATCCTCGCGTGAAACGCCTGCCTGTGTAAGCGCCAGCAGCACCCGCTGGGAGTGGATCAGCCCGCGGAACTTGTTCATGTTCTTCAGCATGTTGTCCGGGTAGACAAGGAGCTTCTCGACCACGCCTGTCAGCCGCGCCAGCGCGAAATCGAGGGTGATCGTGGCATCCGGCCCGATCATGCGCTCGACCGACGAATGCGAGATGTCGCGCTCGTGCCAGAGCGCCACGTTTTCCATCGCAGGCAGCGCCATGCCGCGCACCAGACGGGCGAGGCCGGTCAAGTTCTCGGTCAGGACCGGATTGCGCTTGTGCGGCATGGCCGACGAGCCCTTCTGGCCCGGCGAGAAATATTCCTCGGCTTCAAGCACTTCCGTCCGCTGCAGATGGCGGATTTCGGTTGCCAGCCGCTCGACCGACGAGGCGATGACGCCGAGCGTGGCGAAGAACATCGCGTGGCGGTCGCGGGGGATGACCTGGGTCGACACCGGCTCGGGCGTCAGACCGAGCTTTTCGGCGACATGTTCCTCGACGCGCGGATCGATGTTGGCGAAGGTGCCGACCGCACCGGAAATGGCGCAGGTGGCGATTTCGGAGCGGGCATGGACGAGGCGCTCGCGGCAGCGCTCGAACTCCGCATAGGCCTGCGCCAGCTTGACGCCGAAGGTCGTCGGCTCGGCATGGATGCCGTGGCTGCGGCCAATGGTGACGGTGTCCTTGTGCTCGTAAGCGCGCTTCTTGAGCGCCGCCAGCAACGCGTCGAGATCGGCCAGCAGCAGGTCGGCCGCGCGCGAAAGCTGAACCGAGAGGCAGGTGTCGAGCACGTCGGACGATGTCATGCCCTGATGGATGAAACGCGAATCCGGCCCGACAAATTCGGCAAGGTGGGTCAGGAAGGCGATGACGTCATGCTTGGTCTCGCGCTCGATCTCGTCGATGCGCTCGACGTCGAACTTCGCCGCGCCGCCTTTTTCCCAGATGGTCCTGGCTGCTTCCTTCGGGATGACACCGAGTTCGGCAAGCGCGTCGCAGGCGTAGGCTTCGATCTCGAACCAGATCCTGAACTTGGTTTCCTGCGACCAGATGGAAACCATTTCTGGTCGCGAATAGCGCGGGATCATGAGGCTCGTCCTGACTGCGTGGGAAGGATGCGCGCTCCCTAACAGAGCTGCGCGGATTCCTCAACGCGACAGTTCGCTCAGAGTTTGCCGGGCACCGCTATCCAGCGGTGATCCGGTCCCTCGAAGCCGACGGAGCGAACCGCGATCAGCGCCGCGAAGACCGGATCGCCGCCTTCGGGAAAGAACGTCTGGATTGCCCCGATGCGGTAGCCGAGCGGACAGTTGCGGCTAGATGGAATGGATGTGTCCTCATGCAGCAGCGAAGCCGCCTCGCCGGGCGCGACGCCGACCCGGATCAGGCGGTAGCCCATCACGGTGCCAAAAGATTCGCAGAGTTCAGGACCTTCAAGCGCGAATTCCTCGAGGCGCAGCTCGAGCGGCGTATCGATTGCCGGGAAGACAGCGCGCGGATTGACCGCCATACGGTGAGGATCGCCGGACAATTCCGTGACCGGGCTGGCACCCGCGGTGAGGCCACGATTGGCCTCGAGCTCGGCCTGCGATGCGATCGCCTCGCCCTGCGAACGCGCCTGCGCGCGCGCATCGTCTAGGGACGCGGTTTCGTCATCGATGCGCACGCGGATCGGTGTGCCGGGCAGGAAGCTGTCCGTTGCCGTGTCGATGTAGAACCGGTTGGCATAAGGGAAGCCCGAGCCGTCCTGGATACCGAACTCCTCGAACGCGAAGACGCCGCCATTTGCGGTGAAGCCGAGAATGTTGAGTTCGGCAGTGTCCCCGGCGCGCGCCGATACGGCGCAGAACTGCGTGGCGGCAAAGATGGCAATGGCTGCGAACAGTCTCATCGGGGCTCTCCATCGGGTTTCAGGATGAGGATGGCCCGCAAACGTGCAAACGGCAAGCCATTCAGCCGCGGCGCGAGCTCCAGACGGGAAAGAGATCGTTTTCGGCGGGGGTGGCGGCGTGAACAGCGCGCGCGATCGCGCGTGCCATCGTTGAGCCAGCCACCGCTGAAAGCTCCATTGCGCCGAGTTCATCCAGCTCGATGCCGCTGGCGCCGGTCGAAAGCGCGAAGACGAGATCGCCGTCGGCTGGCGTATGGGCAGGCCAGATGGCACGCGCGAAACCGTCGTGGGCGGCGACCGCGAGGCGCTTTGCTGCCGCCTTGGGCAGGACCGCATCGGTGGCGATGACCGCAATCGTGGTGTTGCCGCCCGGTTGCGGTTCCGCGTCGAACTTCCAGCGTATGTCGGCTGCGTCGGGCGGCAGCGGCGAGGGCAGGCCCAGTCCGCCGAACTCGTTGCCGATCTCGAAGGGTGCCGCCCAGAAATGCGCCGAATGGCCGACTGTGACGGACCCGACGGGATTGGCCGCGACCAGAGCGCCGACCGTGATCCCGTTAGCGAGCGCCGTCGAGGCCGAGCCGAGCCCGCCCTTGAGGCCAGCGGACAACGCGCCGCAGCCGGCGCCCGTGCTGCCGAGCTCGAAATCGACGGATGCGTTGCGTGCCGCTGCGTAGCCGAGGTCGCGATAAGGCGGGTAGCGGCCCCAATCCTTGTCGCCGCCATTGATCAAGTCGAAAAGGATGGCCGCCGGTACGATCGGGACGCGCTGGCCGCGCACCTCGACGCCGACGCCATCCTCGCGAAGTGCGGCCTGCACGCCTGAGGCTGCGTCCAGCCCGAAGGCCGAGCCGCCTGAAAGGACCAGCGCATGGGTTTCCTTCAGCGAATTATGGGGCTCCAGCGCATCGGTTTCGCGCGTGCCCGGCGCGCCGCCCAGAACCTGAACGGCGGCGACGGCCGGGCGGTCTGGAACGACGACGGTTACACCGCTCTTAAGGCGGCCGTCCGCCGCATTGCCGACGCGCAACCCGGCGACATCCGTGATGAGGTTTTTCGGTCCGGTCCGGAAAGGCATGCAGTCACTCTACGGGAAGGAAGCGCTCGCCGTCGTAACGAAGGAGCTGGAACAGGTTCTCGGACAGATCGCCCTTGTCGTCGAAGGACAGAGTTCCGATGAGCGTATCGAAACTGCCGGTAGACAAGACATCGGCAATCGGCCTGTCCGCGGCGTCGGCGGTCGACATGGCCTGCGCGGCGATCTCCACCGAGACGTAGGAGGGAACGACGTAACCCTCGGGAATGACGCCTGCTTCCGTGAAGCGCTCGACCGCTTCCTCGTCAAGCATTTCGGCCCATTCCGGCAGGCCAATCATGAGCGTTCCGGGGGCCAATGGAATCTCGCCGGCAGCGCGCAACGCGTCGCCGCCGGCAATCGTCGGCTCGTAGTCAAGGCCTGCCGCATCACGTTGAATGATGGCGACATCGTCGCGCTCACCGCCGACGAAAATGTGAGTTGCGCCGGCTCGGCGCAGCCGCCCGACCAACCCGACCTGATTGTCCGACTGCGGACGGAATGTGTCGAAGAATACGGGTTGCAGGCCTGCCAGTTCTGCGGCCAGCCGCAGGGACTCGGCCAGTTCCCTGCCATAGATGGTTCCGTCGTCGACGATGGCGAAGAGTTCGTCGCGCCAGCGCGAAACGAGTATGTCAGCGACTGCCGCAAGCTCGGCGTCGGCGCGAGGGGCAGCCCGCCAGACTAGCCAATCCTCGCGTGTGCGCCGGTCGGTGATTCCGTTGTTGCGCACGCCGGAGGTTACGACCGGAATGCTGGCGTTGCGCAGCAGCGGCAATGCCGCCTCGAGCGCTTCCGAGCACAGGAAACCAACGGCGATCTGGACTTCTGCCTCTATGAAGGCGCGCGCGGCGCGCTCCCCGCCGGGTGCGTCGCAGGCGTCGTTTTCCGCGATCAATTGATGTCCGCCAAGGCGTGCGGCGATCTCTGCGCCATCGCGCATCTGCTGGCCCAGCAATGCGAGCTGCCCCTCGAGCGGTGCGGCAAGCCCGATCCGCTCCGCCGCCGCATAGCCGCTGCCCGCAAGCGCTAACGCGCAAGCCAGAAGCAGGGATTGGACCGGATGACGCATGAAGCTTTGCCGACGCCGTGAATTCGTGGAAAGTGCGTCAACTTGGTAAAGGCTGGTGGGACAGGGCGCAACAGGCTAGAGCGGGGCAGGGGCCGGTGCGGCGCTTGGTTGCATCCTCGCCGGAACCTATATGCAGTCAGGATGAAAATGCGGGAAACGCGGTGCTGAAGAAGAATGCTGTCGAGCCACGCCTCTATCGGGAGGCGATGAGCCGTTTTGCGGGTGCGGTCCACGTGGTGACGACCGACGGCCCTTACGGGCGGCGCGGCGTGACGGTGATCGCCGCATGTTCCGTCTCGGACGATCCGCCGACGATCCTGGTCTGCCTCAATCGCGTCAAGACGGACAATGACTGCTTTGCACAGAACGGCGTTTTCGCGCTGAACACGCTGGCGACGGAGCAACGCGCGCTCGCCGACGCGTTCTCCGGCCTTACCGGCCTGTCGCAGGAAGAGCGCTTTGCCCTGGCCCGATGGGAAACCGAAGCCTCGGGCGCGCCCGTCCTGCCCGGAGCAGTCGCCACGTTCGATTGCCAGCTTGTCGAGGCGAAGGATTTCGCCACGCATCGCGTCCTGTTCGGCAAGGTGACAGGTGTGCGGATCGGCGATAGCCTTGATCCGCTGATTTATCACCAACGCGCCTACCGTATTCTCGGATAGGGCATTCGGAGAGACCATGGCCGATACAAAGCCGCGCCCGGTGCCGGGATCGATCGACGAGACAGTCGAGATGCTTGCCGGCGCGGATTATGTCGCCGACCGCGCTCTGGCGACGGTGCTTTTCCTGAGCCTGCGCATGCAGCGGCCGCTGTTTCTCGAAGGCGAGGCGGGTGTCGGCAAGACCGAGATCGCCAAGGTGCTTTCGTCGGCGTTGGGCCGCAGGCTGATCCGCCTGCAGTGCTACGAAGGGCTCGACGTCTCGTCGGCGGTCTATGAATGGAACTACGCCGCGCAGATGATCGAAATCCGCATGGAGGAAGCGACGGGCGAGACGAGCCGCGTGGCCATGGAGCGCAACGTCTTTTCCGAAAAATACCTGATCCGCCGTCCGGTGCTCGATGCGCTGACGGGCGACAAGGGTGCGGCACCCGTCTTCCTGATAGACGAGCTCGACCGCACCGACGAGGCCTTCGAGGCGTTCCTGCTGGAAATCCTCTCCGACTGGCAGGTGACGGTTCCGGAACTGGGCACGATCCGCGCTGCGGAGCCGCCGCTGGTCATCATCACCACCAACCGCACGCGCGAGATTCACGACGCGCTGAAGCGGCGCTGCCTCTACCACTGGGTCGACTACCCGGATGCGGCGCGCGAGCTGGAAATCGTCCATCGCAAGGTGCCGCATGCCAATGCGCGGCTTTCGGCGGAAGTGGTTTCCTTCGTTCAGAAGCTTCGCCAGATCGACCTTTTCAAGGCTCCAGGCGTTGCCGAAACGCTGGACTGGGCCGGCGCGCTGACCGAGCTCGACAAGGTCGCTCTGGATCCAGAAACCGTTTCGGACACGATCGGCGTACTGCTGAAATACCAGGACGACATCGCACGCATCGGGCAGGGCGAGGGACGCCGCATCCTCGACGAAGTGAAGGCCGAGCTGGCCGCGGCGGAATAGCCTCCGATGGTCGAGACGACGATACCCGCGACGGCCGATCCACAGGGGCGCATCGCCGACAACATCGTCTATTTCGCACGCGCCCTGCGCAAGGCTGGCATGCGGGTCGGCCCGGCGGCTGTCAAGGATGCCATCGAGGCGGTGCTTGCCGCCGGGATAGGCGGGCGTGACGATTTCTACTGGACGCTGCATGCCGTGCTGGTGAATCGACGCGAGGATCACGCAACCTTCGACGAGGCGTTCCGGCTTTTCTGGAAATCGCGTGAGCTGATCGAGAAGATGATCGCGATGTTCTCGCCTGTGGCGCCCGACAGCCGCGAACGCGAGAAGAGCCGGGCTGCGGAAACGCGGGTGGCCGATGCGATGTTCGAGGGCCATCGCAAGAACCAGCCGGTTCAGGAACGCCCCGAGATCGAGATCGACGCGCGTTTCACCGTTTCCGGCAACGAAATCCTGCGACAGAAGGATTTCGCGCAGATGACGGCGCGTGAACTTGCCGAAGCGAAACGCGTGATCGCCGGGCTGAAACTGCCGCATGACCGCGTCGCGACCCGGCGTTTTCGGCCGGACCCGCACGGTTCGCGCCACGATGCGCGGGCGATGATGCGCGCAGCGCTGAGGACCGGGGGCGACCTGATCCCGCAGAAATTCCGCTCGGTGCGCGAGATTCACCCGCCGTTGGTCGTGCTGGCCGATATTTCCGGCTCGATGAGCCAGTACAGTCGCATCTTCCTGCATTTCCTGCATGCGCTGAGCGAAAGCCGCAGCCGGGTTCACACATTCGTCTTCGGGACGCGGCTGACGAACCTGACGCGGCAGTTACGCCGGCGCGATCCCGACGAGGCGCTGGCCGAGTGCGCGGCGTCTGTGAAAGACTGGTCGGGCGGCACGCGCATCGGCGAGACGCTGCGCACATTCAACCATCAATGGTCGCGGCGTGTGCTGGGGCAGGGCGCCATCGTGCTTCTCATAACCGACGGGCTTGAGCGCGAGGATACCGTGCTGCTCGAACAGGAGATGGCGCGGCTGAAGCGATCCTGCCGGAGGCTCATATGGCTTAATCCGCTGCTGCGTTTCGACGGGTTCGAGGCGCGTGCGCGGGGCGTGCGGGCGATGCTGCCCCATGTCGACGAGTTCCGGCCCGTCCATTCGCTGGAGGCGTTGTCCGATCTCGTGCAAGCGCTTTCGGCCTCCCGCTCGCGCGAAGCAGACCCACGACAATGGCTGGGTCTTGGCAGGTAGGCGCCTGCGTGACCATATTACGGCTGGAGGCTTCCAATGACACAGGTTGCGACACCCGACGAAGCACGCGATCCGCTGATGATCGCGGAGGAATGGAAGAACGAAGGCAAGGACGTGGCGATCGCCACGGTCGTCGAGACCTGGGGCTCCGCGCCCCGTCCGGCCGGCAGCCACCTCGTGATCGACGCAGAAGGCAATTTCCACGGATCGGTTTCCGGCGGTTGCGTCGAGGGCGCGGTGGTCGCCGAAGCGGTCGACATCATCTCCTCCAGGACTCCGCGAATGCTGGAATTCGGTGTTGCCGACGAAACAGCCTGGCAGGTGGGGCTGTCCTGCGGTGGCCGCATCAGGGTCTTCGTCGAGCGTCTGGGCTGAAGCATGGACCCGACCGTCCTCAACACGCTGAACGCCGAGCGCCGCGCCCGCAGGGCTGCAATTCTCGTGACGGATCTCGCAGACGGCTCCGGTCGCGTGGTGCGCGAGAGCGATACTGTTGCGGGCGGGCTTGGCGAGGCGACGCGGCAGGCCTTTCGCACGGGGCGTTCGCAGGCGATCGAGGTCGATGGGCGCACACTGTTTCTGAATGCACATCTGCCACCACCGCGTATCGTCGTCGTCGGGGCGGTGCATATCAGCCAGGCGCTGGCGCCGATGGCGCGTCTGGCCGGCTTCGATGTCGAAATCATCGATCCGCGCACCGCTTTCGCGACACCGGAGCGGTTTCCTGAAGTCGATCTGCATGCCGAGTGGCCGCAGGATGTGCTGGGACGAAAGCCTCTTGATGCGTTCACGGCCCTGGCGGCGGTGACGCATGATCCCAAGATCGACGACTTTCCGCTGCTTTCAGCGCTTGAGGCCGGATGCTTCTATGTTGGTGCGCTCGGCAGCCGCAAAACCCATGCAAAGCGGGTGGAGCGATTGCTGTCGCAGGGAGCCACGCAGGCGCAGATCGACCGCATACACGCGCCGATCGGCCTGGACATCGCTGCGTCGAGCCCGGCAGAGATCGCGGTCGCGGTGCTGGCCCAGATCGTGCAGGCCCTGCGCACGCGCGGTACCGAACGTGCCAAGGCTGCGGCTGCGGAATGAAATTTGGGCCGGTCAGCGTCGATGAAGCGGAAGGCGCGGTCCTTGCCCATTCCGTAGCTGTGGAAGGTCGGAGCTGGCGCAAGGCAACTGTGCTCGGCGCTGACGATGTCGCTGCCATGAAGGCGGCGGGGCTGAACGAGGTCATCGCTGCGGTGCTGGAACCCGGCGACCTCGACGAAAATGCCGCTGCGACGCAGATTGCCGACGGCCTTGCCGCACCGGGCATCGAAGTGCGGCGCGCGGCGACCGGCCGCGTCAACCTGCATGCCGAAAAGGCTGGATTGTTCGTTGTCGACCGCGCCGCCGTCGATGCGATCAACGCGATCGATCCGGCGATCACGCTCGCCACGCTTGCCGAATTTGCTCCTGTGAGCGCCGGGCAGATGCTGGCGACGGTGAAGATCATCCCGTTCGCGGTGGCCGGAACGCTGGTCGAACGTGCGGCCGACATCGCAGGATGCGGGGGTGTCATAGGACTGCACGGCTTTCAGCCCCGGCGCGTAGGGCTTGTACAGACCGTATTGCCGTCGGTCAAAACGAGTGTGCTCGAGAAGACGGCACGGCTGACGGCGGAGCGGCTCGCACGCTCCGGCAGCATCATCGTGCGTGAAACGCGTACGCGGCACGACGACAAAGAGATGGCGGAGGCGATCACGGCTCTCAAAGGCGAGGCAGACATGGTCATCGTCTTCGGGGCATCGGCGGTATCGGACCCAGATGACGTGATCCCGGCAGCGATAAGAGGCGCGGGCGGCTTTGTCAGCCGTGTCGGCATGCCTGTCGATCCGGGCAACCTGCTGGTGCTGGGTGAACTGGATGGGCTGCCGATCGTCGGGGCACCGGGCTGCGCACGCAGCCCCAAGCTCAACGGTTTCGACTGGGTGCTGGACCGCATCATGGCCGGTCTGCCGATCGGAGACCGCGAGATCGCCGGCATGGGTGTCGGCGGCCTTCTGATGGAGATCGAGACGCGACCTCAGCCGCGCGAGCCGCGGCCGTCACGCAAGGCTGTGGTGGATGCGGTGCTGCTGGCGGCCGGGCGTGGCCAGCGCATGGGCGGCCCCAACAAGCTGCTGTCACGGATTTCCGGCCAGCCGCTCGTTCGGCATGCGGCTCAAGCGCTTTCAGATTCGGGGGTGCGCAGCGTCGTTGTCGTCACCGGTCATGAGGGAGATCGCGTACGGGCGGCCCTTGGCAGCCTCGATGTGCGCCTGGTCGACAACGCCGGCTACGCCAGCGGTTTGGCGTCCTCGCTCAAGACCGGGATTGCGGCGCTTCCGCAAGACGCCGCGGGTGCGTTGGTCGCGCTTGGCGACATGCCGGAGGTGACTTCGGCCCACATCGACATGCTCTTGAAGGCTTTCGTTCGGGAGCATGGCAATGCGATCATTCGGGCGACCCACGCCGGCAAGCGGGGCAATCCCGTCATCCTGCCACGGTCGCTGTTTGCTGCCGTGGCGACGCTTGAGGGCGACACCGGTGCGCGGCAGATCGTTGAAAGCAGCGAGTTGCCCGTGATTGACATCGAGATCGGTGCTGCCGCGAGCCTCGATATCGACACGCCGGAGGCGCTTGCGCTGGCAGGCGGCGAACCTGCCGACTGATGCTCTGGCCTCGCGCGTCACTCTTCGCTTAGAGTCGCACTCATGAGTCCATCGCTCCTTTCGGGTATTCTTCTGAAAACGCTCGCGGTCGCGTTTTGCAGCGCGCTCCTTTCGACGTCCATCGCGCAGGCCGAGTTGCTCGCACCTTTCAAGGACGACCTTTTTGCCTATCCGCATGTGCTCAGGCAGGCAGACGACGGCCTCTACATGGCGGTCGACTACCGTTCCAAGCGCGACATCAATCAACGCGACGAGATACCGGAGCGGCGGGTCAACGGGCGCTATGTCGACCTTTCTGTTCGGCGGGACCAGCAGGATCTACTTGCCACCACAGAGGTCGCGCGCATGCCGCACATGGCCGTCGGACGGCAGCAGAACGCGCGGTTCATCGTGGTCTATCTGTACGGGCAGGGCGGCAATCGTCGCCAGGGCATGGACGACTTCACTTTCGGTGGCAATTTCAACCGGATCAAGAATCTGGCCGCGCGCAACGGCGGCCTCTACCTCACGACCGACTTCTCGGATTTCGGGGCGACGGGTGCGCGCCAGGTCGCGAGCCTGATCTCGCTTTATGCCGCGCACTCGCCCCAGGCGCCGGTGTTCGTTGCCTGCGGTTCGATGGGCGGGGGTATCTGCTGGCGACTTGCCGACAACGAGCGCGTGGCGCCACGCCTTGGCGGTCTGCTCCTGCTCGGCTCGCACTGGGACGAAGGCTTTCTTTCCAGCCGCGCCTTCAAGCGCAAGGTGCCGGTGTTCTTCGGTCACGGTGGAGACGACAGGGTTTTCCCCGTTGAACAGCAGGAACACTTTTTCCGGTCGATCCTGCAGAAATCGCCCGGCTATCCGGCGCGCTTCGTACGCTTCGAGACCGGCAGCCACGGCACGCCTATCCGCATGTCCGACTGGCGCGGCACGCTGAACTGGATGGATGCGTCAAGGTGATGATCATTTGACTGCAATTGGAGGAGCATCCGCATGAGCGAAGGATATGTCGACCCGACGCGGGAAACGTTCGGCGCGTTTCGTCGGCTGGCGGAGGAGGGGCCGATCCACATGCTCAACCTCGTGCGGCTGCGTGACAAGGCTGTGTATCCAGACGGTCGCGCGGCGACGGGGGCGGAAGCCTACGCCGCCTACGGTCGCGAGAGCGGGCCGATCTTCCGCCGTGTTGGCGGCCGTATCGCGTGGTCGGGCGATTTCCGGCTGATGCTGATCGGTCCGGCGGAGGAGCGTTGGGACCGCTGCTTCATCGCCGAATACCCGTCCGGCGCGGCTTTCGTGGAGATGGTCAAGGACCCCGACTACCAGAAGGCGGTGATCCACCGGCAGGCGGCTGTGCTCGATTCGCGCCTGATCCGGCTCAACCCGCGCGAAACGGGGCGGGGATTCGGGGAGTGAGTGCGCCGGCTAAGGAGCCGATTCGTAGTCGACTATGACTTCCGGATTGATCTCGCCGTCATAGGAGCCGTCCACCGCGTAGTGAACGAGCCTGAAGGTTCCAGCCTTGAATTGCCAGGTGCCTGACGTGCCCGCATCGCCCACGCCGCGCCATTTCGAAAATTCCGTGATTGTCAGCGTTGCCGGGTCAAAGGCCGAATTGACGAGGTCGGCAGTTGCGCTGAATCCTTCGAGGGCAATGTGATCCACCGCGCCTTCCCGGTCGTCGTCCACATAGTGAATGTAGAACGCCGGCTTGGCGAAATGTAACGGTTGGACGCCGTCTTCTTCGGTAAAGAGGTAGTGGAGGTGCGATTCGTTGTAGGCGCCGCGATAGCACAGGAAGCGGAACAGCCGCGCCGTGCGTTCCGGCTGATCGTCGTCGTCATGTTCGTATCGGAAGGTCAGGGTGTGGCTGTCCGGTTCCGTGTCTTCCGCGTCGAATGCCGGGGCGATGTCGCATTTGTCGACGGCTGCGGCATCGAATATCGCCTTTGCGCGCTCGGCGACCGGATCGAGCGGAGGCAGTTCCTCGCCGTCGCCGCATTTACGCGGCAACGCCTCGCCGAGTTCCGCGTCGCTCGGGCGGAGCGTGGCGCTTTCGATGTGCATCGGCTCGAACGCATCGCCAGCCACGGACGGGTCCTGTAGGCGCATCGTGTAGCAGCCGGAGAACACACGGGCTGAGCCGTCGCCAGCTTGCGCGCGAATCGCGACAGGAAGCTGGTAGTAGAAGCTACCCGCCGTGCCTTCCTCACGCGCCAGTCCGGTGATCAGCTCCACATTCTGTGTGTCCGCATAGCCTGCGGCGTAGGCCTCCAGATCGGCAGCTGGCGGTTGGGCGAAGTAGCTCCACGCGCGGGCATATTCACGCCTATTGATCGCGTTGTAGAGCGAGCGCATCAGCGCGGCCGGGCTGGAACGGTCGTCGATATAATCCGCATCCTGGGCGACCGCCGGAAACGCTGTGGCGGCAAGGATGCAGGCAAGAGCTGGGCGAAACATCGTCGGTCTCCGTGGTTGACGGAGAGTAACGCTTCCCCTGCGAGAGGAGAAGAAGGCTCCTGGCTAAGACAGGCGCCGTTTTGCCGCTTCGCGGGCGATCCTCGGGAAATCAGCCGGTTTGATGCCGATGTCCGCACGATCCGCCGGGCTCATCGATTCGAGCAGGGCAAGCGTTGCGCGATATCGTTCGGCTTCTACCGGGCGCGGGCGGACGAAGAACTCAGTGAAGAACCCCATGTCAGGCTCCCTTCGGTTTGTCCTCCCGATGGCTGAATATAGATGCCTTCATTCGGATTGTGCAGTGCAGCATGCGCATGGCTGCCATGCGTCCATCTGCCTGGCGGAAATGATGGATCGCGAAAATCCGCAGCAATTTAAGGGAACCTTTTTAACCGGATGCGCTTAGCGTGGGTAACGGACGCAAACGCCTGGGAACGGGAGAATTCGGTGGGCGCAAATGCGGAACTTGATTTTGGTGCGCTGCTGGATCAGCTGCTCGCTGCTACGGCCGATGCCGAGTTCGACGAGCCGGAGGGCGGCGTTGCGCCGTCGCTGCGTGTCGACATGCTGGCCCAGATAGAGCGGCTTCAGGCTGAAAACGTTGCGCTGTTTCCGGATCGTGCGATGCGCGAATACGGCGACAACGCTGAACAGTTCCAGACCAAGACGGAAAAGCAGGCGCCGCAAAGCCCTGCCAACCTGCAGCCAGCGCTGGAGGATCTGTTTTTCCTCGACCCTGATTCGATCTCGCGTGAACTCGGGATCGGGCCGAAGAGCAAGCCGGACGAGCTCGACCGTGCCAGACGCAGCTTTGCCCTGCGTTATCACCCGGACCGTATGCCGGAAGAACTTCGCGAGCGTGCCGCCCTGCGCATGCAGATTGCAAACATGCTGATTGACGAGGCCAAGCGCGGGAAGCGCTGAAGCTTTGCGATACGCTGATGGCAGAGGGCCGCCCTGTTGATGCGGCCCCCAGCCTTTTCCTACCAGTTTCCCGTATTTTCCATCGATGCCCAGGGCTCGGCTTTCGGCTTGGCCGGGCCTTTCTGCAGCAGTTCAATCGAGATGCCGTCCGGCGACCTCACGAAAGCCATGTTTCCGTCGCGAGGCGGACGGTTGATCGTGACGCCGTTGTCCATCAGGTGCTGGCAGGTGGCGTAGATGTCGTCGACCTCATAGGCCAGGTGGCCAAAATTGCGTCCGCCCTGATAGTCTTCCGTATCCCAGTTATAGGTAAGTTCGACCAGCGGCGCCTTGTCGGCGATGCCGGCCTGTTCGTCTTCCGGCGCCGCCAGGAAGATGAGCGTGAATCGCCCCTGTTCGTTCTCGATGCGGCGGACTTCCTTGAGGCCCAGCTTGCGGCAATAGAAATCGAGCGAAGCGTCTACGTCCTTCACGCGGACCATGGTGTGCAGATAGCGCATGATTGTTCCTGTGGGTGGGTCGTGTTTGCAGGCATGATATGGAGCAGGCCGGCATCCGGGGCAACCGTCGGCGTGACAGGCGGGGCTTATCGAAGACAAACCACAGTATTGTCAGCCGCGAAATGTTGAAAAATGCCTACCGGCTCTTGCTAACCCACGATTGCACGGTGTTATCCTGTCGATCAGAATCACTTGGCTGAATTGAAGAAAGGTGTGTCGGGATGGGGGACAAGGCCTCTTCAGAGAGGCGCTACGCGGCCATTGACGAAGCCTTGGGTCCGGATAACGGAGATGAGGCAGCGCTCGCTGAAATGTCGGGTGCGATCAAGTGGTTCGATGTCGCCAAGGGTTACGGGTTCATCCTGCCGGACGAGGCGGGGATGGGCGATGTGCTCCTCCATGTGACCTGCCTGCGCAAGGACGGTTTCCAGACTGCGCTTGAAGGCGCGCGCGTGGTTTGCCTCGTTCGCAGGGGCGAACGTGGCCTTCAGGCTTTCAAAGTCCTCTCCATGGACAACACCAATGCGGTGCACCCGGCCGAACAGCCGCTGGAACGCACGCATGTCAGCGTGACGGCCGAGAGCGGTCTCGAGCGGGCACTGGTGAAGTGGTTCAACCGCACCAAGGGTTTCGGCTTCCTGACGCGCGGCGAGGGCACCGAGGACATTTTCATCCACATGGAAACCCTGCGGCGCTACGGATTGACCGAGCTGCGTCCCGGCCAGGTGGTGCTGGTGCGCTTCGGTAAGGGGGACAAGGGCCTTATGGCCGCCGAAATTCACCCCGATATGGGAACCCTGCCGGTCGCGCATTGATGCCAATTCCTTCCGGCCGCCGGCAGGCAGGACGGTCCATGTTGCGTTTCGCCCGAATATTTCTGATTTTCATCGCCGCGTCCCTTGCCATGGGGGCGCCGCGGGCGTTGAGCGAGATTCCGGTTGCCGAAGGGCAACCGATGATGCTGCCGACCAGCCCGGACGCGCTTGTGGCGGAGGCTGAAGCCGGCGAGCAAAGCTTCACGATCGAAGTGGCGGACACCGACCTGAAAAGGTCCGCCGGACTGATGTTCCGCACCAGCATGGGCGACATGCATGGCATGCTGTTCGTCTTCGAGCAGACGCGCGCCGTGTCGTTCTGGATGAAGAACACGCCGATGCCACTGGATCTCGTGTTCATCGGTGATGACGGGCTGGTTGCGGCGGTGCTGCCCGGCGAACCGTTCTCACTCGCTTCCATTGGTCCCGATGTACCTGTTCGGTTCGTGCTTGAACTGAAACGCGGCACGGCGCAAAAGACCGGCATTTCCGATGGCGTGCGCATACGCCATCCGCTCATCGACCGGGTCGCGGGCGCGGGTTAAGCCGCGCTGCGGAGATATTGCCTTTCATGCAGACCTTTTCACACGACGGCTTCGAGATCGCCTTTATCGACCGGGAGCCTGCGAGCGGCTCCGGCGAGCCGGTGTTCCTAATCCATGGCTTCGCATCCAGCCATCACGTCAACTGGGTTGCCCCCGGCTGGGTGAAAACGCTGACGGAAGCGGGCTATCGCGCCATCGCGCTCGACAATCGCGGCCATGGTCGTTCGACCAAGAGCTACGATCCCGCCGACTACACTCCCGATGTCATGGCCGAGGACGCGGCCGCGCTGCTCGATCACCTCGGCATCGGCAAGGCGCATGTGTTCGGCTATTCGATGGGCGCGCGGCTCTCGACCTTCCTCGCACTGGCGCACCCGGAGAAAGTCGCAACGCTGATCCTCGGCGGGCTGGGCTACGGCATGGTCGACGGGGTCGGCGACTGGGATCCGATCGCCGAGGCGCTTGTTGCGCCCGACCCGGAGGCGATCAGCCATCCGCGCGGCCGGATGTTCCGCACCTTCGCGGACCAGACAAAGAGCGATCGAGAAGCGCTTGCGGCCTGCATCGAGACGTCGCGCGAGCTCGTCGCCGAGGACGAGCTTGGCCGCATCCGCCAGCCCGTGCTCATCGGCGTCGGCACGAAGGACGACATTGCCGGCTCTGCGCAGAAACTCGCCGCGCTGCTGCCGGATGCCGAAGCTTTCGATATCGAAGGGCGCGACCATATGCTCGCTGTCGGCGACCGCTCATGGAAAGCTAAGGTGCTGGAATTCCTGAAGGACCATCCGGTTACATGACACCAACACCGATCGAATTCGCAGGCGCGGAGGGCAACCGGCTTGTCGCCGACCTCTGGGACGGACATGGACAGCCGGTGCTCTTCCTGCATGGCGGTGGACAGACCCGCCGCGCGTGGGATGCGACGGCAAGGCGCGTCGCCGAAAGCGGCATGCGCGCCATCGCGGTTGATCTGCGGGGGCATGGCGAAAGCGAATGGGTGCCGAGCGGCAACTACAGCTTTGCCGACTATGGCGCCGATGCCGTGGCGCTCGTGCGCCAGACGAAGGAACGATTTCACGCAACGCCGGCGGCCGTTGGCGCTTCGCTTGGCGGGCTTTCGATGCTGATCGCGGAGACGCGGCACGGGCCACTGCTCGATTCGCTCGTGCTGGTTGACATCACCCCGCGCATGGATCCGGAAGGTGTTGCCAAAATCCAGGGTTTCATGGGCGAGCGGATGGAAGACGGCTTCGCGACGCTGGAGGAAGCAGCCGAGGCGATCGCCGGGTATCTGCCCAACCGCAAGCGCCCGCGTTCGCTCGACGGCTTGCGCAAGAACCTGCGGCTAGGATCGGACGGCCGCTATCGCTGGCACTGGGACCCGGCCTTCATGACAAGCGAGCGCAACATCAACCTGCATGCGCGCGAGACCATGGAGGAAGTGATTGAGGGCCTGCCAGAGCTGCACCTGCCTGTGCTGCTGGTGCGCGGCATGCAATCCGAGCTGGTGCACGAGGAATATGCCCGCGAGTTCGTCGAGACCGCGCCGTCGGCCAGCTATGTCGATGTCGGCGGGGCAGGGCACATGGTGGCCGGTGACAAGAACGACGTGTTCAGTGCGGCGGTGCTGGACTTCCTGAGCGACCGCGCAGCGGCTTAAGACAGGCAGCGAAGACGCAGTGGCCGCCGTTACCTACGACGCTTGAGTCGAAGGCGAACCAATGGCTTCCCAAAGTCCGGGATAGGCGGTGATGAAGCCGATTTCAGCCACCTCCAGCGTTGCTTCATAGTCGAAGCGCGGTGCGGCGTAGGCGTAACGGGAGTCACCAAGGCGGCGATAGCTTTGGTCGAGCTGTTCCAGGTGTAGCGCGGGGAAGGCGAGATAGGCGGCCGGGGCAGGCGTTTCCTGCCCGACCGAAAGTGCGAGACGCCTTATCGGCAGGATGTTGTTTGCCGGGGTGAAGCCAAGGTCGAGGTCGACAAGTTCGGCCGGTGCATCCTGATCGACGCCGTTGATCTGCCATGCGCCATTCGCCGAGCGTCCGATCTCCAGCTCGATCGGCATGTCGCCCAGCCATCCGGATACGGTCGCATTGCGCGTGCGCCATCCCTTATCGCAGGAGAACCCGGTACCGCAGACAGGTTGGCTGGTTTTCGTGGAGAAAGGTGGCGACACCCTCGATCGACCAGTCGTCGTCGACCGGCGAAAGCCTGCAGCAGTCGTGACCTTCCACGTCGAGCCGGCGCCAGAAGATGACATGGGTGCTCATCGCATCCATCCGTCGACAAATTCGACGCGGCCAACGCCGGCGAACCGGCGCAGGCGTTCGAGCTCGGCCTCGAGCTTCGAGATAAGCGCCTTGGAGTTGCGCACACCGGCTTCCGACCAGAAGGCCCGCACGACGAGCGCGTCGCTCTCGCGCTCGGCCTTGACGTCGATGCGGCCCACCGCCTGCTCGCCGCGCAGCACGGGGTAGACGTAGTAGCCATATTGCCGCTTGGCTTCGGGCACGAAGATCTCGATGCGGTAAAAGAAGCCGAACAGCCGCTCTGCGCGCGCACGGTCGCGCAACAGCGGGTCGAACGGGCT
This sequence comes from Mesorhizobium sp. DxT, assembly GCF_058448885.1. NCBI lineage: Bacteria > Pseudomonadati > Pseudomonadota > Alphaproteobacteria > Hyphomicrobiales > Phyllobacteriaceae > Mesorhizobium > Mesorhizobium sp. DxT. The sequence goes on along the minus strand of NZ_JBZFLJ010000011.1, from coordinate 31,888 downwards.
CAGGATGCGTACACGATCCTGCACTTCGTTAGCCTCAATCGCAGCCTCTGCCGCGCCGGGCAGCGCGAAACAGACGCGGGGCTTGCCGTCGCCGACACTCTCGACACGTACCGGCACCAGTTCGTCGCGATTCCTGGCGATCCATTCGTCGACTTCAGCCGGCGTCAGAAGTGCCCAGAACGCAGCGATCTCGCCCCGCGTGGCAAAGCCGAGGCGCATGAGCGCCTGCCGGCATGCCCAGTCGACAAACGCATCATGCTCGACTTCGTCGCGCCGGTGATCGTCGGGGATCACCCGCTCGGTCAGGTCATAGACCTTCTGGAACCCCTCGCGTCGGGCGATGGCGAGGTCGCCGGTGCGCCACAGGAACTCGAGCGCGGCCTTGGAGGGATGCCAGTCCCACCAGCCGGAGGAAGGCTTGTCGCCCTCGAAATCGCGCGCCATGGCCGGGCCGTTGTCGGCAATGTGAGCAAGCACGCGTGTGAGGTCGTCGTCGAAGCCTTCAGTGCCGAAATGGCCCTTCCAGCGTGTGCGCAGCCGCTGCTTCTCCCGCTCGAAGCGGTGCCGCCAGTAGGGGAAGAAGGCGCTGGGGATGATCGACGCGTCGTGGGTCCAGTTCTCGAACAGCGCGCCGTCCTTTTCCACCAGCGTCTGCAGATCGCGGCGGCGGTAGGTCTGGCTGCGCGAGAAGAGGATGTGGTGATGCGCACGCTCGAGCACGTTGACGCTGTCGACTTGGACGAATCCCAGATCGGCGATCGTCGCGGCCAATTCATCCTTGCGCATCGGGCCGGTCCGGCTGCCATCGAGGCCGCAAAGGGCGAGAAGATGTCGGCGGGCCTGGCGGTTGGAAACGAGAATCGTCATGGCTGAAGTTTACGAGCGGTCATCGCTTCATCCACCCGAAAACCGCCATTCGGGCAAGTCGGGATGCTGACAACATTCTGGCAGGAACCACCCGCAGCGTTCAACGGCCCCGAAAAAGCGCTCTTCGCTTTTCACGGAAGGCCAGTCGGCCCTCGGCATAGTCGGCGCTTTCAAATGTCTCGTCGCCAAGCTTACTTGCAACGGCCGCATCCGCTGCGCTGCCTGTCAGCGTTGCACGGATCGAGGCCTTGGATGCCTTCACGGACAGCGGTGCGTTGGCCGCTATCGTTGCCGCGAGTTCGGTCGCGCGCAGGTCGAGGCCGCCAGGTTCCACGATCTCCAGCAGGAACCCTGCGTCCAGTGCGCCTTGCGCGTCGAGGCGTGCAGCCGAGAAAGTCAGGTATTTGGCCAGTTGGGGCCCGAGCGCGTGAACGATGTCGGCCATAGCGTCGACGGGATAGGCGAGGCCGAGCCGTGCGGCCGGAACGCTGAACAGCGCGGTGGTGGACGCGATCCGCAGGTCGCACGCAGCCGCCATGCCGAACCCGCCACCGAAGCAGATGCCCCTGATCGCCGCGATTGTTGGGACAGGACAGTGCCGGATGGCGGCGAAGGTGGCGGAATTTTCGGCTTCGTATTGGCGTGCCTTTTCCGCACGGCCGCGAAGGGTATCGAACTCGGTAATGTCCGCCCCGGCGCAGAAGTCGCTCCCGGCGCCGTTGAGAATGACGGCACGTAGGCTGGGATCGCCAGCCAGCCCTTCAAACAGGGATGTCATGGCCTGCCACATCGCCTGCGACATGGCGTTCTTGCGGGCGGGTCTCTCGATCGTGACGGTCACGACGCCGTTTTCGGCGCGTGCCACGTTGAGAAACTCGGTTTGCGCGATTACGTGATCCGGCATGCGACCAATCCCATTGAACACACGTTCAGGAAAATGCGGTTCATTTGACACTGCAAAGGGATTATGGTTCGCACCGGCCCAAAGCAAGGCGTTTGACACGGGAGGTCCCGATGAGCAGCAGCAGCGTGGCGCGATCCGAGGCGATCCAGCCGGTCGACCCGATCTGGTCGGCGGTCCGGCGCGAGGCGACGGAAGCGGTTGAACGCGACCCGCTCCTGGCGGCGTTTCTCTATTCGACCATTCTCAACCACGACAGCCTTGAGGGCGCCGTCATCCATCGCCTGTCGGAACGGCTCGATCATCCCGATGTGGGGGCCGACCTGATCCGCCAGACCTATGCAATGATGGTGCGCGAGACGCCGGAATGGAGCACGACGGTTCGCGTCGACATTCAGGCCTATTACGACCGCGACCCGGCCTGCGACAGGTTCCTGATGCCGGTGCTCTACTTCAAGGGTTTCCATGCGATCCAGACGCACCGTTTGGCGCACTGGCTGTGGCACAATGGCCGCAAGGACTTCGCGCTCTATCTGCAGAGCCGGTCATCGGCGATTTTCCAGACCGATATTCATCCGGCGTCGCGGCTGGGCAAGGGTATCTTCATCGACCACGCCACCGGCCTTGTCGTGGGAGAGACGGCGCTTGTGGAGGACAACGTGTCTATGCTGCATGGCGTAACGCTTGGCGGTACCGGCAAGGCGGGCGGCGACCGCCACCCGAAGATTCGCCACGGCGTGCTGATCGGCGCTGGGGCCAAGATTCTCGGCAATATCGAAGTTGGCCATTGTTCGAAGGTGGCGGCGGGCTCCGTGCTGCTGACATCTATCCCCAACAACAAGACCGTGGCCGGCGTGCCGGCACGCATTGTCGGGGAAGCCGGCTGCGACGAGCCTTCGCGAGCGATGGACCAGCTGCTGGCCGCCGAAAGCTGACGGGCGCGTTTCCCTTCAGGCATCTTGAAAGCTCCGGCGCGGGCTTTACATGGTCGTGTTCGGCGTGTCAGAAGCGCTGCAACGCAAGCAGAGAGCCCACTGGAGAGCAGGTTTGAAACCCGAAGAAATCAGGAAACTCGACGCCTATTTCAAGCGCACGTTCCAGAACCCGCAGCTTCAGGTGAAGGCGCGTCCGCGCAAGGACGATTCGTGCGAGCTGTACCTCGACGACGAGTTTCTCGGCATCATCTTCAGGGACGATGACGACGGCGATCTTTCCTACAATTTCTCGATGGCGATTCTCGACGTCGATCTGGCCTAAGCCACTATTGGCCGGTCTGCAGCAGGCCGGCCGCCATCTTTTTCACAGCAGCGTCCACCTCGCGCCATGATCCGGCCAGTTCCGCCGGCATGCGGTATGTGAGGTTCAGGCCGTCGGCAATGTGGATGTCGCGCTCGCAAGGCGCGAGCGACTCGCGCGCAGCCGGGCCCGAAAGGCAGCGTGCGACGAAGGGGGCAGGGCCGTCCTCGTCGCCGACGACGAGCACTTCATCGACATAACCTGATTTCTCGCTAAACCGATAGACGGTGAGGCCGCCCGGTCCGGCGCGCCCTTCTCCTTCGATCAGGGCACGATAGATCGGCTCGAACCGGCCGCTCATATCGCGCGACATGATGGGCTCGTCGAAGGACAGGAACAGAATATTGCGCGTGTTGCCTGCGTGGTTGAAATCGTCTCGCGCATCATTGCTGTAGCCATCCATCTGCGGCCAGCGCGCGTACAGGTCGAGGCGCGCGGTGACGCCGCTGCGGCGAGCCGTCTCGAAACGGATCATGTTGGCTGGCACGGCCAGGACATTGTTGCCGATCACAACCTCACGAATGGTGGTATCGTCGCTGTGGCCGGCCAGGGCTATCGACCGACCCCACCATTTGCCAGCCACGCTGATGATGGCCGAAAGCGCGGCAAGAACCAGAAAGGCCACAAATACGCGCGCCATGAAGCGGGAGCGGAGGGGGCTGGCGTCGACGCCTTGCGATTCCTGCAGCATGTCTGCGCGCACGTCCGTCGCCTGTTCCTTTTGTGGTCGTCCCCTTCCGGGACGGGATGCCCGGCATGCTTCTTGCTGCGATGCCGATTGCCATGTCGGGAAGATCGCCTCCGCATGGTAAACGGAGCGTAAACAATGCACTCGCTTGCTCTCATGGCTTATGCTTTCGCCGTCGGTTTGACGTTGTGCGGCCTTGCCGGGGCGATTTTCGAGCTCGTGGCCGGGCGACGGCTCGGGTTTCACCCGCCCTTCGTCAGGCGTGAACGATTCGGGTTCTCACTGGCGCTGATGGTGGCCGCAGGCCCATTCATGCTCACCAACGAGGTGATTGCCGCACGGCGGGCAGGCGCCATCGACTGGACCGCGGCGGCATTGTGCGCGTTGGGCGCTGGAATCTGGGCGATGGCTCTCGGTGTGCTTGCGGTTGAACTTGCGCTTCTCGTGTTGAGGCTCCTAGGGTGATCCGCACCCGTTCGGAGGAAAGACATGCCCGTATACGCGCTTGATGGCCACGTACCGCAGATTGATGACGAGCCGACAATCTGGATTGCACCGGATGCGACGCTGATCGGCAAGGTCAAGCTCGGCAGGGCCGTGGGCATATGGTTCGGCGCGGTGCTGCGCGGCGACAACGAACTGATCGAGATCGGCGACGGATCCAACGTTCAGGAACATTGCGTCCTGCACACCGACATGGGCTTTCCGCTTACGGTGGGGCAGGGCTGCACGATCGGTCACCGGGCGATCCTTCATGGCTGCACGATCGGTGATAACAGCCTCGTCGGTATGGGCGCGATCGTACTCAACGGCGCGCGCATCGGGCGCAACTGCCTGATCGGCGCCGGCGCACTGATCACCGAGGGCAAGGTTTTTCCCGACAATTCGCTGATCGTCGGGTCGCCTGCCAAGGTCGTGCGCGAGCTGGATGGCGAGGCGGCAGCGCGCCTGCGTCTATCCGCGGAAAGTTACGTCGCCAACGCCCGCCGTTTCAGGAACGGGCTGAACGAGGTCTGAGAAGGGCGCCGCCTTCAGCGTTGTGGCGACAGTGGCAGGCGCGCGGGTTCGAAACGCCTACAGTCTACTGGACATTGAGATCAAAAGCCGGTCCCGCATCTATCCGGGCATGCGTCGCGATGCGCTGACGCATGGTCACGTCTGCGCTTGACATGAGAACAAAATAGAAACATAAGGGATACACAACAAATACAGGAGAGAGAAATGGCCGAGTTCGTTCAGGATGTCCTCTCGCTCGTCACGATGAGCGCCTTCGTCACCGCCATGGCGCTGCTCATTGGCTCGATGTGAGGCTCGGGGGAATTTTCCGTTGCGCCAAAAACCTCTTCGAAGGCTGATTTCAGCGCAACGTCGTAATCATCCATTGTGACCGGCAGGCCGAGGTCGACCAGGCTGGTCACACCATAGCCCGCGATCCCGCACGGGACGATGCCGCCGAAATGCGTCAGATCGGGTTCGACGTTGACGGCGATGCCGTGCAGGCTGACCCATCGGCGCAGGCGAATTCCAATGGCGGCGATCTTGTCCTCGGCAGGGCTTCCGTCGGGCAGGGGCGGGCGGTCGGGTCGCGTGACCCAGACGCCGACGCGATCTTCGCGCCGCTCTCCCTTCACGTTGAAGCGTGCGAGGGAGCCGATGATCCAGCTTTCGAGTGCCGCGACAAAAGCGCGAACGTCCTCGCGTCTGCGTTTCAGGTCGAGCATGAGATAGGCGACCCGTTGGCCTGGGCCGTGATAGGTGTATTCGCCACCACGGCCGGTCGCAAAGACGGGAAAGCGGTTCTTGTCGAGCAGATCCTTCGGATCGGCACTGGTGCCGCCGGTGTAAAGGGGGGGATGCTCGACCAGCCAGACGAGCTCCGGTGCGCCAGCCTCCCGGATAGCTGCGGCGCGCTCGTCCATCACCGCAAGGGCGGTCTCGTAGTCCGTCAGGCCCGGCTCGATTCGCCACTCGACGGGCGGGCTGTCGAGGGTGGGCAGGAACAAGGCTTGCATCCGGTTTCGTTCGATCATGGCTGGCTGTCCCGAGGCTCCCCTTGATATGGGGAATCGTGGGAAAAAGGTCCAGTTTCGTAGAACATTGTCCGGCTTTCGTAATTGTACGCAAATCGGTGTCGACGCACTTGTGCCCCGCATACCGATTTGCTACATGCGCCGAGCCGGTTCCGACCGGCCCTTTCGTGACGTGCGGTCGTGGCGGAATTGGTAGACGCGCAGCGTTGAGGTCGCTGTGGGGCAACCCGTGGAAGTTCGAGTCTTCTCGACCGCACCACTCTCCTTAGAGAGACCGAATTCTCGGCAGGCTTGACGGATGTCGGCCTGCACCTCGGAATGTAATTGATCAGTTGAAATCACCGTTTGTAAAGCTTTCCTGACGCCCTCCGGGGATCAGCGGCAATCCCTTGGATTCGGCTATCTCCGCGCGGCGGCCTCTCACCGATGTGCGCGGGCAAACCGGGTCCGTAGCTGAATGCAGCGATGGTCGATCGCACGACAGCGCGCTGTCGAACCCATGGGACGACTACCGGGTCGTCTGGCAGAGTGCCGCAGGCAAGCACGCTGCTGCCCGTTTCAGCGGCGTCAGCCTCCGCCTATTCGCTGTGATCCCTCAGGAAGGATATGACCGCCTGTGCGGTCTCCAGATGGATGGATTCCCGTGTTTCGGCAGACACGCCGCAGATGGATGAATCTCCATCCTCCGCGGCCAGAATATCCGGCCCGGCGGGTGTGCAGATGGCGAAAGCATCAAAAATGGACGCGTCCGGTATGACGACGGATCGATCGGCTTGGTCGCCGCCGGCTGCCGCCTCGGGCGTTCCGAGATAAATCCGCAGCGCGCCAACGTCCTCAGCAATACTGCCCAATATGGCCGGATATTCCGGGTTTATGGCGATCACCGAGGTAACGCGGGGATCTCGTGCCAACCCTGCCAGACCTTCCTGACTAGTTTCAGACAGGGTTACACCCTGTGCAGCATACCACCCACAATCCGGCCCCTCAGATTCGCTGCCAGTAGCGCAAGAGCGCATATATTCGTCGACATCCATTTTCGCTCCGGCAACGGAGAGGGCAGCGGTAGCGCCAAGTGCAAAGCCCACGACGGAAACTTTGCTTTCGTCAATGCGTGGGCCCCATGTGGCGTCGGCCTGCACCAAATCAATGGCGCGGTGTATGTCCTGCGGTCTTTGCCATATTTCGTTCAACGCCATGGCCGCATTGTCCGGACGCGGGCCGTTGAGTTCGACCACAACATACCCCGCCTGCGCTATTGAAGAACTGAGCCAGGCACCGGAGTCGGTGGCGGATCGCAATCCTCCGTGTGAAACCACCACCAGAGGCAGCACGCCTTTCGGAAACTGGGCATCACGCGTGGCCGAAACCCCTTTGAAAACGGGATTCCCGCCAATGGTCGCGGACGCTTTTTCCTCGGATGGGTACCAGATCGACATGGAGAGCGGGCGCTCTTCCACCGAGGTGTCGTGAAGATAGGCAACTCCGGCCGCCGGTTCTGCAATGGAAGGTGTCGCAGCCAGGATAAGAACCAGAGAAAGACCAAATTTCATCACGCGCCCCCATGAGCAGACCAACAGATTTGGCTGTTGTATCATGTATTTACGACGATATGGCAATGACAGCGTTGTCTCACGCGGCGGTCTGCTCCCTTGGCGAGCCACCTGGGTCGAAAATCACCTGGTCCCGCTTTCCCGTGGATCATGGCGGCGCACAAGCACCGTCGAGCGCGGCGATCGGCGACACCTTGGATGGTGAAAATGGCAGTAATGGCTGTTGGCGGAGGGGATGGGTCTGATATCCAACCTTCTCCAGTCTAAATTATTGTTTTCACACATGCCCCGCACGCGACACGTTCGGCGATAGTATCTGGAAAGCAAGCTCAAGCGGGCTGGCCGAGCTTCAGCCACTTCTGAGCGAAAGCCAGCTTTTCAAGTACTGTGGAGGGTGTAACGAATGGGTAGAGATCGCTGACACCGAGCGCGCGATTCACATGATTGAGAGCGACGCCGATCTCCATCGCCGCGGTCAGAAGACGTGCGGCGTCTTCTTCCGCATAGGCATCATAGCCGGCTCCGGAAAATGCTTCCGAAGACAGGCGGGCCGCCGCGAAACTGTCGACCATGTCCACAAGGTGCAGTGCATGAGCCGCGCTTTCGGCCCAGTCCTCGTGCGGGTGCGCCGATGCGTAGGACGAGATATAGGCGTTTTCCCATCCCTCGGGCGGGCCTGCCTCGTAGTGCCTCATCAGGGCGGCACCGTAATCTGCGGTCTCGTCGCCGAAGAGCGCGTGAAAACCGTCCCTGAACGTCTCCGTAACTGCCAGACGCTCGAACAGGAAATGCGCGATCTCGTGGCGGAAATGACCCACCATCGTGCGGCAAGGCTCGCCCATCTCCTCGCGTCTGCGCACCCGCTCGGCGACATCGCTTTCGGCGAGGTTAGTCGTGACGAGGCCCGACGCGTGGCCCATTGTGATGTCGGCGGGTCCGGAGGCGGCGGCCTCTGACAGCATGTGGAATTCGGGGCGCGGACCTTGATCTTCCGGGCCGAACCAGCCCCACCGCCGCAGCCCCGCCAGCACCCGCCGCTTCGCCTTATCTGCCTTCGACCAGAGCAGCTGGTTGCTGGCCACGGAAATATCCGGGAGGACGGCCGTCAGCTCGTCAATCCTGTGTGGCCGCAGCCGGAACGGCCTGCTCGTCGAGCGGTACGCCACCCCACAGGCCGTGAGCCCGCAAGACTGCAACGACGATCCCAAGTGCTGCTGCAATCCCAGGAATGGCGGGCGCGTGACGGCGTTTTTGCTTTTCAATGTGCGCCTTTGGTGCCGATACATGTTCCTTCGATTTGGTTTCTGCAATCAGTTGGTCGGCTTGCGTATCTCGGTAAAGCCAAGCACGGACAAGGCGTCACGGCACGTGCCCATGAATTTCGATCGGATCGGGCGCGACGCTGCGGATGGCAGCCATTTCTGCCGGTAGAAGCGATGCGGCTTCGGCGCGCGCGATCGCCTCGCGTGACATCGCCATGCAGGCGGGCCCGAAGATGTCAGGCGCGCTCCCGTGCAATGCGGCCAACGCCTTCTGCAGTCTGATCTGGACCTCGGGCAGCGCTGCCCCGTCGCGCGCGATCGGACGAAAGGCATCCTCGATCACATCCTGCACAAGGATCGGAGGAACGTGAACCCGGTCGAACCGCACCTCGGCGTCGTCGCGCAGGCGCCACCGCGCCAGAAGCCGGACATGGCGGCCGATGATGTCGATCGCCGTGCCCGGATCGTTGACGGCCGGCGACAACGCGCGCGAGGCGATCTCGGTAAGAACGATGACGCCGAACCGCGGATCCTCGTCGAACTTCCGCGACGGCCCGATGGTGACGCCATGGCGCAGGTCGGCCAGCTGCCTGTCGTCGAGCGACGATGACTTCACCGACAGCAGTGGTGTGCCCGGCGCGACAAAACTGCCGGGCAGACGATGAAGAAACACATCGGCCTCAAGGCTTTCCCCGCAGTCCTGAAGCGCCTGCATGTCGACATGCTGGATGTAGCCGGTGTCTTCTGCACCGATGATCGCGGCTTCCGTGGGCGGCGCATCACGCAGCGGCCTGCCGCCGAGAAAGGGGTTTTCCAACCGCCGCATCAGAGCGTCGCAGGCTGCGCGCTCGACCCGGTCGAGGGTGTCGCCCATGCGACCGAACTGCATCAGGTGACCGATCCACCGGATCAGCGCGACGACGACGAGGCCGATCACCAGCACAGTGAACAGGAACACCACCACCTTGCCGGAGGTATCGTAGAAATCTGCGTGAAGCGCCACGAGGCCGACGAGCCCGAACAGAAAGGCGCCAAGAAACGTGGCCAGCACGTTTTGCGTCGTGCGATCCTCCTGCAGCAGCACCGTCGCGCGCGGTGTGGCCGACCCCGCAGCCGCGGCGAAGGCCGAAACCGCGATTGAAAGCGAGAAGGTCGTCACCGCCAGCATCGACGAGGTCAGGATGCCGAGGAGTTGCGACACCGCCTCGGAGCCGGTCTGCAGCGCAAGCGCGGGCGGCAGATACGGCGAAAGGACCCGGGCAAGGACAGCCGCGAGCAAGGCCAGGATCGCGAAACCGACGACGCGGACCCAGACATTCTTGAGGAACTCCCGAAGATACCAGGCATAGCGCGAGATCATGGCCCGTTCCGCCTTGTCTTGCGCGCCGCATGGGCGTCAATCAAGCGCATCATGGCCGATTGCCTTGCAGTCGGAGAGATCCGATCCGCCCGCGCCCGCCACGCCCTTGGCAAGGTCGCGCAGCGCGTTGCGCAGCCCTTCCTCGAGCACCGGGTGGTAGAATGGCATGGCCAGCATGTCGGCGACCGTCATGTGCTGCTCCACGGCAAGCGCCAGCAGATGCGCCAGGTGTTCGCCACCCGGCACGCACATCTCGGCGGCCAGCAGGCGTCCGGTCTCGCGCTCGGCATGGATGCGCAACAGGCCGGCGGCGGTCTGCGCCATGCTAGCGCGCGCCTGTTTCGAGAAATCCGCACTGCCGGTCGCGATGTCCGCGTCGCCCAGCTCCGACAGCGGCGAGCCAACGCGCGCCACCTGAGGGGACGAGAACACGATGGACAGCGGGGCGCGTCGGCACAGCCCGGCGCTGCCTGCGTCCGGCGCGGCCATGCGGCCGGCGATATGACCTTCGTCCGCGGCCTCGTGCAGCAGCGGGCGATACCCGTTCGCGTCGCCGGTCAGGAACACGGGCAGATCGCCGATGCGCAAGCTGGCGGGATCGACCTCTGGCATGCCGTTATCGCCGAGCGATACGCCGAGCGTCTCCAGCCCCAGACCGTCGATATTCGGTCTGCGCCCCATCGCCGCCAGAACTGCGTCGGCCTCGAAACACCCTTGCGCGCCGGTGACCCGGATCGCGCCGCCCGCATCCTCAAGCTCCGCCGGGGCGCCGAGATGCAGCGCGATTTCGGCCGCGATCAGCGGGCGGAACGCGGCCAGCACCTGCGGATCGTCGATGCCCGCCAGCGCCTCGACCGCGTCGAACCCCGCCACTTCCAGCCCCAGCCGGGCCAGCGCCTGAGCGATCTCGACCCCGATGGCGCCCATGCCGATGACGGCGATGCGGCGCGGCAGGTCCGTCTGTTCGAACAGCGTGTCGGTGGTCAGGATACGGTCGCCGAAGTCGCGCCACGGGCCTGGCACGACGGGGCTGCTGCCGGGGGCGAGGATGATCGCGCGCGCCTCGATCGTATCGCCGTTCACCTCCAGCCGCCCGGGGCCAAGCAGGCGCGCCCGCCCCGCGATGGCGCGCTTGCCCAGCTTTTCGGGCACCGCTTCCGGCCCCTTCACAAACTGGTCGCGCATCTTGCGCACCCGTGCCAGCACCGCGGGTATGTCCGCGCGCAGCCCCTCCGCGCCCCGAATCCCGAACTCATCCAGACTGGTGCGGCGATGATAGGCGTTCGCCGCCTCGATCAGCGCCTTGGACGGCATGCAGCCCACCGCGGCGCAGGTCGTGCCCCAATGGCCGTCGTTCACCAGCAGGAAGTCGTCGGTGTAACGCCGCACCTCGCGCAGGGCCGACAGCCCCGCGCTCCCCGCGCCCACGATAACGGTATCGACCTTCACCGGCTCACTCGTCCGCGTCGGCTTCGGCCTTGGTGGCGTGCTCGGTGCCGGGTTCATGCTCGGGCGGGCTGTAGGTGGTGAAGAGCTTCAGCATCCCTGACCCGGTGTTGCGGAAGTTGTGGAACTGGCCCGAGGGCACGATGCTGACATCGCCATCGGCGATTTCGGTCTCGGTCTCGCCGATCTTCGCCACGCCGGACCCGGCGACGAAGTAGAGCAACTGGTCGTGCCCGTCGTGCACCTCGCCGCCGATCTCGCCGCCCTCGGGGATAGCCATCAGCACAAGCTGCGTCTTGTCGCCGGTCCAGAGAACCTTGCGGAACTCGTCGTTCGCGCGGGCAAGCTCGACGACGGGCAGTGTAAGTTTCGTGGTCTCGGACATGGTGCGGCCTCCTCGTGCCATGATTTTATCCATCTGGTCGGGACTTAGCCTACTATTCCACCAGCAGGCAATCGGATAACTTTTGACCGCGTGCATATGCACGCCCCCTCAACAGGAAGGAATCGCTCCGATGTCCGAACGGGACCAGTATATCGAAAAAGCCAAGGCGAAGATCGATCAATGGAACGCCGAGATCGACAAGATGAAGGCGCAGGTCGACGAGGCCGAAGCCGACGCGAAGATCGAGGCGCAGAAGCAGCTCGACGAGGCCCGCGCGCAGCGTGACGAGGCCGAGGCCAAGCTGAAGGAGCTGCGCGAGGCCAGCGACGACGCCTGGGACGACATGAAGGCGGGCTTCGACAAGGCCTGGGACAGCATCTCGGGCGCCTTCGACAGCGCCATGGCCCGCTTCAAGTGAGGAAATGCCGATGACCTTCCTCGATACTCTGCGGGCGGCAGGGCTCGCAGCTCTGCTCGCCATGCCCGCCGCGGCGCAGGACTCGGACGCGCTGACCACCGCCGACGAGGTCCGCGCGGAAATCTCCGACGCGATGGACGCCATCGCGGCCTATTCGGAGCAGGAGCGCGACCAGGCGCTGGCCGAGGCGCGCGAGGCACTCAACCGTCTCGACGCCGAGATCGAGCGGCGCGAGCAGGCCCTGCGTGAGAACTGGTCGGAGATGTCTGACGCCGCGCGCGAGACCGCCGAGGCGCGGCTGCGCGACCTGCGGCAGACGCGCAACCGCCTCGGCGAGCGCTACGGTGCGCTGGAGTCCGGCGCGAGCAGCGCCTGGGACGAACTGAAGACCGGCTTCTCCGACGCCTGGGGAGCTTTTTCAGAAGCGTGGAGCGCGGCAGACGACGACGCCTCCAACAACTGACCGTCCTTCCCACGCCGCCCGCGCAAGGATCGCGGGCAGCGAAGGGTCGGACCGAAGCATTTCTGTAGACTCAGCATGGACACAGCCCTCTGGATCGTGGTCGCCGCGGCGGGTCTCACCGCGATCATGACCGGCGCGGGCGCGCTGCCTTTCCTGTTCGTCAGGAAGGTTGGCGACCGGACGATGGGCTGGTCGAACGCCGCCGCCGCCGGGCTGATGCTGGCCGCCAGCCACAGCCTGATCGCCGAAGGCGTGTCGCTCGACATCACGCTGACGCTGGTGGGCGTGCTTGCGGGGCTGGGCGCGATCGTTCTGGCCGACCGGTTGCTCGCGGGCGCGGGCGACGTGGAAGTGGCCGACTTGCAGGGCGCGGGCGCCGCGAAGGCGCTCTTGATCCTCGGCATCATGACGGCGCATTCCTTTGCCGAAGGCGTGGGCGTCGGCGTGTCCTTCGCCGGCTCCGAGGGGCTCGGCACCTACATCACCACGGCCATCGCCTTCCACAACGTGCCCGAGGGGCTGGCAATTGCGCTGGTGCTGGTGCCGCGCGGCTCACCCGTCTGGAAGGCCGCGCTCTGGGCGATCTTCACCAGCCTGCCGCAGCCGATCATGGCCGCGCCCGCCTATCTCTTCGTCGAAACCTTCCGACCCTTTCTGCCTGTTGGCCTTGGCCTCGCCGCCGGCGCGATGATCTGGATGGTGTTTTCGGAACTTTACCCCGACGCGCTGGAAAAGGTTCGCCACGGATCGGCGGCGACCGCCGTGACGCTGGCCTTCTCGGCCATGATGGCCTTCCAGATGCTTGTCCTTGCCCACTGAGCAGAAAATCGAGGTAAATCGCATGTCTCCCATCGTCCGCGCCTTCTTCGACCGGCCCACCGGAAGCCTGCAATACGTCTTCCACTGCCCGGAGACGAAGAAGGCCGCCATCGTCGATCCGGTCTGGAATTTCTACCCCGAGGCCGGCGCCGTCACGACCGAAAGCGCCGACGAGATCCTCGCCTATGTAAAGGCCGAAGGTCTGGAGGTGGTCTGGGTGCTAGACACGCACCCCCATGCCGATCACTTCAGCGCGGCGCCTTACCTGTCGAGGCAAATCGGTGCACCGACCGCCATCGGCGAGAAGGTGACGGACGTTCAGAAGCTGTGGCGCGACCTCTATCACCTCGGCGACGATGTACCGACCGATGGCTCGCAATGGGACCGTCTGTTCGCGGAAGGCGACGAGTTCATGGTGGGCGAAATCCCCGTGCGGGTCATGTTTTCGCCCGGTCACACGCTGGCCTCGATCACCTATGTTGCGGGCGACGCGGCCTTCGTGCACGACACGCTCATGATGCCCGAGAGCGGCACCAGCCGGGCGGATTTTCCCGGCGGCAGCACCGAGGATCTGTGGAATTCTATTCGCGCGATCCTCGACCTGCCGGGCGGCACGCGGCTTTACATCGGCCACGACTATCCGGCTGAGGACGCGGCGCCCGACTACATGGCGACGGTCGCGGAGCATCGCCTGCGCAACCGCCATGTCAAGGACGGGATCGGCAAGGCCGAGTTCATCGCCACCCGCGACGCGCGCGACGCGACCCTGCCGCTGCCGGAGCGCATGCTGGCGGCGCTTCAGGTGAACATCCGTGGCGGGCGGCTGCCCGAGGCCGAGGCGGACGGGCACAGCTACCTCAAGATCCCCGTCGGAAAGTTCGAGCCCCGATGAGCGATCCTGTCAAATCCGCCTTCGGCGCGATCACCGGCGCGCAGACCGCGCAGATCGAGCCTGGCGAGGCGCGCAACGGGGTCGTGCATGTGGTGTCGTTGACCCTGACCAAGACGGCGGACGCGCTGATCGACCCCAAGCTGGTCCTGTCCTGGCTGCTGACGGCCCTGTCGGCGCCGGGCGCGATGGTCGGGCTTCTGGTGCCCGTGCGCGAGGCGGGCGCGCTCCTGCCGCAACTGGCGCTGGCCCGTCGCGTCGAGGCGAGCCCGCAGCGCAAGCGGTTCTGGGCGGTGGGCAGCGCGGTGCAGGGATTGGCCGCGCTCTGCATCGCGGCCGCCGCGCTGCTGCTGTCGGGCGCCGTGGCGGGCGCGGTGATCCTTGGCTGTCTCGCGGTTCTGGCGATCGCACGCTCGGCCGCGTCCGTCAGCTACAAGGACGCGCTGGCGCGCACCATCACCAAGACGCGGCGCGGCGCGATCACCGGACTTGCTGCCTCGGTCGCGTCTGTCTCGGTATTTGGCGTGGGGCTATTGATGGCCTCCGGGCTCTTCGAGGTGGCGGTGGCCCCGCTGGCGGCGATCATCGCGGTGGCCGGCGCGGCGTTCCTGCTTGCCTCCGCCATCTTCATGACGCTGCGCGAGCCCGAAAAAGCGCCCGATACAGAGGGTGACGACGGATCGCTGGCGGCCCTGATCGACCCGATCATGACCGACGCCCAGTTGCGCCTGTTTGTCGGCGCGCGGGCGGCGCTGGCCGTCACCGCGCTGGCGCCGCCCTTCATCGTCATGCTGTCGGCGGCCTCGGGGCGCAGCGCGCTCGACCAACTGGGGCCACTGGTGATGGCCTCGACCGCGGCTTCGGTACTGGCGTCCTATGTCTGGGGGCGGCTGTCGGACCGCTCCAGCCGCCAGACGCTGATGGCTGCGGGCGCCCTCGGAGCACTTGTCTTCGCGGTGGTGGGCGGCGTGGGCCTCGCGCTCGGCGGGCTTGGCGGCGCGTTTGGCGCCGCAGGGGCGATCTTTGCCGCCCAGATCGCCTATGAGGGGGTGCGCGCGGGCCGCAAGCTGCACCTGACGGACATGGCCGAGGACGCCTTCCGCGCCCGCTATACGGCGCTCTCGAACACGCTGATCGGGGCGGCGCTTCTGGCGGGCGGGCTGTTCGGGATCGCGGCGGACCGCTTCGGCCCCGCGCCGGTCCTGCTCGGCTTCGCCGTCATCGCGGCGCTGGGTGCGATCCTCGCCCGAGGCCTCGATGAGGTGCAAAACGAATGACCCCGCCAGTCGCATTGCGAATGGGCCTAACAAGGCTGCTCGCGTCAAGATTAAGTCTGGCAGACAAGCGGCTGTGGTCGCTGATATTGTCCTTCGGGTTGAAGCCGTGCGCCACGCGACTTGGTGTTCCTCGGGATTTTGGGATGGAGTGTACGATGTCGGCCCACATTCGTTTGTCCAATATCGTCAGACCGCTCGCGATCCTTGCGATCTTCATGCTGACCCTGGCCGGCACAGCGGTGGAGGCACAGACTGTTCCAGCCGACGACGATGCGACAACAGCCGACACCGGCAGGGAAATCTCCGTCGCGCCTGAAGCCCGCGATACGCAGATCGCGGATCGTCTGACAAGCATTCTGGAGGCCAGCGGCTGGTTTGATCCCCTTTCCGTTTCCGTGCGTCAGGGCATCGTGTTTCTCGACGGACAGACGGAGACCGACGAGCGTCGGGAATGGGCACAACAACTCGCCTTACGCACGCAGGACGTGGTTGCCGTGGTCAACCGCATAGCGGTGCAGCGCCCGATCAGTTGGGACCTGACCCCGACCTGGCGCGAACTGGAGCGGCTGGTCGATCGGGCGCAATGGTTCGCGCCCCTGACGGTCGTTTCGATCCTGATCCTGATCGTTTTTTGGATGTTATCCCGCGGCGCGGCCGCCCTGACGCGGCGACTGCTGCACCGCCGGATGACATCACCCTTGCTGGTGGACATCGCGGCGCGGGGCATCGCCTTACCCGTCTTCCTGATCGGATTGTATCTTGTCTTGCAGATAGCCGGGCTGACCCGGCTAGCCGTGACGGTGCTGGGCGGCACCGGTCTTGTCGGTATTATTGTTGGCCTCGCGTTCCGCGAGATTGCCGAGAACTCGCTGGCAAGTATCCTGTTGAGCGCGCGCAACCCGTTCCGGACCGGCGACTGGATCAAGATTGGTGAGTATCAGGGGATTGTTCAGAATCTGAACATGCGCACGACAATCCTTTTGACACTGGACGGCAACCACATCCAGATCCCCAACTCAGTGGTGTTCAAGAGTGTTGTCACGAACTTCTCCAGCAATCCAAACCGGCGCGCCGAATTCACAGTCGGAATCGGCTACGACAATTCGATCGTGCAGGCTCAGGATCTCATCATTGCGATCCTGAACGCGCACCCCGCCGTCCTTGCTGAGCCCGAACCCGCTGCCATCGTCGACGAGCTGGGACCATCGACAGTGGACCTAAGGGTGCAGTTCTGGTTCGACGGCAAATCCTATTCGCTCTTCAAGGTCCGCTCGTCCGTCATGCGCCAGATCAAGCGCGCACTTCAGGACGCAGGCATCTCGATGCCAGCACCCGTCCATGAAGTGATCTTTCCCGAAGGGGTGCCGTTGCAGCGGATCCCCTTCGCGGCAGACGCGGCGGATGACACGTCGCGTGCTGCCATTCCGGACGACACGGCCGAAGCCGCCACTGTCTCCTCTGGCGAGGGTGACCTCAAATCCGAGGAAAGCGATCTGAAGCAACAGGCCGAGGTGTCCGACCTGCCCGAATCCGTGACCAACCTGCTGTCACCGAACAATCACCACCCCGACAAACCCTGACGAACCGGAGAGCGTGGAGCGTTTTCGTCGATGTCTGGATCGTCCGTCCTGCAAGCAGTCCGGGCGGGGGGGATTGCTTCGGCCCGTCAGATCTCCTCGCGCACCTGTGCATAAGTCAGCGCCGCGAAGATGCCCGTGCCGCCTAGAACGTTTCCGGCGAGCGCCGGAAGGATACCGCCGAAGACCGCCGGAGCAAACCCAAGCTCTCCGCCCATGACGAGCACAAACAGCTCGGTCGAGCCCGCCACCACGTGCGACATGCCGCCCAACCCGATGATATACGTGATGATCACGATCATCAGCACTTCGCCGGCGCTCTCCATCCGCGGCAAGATCCAGACCAGCGCGGCGATCAGGAATCCCGCAGGAATGCCCCAGGCGAAATGCTCGAACGGTGTGGCTTCTGCATAGTGGTGCGAAATGGCGACAATGCCCTCGAACCGTGCATCGGGCAGGATGTGCCCGTGCACCAGAACCAGCGCCGCAGCCAGACAGCCCGCCATGTTGGCCGCGAACACGATCCCCCACAGCCGCGCGGTCTGCGCGAAGTTCGACCGCGTCGGCGCGAGAAACAGCGGCAGGATCGGCGTGATCGTGTTCTCGGTGAACAGCTGCATCCGGCCGAGGATCACGATGAGAAACCCCACCGTGTAGCCGAGGTTGGTGACGCCCGCCGCCCAGTCGGCGTGGGGCAGGATCGACGCGAGAAACCCCTTGGCCAGCACCGAAGTGCTGATCGCCAGCCCCGCGGCGACGCCCGACCACCAGAGCGCGCTCAGCGGGCGAGACAGCTCGTGCTCCCCCTCGCGGCGGATCGCCTCGAAAATCACCGACGTCGGGACGTTCGAATATTCGTCGGCTTGTTTTTCTTCGTTTGGGTCGAGATCGGCTTCTTTGGACATGTGCTTTCTTTCATAATGCCCGGCCTTCACGTCCAGGGCGCAGCAGCCTTGCGGCCCGTGATCGGGCGAGACCGGGGCGCTCATGCCCCCGTCTCGCCCTCCGTTTCGATCTTGAGCGGCTCGCCGCAATGCTTGCAGTGGATCGCATCCGGCTCGTGCCGCTTCAGACCGCATTCCGGGCACTTATATTTGATCTTGGACGGCTGGAAGATGGCGCGTGCAAGCTGCACGAAAAGCGCCACGCCCACGACCATGATGAATACCGACAGCAGCTTGCCGCCCGGCGTCGTCATGGTGATGTCGCCGAAGCCTGTGGTCGTCAGCGTCGCCACCGTGAAGTAAAGCGCGTCGATGTAGCCCGCCACGCCGGCCGCCTCGTCGAAGGTCAGCACGAAAACGACCGACGTGGTCACGAAGATGAAGACGAACAGGTTGACAGCCGCCAGGATCGCATCCTCGTGACGGCGGAAGATCAGGCTTTCGCTGCGCAGGTCGCGCAGCAGATGGTAGGAGCGGATCAATCGGAGCCCGCGCAGAACGCGCAGGAACCCGAGGTTTTCGGCCAGAAACGGCGCCAGCAGCAGCGATGTGACAACGATCAGATCGGCGATGGTATGGACTTGCAGCAATTCGCGACGTCGGTTGGGGGCGATCCACATCCGGGCTGCGAAATCCAGCAAGATGACGATGCCCAGAACCGCGTTCAGTGCCATGATGGTCGGTGTCGCTGGCAGGGCAGCGGTCGCGATGAAATAGACGATGCTGGCCGCATCGAACGCAATCAGCCCGTAGCGAAAGCGGCGGGCGCTTTCGCTCGTGCCGGTGTAGAGAAGCCTGACGGCGCGATGAAACTGTTCCATGAACTCAGCATAAACCGGGTGTGCCGACGAACGCGCGGCCCGACCGCCGAAAAACGCACCGCCATCGACCGCGCCGCGCGGCATGGTCGCAAAGGCCGGCAGGGCGACCCAAAGCCGCCCTGCCGATGTGTCAGCGCGGTTCGCTCATCAGGCCGCGCACGATGGAATAGCACGCGCCCAGCAGCACGATGGTGAAGGGCAGCCCGGTCGAGACCGCCATCGCCTGCAACGCCACAAGACCGCCGCCCAGCAGCAGCGCGATGGCTACAAGGCCTTCGAAACTGGCCCAGAACACCCGCTGCGGTGTAGGGGCATTGACCTTGCCGCCCGCCGCGATGGTGTCGATCACCAGCGAGCCGGAGTCCGAGGAGGTGACGAAGAACACCACCACCAGGATGATGCCGATCAGCGATGTCAGCCCGGTCAGGGGCAGCTGGGTCAGCATCTCGAACAGTTTCAGTTCCAGCGCCGCGTCCTGCACCCCGGTGAAGCCGTCATTCACCACCTGCCCGATCGCGGTGCCGCCCATCGCGGTCATCCACAGCACTGAAAGCACAGTCGGAACGATCAGCACCGCGATCAGGAATTCGCGCACCGTCCGGCCGCGGCTGACGCGGGCGATGAACATGCCCACGAAGGGCGACCAGCTGATCCACCACGCCCAGTAGAAGGCCGTCCAACCCGACGTGAAGTTCGCGTCCTCACGCCCGAAGGGCATCGAAAGCGCCGGCAGGTATTCCCCGTAGGCCACGAGGTTGGAGAAGAACCCGGAGGCGATTTCCATCGTCGGGCCAAAACCGATCACGAAGATCAGCAAGATCGCCGCCAGCGCCATGTTGAGTTCCGACAGCCGTTTGACGCCCGCATCCAGGCCCGCCACCACCGACACCAGCGCCAGTGCCGTGATGACGATGATCAGCGTGACCAGCATGGGGTTGGCGGTCGAGGTGCCGAACAGGAAGTTCAGGCCCGCAGCCGATTGCTGCGCGCCGATCCCCAGCGATGTGGCAAGACCGAAGATCGTCGAGAAGATCGCGAGGATGTCGATGACATTGCCCGGCCAGCCCCAGACCTTTTCTCCGAAGATCGGGTAGAAGCAGGAGCGCAAGGTCAGCGGCAGGCCTTTGTTGTAGGCAAAGAGCGACAGGGCCAGCGCCACGACGGCGTAGATCGCCCAAGGATGCAGGCCCCAGTGAAAGATCGTGGCCGCCATGCCAAGGCGCGCGGCCTCGGCGGTATCGCCCTCGGCCCCGCCCAGCGGCGCCCAGTCGGTGCGCAGGCCGTCTTCGCCGACGCTGATGCCGCCCATGGCGGACCCGAAATGGCTCATCGGTTCGGAGACGCCGTAGAACATCAGCCCGATACCCATGCCTGCTGCAAACAGCATCGAGAACCAGCCGACATAGCCATAGGACGGCGTCGCGTCGGGGCCGCCGAGGCGCACCTTGCCAAGCGGCGACACGATCAGGAACAGGCAAAGCAGCACGAAGATGTTGCCCGACAGCAGGAAGAACCAGTCGAGATTGCCGGTCAGCCAATCGCGAACGTTCAGGAACACCGGCTCCAGCGCGGTCTGGTAGGCCATCGTGAGGAACGTGAAGGCCACGATCCCCAACGCCGAAACGGTGAACACGACCTGGTGAATGTCGAATTCAAGCTTCCAGGAACTGGCGATGTTATCCTGTCCAATCTCGAAGTCGGTCTCGATGATTTCGGTTTCGCCTTCAGGTTCGGGGATGGGCTCGACCTCGGGCTGATCGTCCGGTTCCATTTCGTTGTTTTTGGTATTTTCAGTCATTTTATTTTCATCCTGTAGAGCAGTTTCTTCATTATTTCTGCGGCGATGCTGCGAACCCAAACGCGCTCAGTGAGACCGAGCCGTTGCGGGTTTCGTTCTACAAGGCGGTGGCGGTCTTTGTTCGAGCCTTTGCTGCCATCGCGCAGGACCTCACCGAAGCCGGATACTCTGACGCCGACGCGGCCGCCTTGCAGAAGGAAGCGGAGTTCTACGGCGAGATCCGCTCAGCCATCAAGAAGCACTCGGGCGAGGAGCTCGACATCAAGCCTTACGAAGCGGATATGCGGCATCTGCTAAACACCTATGTCCAAGCCGACCCGGCGGCCGACCTGGGGGAGCTGGACCAGCTCCCGCTGACCGAGCTCATCATCGAGACGGGAATCCACGACGCAATTGCGCGAAAGCTCAACGAGAAGGGCAAGCTCACGAAGAATGCCATTGCCGAGGGGATCATCAACAACGTCCGCAAAACAATCATCCGGGACCAGCTCACCGATCCCCGATTCTACGATCAGATGTCGAAGCTTTTGGACGATCTGATCAAGCAGAGCCGGGCAGACGCAGCCGCCTATGAGGAGTTCCTCCGCAAGGCGGAAGAGCTGGTTAAGAGGCTGGCTTCAAAGCAACCCGACGCTGGCGTTCCTTCAGCGCTGCATGGCAAACGGGAAGCGACGGTCGTCTTCAACAACCTCGCATCGATATCGGCCTCAACATTCCAGTGCCCTGCAAATGACGATGACAAGGCCGCACTGGCCCTGCGGATCGATCTGGCCGTTAGGGAGCGCGCACCCGCGGGATGGAAGGGCGACCAGGCACGCGAGGCGCAGGTACTCAACGCCCTGTTTCCCATTCTTGACCGCGACCGCGATGCCACGTTGGCGCTGTTCGAAATCATCAAGAATCAGCCGGGTTACTGATGACGGAAACGATCCAGCTCGGCGACATTACCATCGCGATGACCCGAAAGGACATCAAAAACGTCCATCTGTCGGTGCATCCGCCGAGCGGGCGGGTCACACTTGTTGCGCCTCTGGCGACCCGCCCGGAAGTGGCCCGGGCCTATGCTGCATCCAAGATTGGCTGGATCCGGGACCAGCAGGCGAAATTGCTCGGGCAGGCCCGGGAAACACCGCGCCAATTTGTCGAGCGAGAAAGCCACTATCTGTGGGGACGGCGCTACCTACTTTCCATTGTTGAGAAGGACATAAAGCCTTTCGTTCGGCTGGACCATCGTAGGATCACACTCACGGTACGTCCCGGAAGCTCGCCCGCAAAGCGGGAAGAGGTCATGCAGGAGTGGCATCGGTCACTGCTACATGAAGCTATCCCTCCGCTGATACGAAAGTGGGAAGCGAAGCTCGGCGTCGAGGTCGCCGGCTATTTCCTCCAGCGCATGAAGACGAAATGGGGCGGGTGCAACCCTCGCCAGCGCAATATTCGCCTCAACACCGAGCTGGTGAAGAAGCCGAAAGACCTGCTGGAATATGTTGTCCTGCACGAGATGGTCCACCTCATCGAACCGAAGCACAGCGAACGCTTCGTAGCAAAGATGACGGAGTATTACCCGACATGGCGAGATGCTCGCGCAGAGCTCAATGAACTGCCCTTGGCGGCAGAGGTTTGGTTAGAATGACTTACCTGCGCCATGTACGTTGGATTTTCCGCCCTGTGGTTGGGCCGGATACTAATCGACGACTGAGAAGAGTTTTTGGGCGCGCCGCCTCCACCGAGTTTTTGTTACCACCCTTGCATGAAAAAGGGGCGGAATGAACAAGCCTCGCTCGATAAACATTTTCCTTCTTGATGGTGATCCAAACGGCATTCGGGTGGCGCAAATCTCGATGTCGACGATCCAGGCGATAGCCTTCCGCCGCAACCAGCTTCGACGGGTTCGCGAAGCTTTTCCAGAGATCGAGCGGCCGGGCGTATATATCCTCATCGGCAACGACGAAGACGTTCAAGACCGACAGCTTGCATACATCGGCGAGTCCGAAGGCATCGGCGCTCGCCTGTCGTATCACAACTCAAATGAGGCCGGGCGAGACGCCAAGGGTTTCTGGATCGATACTGTGATCCTCATCAGCAAGGACGAGAACCTGACCAAGAGCCACGCTCGCTATGTCGAGGCTTGCCTGATCCGCGGCGTTGGGAGCAATCCGCGCTGGACCATCCCCAACTCGCGGACACCGTCCGACGACGCCGGCAAGCTGCCTCTGCCCGACCGCGCCGCGATGGAGGAGTTCGTGGATCAGACAAAAACGCTAGTCGGTGCGCTTGGTTGGGATCTGTTCCGTGAAATTCGCGGGCGAACGCCAGATCCGATGTTGGAGCGGGATCTGCCTAAGGCTAGCGCCCATGAGAGCCCCCGGTTTTTCTTTCGCGGCGAGGGGTTCACGGCTGATATGGAAATTGGGCCATCCGGGGACTTTGTCGTTGCAGCCGGATCGAAGGCGAGAGTTCGAACGACGCGAACGATTCCGAGAGGCACAGTTACCCTCAGGAACACCCTCATAGAGAAGGGCGTCCTTCGCGAAGAAGGTGATTTCCTCATCTTCACGAGCGACTACAGCTTCACGTCCGCATCTGCCGCAGCTGCGACCGTCATCGGCGCGAGCGCAAACGGCCGAATTCTCTGGAAGCTTCCCGATGGACGCACCTACGCGGACTGGGAGACGAGCCAAGACGTATCGAACGGGACTTCCAGCTGACATTCATCAGAGAATGGTCCAGGCGTTCGATTTCTGTTCCATAGCGGCGAATGCCACTGAAATCGAAGTGATTAGCTGTGCCAGTCAAAAATTGACATATTTTCAGTCACTTGGATAGAATTGACTAAATCCGCGCAGGCAACAGGTCCGGAGAATATCGGCCCCGAGAGACCGCTTCGGGGCCTCGCGGCGGCACGGCCAGTGCTCAGCCCCTCCCGCATAACCCTCGAAAACAACGGAAAAATCCGACCGCAGCCGGATCGGGAGAACGCTTTCGCTAGGGCAAGTGGCGGAGGGAGTGGGATTCGAACCCACGGAGACATCGCTGCCTCGCCGGTTTTCAAGACCGGTGCCTTAAACCGCTCGGCCATCCCTCCGGTGCGACGTGTATGCGTCAGGCGGCCGACCAATTCAAGCGGCAAGCGGCTTGGCGTCGTTTGATCAGCGAATGCCATAATCTTGCCCGTATCCCGTCACAATCGGTTAACATGGTAATAAGCATTGCATGCGCAATTTGCGCGAGGGTGTCATCACGCATCGTAATCGGGTAAACCACCGCATCGGCGGGGTTTCGAGGAGGCGGTGTGGTTTCGCATGAGGGGTTCGGGACGTTGACAAGCAAGGCATCTGCGCCCGCAGGGCATACGGCGCGCGGCGTTGGCCTCGTCACGATTACCGTCACATCCATGATGCTTGCGGCGTGCTCGACGTCCGGGCCGCAGACGGCGTCGGCAAAGCGCACCTCGACCAAGGAATATTTCGCTGAATCGGAATACGGGGTGAAGGCCAGCCCCAGAGTGTCGATGAAGCGCTCCGGACTGCCGCGCGGCGGCGGGCGCGAACAGGTCGGCAAGCCCTACAAGGTCAAGGGCAAGTGGTATCATCCCAAGGAAGACCCGGACTACCGCAATTCCGGCATGGCATCCTGGTATGGGGACGCCTTTCACGGCCGGCTCACTGCCAATGGCGAAGTCTATGACATGACGCACCTGACAGCGGCACATCCGACGATGCCGCTGCCCAGCTATGCGCGCGTTACCAATAGGGCGAATGGCTCGTCGGTGATCGTTCGCGTCAACGATCGCGGCCCGTTCGCGCATGGCCGCATCATAGACCTGTCGCGCCGAGCCGCCGAATTGCTCGACTACACGCAGAAGGGCGTGGCGAAAGTTGAGGTCGAATATGTCGGGCGCGCGCCACTCGACGGACAGGATGACGCTTTCCTGATGGCATCCTACAAGCCGGGCGGTGTCGGGCCCGACCCGTCCGATGGCCTGCCCACCGGCGTGATGATTGCCATGAATGGACCGACCCCTACGGTTTCTGCCGCGGCCGCGCCGGTTTTCCCGGGTCAGCAGGCATCCCAGGCGCCCGTGGCGGCTGCGCCTGGCGATCCTATCTTGCCTGATTTCGGTCCTATCGCGCCAGAAAGACCTGGCGTCGGGCTCGCAAGGCGTCTCGGTACCGGGCAGCCCACCGAAGCGCTGGCCTATGCCGACGAGCGCGTGAAGCGCGCAGCCCAGGTGGTCGCCGACTTCGCCGGCAGCGCGCCCGACAATGCCGCGCTCCTGGCCGCGCTCAACAAGCGCTATACGGCGGCTTCCGCCCCCTCGGAATATGTCGCGGTCGGCACGTATGCCAGCCAGGCCGAAGCCGGAACGATGGCGCGTGCGCTCGAGGCAGCCGGCAAGGCTACCATCGAAACCGACTGGAGCGGCGACGGGTTTGCCCTCAGCCTGCGCTCGGATGGCCGGGTTTCAACCGACAGCCTGCTCAGGGCTGCATGGGCGGCAGGCGCCAGCGACGCGATGACGGTACGCGAGTAGGGCGCAAGCGCCATCTTCCAGGGCAGAGTATGATGAGCGGCATTGCGGCCCGCCCGTCGGCGGTCGACACGGCTGCATCTCGCGCCGGCAGAGCGGTTCCCATGGAATGGCCCATGCTTTAGTTTCGGGGCTTCAAGGGCTGGTTCGGGGTTATTGGAATGGTGAGGCTCGCGCGTTTTCGCGTTTATGTTCTAGGGCTTTCGTTGCTTCTGGCTGCATGTGCTGGGGCACAGGCACAGCTCTTCGAGACCAGGGCCAAACAGGCATTCATGATCGATGCCGACACCGGCACGGTTCTTTATGCCAAAGACGCTGACGCGCTGTTCCCGCCCGCTTCCCTTGCCAAACTCATGACCATGGAAGTGGTGTTCAACGCCATCAAGCTCGGTCGGCTGACGCTCGATGACGAATTTCTGGTGTCCGAGAACGCCTGGCGTACCGGCGGCGCACCGTCCAGAACGTCCACCATGTTTGCCGAACTTGGCTCGTCTATCCGGCTGGAAGACCTGATCCAGGGCGTGATCGTGCAATCAGCCAATGACGGCTGCATCATCATCGCCGAAGGCATGGCGGGTTCGGAGGAGAATTTCGCCCAGCTGATGACGGAGCGGGCACGCGAGATCGGTCTGGAGAAGTCCGTGTTTCGCAACTCGACCGGCTTGCCGGCCGACGGCCAGGTGGTCACGGCACGCGAACTCGTTCTGCTGGCCCAGCACATCTGGCGCGAATATCCCGAATTCTACCGCTACTACAGCCAGACCGAATTCACCTGGAACAAGATCCTCCAACGCAACCGCAATCCGTTGCTTGGGCTGAACATCGGCGCCGACGGTCTCAAGACGGGTTTTACCGAAGAGTCAGGCTATGCGATCGTCGGTTCCGTGCGTCGCGACGGGCGTCGGCTGTTCGCCGCACTGAGTGGCATGGAGAGCGACAACCAGCGCGCGGAGGAATCGCGACGCATCCTCGACTGGGGCATGCGCTCGTTCGAAAAACTCGATCTCTACGAGGCCGGTGAGGTGGTCGGCGAGGCCAAGACCTTCGGGGGCGAGAAGGGCGGAGTGGCGCTGCGTGCAGACGGGCCCATCTCGATCTTCGTGCCGATCACAAATCGCGACAGGCTGATCGCGCGGATCGTCTATGAGGGGCCGGTCGTCGCACCGGTGGAAGAGGGCGCCCAAATCGGCACGCTCAAGGTCTGGATCGGCGATACGATGAGCCAGGAGACACCGCTCTTTGCCGCCGAGAGCGTGGGGACCGGTGCTCTCCACCAACGCGCGCTCGATGCAGTCGAAGAGCTGCTGGTCGGCTGGCTGCGCTAGGTGTCGTTCCGGGCACTGGCCAATGGATATTCCCGCGTGCGTGGCCTATGTGAGGACGCAAAGGCGGAGTCGGCGGTGTGTTGCCGATCCAAGACCAACGGCTGAAAGGCGGACGTGGCGCGCGGTATCTTCATAACCTTCGAGGGCGGGGAGGGGGCCGGGAAATCGACCCAGATCGTCACGCTGGCACAGGCGTTGCGAGGCACCGGTCTGGAGGTTCTGGTGACGCGCGAGCCAGGCGGCTCGCCTGGTGCAGAGGCCGTACGTCACGTGCTTTTGTCCGGCGCGGCGGAACCGTTCGGCCCAGGCATGGAGGCGTTGCTGTTCGCAGCGGCGCGTTCCGACCATGTCGAGCAGGTGATACGCCCGGCGGTGGCGCGCGGTGCGGTGGTGCTGTGCGACCGCTTCATGGATTCCAGCCGCGTCTACCAGGGGGTGACCGGCAATCTCGATGCCGGTTTCATGCGAGCACTGGAGAAAGTCGCAATCAATGGCATGGTGCCGGACTTGACGATCATTCTCGACCTCGATGCCGAAGAAGGGTTGCGTCGGGCCACAGCGCGGCGTGGAAGCGATGGCGCGGACCGCTATGAAAAGGAAACGCTGGAGGTTCACCGGCGGCGGCGCGAGGCGTTCCTGGACATAGCCAGGGCCGAGCCGGAGCGCTGTGTGGTGATCGACGCTGGGCAATCGCCGCAAGATGTTGCCGCCGCAATCGCCGAGGCGGTTCACCCCCTCGTATTGCGTAGCGAGATGGCGGAGGAGGGCGCTGCATGAGCTTCGAGCGCCTCGCCCCGGAACAGTTCGACACCATCCCCGGCATCGCCGAGCCTGCGGAGAACCCGCTGCTGGTCGGCCATGACGAGGCGATGGTGCAGGTCGCCTCCGCCTACCGCGCGGGCAAGCTGCACCATGCCCTGCTTCTTGCCGGACCGCCCGGCATCGGCAAGGCCACCTTCGCGTTCCATCTCGCCCAGCACCTGCTGTCAAACACGGTAGCCGCCGATGCGCCACCGCGGTTCTCGCAGCGTGACCCATCGTCGCCGCTGTTCCGCCAGATTGCGCAAGGGTCGCATCCGGCGGTGCTGCACCTGACGCGGCCCGTCAACGACAAGACCAAGGGTTTCAAATCCGTGGTGACCGTCGACGAGATTCGCAAGATCAACCGCTTCCTGTCGATGACCGCGCATGACGGCGCGTACCGCATCGCCATCGTCGATCCTGCCGATGACATGAACACCAATGCGGCCAATGCCTTGCTCAAGAATCTTGAGGAGCCGCCGCCGCGCACGCTCTTCATCCTGATTGCGCATTCGCTGGGTAGCCTGCTGCCAACGATCCGCTCGCGCTGCCAGACGATCAAGTTCAAGCCGCTGGAGCCGGCAGCGCTGTTGCAGGTGCTGGACGCGTCGCAGACCACCGTGCCGGAGGATGAAGCGGGCCGTGCGGCGCTGGCGACCCGGGTAGGGGGGAGTGTGCGCGATGCGCTGCTGCTGACCGAGTATGGCGGGCTCGACATCGCCGATGCGGTGTCCGGTGTTCTCCGCTCTCGGCCTTATGCCTATGGCGACGCATGGCGCGTGGCCGAGGCGGTCAGCGGTCGCGATGCAGCCGTCCAGTTCTCCATCTTCAACCAGCATGCACTGGAAGCAATCGCAGAACAGGCCAGGGGCGCGGCGCTGGCCGGCGACAGCGCCCGTGCAGACGGCCTTGCGGAGCTGTGGCGCGAGGCTGAGCAGGCCATTGAAGAGACCGAGACCTACAATCTCGACAAGAAGCAGCATGTCAGCGGGCTGCTCCAGCGAATGTGGCGGGCCGCCAATCCCTGAACCGGGATAGCCATTGCCTTTGCGATGCGCTATCTGACCGCCAGAAACCGATCGCCGGACCTCCCATGCCAAGCCAGACCTATTACATCACGACTGCCATTTCCTATCCGAACGGCAAACCGCATATCGGCCATGCCTACGAGCTGATCGCGACCGACGCGCTTGCGCGTTTCCAGCGTCACGACGGCAAGGACGTGTTCTTCCTGACCGGAACCGACGAGCACGGCATCAAGATGTACCAGACCGCGCGCAAGGAAGGCGTGTCGACGCGCGAGCTGGCCGACCGCAATGCGGCCGAGTTCAAGCGCATGGCTGAAGCGCTCGGCGCATCCAACGACGACTTCATCCGCACCACCGAAGAACGCCATTACCGCTCCTCCCAGGCGATCTGGAAGGCGATGGCGGATAACGGCGACATCTACAAGGGCGGTTATGCCGGCTGGTATTCGGTGCGCGACGAAGCCTATTACGACGAGGACGAGGTCGAGCTGCGAGACGACGGCGTGCGTTACGGCCCGCAGGGCACACCCGTCGAGTGGGTGGAGGAGGAGAGCTATTTCTTCCGCCTGTCGGCTTATGGCGACCGGCTGCTCAAGCTTTATGAGGAACGCCCCGACTTCATCGGCCCGGTCGAGCGCCGCAACGAGATCGTCAGCTTCGTCAGGTCCGGCCTGAAGGACCTGTCGATCTCGCGCACGACCTTCGACTGGGGCATTCCGGTGCCTGGCGACGAGAAACACGTGATGTATGTGTGGGTAGACGCGCTTACAAACTACATTACGGGCGTCGGTTATCCCGATGAAAACGCTGATCTTTGGCGCTTCTGGCCGGCTGACCTTCATGTCATCGGCAAGGACATCACGCGCTTCCACACGATCTACTGGCCGGCGTTCCTGATGTCGGCCGGGATCGAGCTGCCGAAGCGCGTCTTCGGTCACGGGTTCGTTTTCAACCGCGGTGAGAAGATGTCCAAATCGGTCGGCAACGTGATCGATCCCTTTGCGCTCGTCGACCATTACGGGCTCGACCAGGTGCGCTACTTCCTGCTGCGCGAAGTGCCGTTCGGCCAGGACGGTAACTACAGTCACGACGCGATCGTGAACCGTACCAATGCCGATCTTGCCAACGATCTTGGCAACCTGGCGCAGCGCTCGCTGTCGATGATCGCCAAGAACTGCGGCGGCGTGGTGCCGCAGAAAGGCGGGCTGCAGGACGTCGATACCGCGATGTTGGCGATGGCGGACGATGCGCTTGCAACAGCCCGCAAGGCGATGGGCGTGCAGGCGATCCACCAGGCGCTGGCGGCGGTGTTCGCAGTCGTTGCGGAGGCCAACCGCTATTTCGCAGGACAGGAGCCTTGGGCGCTGCGCAAGACGGATCCCGCGCGCATGGAAACTGTTCTGTGGACCACGGCCGAAACCGTGCGCCGCGTGGCGATCCTCTGCCAGCCCTATGTGCCGGGTTCGGCAGCCAAGCTGCTGGACCTGCTTGCCGTGCCGGCGGACCAGCGTGACTTCGCGCATCTGGCGGACGCGTTCGCGCTGACGTCGGGCGACGCATTGCCTGCGCCGCAGCCGATTTTCCCGCGCTATGTCGAGCCGGAAACCGCAGCCTGAGCGACCGCAAATGCTTGTCGACAGCCACTGCCATCTGGACTTTCCGGATTTCGCCGAGGAGCGCGACGCGATCGTGTCGCGCGCGCTTGAAACCGGCATCGGGCGGATGGTGACGATCTCGACACGCGTGAAGAAGTTCCCACAGGTGCTGGCGATAGCCGAGGCCTATGAGCAGGTCTATTGCTCGGTCGGCACGCATCCGCACAATGCCGCGGAAGAGCTTGACGTGACGGCCGACGAACTCGTGCGGCTGGCACAGCATCCGAAGGTCGTCGCCATCGGCGAAGCGGGGCTCGACTACTTTTACGACCACGCACCGCGCGACGCCCAGGCGAAGGGCTTCCGCACACACATCGCTGCGGCGCGCATCACCGGCCTGCCGCTGGTGATCCATGCGCGCGACGCCGACGCCGACGTCGCGGCAATCCTGGAGGACGAGATGGGGAAGGGGGCCTTCCCTTTCGTTCTCCACTGCTTTTCCTCTGGCCGAGGGCTGGCGGAAGCGGGCGTTGCGCTCGGTGGCTACGTGTCTTTCTCCGGCATTCTCACATTCAAACGCTCGGACGAGCTGCGGGAGATCGCTGCAAGCGTCCCGCGCGACAGGCTTCTGGTGGAAACGGACGCGCCTTATCTTGCGCCGCAGCCATTTCGCGGCAAGCGCAACGAACCGGCTTATGTGAAGGAGACGGCGGCGGTCCTTGGGAAGGCCATCGGGGTTGCGGATGAAGAGATCGCCGAAATCACCACGGACAATTTCTTCCGCCTGTTTTCCAAGATGCCGCGGCCGTAAGACATGGCCGATCGCCTGCGCCTCGTCATCACCGGATGCGGCTCGTCGCCAGGCACGCCGCGCATCGTCGGTGATTGGGGCAATTGCGATCCCTCCAATCCCAAGAGCCGCCGACGGCGTGCGGCGGCGCTCGTCGAGCGTATTTCAGAATCTGGTGAAGTAACGCGCGTCGCGATCGACACCGGGCCGGATTTCCGCGAGCAGATGCTGGATGCGGGTGCGACGCATCTCGACGCTGTCGTCTATACGCACCCGCATGCCGACCATATCCACGGCATCGACGATTTGCGCGGCTACTTCCTGGTGCAGCGCCATCGCATCGACATCCACGCAGACAAGCCAACGCTCGAAAGGCTGCGCGACGCGTTCGGCTATTGCTTCGAGACGCCGCCCGGCAGTTCCTATCCGCCCATCGTCACACCGCACGTGATCGCCCACGACACGCCGTTCACCATCGACGGCGCCGGCGGACCGATCACGTTCCTGCCGCTCACACTGGTGCATGGAGACATCCTGTCGCTCGGCTTCCGCATCGGCGGGCTCGCTTATTGTTCCGATGTCAGCGACTTTCCCGAGGAAACCGCGACCCAGCTCGAAGGCCTCGAGGTGCTGGTGGTCGACGCGCTGCAATACCGACCGCATCCGAGCCATCTGTCGCTGGGCCAAGCGCTTGAGTGGATCGAACGCCTGCAGCCGCAGCGCGCGGTGCTGACGCATATGCATATCCCGCTGGACTATGAGGCGGTGCGCGCCGAGACGCCCGCCAATGTGGAGCCTGCGTTTGATGGCATGGTGATCGAGATTTCGGCCTGAAGCCTTTGATCGGGTTTTGCTTTCGGGCTGGAGGTGTGCAATCCCCCATATCAGCATAAGTTCCATAATCCATCTTATGCGACTTTTGCTTGTGGGGGGGTGGGTTCTAATTCGAAGTGCGACTTTGTAGCGATACCAATGGCTTATCGCATGCAAGGAACCACCCATGAAACGCACGTACTCCCAAATCGAT
>NZ_JBZFLJ010000010.1:0-211022 GCF_058448885.1 Mesorhizobium sp. DxT | reverse complement strand
GCGCTTGAACTCGTCACTGAAATTGCCGGTCCCCATCATGGCCTCCTTGCCTCAAATTTAGGGAAGAAGGCGTCCACAAATCTAGGGGCTATTCATTTCTCTCCGCAGAGTTTAGTGCCTTCTCTAGGTTATGGCCGATCTTCTTGAGGCATTCCTCATCGCAGCCGCAAGCACTTAGCCATGACTTCAGGTATAGTTCAATTGCGAAGGCAACTAGCAGGTTGAGGGGCATCAGCGTAGCGATCTCACGCCCTGCCCGGTGCGGACTGGATACAATCATCTGTGCAGCGATCCAGTATCCTTTAGCCGCAGAATAGAGCGTATGAGCGTTTGGCGGAAACCTTTGCATGGCCGCACTTTCAGAAATTTGGGGCACCTTCGTGGGGCGCCAGGGATCGGGGTGATCTATCTAGGCGACTGAAAACAAAGCGTAAATCATCAAGAAAATTCGCTGGCGGAGAGGGAGTCCGCATAACCTCTGTCCCACTGTGTTCGTAAGCGTCCCGAAAGTTGTTGGATTGCAAGCGTTGTAGCCCGCCGAGCGTCTAGCACTGTCCGGCACTGTCTGGTATTATCCCCACTACGAAATGGGGAAAGTAGTGGGGAATGAGCCGCACGCTGCACAAACTCTCTGATGCCTATGCAAAGTCGGACCGGCTCAAGCCCGGCCGGCACAGCGATGGCGGCGGGCTCTATCTCAATGTCGCGCCCTCAGGTGCCAAGTCCTGGTTGTTCATGTGGTCGGTTGTGACCACGAAGGCAGACGGCTCCAAAGGACAGAAGCGCTATGAAATGGGCTTGGGTTCGTACCCGCTGATTTCCCTTGCTGACGCTCGCAAGACCGCTGCCGACCATCGCCAGACAGTCGCACAGGGCGGCAATCCGATTGCCGAGCGTGACCGGGAGGACGAGCCAACGTTTGCCGATGCAACGACCAAGTTCCTCGCTTCAATGGAAAAGAGCTGGCGAAACGAAAAGCATCGGGGGCAGTGGCGTTCGACGCTGACGACCTATTGCGCGGCCATCAATGAGAAGCGGGTTTCGACCATCACAACGGAAGACGTTTTGACGGTTCTCAATCCGATCTGGAGTGAAAAGGCGGAAACGGCATCGCGAGTGCGGGGCCGGATTGAGCGTGTTTTGGACTTCTGCAAGGCCAAGGGATGGCGGCAGGGCGAAAACCCGGCCATGTGGCGCGGACACTTGAAGAATGTGCTACCGGCCCGCCAGAAGCTTACGCGGGGCCACCACACAGCGATGCCATATGCAGAGGTGCCGGCATTCCTTGAGCGCTTGCGTGGCTCTGATGCGATGGCGGCGCGCGCTCTGGAGTTCAACATTCTTTGTGCTGGCCGATCCGGTGAAACCATCGGGGCGAAATGGTCGGAGATAGATTTCGACGCCGGGGTGTGGATCATCCCGAAACAGCGCATGAAGGCAGGCAAAGAGCATCGCGTGCCGCTGTCGAAGCAGGTGGTCGCCCTTCTCGATCGACTGAAAGAGTCCAGAGAGGCCAAGGGATACGTGTTTCCCGGCGAACGCAAGGATAGGCCGCTGTCGAATATGGCTATGGCAATGCTGCTCAAGCGCCTCAAGGTGGCGGTGACGGTGCATGGCTTCCGTTCCAGCTTTCGCGATTGGGCTGGTGATGCGACGAGTTTTCCGCGCGAGGTAGCCGAGGCAGCATTGGCGCATAGCGTCGGCAACGCCGTTGAGGCCGCTTACCGCCGTTCCGATGCTCTGGAGCGCCGCAGGAAGATGATGCAGGCTTGGGCGGACTATCTGGACACGAAACAGGCGCGAGCCACAAAGGGCAAGATTTTGGCCTTCCCGAGATAACCGAACCCGCAGGGATAGGCCGGCCAGCCGACAAGCCGGGGTGCACCTCCCGGCTTCCTTGCGGTTCTTAAGGTGCTTTCGCAAGGTGCAGCGATGTCGAAGTTCGGCGCGAGAGTTGACGTATTCACTTGGGCGGGCCCAAACCCTACGTTTGATGTCAGCCCAAGCGACTTCGAGCGTTTGGAACGCATCTATGGGACTCCGCTATCCGAGTCCGCGCGAGAAAATCTCATCGAAGAGGCTGAGAATTACATCCGTTGGCGAATTGCCGAGCTGAACAGTGACCGTGTTGCCGATATGCGGGCGGAACTCGACAAGGTGAAAGTCGCCATAAAGGGGTTTAGAGCCTTCGCTTTTGGTGAGCTGGTGCCGCAAACGGACGCTGGGCACGCATTGACTAGCTTGTTGAGCGACCATTTGCGCAATTTCCCGACCACAGTTAGGGCAAGCGATTTGCTGTTTTTGGACCCGTCAAACAGCGGCTGGCAGCCGATGCGCGGCGACGAGAGGTCCATGGCGGTCCAGCAGAGTCTGCGCTTCTTGTGCGATGTTGCGATTGGCCTATCCGCCGCTGTTGCAAAGACTGATGAAAGTGTAGCGGCGCTGGAGCGCGGGGAAGGTGGCGCGGGATGGCAACCGGGCAGGGCGTTCAAGGAATGGCTGCAAAGAATGAGAAGCTGGGCAACCGAGCATGGCTATCCTAGAGGTCCACTCAACGCCACGGGGGAGCCGTCGCGGTTCACGCTGCTACTGTTCGAAATCAATTCTATGTTTTCGAGCCATGTACGCGGTGAGGCTGAGAAACTCAGAGATTTGACGGAACTCGTCAGTTCACCGGATGCGCTCGCGGAGCGGATTCGGCAGGTGGTCCGAACAGGAAACAAAATACGGGATGGGGGCGAATAGGGCTCGCGACACGCCCCTCAATGAGCCCACATCAAATCTGCTGCCAACGCGTCCACATTGTCCGTGTGAGTAACCCTGAACACGGATGGACCCGAAGATGAAAATCTCAGTTACTATTCCCGAAGCTGTACAGATGGTCGGTATCGGGCGCAGCAGCCTCTACAAACTTTTCAGCGAAGGTAAGCTAACGCCCCGCAAGTCCGGCAAGCGCACTCTTGTTCTCGTTGAGGAACTGGAGAGCTACGTCAAATCGCTGCCGAAGGGGGTGTAGCATACCCCTAGAAGCACGAAAGCCGGTCGTCTCGCACACGACCGGCCTCCAGAAGATCGAAATGCTTCCCGGCAAATTCGAACCCCTGGACCCTAGCCCAAACGCCCGCCAGCTTCAAGCGCTTCGCCTTCGCGAGCGGTTCCCGCTGTCGTGGCCCTTGGCTCGTCTCACAGCTGAATTGGCATTTGGGGAGGCGCGAGCTTGACCCCGCAAACGCTCCAGGCGGCGCACTGGCTTCTCACCCACGGCGACCGCCGCGCCAACCCTATCGTCCCGACAATCCGCCGCCAGTTCGGTCTCACCGCTGTGCAGGCAATCGACGCGATCCGCGAGGCGAACCGCCTGCGCGCGTCTGTGCACAAGGAATAGCACCATGCGCAACACCACTCTCACCATCATTGCCAAGATCGAGCCGGATGGCGCTACTGTCACCGTGAAGGGGCGGGATGCTTGGGCGCTTCAGGAACTCATTAAGGCCGGCAAGGCGGGCTGCACTCCCATTACTCACCCTGGCCCACGCTGGAGCGCCTACGTTCTCAAGCTGCGCAAGCATGGTTTCGTTATCGAAACGATCCACGAGGCGCACACGGGACCGTTCCCCGGCACCCATGCGCGGTACGTTCTGCACTCTGAGGTGTCGATAATCGAGGAAGTCGCGAGGGCTGCCTGATGAGCGCACGCGAGTTTAGCAAGGTTTCCCCGGCCGTATGGCGGTCGGGGAGATTCCGCCGCCTGCAAGGGCCGGCAACGCCCAAGCTGGTCTATTTTTACCTTGTCACAAACAAGCACGTGAACTCCGCTGGCTGCTATGCGCTCCCGGACCTCTATGCTTGTGCCGACCTCGATTGCGAGGCCGAAGCGTATACCGTCGCGCGTGATGCACTGTTGAGCGGCGAGATGATCGATTACGACCCGGCGACCAGTGAAATCCTCATAGAGCGCTGGTTTCGTCACAACCCGCCGATGAACCCGAACCACTACAAGGGAACGTCAAAGCTGGTGTCTGAAGTCGAATCCGACCGCCTGCGTGAGAAGGCCGAGGAAGCACTCGCCGAGGCTTGGCAGGCATACCAAAAGCGCAAGGAAGAGGACGAGACACGGCGACAGATCGAAGCCGCTCAGAAGGAGGCGGCCAGGTCTCCCCGGGGATACGGGACACTCCAGCCAGTGGGTGCGAGCAGCTATCTACTGAACACCCGTCACATGAAAGGGGGTGGCTGATGGCGTGGAAACAACCCTATCCAAACCGTTTGCATACCGTTTCGATACCCAGTTTTTCGCTCTGGAAACCGTATCGAAATACCGAGACCCAGACCCATACACAGACCAGAGACCTAGACCCTCGTGCGCACTCGCGAGGGTCGGTCGCGGTGGCAATGTCGCAATGGGCTTATGAGAGGGTGTCAAGCCTGAGCGATAGCACCTGTCCTCGAAGGAGGGCGCTTGTCACCGCAGATTTCGATCGACGGAGCAAAAAAGGCGTAGCCCCGGTGAGCCACGCCTTCAGGTCATCCGCCTAAAAAGAAACCCCGCCGGAGCGGGGTTCCTGAAACTAAGTCTCGCATTGGCTCAGCCGCAGCGAGCCATCCGCGTTTCAGAACGGACATAAGCGCTCTTTACCTGCGTAGGGGCGGGCTCCGACACAACCTCGCGCACAAGCGGATCGGCGAGCACACGCCGGAAAAGCGCATCATGGCGCTCCTTCGCATTCTTCATCAGTTCGATCTGCTCGTCGCGCTTCAAAATCGTCATCATGGCTTTCTCCTTTCAGGAGCAATCCCTTGCAAATCGGGCATTCCCGCCCGCTATGGTAGTCGCATCATCCATATCCATCGCCCGTGCCATGGATCGGCCGGACCGGCTTGGTAGCCCTTTTGCCGGAACACTGCAGCAATATCGTGAAATTTCCGTAGCGCAGGGTCGGGCAAATTCTCGGTATGTGTCACCATCTCTACAGCAGCCGGCCGCAACTCGTCAATGTGAGCTTCGACCAAGTACAGTATCAGGTCGACAATGTCGTCACGGTGAGTTCGTTCCGTGATGAAACGCTTCGTTTCCAAGCCGTCATGATAATCGTACACATAGGATCCATCGATCGAGGCTTCAACGAGGCGGAAAACCAGCTCGTAGCCTGTACCGTCGCCGTAGGCTGCAAGTGGCGCGAAGATTACTATGGCCGAAAAGACATGGCCTGTTTCGTCGTCGTAGCCGATGGCTACTCGATAGATGAATTCGCCATTGCCGTGGAGCGCCGTAATCGGCGGCTCTTGATCAAGGGTGTATACGAACAACGAATCCTCCAAGCCCAAAAGCATATTGGGGGATGATGTCTTGGTCGTCTAGTCTCGGATCTAACCCTCTCCCACCGTCTCCGTATCCTCTGCCAGCTTGCGCTCCTCGAGCCGGAGCGCGAATCTCCGCACCTAGCAAGTGTGCGGGCACCCGCATGGGGCTGAAATCTCGAAGGTCACTCCCAATCCCCGCAGTCACGAACGCGTGATGTTGTGGAAAGCGGGGGCCGCGGCATGAACGCAGGCAGACGCTACAGGACACAACAGGACAGCCACGGACAATACATAAGCAATTGTAATTGCTATTCTTTTGTCCTTACGAGTGAGCCGACCTGTGGTATGTTGCCTTCAGTGATTTGGAGGCAGAGATGCGATTTTCCGAACCAATGGACGGCCTGATTCAGGTGAGAGTGGCGCGAGACGAAAAGCGCCGTCTTGCCGAGGTGGCCCGCACGCGTGGCCTGACCCTTTCCGACTTCCTTCGCCAGACGGCGACCGAGGCGGCGCAGCGGGTGGCGGTGTAGTCATGGCCGTCTATGCCCCGCCCATCAGCCTGCGCCAGCTCGTTCGGCTTCATCACCGTGATTGCCTGCCGATGCGCCGTGTCCTGGCCGAAGCCCGTCGTGGCAGCCTTCCGGGTGTCGAGCCCGTATCCGGTGGATCGGGTTTTGCCGTCATCGATCGCAACGCTGCGCTCGCTGCCATCCGTAAGAGGGCGGCGTGATGTTTTCTCCCGGCAAGCTAGGCGGCAGCATTTCGGCGCAGGCCAGCCCGACCAACTATTTCCCGCCAGCCCCGCCGATGGACGGGTTCAATCCGTTTCAGATCAACGTCGATCAGCGCAACGCCATCGCCAACGCTGCCAGTAGCATGGAGCGCGATAACCAGATGCAGCCGCTTCAGCCCGCGCCGTTCCCCGGCGGTCGCTCTGCGGATGGGCAACAGCTCCTGCGCATCCTCGCCAACATGAGAGGCCGCTAATGCTTCCCTACATCCCCCCTTCGATGATGGACCCGGAAAGGCTGGCCGCCGCCGGCCTTGGCTCGCAGGCTGAGCTTGTCGCTCGGCTCTACGGCACCGATGCGATATTCAATCAGCAGCAGATGCCGCAGCAGTCCGACAATATGCCGCCCGCATTCGAGCAGTCGGGTTCGGCCCTGCGCCCTCGCACGACTTCCATCAGCAACGAAGCACATCCCGGTTTTGACACGGGCAGTCAGCCGCATGGTGGGCAGCAGCGGGGCGGTGGTTTCCTGTCCGGCATCTCGGATTGGCTAAGCGGCGGCGATGGCCAGAAGGTCAATCAAACGGTCCACTGGCTCCAGCAGCAGGGCTTGGACGAGGGGACGGCGCGCGGGCTCGCTGCCAATCCGCCGCTCTTGCAGCACTACCTCAAGCAGTACGTCGATGCGCGCGACCCCCGCAATCAACTGGATTTTGAGAAGACCCAGCTTGAGGTGGAAAACCTGCGTAATCCGCGCATGTCACCGTACGAAGCTGGGCGGCTTGGTATCGATGAGCAAAAGCTAGATTTCGAACGCTCCAACGCTGAGAAGACGACCGACATCCGCGAATATCAGCAGGCCAAGCGCGAAGGCTATCAGGGCGATTTTCGCTCCTGGCAGATGGAGATGAAACAGGCCGGCGCGACCACCATCAACAACAACATGGAGGCTGAAAAGGCTTGGGACACGGAAAGCGCCAAGCTTTGGGCGAAGCGCTATGACGACCTCACGGCCGGCGCGATGAACTCGCAACAGATGCTCGGCATGTACGACCTCGCTGAACAGGCTTTCAACAGCGGCGTGCGCACTGGCTTCGGTGCTGAGACCGAATTGACCCTTCGCCAGTTGGGCGCGGCTATGGGCCTCGACACAGACCCGGAAAAGCTGGCCGGTGGCGAGTTGATCCGTTCTGTTCAGAACCGCATGGCGCTGATGATGCGTTCGCCTGACGGCGGCATGGGCATGCCTGGCGCACTGTCTGACCGTGACATCAAGTTCCTGAAAGACTCGCAGATCGGCATCGATCGCTCGCCTGAGGGCAACAAGCGCATGCTGCAAGCCTATCGCCTGATGGAACAGCGCAAAATTGAAATCGCCCGTATCGCTGATGAGTACGTGCAGCAGAATGGCCGGCTCGATGCCGGGTTCAACGCATATCTTCGCGACTACGCCAACGCGAACCCGCTTTTCGAGACCGCGACTAATGACGCCCCGCGCCAGATTATGGACGTGGAGGATTACAAGCGGCTTCCGAGCGGCACGCAATTCCTTGCCCCTGACGGCACGGTTCGGAGGAAGCCCTAATGGCCAACTGGTGGGAATCCGCACCCGTTGTCAGCCAGCCTCAAAACTGGTGGGACGCAGCCCCGATTGTCGGTGAGCGGGCATCGCAAGGTCACGCCGGTGTGCCGGAGTTTGTTCCTCCTGGCGTCGAAGGCTACGACCCCGAAACCGGGCTGGTCGAGCGCCAGCCTGCTAGATCCTCTGCGCCGGCTCTCCAGTCTGCGCTTTCGGGTTTCGTGGAGGGCATCCCGGTTGCCGGCCCCTACCTGCAATCCGGTGTTGAGAACGCGGCGGCTTTCGCCGGCTCGGCACTCACGGGCAGGCCACAAGAGGAAGTTCGCGCGGAAATGGGGCAGATGGTCGATGAGGCCGCTGCGCAGCATCCGTATGTCAATTTCACGGGCAACGTTCTTGGCGGCGTGGCAGGTACCTTACCGGCTGTAGCAGCCGCACCGGGTCTGTTTGGTGCCAATGCTGGCCCTCTAGCCATGCGTGCGCTCGCTGGCGGTGCATCCGGTGCAGCTATCGGCGGCGCGGATGCCGGCGTGCGCCATGGTGCCGATGCAATCATCCCTGGCGCAGTTACGGGCGGTGCTATTGGGGCCTTAGCGCCCGCGCTCAGCGACGCGGTTGGCGGTGTAGGGCGTTGGGCCTATCGAAAGGCTGCGGGCGTGACGCCGGCTCAAGGCCACCTGGCACGCGCGGCCGGTGCCGATGCGGCCGATGACATGGGCGCGCGCCTGTCTGCCCTTGGGCCTGACGCAATGCCAATGGACCTTGGCCCCAACCTTAGGGGGCAGGCCGGCGCAATCGCCACCACTCCGGGACGCGGGCAGGAAGTGGTCCGCTCTGCGGTGACAGGCCGGCAGGCTCGTGCCGGTAACCGCATTGGGGTCACTCTGGACGATGCTCTTGGCGCTCCAGTGGATACCGTTGCGCTTGCCGACGACATCATTGCCCAGCGTTCTGCCGCTGCAAAGCCGCTCTACAACGCGGCCTATTCCAAGCCGGTGCCGTTCACGCAGGAACTGGAAGACCTGCTGAAGCGTCCTTCGGTGGGTCGGGCCATGCAGTCCGCACGTCGTCTAGCCGCTGATGATGAGACGTTCAGCGCTGCAACTCGCGGCTGGTTTGCCAACGTCGCTGATGACGGGGCCGTAACGATTACCAGAACGCCTAGCGTTTACGAACTGGACATGACCAAGCGTGCGCTTGACGACATGTATTCCACTGCGCAGCGGGCCGGGAACAACAACGAGGCCCGTATATTCGACCAGCTCCGCAAGAAGCTCATCGGCTTCGTTGATGACGCTGTGCCGGAATACAAGCAGGCGCGGGCGGCGTTCTCCGGTCCTGCTTCGGTTCTGGATTCGCTGGAGGAAGGCCAGAAGGTCTTTTCCCGCAACCTGACCCCGAGCCAGCTTCGCACGCAGATGATGAAGATGGGAGATGCGGAGAAGGATGCTTTCGTGCAGGGCGCACGGGCGGAAATCGCCAAGACCATGGGCACGGCTCGAAACGACGCTCTCGCGGCTCGCTCTCTGTTCGATAAGGGCTGGAACAAGGAAAAGCTCGGCATCATCCTGGGGGATGAACAGGCCTCGCGCCTGCTCAACTCGCTTGATGCCGAAACGACGTTCGCGGCCACCAATCAGGAAATCACCGGGCAGTCTGTAACGGCTGGTCGCCAGATGGCGCAGAAGGACTTGGGCATCCGTGGCAGTGACGAACGCGGCATGCTCCGATCGGCCCTCAACCTCAATGTGGGTGACTCCCTCGCTCGCCTTGGTGACCGCCTCACTGGGGGCGTCCGGACGGCGTGGAACGAGAAGAACCTGAGCGAACTCGGGGAGCTGCTCACCTCGCGCGATCCAAAGGCGATGACGCGGGTCATCAAGACCGTCCAGGCTGCGCAGCGCAGGGGAGACCTTACGGCTGCGAAAGCGCGCGAGATTATCCAGAGCCTTGCGGTTGGAACGTCGCCCCGTCAGCCGCTTGAGCTGACTGTCACGCCCGCCCGGTAACCCGAGCCTTGAGCGAAGCCCACACCCTGTCCCAACCCTTCAGGAGCAAATGAACAGCACCGAAATAGAGACCGCCAGCCAACAGCGCCAGGGCAATGAGCCATGGCACGTCATAGGCAGGAATGCCCTCAGCATCGCCCCGAGCGAGCGACAGGCCAACGCCGAGGATGACAGCCGTCGTGATGATGGAAATCGCTGTGGCTTTGGGCTTCGCCTCTTTCGGGGCTTGCTCGGTCTTATGCGGTCTCTGGTCCATGGGCGAAGCCGTCCGTTCAGGTGCTTTACAGAGAATATAGGCGGAAACCGATGAAAGCGGAAGCAAACACCCCCGGCAGCTCTATTCCGACCATTCTCGACGTAATGGAAGCTGTCAGCGAGCGTCTGACGGGCGCCGTTCTTGATCCGACGAACCCGGAAGAACTGGACGCCGTCACAGGTGCGATTGCGCAGGTCTACGGTGGTGGCGCAAGCACGGAAGGCGAACTATCAAACCTCATCATCTATGCGCGCGGGTGCCACGAGATGGTAGCCGTTTACCGTGCACAGGGGAATGACGACAACGCCGACCTCTATCACGCCATCGGGCAGGACATGCTCACAAAGGCTCTGTTTGCGGTCGAGAACCTGACCGTTCAGAGCCTCGATATTCTCGGAGGGCGTCAGTGATGGGCGCCTACGTACCCCAGCGCACCCACGACGACTGCATGATTGCAGCCTTCGCGACCGCGACCGATCGCACCTATGAGGAAATCGCAGAAGCGTTTGGCGTGCCCTGCAATGACGATGGGTATCCCTCATTGCCTCCGGTGGGCGGCGTCAATCTCCTTGCGGTCCCGGTGCCGCTTCTGTCGCTTGGCTTCAATGCCGTCCTATGCCTGTCCGCAGAGGCCACCGGCAACCCCTCGCTACGCCTGCCTACATCCGATGTTCTCAAGACACTGCTGCCGTCCCGAACAGCCGTGGTGACTGTCCCCGATGCTCATCTGAGAGTGCTGGGTATTCAGCACGCGATGGCATGGAAAGGCGATACGGTCCTTGATTGCCGGGAGCCGGAAGGCAAAGGCCCCGAACTGGACCGGCTCACCCTCTCTGCCGTGGTGCTGCTTACTCAGACGAACGATAGAGGGTCGCTGAACTGATGACCGTGGCCATCTCCCCCCAACTCACTGCAAAGAAGCAGAAGGCCGAGGCCGCAATCGCCGACATCTTCGCCAGACCGCAGCCCGTCTACCTGTCCATGAGCGGGGGCAAGGATTCGCTCGTCATCCTGAAGCTCTGCGAGCCATATCAAGGGCGTTTCAAGCTGGTGTGGTCGAACACGGGCTACACCTTCCCCCATGTGGAGGCGTTAATTCGCAAGCATGGCGAGCGGTTCGGATTGGTTGAACTCAATTCGGATCTGATGTTGGCGTGGAAAGCGAGCGGGCTTCCCAGCGAGGTCATAACGGTGCCGGACTTCTTCTCCGGCGAGAAGGGTATGCGGCTCCAGCCGTGGCCGATGTGCTGTACTGCATCGAAGGCATTCCCGGTGAAGGTGTTTTGTCAGAACCATGCTGGGCCGATGACGCTGCTGCATGGGCAACGGAAGGCCGATG
Organism: Mesorhizobium sp. DxT; assembly: GCF_058448885.1. Lineage (NCBI taxonomy): Bacteria > Pseudomonadati > Pseudomonadota > Alphaproteobacteria > Hyphomicrobiales > Phyllobacteriaceae > Mesorhizobium > Mesorhizobium sp. DxT. Next base: position 199,808 of record NZ_JBZFLJ010000010.1, on the reverse strand, counting down.
ATTGGCGGTTCAGCGGCAAGAGTGAACAGACTCCGGCGCATGTCACGGTGCTCTCACCAATCGAAGACTGGACGGACGAGGAAGTGTTTACATTTGCCGACGCAGAAGGCGTTGAGCTGCCATCGCACTATTCGGAAGTGCCTGACTCTCTCGATTGCTGGATATGCCCCGCGCATTGGAGCGGCGAACACGCGGAGGCATATGGCCGCTACGTCTCCAGGGAATATCCCGAGTTTGCGCGCGCCGTTTTGCCGACAGCCCGGAAGATCCATTCGCACATCAACGATGCCGCCATGAGAATGCAACAGGCTCTTGAGGTAACGGGAGGGATTGATGCTTAGCCAGGACCAGCTTGCATTCGTCAGCGAGTATTTTGTTGACGTGAACGCTATCGCCGCAGCCAAGCGGATCGGCCGGGAGGGCGCAACGGCGTCGTCTTTCGCTGCCGAGTGCATGGAAAACCCAACCGTCAAAAGCGTCATCAGCGCCGTGTGGCAGCACATCATGGATGATGTCGCGGTCAATGGCCGCGCTCTGCATCATCCCCTGCCAGAGCAGGGCGGGGAACAGGCTTTCATCATTATCGAGACGGGCTCAGCATGACGGACAAGCAATCCGAACCGCCGAAGGAAACGCGCTTTCAGCCGGGGCAGTCAGGCAACCCGCGTGGCAGGCGTGCCGGCTCGCGCTCCAAGGCTCTCGTAGCTCTGGACGCGCTCGGAGAGGGCGAAGTCAAGGACATCATCAAGGCCATGATGGACAAGGCCAAGGAAGGTGACGCACAGGCCGCGCGGATCATCCTCGATAGGGTATGGCCGCCCCGGAAGGGAACGCGCTTCGAGTTCGATCTGCCCGAAGTATCGAAGGCGGAAGACATCCCCGGCGCAATTGGCGAGGTTACTGCGCAGGTTGCGGAGGGCATCATCTCGCCTGACGAGGGAGCTGTCATCGTTGGCCTGCTGGACGCACGGCGCAAGGCTATCGAGACCGAACAGCTCGCGAACAGGATTGCAGCACTTGAGGCGAGGGCCGCGCTGTGAACTTTGCAACCCGTCTTTCGAAGCTGGAGCGGAACCGTGGACGGAACGCCGATGCGTTCGGCCATCTCAGCGACGATGAGCTGACTGCGCGGATTGATGAGCTGGATAGGTCATTGATGGCCGCTGCCGGCCTCTCGCAGCCTCAGCTTATCCGCCTACAGCGTGAAACCACCTGCAAGCCCGCACTGCTGGAGCCGGACGCATTGGCGGCGCTCGTGGCTAGTATCAAACAGGAGCCTATGGCCCATGCGTAACGTTCTAGAAGCGCGACTGCGCAAGTTGGAGGAAATGACACGCGGCTCACAGGGCACAGTATCGCGTGTGGTCCGCATTGTGGCTCCTGCTGGCTGGGACGGGGATGCCAATGCACTGCTGAGGCAGAGCGGCCATGCAGCATCGCCAGAGGGGCGCGACATCGTCATCACCCGGCTTATCGTGACGCCAGAGAGCAGGCCGTCAAGCCAGATCGAGCCAAGTATTCTAAGCGTGAGCGGATACAGATGAGAGCTATTCGATAGATCGCGGGTTTCGCTATCCCCCGCATCGCATGGCGCGCCGCTGCCGAAAGCGGGCTCAGAAACAGATGGTTACCAAAAATTAACTGGACGTTAACCGCTGAGCGCCTATATCGCGCTTGACACCTGTCCGCCATTGGCGTACTTCCCGATCGAAAACGGGGGCAGCCAAGGGTAATTCTCTTACGGAAAAAGGAGAAGGGGCGTGGTGCTCAACGTGATTAGATTGGGGCGCGGAGATGCGGCGTATCCGATTACAATAGCAGAGCTTAAGAGTGCGCAGCGGGACCTGCAGAAGCTCTTGAGCGAGAATGAAGTGGATGAGCTTTTCGACTTTCTAGCCGTCAATCCAGAAAGTGGAAGCGTGATTCCGGAAACGGGCGGCATCCGGAAATTGCGGTGGATGGGTCAAGGTAAGGGAAAGAGCAAGGGTATTCGGGTTTGCTATTTCTATCATGACCTGAACATGCCGCTGTTCGTCTTAGCAGTCTACGGCAAAGGCGAGCAGCTTCGATTGAGCAAACGGGAGGAGCGCGAAATGTCTATGTTTGTGAGCCAGCTCAAGGCCCAGTATCGGGCGAAGTGGGAGGAGACTCTTCGTAACAGTCTACTCGCTTGAGAGGAATGCATTATGTCCGGAGCTAAGATACTTGATGGGCTCAGAGAGGCGATTGAGTATGCAGGCGGCGACGTTTCCAGAGCACGTGTACGGGTGGTCAGGGTTCCCGACAATGTCGATGTGCGGGCTATCCGTGGCAGCTTGAATATGAGCCAAAGGGAGTTTGCCGCTGCCTTTGGATTCCCTCTCGCAACGGTCCAAAACTGGGAGCAGGGTCGCCGCAAGCCCGAAGGTTCGGCGCGCATGCTTCTTCGGATCATTGAAGAGGCACCGCAAACAGCCGAGCGGGTTCTTCAAACCGGTTGAAAATTACGGGCGATGATCTGTCACGATCTGCCAACGCCATGTTAGATGCAGCAGCCCCGTTGGTTTCGTGCCGGCGGGGCTTCTACAATGCTGGAAGAGCTGACTGGCGGTCGTTTAACTGAGCGCTCTAGCCTGTCCACCGACACCGCTAGGGGTGCCAGCCCGCACTGAGCCTCTCGACAATTTGCTTCTACTCTGTTTGTTTCAATCGGGGATCAGAAGGGAGGGGACTATGCTGGTTTCAGAGTTCGAGGATGCGGTCTGGGCGAGGGATGGCATTCGGATCGTTGTTCGTGCGCCTCACAACGCCGTAGTGGAACCATTCAATTGGCAGAATGCAGCGGACCAAAACTTGAGCATTACTGAGTACCGACGTGTTCGCATCGAAAGCCGAATCGGACCGTTCGGTGCACTGATTATTGCCGGCAACGGATTGATACCGCACGGGCGCACAAAAATTCGAAACGTCAGAGATTCCTATAAGTAAACCGCCAGTAGTCGTGGTTGGATTCTGCGCCGCTCGTTGGCTCCGGTGTAATCGGATGGGAGATTGCGTCAGGAGAACGCCAGACAGAGGCTGTGTCGCTCGCGGCGGCCGGCAATTCCATCGCCATGCCGATCTGCGGCAGCATTAAGCGCGTCAACTGCGCGGTCGATGGCGATACGATTTGGGAGAAGGGCGAGAAAATCCGTCTCGAAGGCTTCAGCGCGCCCGAGATAAACGGCTCGTGCGACCGCGAAAGACGGATGGCGATACAGGCGCGGGACGAGCTCCGACGCGCCCCGAATGGTCGATCGAACGCGCACGAATGGCGGGGCTTCCAGGAAAGCTGGTGTTAGCCGTCAGCCCCTGCCCCCTTAGCAAGAAATGGCGCTTTGGACCCTCGCCGATAATTTAATTGGTTTCCGGAATGATGATCGGGATGGTCATCGCCCTCGTCTTAATTGTGCGGCGCATCGTTGATATCGAGAGGACCAGCGAAGTACTGATCCTTTCGTTGGAGCCCGAGCTGGAAAAAACAACATTCGTTGAGACGGCTTTGCCTGGTGCTAGTTCGATCGATAAAGGCACTTCCTCTACCCAATCGTATTCATAACCTGCGGGCGGCTCCCATTCTTTGCGGTCGGTTGGGATAGATCGGCCATTGATTCCGAGCTTGTATCCGGGCGACTTCACCGACGTGAGACGAATGGTGGCATCAGTGTGGTTGTCGACGTTCAGAGCCACCGTGAAGCCTCTAGGGCCTCTACCTGAGTATGTCGCCCAAGCTTTTGGCTTCACGGGCGGCGCGCCGCGTCGGAAGGCGAGGATCGAGATGCCCGTAGCTATAGCGGAAAGCACCAGCGGGAGCCAAACGGTCGCGTGGTACAGAAAATATGCAATCCAGCTTAAAGCCGTCTCAAGCCACTTCTCCAAGCCCTTAGCCCTACGCCTCTCGCCCTCTTACGACGTCTTGCCGTATCCTCGAATAAATGACCAAGCGATGAGCGCAAGCCCGATCAGGAGCGGTACCCACGCTATCAGCATTAGGGCTGTGGTATTGTGGAAGCAGCCGTTCAGCCCAACAAGGTCCATGTAGAAACAATGGCGGTTAGGCGTTTCGTTCTCAAAACTGAAGGTTCGAGTGTAGAAGCCGTTCGTCGTGAGCAGAACCCCAACCGCTAGGATGACCCATTTGCTCATCCCTCGACCCTCCCTTGGAAGCAAGCCGATCTAAGCGGGAATTCTCGCGTGTGACAAGTTGCTGAGACGAGGCACATGTCTTGACCCGCCAAGGCATTTGTTCCTATTTCGTTCCAATGCCGGAGCAGCATCGATCGAAACGGGGAGTGCAGCCTTATATGCTGAGCGAAGCCGCTGAAAACGGCTCGCTAGTAAAGGCGCGCTGTGGTGGATGCTCCCCGGTGCGCTGGTATCATCCCAAAGACCTCCTCACGCTATATGGGAACATCCCTGCACGGAATCTTGAGCGGCAGATGCGGTGCGGGCGCTGCAAGGCGTTGCTTACTGTCGATGTGACAACTCCCACCGCCGAGGAGCGTCAGAACCTGCGACTGCGCCGGTTAGACGGCGTGTGGTGGGTTCGGCGGGTGCGGTGGCGAGAAGAATAGCACTTGCGCTCAGCGATTGCCCCTACCGGAATTCAGGGACTGCGCCTTCAGCCGCTCTAACGTAGGCTAGACCTATCCAGTTTGATGGCAGACGGAAGAATGTCCATGACCACCGACCGGCCAAAGCCTGAGGTTGATTTCGAGACGGCCTATCTAGCGGCGGTCCTCGCAAACGCTCTTGGTTCGCTCAAGCAGAAGGACGTTGATGCCCTGATAGGCGTAGCGAACGCATTCCTGGCGAACGACCCCGAGGGGCGCGCTACGCTGCTGTCGAATGTGAAGCGGATTTATGACGGTGTGTCGGCAGCCGGTGACGGAAGGCGGCTGCAATAGCCATTGAGAGCGCGGTCAACCTTCTCGCCATTTCTTGAATGCTTTCGCCTCCAACTCTGCCGATTTACGAGCCAGGCGCGCGTAACGAGCTGAGCTGCTAGCCTCCAATTCAGCTCGCTGGGCTGCAATTGCCGCCCGCTGCGCTGCGCTTTCCCTATTGCGCCGCCACGCAGGTATATTTCTGATGAGGGTCCGTATTCCCCACCCGCCGCAGACGACGGCAAGTACGGTCACGGTCAAACTTGGAAACGCTGAATCCTCGCGACCATAGCTACTACCGCCGCCGCTACCTCGGCTGCTTCTGTCAGAGCGTCCGCTGCTAGATGGTCCTGCCCGCTCGCCGCCTTGACTGGCACTCGCCCCCTCGCACCACGACGATTTATATCCCGGCTGCCATCTTACCGCGTATCCCTCGCGCATCAGCACCTCGCCGGCAGTGACGCCGCTCTTGAGCCTCACCACGATGAGTGCGCGGCCGTAGCGGTCTTTGCGCCCGCTATCCTCTACCCGCGTTCCGGGCTGGTCCAGAAGCTCCTGAAGGCGCATTCGAGCCTGCTCTCCTATCAGCCTCTCGCTGGTGCAGTTGGCGTTTCGGATTTCCGGCGCGTCATAGCCGCTCTTGTTGGGCGCTCCTGGTCCCATATCGCGCATGCGCTCAGTCCCGCAGCGGATCGTATCCCCGTCAACGGCGGTGAGGCTGGAGCAGGCCAATATTGTTGCGGCTACGAGTGCTATGGGCATGGGTCAGTGACAGTGTACCCGGCCGCCGTTGCTGTTATCAGCATGGCAGCATTGTCCTGCTGGCGAACTCTTGCGGCAACCCCCGCCGTGGGCAGCAACCGCGCAAGTCAGCGCCAGTAGGACGGCTAGGGCCGCCGATAGTGTGACCTTCATATTCCCCTCCTGACCTACGTGCACGTGGTCAGCGATCCACCTTTTATCGCTTCCTGCCATTTCGGTCCTAAGGTCTCGCGAGCTGAAATAGCCTGGGCGGCGTACGGCTCACCCTCGCGGAACATTTTCACCGCAAACGACTGGTCATGGCTGCCGGAATAGATGACCGGACCGGGTGTGTACGTGGTCTGTGCGCTCATCCATCCGCCGCCGTAGTGGCCGGTAGTATGATAGGTGCCAGGCATCTGGCTTGCCCTCACGTTGTTGGCCGATGCAGCGTCTACGATGACGTAGCGGTCATACCCCGCCTTGATGGTTTCGATTGCCGCTTGCCGTTGGGCAACCTTGGCAGCTCCGATGCTTCCGCACACCGGGGCTGCGCTCGCCTGAATGATTACCGTGTCCTGCGACGTTCGAATTGCATTCGTGCCAGCACAACCGGCAAGAACGACAAGAGCCGCCAAGCTTGGATACTTCATGTCTGCCCTCCCAACCCGGTTAGATCATGTACCGAGTGGGTGGCCGTGTCGAGCGCTCAAAGCTGGTTGCGAGTTAGAGGCAATTGTTGGGAGCGGCGGCTTGAAACGAGCAGCAAGACCTGCATTACTCCAGTCAGCGGCGCATGCATATCAGAAGGAATAGATTGTATTGTCGACGCGCTTCTATCTTTTTCCCGATGATGATGGCGACCCGGTCCGAATGTCCAATCGGCTAGCGGATGACCTTGTGTTGGGGCGAGACATCCTTAAGCAGTTTGCAGGAACACGACAGCGTGTACTGATTGCATTCCTGACCTTCCAAGATGGCAAACCGCAGAGTTTATTGAGAGCCGATGGCTCCATATGGGTATTTGACCACGAAGGCGGTATTCGCGAAGGGCTGCGTGAAGCATTGGCTTTGGTCATGGACCTTATGCCCACTCCCCAGCAAAATGGAACGGTCGTTGAACTGCGCCCGCGCGTGAAAAGGCAACGGTTGGAGAAGGAGTTTCGTTGGGAACCCCGCCCGTCCGACATCGAGCGGGTTATCGCGGACATCTGGCCCAAAAAGAGGTCGGACCGCCTAAAAGCACTGAGTTCCAATATAAAGCGAAAACCGCCGCTGACATATGAAGCGCGGCGGGCCCTCAATGCGGTCTCGGAGGACTTCTGGAAAGTTCCCTTCGAGATTGAAAGGCTGAAGGAGCCAAGCCTGAAATCCTTTCTGGCTGAAGCCCGGCAGCGAGCAGACGATGATCCAGACTTCAACCATCTCTATCGTGCTATCGCTGACATGGCAGAGTGGCAATTGGAGGTTGAGAAGCGGCGGCGCACAGGAAAGGGCGTATGGTATGCAGTCGTAGAGATAATGATGTGGCGTGACGGTGCAGGCGAAGCAATTGGTCGATACTATGAACGCTGCTCAAATCGCGATGACGCCGTTGTGGCGGGCCGCCGCCTGCTAGCGGAGCATGCGGATAAATTCAGCCACATGGCCACGGTCGAAACCGAGTTGTTAACTGAGCTGGAATGGGAGCGCCGAGCTTACTCGGATTTGTAGGAGGCGCTTCGAGTTGGTTTAGCCAACCGAACTCCGGCACCACCACCATTTTCCTCAATTATCTCTACGCCCGCAGCTTCTAGCGCAGACACGAGAGCGGCGATGGTTCTTGGTTGCGCTGCTAGCCGTCCCGGCTGACCCTCCAGCCGTTTGATGGACGGCAAAGAGACGCTTGACGCCGCCGCCAAATCCCTTTGCTCCCAGCGCAGTAACGCTCTGGCAGCTCGTATTTGTTCGCTAGATATCTCGGTTGGCATTTAGGACCTCAGGAACCATACAATACCCGAGGTATTGACTAATGCGCAACCTTCCTATTTAATACCTCAGGTATCGTCACTGCCCTTAGGAGGTTGCATTATGTCCCACGCAGTTCCATGCGCCATTCAGTCGGCCGAGGTCGCCCATAGCGCGACCACCATCCGCAAATTAATCGAAGCTTATGAGCGAGCAGTTGAAGCCACAAATATCGCTTTCGATGCTCAGCAGACGGCTGAAGCTGCATTTGCGGCGCGGCTGAAGGCAAATCTGATCCTGTTCCCGATTGGTGGAGGCATTCACCACGAGGTTAGTGGCCGCGACAGTGACGAAGCTTACGACGGAATCCGAACGCGGATCGCGGATGTAGCGCAACGCATGAAAAATGCGATGAGGCCGATGTCGAACGACTTCGGTTCGATTGATGAATGGGAAGCTGACAAACTGTTTGAGGGGAGGAAGGCCGTTGAAGAATGGGAAAACCTGCGAGCCGATCTAACGCAATTTGAAGCTGAAAGCTCCGCATGCTTGGAGGCCGAAGACGATGCGCTCTATGCTCTACTGGCTCATGCGCCAGTGTCTGAGGCTGAGGCTCGGATAAAGGCAGCATTTCTCGGACCGTTGAATAACGGGGGCGTCATGGAGGGAAGGGCCTGGGTAGTTGACGCCGTGCTGCAAAGCCTGCTCCCTGTATCCGAGGAATTGCCAGAAGAATGGCGCTGCTGGTCCGGCAGGGGCATCAGGCGCGCCGCTTGAACCATGTTGACACTTCGCCTCCTGCGCAGTTGCTTGGCCACTTCGGCCCCGACACCTGCGCAGGAGACGAAGCTTGTCGGCAAACGCGAGAGCAGCAGTCATTCAACTACGGGCGCTGCTACTCGCCGATGCGGCCATAGATATAGACCACGCGCGCCGCCTAGTAGAAGCAGCCGCCAGCCGGCTACCCGATCCGGCCTCAGCACAGGAACTTGTCGAAACGTTCCTGTGCATGCTCCAGACTAAACCTGCTGACTACGGCAACATGCACGATGTCAAAGACCCGACAGGGGAGGCCCTGGCGCTGTTGAGCGCTATCGAGGCGGGAATGAACGGGCGTAGGCAGTAGCCGCCGGGCGTTAACCTTGCCTATGCGTAGGCGTGGACAGAATCAGCCGGCGATTGCTTCCAACGCCATGGAAGTCGACAGTCGCTGTGCAGCCGCAAGGCTGTGGCGGGCCGGCGTTCTCAGGCAATTGGCTCGCTCGCGAGCTGCGCCGGCTCGTCCTGCATCGCAACCCATAGCCGCTTGCTTATCCACCTCCATCAGCTTCGGCGCATCATGCCCTCCACATCTATTGGAGGTGAATCATGGTGCCGTTCGACTTTTCAGTTTACGCCGCGCTCGCTCTGACCTTGCTATTCGCTGCTGCCGCTATCTGGCTTGCGTCGGTCGGGCCGGATGCGCAGGCATCGCGAAAGCAGGTCGCTGAGCGCTTGGCTCAAATTGCCGTCCTTGGTGCGGTGGCGCTGTTTGCGCTGCTGAGAGGAGATAGGTGAGCCGAACCATCTCGACGCCAGTGGCAAAACGCCGTCTAATGGTCCGGGGAGGGGGAGCAGTGGCAAAGGGCGGGTCGCGGCTTGGCTGGCTGGTAGCGGCAGCCATTGCTTTTGGATGGTGGAACTCAGGTACCGAGGAATCACGCGCTCCGGTGACGCCTCAGCGCGCAACTGAGAAACATGCGCCCTCGCTTCCACGGCCAAACCCAGCTCCGTCATCGATCCGCGTTACGCCTCAGCAGAAAGTGCCGGATGCGATTGCGCGACCTTCACCGCCTTCTCTGCCTCAATCAGCCGAGCAGGTTCTTTACACGACCACGCGAGTGCGCCTGAGGGCTGAGCCAACCACCAGCGCCCCCATCATTGTCGTTCTAGAAGCCGGGCAGCCCGTCAGGTCGGTTGGAACACAAAGCCCCTGGCATAAGGTCAATGCTGCTGGCCGAAGCGGCTGGGTTCATGGAGACTATCTGAGGCGGACGCGACCAGTTCCCCCGAAGCAGCAGGTTCGCGCCCCCATCGCGCCGCTTATGCGTACAGCTCCAGCCCGCAGCGGCGGCGGCGCTCCAATTCGTGATGCCTATGTCGGTCGGTGTGATTGCCCGTATGACCTGATGCGGAATGGCCGGCGCTGCGGCGGCAACAGCGCCTATAGCCGTCCCGGTGGCCGGAGTCCGGTTTGCTATCGATAGACCAAATTCAAGCGGCATCAAACCAGTGAAATGGGGAAAATAGTGGGGATCGACGCTAGATCATCGCAAAGAACGAATGATTTTCAACATCATAGCGCAAATCGATGGCGGAGAGGGAGGGATTCGAACCCCCGATGGGCTTGCACCCATGCCGCATTTCGAGTGCGGTGCATTCAACCACTCTGCCACCTCTCCGCGGGGCGCGTGGGCCGTTGCCGGCGCGGGCGCACACATAGCGATTGTCGCGGCGTGCGACAAGAGCAAACTGGACGAAGTTTTCCTAAGCCTCACGTGAATGCAGGCGCACGGTCCCAAAGCGCTCCGAGTTACGCTCGGCAGGGTGCACGATTGCAAGCCCAGCCCCGGCTCGCTTAGTGTCCGCTGGCATCGGACATATATGAGGGGATAGCGACGACGATGGCGATTGAGCTGCTTGGGCGGTTGTCCCGGCGCTGCCCTGCCGCGGCTGGTTATACGCTCGCCGTGCTCGGGCTTACGCCCGGCGAGGCGATGGCGCATGCGGCGGACCGCGGTCACGTGCTTTTGTTGCCGACAGGGCATTACCTTGTCGGCGGGGCCGCGGCCGTCATCCTGACCTTCATCCTGCTGGCGTTCGCACCGCTGCCCGCGCTCGACCGGCTGGCGCGGCAAAGGCTGCCGCTTGGAAGCGTGCCGGCTTGGCCAAGACTTGTGGGGAGCATAGCCTGCCTGCTGCTTGTCTGCGCGCTGGTGGCCGCAGGCTTCCTCGGCAGCCGCGACCCACTTTCCAACCCGCTGCCGCTGATAGTGTGGACCGTCTTCTGGGTCGGGCTCACGCTGGTGCAGGGCGTAACCGGAAATTTCTGGTGGTGGATCGACCCCTGGTATGCGCCCTGGCGCGCTCTGGCGGCTGTCACCCGGCGAGAACACGGTTTGGTCGCGCTGCCGGCGTGGCTGGGCTACTGGCCCGCGGTCGTTCTGTTCTTCGCCTTTGCGTGGTTCGAGCTCATCTATCCGGCGCCGGACGACCCGGAACGGCTGGCGGTGGCACTTATAGGCTATTTTCTGACGAACCTCGCCGCGATGTTGGTTTTCGGCCACGAGCAATGGTCGCGGCGGGGCGAGTGCCTGTCGGTTTTCATGCGCATGATCGCACAGCTGGGTGTGGTGGAGACCGGCCCGACCGCCGACGCCCGCCGCAGCGTTGCGCTTTGCCTGCCGGGAGCGAAGCTGGTGAACGCGGAACCGTTGCCACCAAGCGGCACGCTCTTTCTGTTGTTGGCGCTGGGTTCGGTCTCGTTCGACGGGTTGATGCGCACCTTCTTCTGGCTCGGGCTGTTCGGCATCAATCCGCTCGAGTTTCCCGGCCGCAGCGCGGTGATAGGACTCGGTACGTTCGGGCTGGTCGCGGCCTTTGCCGTACTCGCATTGGGATTCTTCTCAGCGGTCGGACTCGGCGAGTGGCTCGCCGGCGCGGCAGGCACCTTGCTACGGGCTGCCGGCGTGCTGGTCTGGTCGATCATTCCGATCTCCATGGCCTACCATTTCTCCCACTACCTCGCCGCGCTGGTGGTGAACGGGCAATATGCGCTGGCCGCACTGTCCGATCCGCTGATGAATGGCGCGGATCTGTTCGGGACGGCCGGGCTGCATGTGCAGGCGGGCGTGCTGATGGGGGCGGAGCGGGCCTGGATGCTCTGGAACCTGCAGGCGGGCGCAATCATCGGCGGCCATGTGCTGGCGGTGCTTGTCGCGCACACGATCGCGTTTCGCCTTCACGGAAGTACCAGGGCCGCGGCACGCAGTCAGGCGCCGCTGGCCGTATTGATGGTGGCCTACACTGTTTTCGGCCTATGGTTGTTGTCGTCCCCCACGGGGGCGTGAGCCTTGTTCGAGGCTCGCATCCTTCCGCAACGGAATTGTCCGGTTGCCAGTCCCGGGGATTGGTGATTTAGTTTGTACACATGCAATTTTCAGCATCGGAAACTGCAGCAGATAATGGCGGAACGCTGCACCAGCAGGCTTATCGTCAAGGGGAACCCAGATGAACGATCGAACCAAGCCTTCCAGCCTTCTAACGACCGGCATTTCCAGGCGTGGCGCGTTGAAAGGGCTCGGTGCTGCCGCCGCGCTCGGCACGGCGCCGGGCTTCGTGCGCTATGCGCAGTCGCAATCGTCGGAGCCGATCAGGATCGGCTTCCAGGCGCATCGCACCGGCATCGGCGCGGCTTACGGGCGCTGGTACGAGCGGACGACCGCTGCCGCCATCAAGCGCATCAACGATGCGGGCGGCATCAACGGGCGCCCGGTGGAGATCATCACCGAGGATGACGGCACGGATGCGGCGCGCGGCGCCGAGGTGGTGGAGAAATTCGCCAACCAGCACAAGACTGACATCGTCTACGGTACGCTGTTCAGCCATGTGGTGGTGGGTTCCGCGCCGGCGGCCGGCGAACTCAAGATGCCGTATTACGTAGTCAGCGAGGGCTACCACGTCGCTTCCGGCAAGATGAACCGCTACGTGCTCCAGCCCGGCATCACCGATGTGCGCGCGCAATGCCGCTCCGTGGCGCCCTGGATCACGTCGAATGTCGGCAAGAAGATCACCATGATCTATCCGGACTATGCGTTCGGCCACGACCATCGCGACTTCTTCGGGCCGGCCGCCGCCGAGCAGGGCGGCGAGGTGATCGCGCAGATCCCGATCCCGCCGACCGAGTCCTCGTTCACGCGCTACCTGCCGCAGATCCCGTCGGACACCGATGTGATCTATCATGTGATGGTGGGGCCGGCCGTGCTGACCTTCGTGAAGGAACTCGGCGAGTTCTACGGCGGCAGCGGGCCGAAGCTGTTCGGCTTCATCGACAGCCTCGAGGCCGTCGACATCAACAGCCCGGGCCTTGAATTCCTGGAGGGCAGCCATTTCTGGGAAGGCATGCCGCGCTATCTGCAGGACGGTGCATCGGAGCATGAAAAGGCCTATCGCGAAGCTGTCGGCCTCGACGAGAACGGCGCGTCGGTGAACGATGCCAAGGACGTGTCCACGGCGGCCCACATGTTCGGCTGCTGGGAGACGCTCTACATCATCAAGGCAGCGATGGAAGCTGCCGGCTATCGCGGTCCCGAGGACCGTGCCAAGCTGGTCGAGGCGACCGAGGCGATGACGGAGTTTCCGGAAGGAGCAGAGCATCCTCAGGGCGCGAAGGTCTTCGACGGCAAGGTCCATCAGGTTTTCGGCAGCCAGAACATCTCCGTCGTGGAGAACGGGCGGCTGAACGTCGTGCACCGCACCTCCATCGAGGACGGTCGCTACGAGCCGGAAGCCGACTACACCACGCAGCCGCTCTGACGGCCTGATCCTTCGGGCGCGACCCCTGCCTTCGTCAAGGCAGGGGAGCCGAACTATCGAAAAGACCTGAATGGCCTTCGGACCCTATTTCCTGCTCGCCTCGCTTGAGGGTCTCGTCACGGCGGCGGTGCTGGCGCTGACGGCACTTGGCCTGTCGCTGGTGTTCGGGGTTATGCGCGTCGTCAACGTCGCGCATGGCGAGTTCTTCATGCTCGGCGCGGTGCTGGCCTGGGCGGTTTCGACCGCCTTTGCCGGCCATCCTTCGGTGGGATTCGTCGCCGCGCTGTTCGTGGCGCCACTGGTCGTGGGTGGCGCGGCGCTCCTGTCCGAGCGGCTGGTGCTGCGCAGGCTGGGTTACGATCCCGAGGCGACCATCGTCGCGACGATCGGCATGCTCTACATCATCCAGCAGCTCGCGCTGACCTTCTACGGCGCGGATGCGCGGCCGGTGCAGGCACCCTTCAACGTCCGTATCCAGCTCCCGTGGTTCGGCTATTCTGGTTACAAGCTTTTCGTGATCGTCGCGGCGATCGTGCTGATACTCGCGGCCTGGTTCGTGCTGACGCGAACGAAGATCGGCCTGGTTATGCGCGCCACCCAATACGACCGGGAGACGGCGCAGGCGTTTGGCATCCCGGTCGACCGTGTCTATGCAGGCGTCTTCGCGCTCGGTGCGATGCTTGCAGCGGTTGCCGCCGTGCTGATCGTGCCGATCCAGCAGGCGCACTACCTGATGGGGCGCGATCCGTTATTGCTCTCCTTCATCGTCGTCATCATCGGCGGGCTCGGCTCGCTGCGCGGCACCGTCATCGCAGCGCTGCTGATCGGGCTTTCGGACGGCATCATTTCCGTCTTCTTCTCGCCGACGCTCGCCAAGATGCTGGCGACAGGCCTCGTTGCCATGGTGCTCGTCTTCCGGCCCCAGGGCCTGTTCGGAGTGCCGGCACGATGATCATCACGACGCGCGACTGGGCGCTGCACCTCGGCGTGATCGCGCTGCTGCTCGCAGCCAACTTCCTGCTGCCGGAGTATCATCGCGGCGTGTTTTCGCGCGTGCTGGTGCTGGCGGTTTTCGCGATGGGCTACAATCTGCTCTTCGGCTACACGGGCCTTCTCAGCCTGGGCCATGCGATGTTCTTCGCCGCCGGACTCTATGGGGCGGGGCTGCCGCTTTATCATCTTGGCTGGAGCGTGCCCGTCTCCTTCGGCACCGGTCTGCTGGCTGGCATTGCCGTCGCCGCCGTCGTCGGCGTGCTCGCGCTGCGGACCACCGGCGTCGCCTTCATGATCGTGACCATGATGTTTGCGCAAGTGTTCTATCTGGGCACGCTCTACTTCACCACATGGACACGGGGCGAGGAGGGGCTGGTGCTGTCACAGGCAATGCGCAGTGTGGAATTCGGCGAGTGGAGCCTCAATCTCTCCGACCCGTCGACACGCTACATGCTGGCGCTGGCGCTTTTCGCAGTCGTGCTGCTTGCCATGATGCGGCTCGTGCGCTCGCCGTTCGGGCGCACGCTGGTGGCGATCCGCGAGAACGAGGAACGCATGCGCATGCTTGGTTACGACGTGTTCCGCGCCAAGCTGACGGCGGTGGTTGTGTCCGGGCTTTTCTGCGCGGCAGCAGGCGCGGCTTACGGTCTGCTGTTCGGCTATGTCGGTTCCGGCTTCGCCTCGATCCAGTATTCGATCTTGCCGTTGCTATGGGTGCTGCTTGGGGGGGCGGCGACTACGCTGGGGCCGCTGCTCGGCACGCTCTTCATGTTCTATATCATCGACTACAGCTCGGGGGTCACTTCCGCCTATCTGCTCGTCGTCGGCGTGACGCTGATCCTGCTGATCCTGTTCTTCCCCAAGGGCCTACTCGGCTCGGTCCGCGAGCGCTGGCTTAGGTGGCTGCCGTGACGGCGCTTGTCGAAACACGCGCTCTGACGCGCCATTTCGGGGGGCTCAAGGCCGTCGAGGGCGTCGACTTCAGGCTGGACAAGGGCGAGATCCGGGCGATCATCGGGCCGAACGGCGCCGGCAAGACCACCTTCGTGAGCCTGATCTGCGGGCGTATCGCGCCAAGCTCCGGCGCGATCGTGTTCGAGGGACGCGACATCACCGCGCTGCCGGCGCACAGGCGCGTGCGCGCCGGTATCGCCTATACGTTCCAGATCACCAGCATCTTTCCGCGGCTGACGGTCTTCGACAATGTCGCGCTGTCGGTGCAGCGTCGGCTGCTTTCGACTGGGCGACCGAAGCCATCTGAGCTGAAGGCGGGCGTCGGCGAAGCGCTGGAGCGCGTTGGCCTCACCGAGCGGGCCGGTACGCTTGCCGGCAACCTCGCCTACGGCCACCAGCGGCTCGTCGAAATCGCGATGGGGCTGGCGCTGGAACCGAAGCTGCTGATCCTGGACGAGCCGACGCAGGGACTATCGGACGGCGAGGTCGAGGGCTTCATTGCGCTGGTTCGCGAGATCGCCAGCGACGCCACCGTGCTGCTGATCGAGCACAACATGCAGGTGGTTATGGATCTTGCGCGCAGGATAACGGTGATGAATTTCGGCCAGGTGCTTGCTGAAGGATCGCCGGACGAGATTCGCGCCAACAAGGCCGTCCAGGACGCCTATCTGGGGACCGGCAGCGATGGCTGACGTGCTCACGCTTTCCGCGGTCGATGCCTATTACGGCGAGGTGCAGGTGTTGCGCGGCTTCGACCTGGCGCTGACCAAGGGCGAGGTTTTGTGCCTGCTCGGGCGCAACGGCGCCGGCAAGACCACCGCACTCAAGGCGATCATGGGGCTGGTCGCGGTGCGCGGCGGGACGATCATGAAGGACGGGACCGACCTGTCGAAGCTCGCCCCCCACGAGGTGCCCAAGGCAGGTGTCGCCTATGTACCGCAGGGCAGGCGGCTCTTCTCCGAGCTGACGGTTGCCGAAAATCTGGAGATCGGCCTGATGGCCCGGGGCAAGGGCCACGTGACGCGCGAAGCCGTGCTTGAGCTGTTTCCGGTTCTGCGCGAACGCCTGTCGCAGCGCTCGGGGACGCTTTCGGGTGGCGAACAGCAGATGCTGGCGATGGCGCGGGCGCTGTGCATCGAGCCCGACGTGCTTTTGCTCGACGAGCCGACGGAAGGACTCATGCCGTCGATGATCGCGCGCATCCGTGAGACGGTGGCCGGGCTGCGCCAACGGGGGGTATCCACCATCCTTGTCGAGCAGCGTGTCGACGCGGTGCTGTCGCTCGCCGACCGCGTGGCCTTCATCGAGAACGGTCAGAACCGAGAGACCGTCGACGTGGAAAAAGTGCGCGCCGATCCCGCCTATGTGCATCGCTATGTGGGCGTCAGTTGATCGCTCAGGCGAGCGTCACGCCGGCCTTGGCCATCTCGTCCTTCATCGCCGCCAGTGAACCGCCGAGATCGATCGCCCGGCAGGCTTCGAGCAGCACGGTTGCCTTGAAACCCGAGCGGACGGCGTCGAGGGCGGAATAGGCGACGCAGAAATCGGTGGCGAGGCCGACGAGGGTCAGGTCGGAAATGCCGCGCTCGCGCAGGTAACCAGCGAGGCCCGTCGGCGTCCTCCGGTCGTTCTCGAAGAAGGCCGAATAGGAATCGATCGCAGGGCGAAACCCCTTGCGAATGACCAGCTCGGCCTTGGTCCACTCGAGGTCCGCGTGGAATGCCGCCCCATCCGTGCCCTGCACGCAGTGGTCCGGCCACAATGTCTGCGTGCCGTAAGGCATTTCTGTCGTTTCGAACGGGCTTTTGCCGGGATGGAAGGATGCGAAACTCGAGTGGCCGGCGGGATGCCAGTCCTGGGTGAGCACCACGTGATCGAACTCGCCGATCAGCTGGTTGACCATCGGCACGATCTCGTCGCCGCCCGCCACCGCCAGCGCACCGCCGGGACAAAAATCGTTCTGGACGTCGATGACGATTAGCGCCTTCTCACTCATGGCCTCTCTCCGTTTGCCTGCCGGCACAAGCTGGCGGCGAAATCACGGAATGGCAAGGGTGGCCTCTCGATATCGTTTGCATACGAACTAATTTCGGCGCATTCTACCACCGGGAGCAGGAACGATGCGATACGCGAAACCGAAGTCGATTGACGAGGCACTCGCGCTACTGGCCGATGGAAGCTGGACGCTTCTGGCCGGGGGTACGGACTTTTATCCGGCGCAGGGCAATCGCCCCGTCCGCGACGACGTGCTCGATCTCAACGGGCTGCAGCAACTGCGGCATATCTCGCAGACCGACAGCCATTACATCTTTGGCGCGCGCGCGACCTGGACGGACATCATCCGTGCCGACCTGCCGCCCGCCTTCGACGCGCTGAAGCTCGCGGCGCGGGAAGTCGGCTCCATCCAGATCCAGAACAGTGGCACGATTGCCGGCAATCTCTGCAATGCCTCGCCGGCCGCGGACGGTGTGCCGCCGCTTCTGGCGCTATCGTCCGAGGTGGTGTTGCGCTCGGCTGGTGGCGAGCGCGTGGTCGGGCTGTCCGACTTCATCCTCGGCAACCGGCGGACGGCGCGTGCACCGGGCGAATTGCTGACGGCCGTGCGGGTGTCCAAAGAGGCCGCCATTGGCAATTCGTATTTCGTCAAGCTTGGCGCGCGGCGCTATCTCGTCATCTCGATCGCCATGGCGGCGGCGCGGGTCGTCGTCGACGAAGCGGGCAAGCTGTCGGATGTCGCGCTGTCGGTCGGCGCCTGTTCCGCCGTGGCAACGCGACTTCAGGCGCTCGAAGAACGGCTGCGCCAAGCTGGTGCTCCGGGCGATGTCGCCCGCGTGGTCGAGGCTCACGATTTTGCGGAGCTGACGCCGATAGACGATGTGCGCGGCAGTGCCGAATATCGCCGACAAGCAGCGCGCGAGATCGTCCTGCGCGCGCTAGGCGGTGCGCTCGCCGCCAGCGGCAGGACCGAGGATGTCGCGGCATGAGCATGGACCGTCTTTCCGTCAGCTTCACGGTCAATGACGAAGCGCGGCAGGTTGAGGTGCCGCCGCTTGCGCGGCTGTCGTCGGTGCTGCGCGAAGAACTTCATCTGACCGGCACCAAGGTGGGGTGCGACGCCGGCGATTGCGGCGCCTGCACCGTGCTGGTGGATGGTGCACCGGTCTGCGCCTGCCTGGTGCCTGCGGCAGGTATGGAAGGCGCTAGCGTGCGCACGGTGGAGGGGCTCGCTAACGGACGGCTTTCCGCCTTGCAGGATTCGTTCCTGCGCCATGGTGCGGCGCAATGCGGGATCTGCACGCCGGGTCTGCTGGTCACCGCCACGGCGCTGCTTGAAGCGAACCCGAGGCCCAGCGAAGCTGAAGTGCAGGACGCGCTGGGCGGGGTGCTGTGCCGCTGCACAGGCTATCGCAAGATCGTCAAGGCGGTGATGGATGTGGGCACTGCCGGGGCACCGCCACCGGTCGCGCTCGCCGGCGTTGGGGCAGCGATCCCCCGGCTCGACGGCGAGCCCAAGGTGCGCGGCGACGATCTTTTCGGGGCCGATGAGCGGCCCGAAGGCGCTCTCTCGGTCGCGGTGGTGCGCTCGCCTCACTGGCATGCGCGCTTCACCTTCGGCGACCTCGACGCATTCGTGAAAGCGCATCCCGGCATTGTTGGTGTCTTCACCGCAGCCGACATTCCCGGCCGTAACCGCTTCGGCGTCATCCCGCCCTTTGCCGACCAGCCGGCGCTCGCAGACGGCACCGCCCTGTTCCGTGGCGAGGCGGTTGCCGCGATTGCCGGGGAACGGGACGCCATCGCGTCCCTGGACTTGTCTGCGTTTCCGATTGCCTGGCAGGAACTGCCGCATGCGCTGACGGTTGCCGAGGCCCGGAACGGGTTCGGGGCGCTGCATGAGGACCGCAAGGGCAATGTGCTGCTCGAAGGCACTGTGGAACGCGGCAACGCGGATGCGGCGCTCGCATCCGCCGCAGTCATCGCCGCCGGTTCACTCGAGACCTCCTATGTCGAACACGCCTATATAGAGCCGGAAGCCGGCTATGCATTCATGGATGGCGATGTGCTGGTCATCAAGGCATGCACGCAGTCGCCGATCATGGATCGCGACGACACCGCCGCGATCCTCGGCCTGTCAGCCGAAAAGGTGCGTATCATTCCGACCGCGACCGGCGGCGGCTTCGGCTCGAAGCTCGACCTTTCGGTGCAGCCACTGATCGGCCTCGTGGCGCTGAAGTCCGGTCGCCCGGCGGCGCTGACCTATACGCGGCAGGAGTCGATGGCATCGACGACCAAGCGGCACCCGGCCGTGATGTCGGCAACCATCGGTGCGGACGCAGACGGCCGCGTGGTCGGCATGGTGTTCGAGGGCGACTTCAACACCGGCGCCTACGCAAGCTGGGGGCCGACCGTTGCCACCCGCGTGCCGGTGCACGCCTCGGGGCCTTATTATACGCCAAGCTACCGCGCGCTCGGACGCGCAATCCACACGAACGGTCCGATCTCCGGTGCGTTCCGAGGCTTCGGCGTGCCGCAGGCCGCCTTGATGCAGGAAACGCTCTACGACGAACTTGCCTCGCAGCTCGGCATCGACCGGCTCGAGTTCCGGTCGCGGAATGCGCTGCGCGACGGCCAGCCGACGGTCTGCGGCCACGTGATGGAAAGCGGCATCGGTATCGCCGCCTGTCTGGACGCGCTGAAACCGCATTGGGCGCGGGCAGTGGACGACGCCGCGGCCTTCAACACCGGCAACGAACATCGCCAGCGCGGCGTTGGCGTGGCGTCATGCTGGTACGGCTGCGGCAATACCGGCATCGCCAACCCGTCTACGATCAAGATGGGGATTGCCGCCGATGGCCGCGTGGTCATGCATCAGGGCGCGGTGGATATCGGCCAGGGCTCCAACACCGTCATCCCGCAGATCGCGGCCGAGGCGCTTGGCCTGCCGCTCGACGCGTTCGACTTCATCTATGGCGACACCGCGCTGACGCCCGATGCGGGCAAGACCTCGGGTTCGCGGCAGACCTATATTTCCGGCCGCGCCGCCGAACTTTCGGGCAAGGCGCTACGCGAGAAGGTCTTGCGCTATGCCAATGTGTCCGATGCCGCCAAGCTGTCGTTGAAGGATGGCATGCTGACGGTTCGCGAAGGCGAGGCGAGCCGCACCATCGCGCTTGGCGATCTGCCCACGGATGCCGACGGCTTCGTCTTTGCCGCCTGCGAGAGCTACGACCCGCCGACGGTGCCGCTCGACGCCAAGGGTCAGGGCAAGCCTTACGCCGTCTATGGCTGGGGTGCGCAGATGGCGGAACTGGAAGTCGACATGCGCCTCGGCACGGTGAAGCTCATCAAGATTACTGCCGCGCACGATGTCGGTCGGGCGATCAACCCGCTGCTCGCCGAAGGACAGGTTGAGGGCGGCATCGCGCAGGGCATCGGCCTCGCTTTGATGGAAGAATATGTTCCGGGCCGCACCGAGAACCTGCACGATTACCTGATCCCGACCATAGGTGATGTGCCGCCGATCGAGACGATCCTGGTGGAGGTGCCCGATACCCAAGGTCCCTACGGGGCGAAGGGGCTTGGCGAGCATGTGCTGATACCCACCGCACCGGCAATCCTCAACGCGATCCGCGATGCTTCGGGGGCGAAGGTCACGAAAGTGCCGGCTACGCCCGATCGGGTTCTGGCGGCGATTGACGAGGCGAGGGCGAAGTAGTGACGGTCGTTTCCGGCAGGCCGCCGTGGCTCTTACCCCCACCCCTTACCCCTCCCCACAAGGGGGAGGGGAATTCTGAGGCGCTGTCGACCCCCTCCCCCTTGTGGGGAGGGGTAAGGGGTGGGGGTATCTTCGGCTGCTGCCGAGGCGATCTGTCATGAGCGAGCTGTCCGAACGTTTCGACACGCACGATCCAGGTGAGCCGAAGGTTGGCGAGAAGCTGCGCTGCGATGCCTGCCCGGTAATGTGCTACATCGCCGAGGGGCGCACCGGGGCGTGCGATCGCTACGGCAATTTCGGCGGCCGGATCGTGCGGTGCGATCCGGTGACGATCCTCGAACACCGGGCCGAAAGCGGCGGCGACGTCGTCTCCTTTGCCGGCGAAGAATGGGACGGTAATCCCGTCCACCGGGCCCGACGCTTCGTGACCGGCATCGGGGCGGGCACGACCTATCCGGACTACAAGCCCGCGCCTTTCATCGTCAGCCAGGAGGTTGAAGGCGTCGATCTGGTGACGGTCGTCACGGAAGGCATCTTCTCTTATTGCGGCGTCAAGGTGAAGATCGACACCGACCGCCATCTCGGCCCCGAGACCGCGACCGTGCGGGCTGGAGGAGAGCCGGTCGGCCATGTCACCACCGCCGAATACGGGTCGCAGATGCTGTCGCTGGGCGGCGTGCGACACCTGACGGGCGGTTCGAAACCGGAAGGGCGCATCACCTGCGATACGCTGCTGGCGCTGTGCAACCGCCAGCCGGTCGAACTGACGATCGATGAAGGCTCGACGATTGTTGTGCAGGCGGGCAAGCCGCCGGTGATCGACGGCGCAGCCGAGCACCGGATGCGGGTCGGCTGCGGCTCGGCGACGATCGGCATGTTCGCCACGCAGTGGAAGGGTCTGGTCGACGAGGTCGTTGTCGTCGACGATCACATCACCGGCGTCGTTTCCGAGCATCAGGCGGGCAAGGTGATTGACTGGCCCGACACCGGCATCAAGATCCTCGGCCGCCGTTCGACACCTGGGCGCTATTTCAAGGTTTCCGAGCCGGGGCTTGGATGGGGTGGCACGACCATCTCCGATCCGCTTGAAATCCTCGGACCCTGGAACGAAAAGAAAGGCGCGCGCCCCGGCCTGTCGTTGCTGATGGTCTCCACCACGGGCGAGCAGTTTGCCTATTACGAGCTCGACGAGACGCTGACGCCGGTGGAAAAGCCGTTTCCGGACAGGCTGCGGCGGTCCGTCGAACTGATCGAAGAGAATTGCGAGCCGGCGCTGTGCACGGTGCTTTTCATGGGCGGTGCCGGCGGCAGCCTGCGCGCGGGCGTGACCGAGAACCCGGTGAACCTGACGCGTTCGGTGCAGCGCCTGCAGACTTATGTGACATGCGGCGGCGCGCCGGCCTATGTCTGGCCCGGCGGCGGCATCACGCTCATGGTCGACGTGACGCGGCTTCCGGAAAACGCATTCGGCTATGTGCCGACGCCGGCGCTCGTCGCGCCGATCGAGTTCACATTACGGCGCGAGCACTATGAGGCGCTGGGCGGCTACGCCGGTCATGTGCGCTCGGTCGACGACGTGCAGCGTGCAGGCGGCGAGTATTTCAACGAACGCGCCGTTCATGGCGCGATGCCAGACAATCCGTGGCCCCTGCTTCAGCAGCTTCGGCGCGAGCGGTCGACATGAGCGGCGCACAGGCGGCAATGCTGCCGGATGGGCGGCGGCTACACCTCAACCATGGTCCGATAGACCTGATCGCCGAAGCCTTCGGCGAGCCTGACGAGGTCTCGGCGGCATACGCGCAGGCGAAGGATCGTTTCGATACCGTTCTGGAAGAATTGGTTTCCGAAGTGGCGGAACTGCGACAGCCGACCACTGTCGCGCCACGCGCGTTTTGCGGCGCGACGGCACGGCGCATGGAGACGGCAGCTTTACCGTTCTCAGGCAGGTTTGTGACGCCCATGGCCGCTGTGGCGGGGGCAGTTGCCGACGAGATGCTGGCTGCGTTGGTGAAAGGGCGACGACTTACCCGTGCCTATGTCAACGATGGTGGCGACATCGCCATGCACCTTGCACCCGGAACGGCGATGAAGGCGGCCATCGCCGGTACGGGCCATGGTGTCGTCGACCGTGTGACCATCGCTGCATCCGATCCGGTGCGCGGCATCGCAACCAGTGGCTGGCGGGGCCGCAGCCACTCGCGCGGCATCGCCGATGCCGTCACCGTTCTGGCGAGGACCGCGGCGGCGGCGGATGTCGCCGCAACCCTGATCGCCAACGCCGTCGACCTGCCCGGCCACCCGGCAATCGAGCGGCAACCGGCCACCCAACTGGCGCCCGACAGCGATCTCGGAGATAGACCGGTAACCGTCGCCGTGGGGCGATTGTCTTCGGCGGATACGGATGAGGCACTGCGCGGGGGCGTGCGGGTCGCCGACGAGTTCGTTGCCGCTGGCCTGATCGTTTCCGCGGCGCTTTTTCTGAACGGCCGGAGCCGAGTCGTCGGCGCGCTTGCTCTAGAACAAAACACCAGCATTGAGGAGCCGGCATATGGCTGATTTCACCATCCGCAAGATCGCGGTGCTGACCGAAGAGATCCATCATGACGGCGGGCCGGTGCCGGGAGAGCCTCGACGCAGGGCTGCGGCGCTCGCGTTGGTGAAGAACCCGTTCGCCGGGACTTTCGTCGAGACCATTCAGCCCGCGATGGACGATCTGAAGGCGTTGGGGCTGGAGTTGACGGACCGGCTGGTTGCCGCGCTCGGTGGCGACGTGTCGGTCATCGACAGCTACGGCAAGGGCGCGATCGTCGGCACCGATGGCGAGATCGAGCACGGCGCGCTGTGGCACGTGCCGGGCGGCTACGCGATGCGCGAGCGGCTGGGGGCTTCCAAGGCGATCGTGCCGTCGGCGATGAAGGTCGGGGCGTTCGGTTCCAGCCTCGACGTGCCACTCGGCCACACCAACGCCGCCTATGTGCGCAGCCACTTCGACGCGATGGTGGTGGGCATGCCGGACGGGCCGCGTCCGAACGAGATCCTGTTCTGCCTGGCCATGGCCTGCGGCGGACGCATCCATTCCCGCATGGGCGGGCTGGAAGCGTGGCAAGTCAAGGGCGAGGATGGGCTCAGGTGAGCGGCCAGCCGCCCTATCACCTGGAAGACCAGATCGGCTTCGTCCTACGCAAGGCCAGCCAGCGGCATATCGCGATCTTTGCTCGCCATATCGGCGAGCTGACGCCGCCGCAGTTCGCAGCGCTCGCCAAGCTTGCCGAGGTTGGCGACACGTCGCAGAACCAGCTCGGCACGCTAGTGGCGATGGATGCGGCGACCATCAAGGGCGTGATCGACCGCCTGAAGGCGCGGGGCCTTGTGGCGCTAACCCGGCATGACGGAGACAGGCGGCGGCTGGTGGTCAGCCTGACCTCCGAGGGGCAGGCGACCGTGGAGCGGCTGTTGCCCCTGGCAAAGCACATTACGCACGAGACGGCCTCCCCGCTCAAAGACCGCGAACTGGCCACGCTGATGCGGCTTCTGTCGAAGCTTACCTGACCGGCATGCGCGCAGAACCGGTCGCAGTGGGCCGGCGCGTTACCCACCAGACCGTTCCGGCCGTCGCAAGCAGCATGATCACCGCCAGTCCGACGACCCCGACGAAAGCATTGTCGAAGGCTGCGCGCGCCAGGAAGACGAGCTGCTTCGCGAGTGCTGGATCGAGGCTTTCGGCAGCCAGCAGCGCCTCGTCGAGGCTGTCACGCGCAGTCTGGCTCACGCTGGCGTCGGTCGGCATCACAAGGGTGGCCGAATAGAGTGCCGACATCACGCTGCCAAGAACGGCAATGCCCATCGCGCCGCCGAGTTCGTAGGAGACCTCCTCCACCGAAGCCGCCATGCCGGCGCGGTTTTCCGGCGCGCTCAGCATGATCGCACTCGACGCTGCCGTCATGGCCGCGCCGATGCCGAAGCCCATGACACCCATTGCGGAAAGCCAGATCACGGGATCGGCGTCGTAGCAAAGAAGGAATGCCGCCAAGCCGACACCTGAGATCGCCAGCGAGCCCGAAAGGATGCGCTCGCTGCCCAACCGGGGCAGGGCGAGACCGGTGAGAGGGCCGGCGACGAACGATGCGAGTGGGATCGGAAGGATGAGCAGGCCGGCTTCCAGCGGCGAGAAGCCCGAAACGAGCTGCAGCCGCTGGCTGAAGACCAGTTCGACACCCATGAGCGCGGCCGAAGCGACCAAAGCAGTCGCAACGCCCGAGGAAAAGCGCCTGTTGCGGAACAGCGAGAAATCGATGAGCGGTGCGGCGCTTGTGCGCTGACGTCGCACGAACAGAACTGTCGCGACAATGCCGATTGCTGCGGCGAACAGCGTGGCCTCGATGGATGCTTCACGCTTGCTCACTTCCTTGATCGCATAGGCAAGGCCGATGAGGCCGACCATGATCTGCAGCGAGCCGATCAGGTCCCACGGCCTGCTGGCGTCGCCGGGCCGCGAGGGCAGCAGCAGGGCCGCGAAAAAGAAGGCCGCGACGACGATCGGCACGTTGATGAGAAAGACTGAGCCCCACCAGAAATATTCGAGCAGCACGCCGCCGATCACCGGGCCGAGCGCCGCACCGCCCGAAGCGACCGCCGCCCAGATGCCGATCGCGAAGGCGCGTTCCTTCTCGTCGGTGAAGGTCAACCGGATGATGGAGAGCGTGGCGGGCATCATCATGGCGGCGCCGACCGCAAGCAGCGCACGGGCAGCGATGAGAAAGGCGGACGTAGGCGAAAACGCTGCCATCAGAGATGCGGCGCCGAAGACGACCAGACCTGCCATGAAGAGGCGCCGGTGTCCGAGACGGTCGCCCAAGGCACCGAGACCGGGCAGCAGCCCTGCCACGACGAGCGGATAGGCGTTGACAATCCAGAGCTTTTCGGACGCGGTGGCGCCAAGGTCGTGGGTCAGCCGGGGAAGCGCGGTGTAAAGCACCGTCATGTCGATAACGATGAGAAAAAGAGCGCTTGAAACGATCGCCAGAACGAACCAGCGGTTGCGGGAAGTCATCGGTGTGGCCTCGGTCTCGCTGCCACAAGGGGCAGTCTGGTCATGTCGAGCCGCCAATATAAATACACTCGTATTGAAATTAAAGAGGTAAGGATGGCAGGCCGACCGAGAACGATCGATCGCGACAAGGTGCTCGATGCGGCGGAGGCCGTGGTGACGCGCGACGGCGCTTCCGGGCTGACCATCGATGCCGTCGCCAAAGAGGCCGGCATCACCAAGGGCGGGGTGCAATACGCCTTCGGCTCCAAGGAGAACCTCATCCGCGCGATGATCCGGCGGTGGGGTGACACCTTTGAGGAGGAAGTGATGGCCTTTGCCGGCGAGAACCCGGCGCCGGAAACGGTGATCCTCGGGCATATCGAAGCGTCGCGGCGCACCGACAAGGACGAAGCTTCACGCTCGGCGGTGATGATGACAGCGCTGCTGCAGCAGCCGGATCAGGTCGCCGAGAGCCGCGAATGGTACAATAGCAGGCTGCAAGGGCTCGACCCGTCGAGCGAGCATGCCCGTAGGGCGCGGCTTGCCTTTCTGGCCAGCGAAGGGGTGTTTTTCATGAAATCCTTCAACCTCATCGACCTCGACGAAGAGGCGTGGGAGGAGGTGTTCGGTGACATTCTGGCGCTGGCAGGGCCGGATAGCGCTGAAAAGTAGTCGCGCTGGCGACAGGACCGCTACTTGCCGACCTCATTGTCGCCCGCCGCAACGCCGAAGAGTTGCTCGGCCTGTTCGGCGGTATAGTAGCCCAGCCGCACGTCGCGGCGCACCGTCTCGGGATCGCGCTCCGACGGAAGGCCGTAGCCGCCGCCGCCAGGCGTGCCGACGCGGACGCGATCGCCCGCCTTCATCGGAATGTCCTGCTCCTTGGACAGGTGCTTCGGAACGTGGGCCTGTCCGTCGCGATAGACGGTGACGGTGTTGACCGCGCCGTCCTGACCGCCCAGTGCACCCTGAGGGCCATAGCGGCCGTGATCCATGACGAAGGACGCCCGTGCCTCGCCGCGCAAGAGCTCGATCTCGTAGTCGAGGCCCATGCCGCCGCGATGCCTGCCGGCGCCGCCCGAGCCTTCCCGGAGCCGATAGTGGTTGTAGAGGATGGGATAGGACTGCTCCATGATCTCGACTGGCGGCGACTTTGAGATGCCGATGGTCGAGCAGCCGTTGGAGAGGCCGTCATGGTCGGCATTGCCGCCATAACCGCCGCCCGAGAGCTGGTAGAGCACGAAGGGGCGGCCGCGCACTGGGTCGAACCCGCCAAGTCCAAAATTGCCGCTCGAGCCTGCGGGTGCTGCCGTCACCTTTTCCGGTAGTGCCTTCACCATCGCGGAAAACACCGCTTCCGCTATGCGCTGCGACACTTCCGCTGCACAGCCTGACACAGGGCGCGGGTACCGCGCATCGAGGAATGTACCTTCGGGCCGGCGGATCACCAGCGGCTCGAACGCGCCGGCGCTGATCGGAACATCGGGAAAGATGTGGCGCATGGCGAGGTAGACGGAGGAATGCGTCGTCGCCAGCACCGAGTTCATCGGCCCGATGCAGGGCGGGCTGGAGCCGGCGAAGTCGAAGGTGAGCGTGTCGCCCTGCTTCTCGACCGCCAGCCTGATCTCCAGCGGTTCATCCACCACGCCGTCGGAATCGACGAAGGCGACACCATGATAGACGCCGTCTTCGATGGCCGCGATCTTGGCGCGCATCTGCACGGCAGCGCGGCGGCGCAGCTCGGCGATGGCCTGGGTGA
The DNA here is from genome assembly GCF_058448885.1 of Mesorhizobium sp. DxT. NCBI lineage: Bacteria > Pseudomonadati > Pseudomonadota > Alphaproteobacteria > Hyphomicrobiales > Phyllobacteriaceae > Mesorhizobium > Mesorhizobium sp. DxT. Next base: position 172,191 of record NZ_JBZFLJ010000010.1, on the reverse strand, counting down.
CTGTTTCGTCACCGTAACGGTCGAGGATTTCGAACAGCCGCGACTGGCCGACCTGGAGAGCGGCGGCCTGGGCCTTGATGTCGCCGATGCGCTGTTCGGCAATCCGGATGTTGGACGTAATGATCGCGTAGATTTCGGGGTCGAGCGCGCCTTTCTTGAATAGCTTGACCGGGGGCAGGCGCAGGCCCTCCTGCTCGACCGCCGTTGCGGAAGCCGAAAACCCGCCCGGCACCGCACCGCCGATGTCGGGCCAGTGGCCCGTGTTGGACAGCCAGCAGAAGATCGCGCCGTTTCGCCATACCGGCATGGCGAAACGCACGTCCATCAGGTGGGTGCCGCCGAGATATGGGTCGTTGACGATGTAGATGTCGCCTTCCTCGGGCGGCAGGCAGCGGCCGTCGCGGATCATCTCGATTAGGGTCCGGGTGGAATACTGCATGACACCGACGAACACCGGCAGGCCGCCGACACCTTGTGCGATCAGCGATCCATCATCTGCCGCATAGATGCCGTCGGACCGGTCGTTCGCCTCGGCGATGATCGGCGAGAAGGCGGAGCGGGAAAAGGCGAGGTCCATCTCGTCGCACGCCTGCTGCAAGGCGGCTTCGATGACCGAAAGCGTGATCGCGTCGAGGGTCATATCCCCACCTCGATGATCAGGTTGCCGTCGGCGTCCTGGGTGACACGGTCGCCGGGTTCCACGACCGTCGTGGCATCGAGCTGCTCGAGGATCGCAGGTCCTGTGATCGTGGCATCGAGCGGCAGCTTTTCTCGGGCATAGACCGCCGTTTCGATCCAGCTCCCGTCAAACCAGACGGGGCGCGTTCCCGTCTGTGCCTCGGCCAGCGTTTCCATTCGACCGGCCGGATCGATCAGCAGCGACAGGTCGATCTGGCGGCGTTCGCCGATGACCGAGGTGTTGAGGTTGACGAGGTTGGCGCGGATTTCCGGCAACGACACCTTGAAACGGGCGAAATAGGCGGCCTCGAACAGCGATTGCAACTCGGCGGCCGACACTGCCGCGCCCGGGAGCGCGACGTTGATGAGATGTGTCTGCCCGACGAACTGCATGTCTGCGGAGTGCACGAAGCGCAGCGTCTCCGGCTTCACCGCCTCCTTGGCGATCAGTGCGCGGCCTTCGTCGGCCTGTGCGGCGAGAATGGCGGCGAGCTCGGCTTCGTCGATCTCGGCGACGGGAACGTTCACCGTGCGCACGAAATCGTGCCGCATGTCCGCCACCACACAGCCGAGCGCATTGGTGATACCCGGGCGCGCCGGTACGATCACCTTCGGGATCGAGAGTTCGCGTGCGAGGGCTGCGGCGTGCAGCGGTCCGGCTCCACCGAAAGCAAAGAGCGCGAAGTCGCGCGGGTCGTGCCCCTTGGCGACCGAGACCATGCGGATCGCGCCTGCCATCTTGAGGTTGCCGAGCTTGAGCACCGCGCCCGCGGCGCCGACGCCGTCGAGGCCCGCCTTGCGACCGATCCTTTCGGCGAAGATGTCGGTGACCGCTTCGACCGAAACCGGATTGCCGACCGCCAGCAGCCGGTTCGGGTTCAGCCGCCCAAGCACCAGATTGGCGTCCGACACGGTCGGTTCCGTGCCGCCACGGCCATAGCAGATCGGACCGGGGGTGGCGCCTGCGCTCTCCGGCCCGACGCGGATCAGGCCTGCGTCATCGATGCGTGCGATCGAACCGCCGCCTGCGCCGACCGTATGCACGTCAACCATCGGGACATGGATCGGCATCGCATATTCGATCTCGATCTCATTGGAGACAGCCGGGCGGGCGTTGCGGATCAGCGCGACATCCGTCGAGGTGCCGCCCATGTCGTAGGTGACAACGTGCGGGAAACCGGCGCGGCGCGCCGTATAGGCGGCGGCCATGACGCCGGAGGCCGGCCCCGACATGACGGTCTTGGCCGCCTCTTCGGTGACGAAACGCGCCGAGATCATGCCGCCATTGCCGTTCATGACGAGGAAGTCGCGCGCGTAGCCCCGCGCGTTCAGTTCATCGGCAAGCCTGCCGATGTAGCGTTTCAGGATCGGCTGGACCGAGGCGTTGACGGCGGCGGTTACTCCGCGCTCGAACTCGCGGGCCTCCGACAACAGCGAATGACCCGTCGTGACATGCTCGTTGGGCCACACCGAGCGGGCGATCTCGGCTGCGCGCAGCTCATGCGCCGGATTGGCGTAGGCGTGGAGGAAATGGATCACCAGCGACTCGCAGCCAGCGTCCAGCAGGTGTTGGACTGCTTTGCGCACGGCCTGCTCATCCAGCGGAATGAGCACGTTGCCGGACGCCTCCATGCGCTCCGGAGCCTCCAGCCGCAAGTCGCGCGGGATGACAGGCACGAACACACCCGTCATGCCGTAGGGCTGCGGGCGGGTACGCCTGCCGAGCTCGATCACGTCGCGGAAGCCGGCCGTGGTGATCATGCCGGTCCTGGCAAGGCGTCGCTCCAGCACCGCATTGGTCGTCGTGGTCGTCCCATGGACGATGAGGTCGATGTCGGAAACGGCCTTGCCGGTGGCCTCGAGCGCCGCGACCACGCCGAACGCCTGGTTGTCGACGGTGGTGGGCACCTTGGCGATGCGCACACGGCCATCTTCGGCACCGTCGATCAGGAGAAGATCGGTGAAGGTTCCGCCGACATCGATCCCGGCGACCGTACCTTTTGCGGCATCTTTCTCAATCATGGCGCAATTCCGGGATAGAGAATCTGCTTAAGACGCGCAATTTGGAAAGCTGCCCTACTGTGCTGCCTTGACGTAATAATCATTTGTATACTAATAAACTTGACTGGCAAGCACAGACCTTGCAACCGCCGTGATCGCTTTTCTCCGGCCCCATATCAAGCAGCAGGATCAAAGGAATGAACACAGCCGCGCGCCAGGAAGTCGGTTCAGCACGCCCGATCGAGTTTCCCATCCCCGCCGGTGTCTATGCCGAGCGCGTGGTTTCGGTTCGCCATTATACCGACAGGCTGTTCTCGTTCCGCATCACGCGGCCGCAGGCCTTCCGTTTCCGCTCCGGCGAATTCGTCATGATCGGCCTGCCCAACGCCGAAAAGCCGGTGTTCCGGGCCTATTCCATCGCCAGCCCGGCCTGGGACGAGGAAATCGAGTTCTTCTCGATCAAGGTTCCGGACGGCCCGCTCACCCAGCACCTGCAGAAGATCCAGCCTGGCGACACGGTGCTGATGCGACAGAAGTCGACGGGCACGCTTGTGCTCGACGCGCTGACGCCCGCCAAGCGGCTGTGGATGATCTCGACGGGCACCGGCATTGCGCCGTTCGCCAGCCTGATGCGTGATCCCGAGACCTACGAGAAGTTCGACCAGGTCATCCTGACCCATACCTGCCGCGACGTGGCCGAACTCGTCTACGGCAACGACCTCGCACGCGGGCTCATCGAAGATCCGCTGATCGGGGAACTGGCGGCCGGCCGCTTCACGCACTACGCCACGACGACGCGTGAGAACCACCCCAAGATGGGTCGTATCACGACATTGATCGAAAGCGGACAGCTCTTCACCGATCTCGAAGTGCAGCCTTTCGATCCGGCTGTCGATCGCGTGATGATCTGCGGTTCGATGGACATGATCCGCGACGTCAAGGCGCTCGTGGAAACGTTCGGGCTCACCGAGGGGGCCAACAACAAGCCTGCGGAATTCGTGGTGGAACGCGCCTTCGTCGGCTAACCCCTTCCGGGTCTCAGGCGACCGCCTGAAGCTCGGCTACCACCTTGTCGCGGCCACTGCCCTTGGCGCTATACAGCGACGTGTCCGCGCGCTGAAGCACGTCGTCGAAGCTTTCGCTTTCTATCTGGACAAGAGCGACACCGGCGCTGGCGGTGCCGGAGATCAATCCGTTCGCTGTTTCGACCCTGCTTTGCGCGAAGATCGCGCGAACGCGCTCCGCCGTGCTGGTGGCAAGCAGAAAAGACGAATCCCTCAAGACGAGAACGAACTCCTCGCCGCCGATCCGGGCGGCCAGGTCGCCATCTCGCAGGTTCATGCGCATGGCGTCGGCGAAACGTCGCAGGACTTCGTCGCCAATCGCATGACCGTGGCGGTCGTTGATCGCCTTGAAGCCATCGAGATCGAAAGCCACCACGGCATGTCCGGGTTCAAGGTCCCGTGCCGCCATGCTGTCAAAAAGGGCACGGCGGTTGAGCAGGCCGGTGAGAATGTCGGTGCGGGCCTCCTGCCTGTGCCGTCGCGCCGCGCGTGCATGGTTGAGGCCGAGGGAAAGGGCGCCGCCCCCGGTTATGCCGATTATGCACATGATGGCGTTGAGCTGTTCGGCCCAGTTGTCCGGCCTGCGCCCCATGATCCATTCGGCCTCATGCAGAAGCACGGCGCCACAGGCAAAGAAAGAGAGGGCCGCCAGAACGTAGAGCAGGCAAAGGAGCGCCATCGATGAAGGCGCTTCGGAGCGGGACGTCCAATACTGGCCTGCGCTCGCGGCGAGAAACCCGCCTGCGAGAAAGTTGTAGATCATGATGCCGAACCCGTCGAAGCCGAGCGCGATCGGGACTCCGACAGAGACTGCCGTCAGCAACAGCAGCATCACCTGCAAGAGGGAGGTTTCCCTGCCGGCGAACTGCCGGGCGGCAACGAACACGATCACGAAGCCGACGATTTCCATCGTGAACGCCGTGGCAGCAATCGCCATGTTGTCAGGCGGCAGCACGGAATAGAGGATCACACCGGTCGCGAGCAGGAGCATGCCGGCCGCCCAGCCTATCAGGAAGCGGTCGGAGCGATTGTGAATCCAGGCACTAAGCATCGGCAGAGCCAGCGCCGCAGCGCACAGGCCTGCCGCAATGAAGAGCGAATCCCTATCGATCAACTTCGCACACCCTGCGGATTTCCGCGTTTCTACCATGCGGGTGACTGCCGAAGTGTATAGGTCGTGCGAAAGCTCGCCGCGTGGTGAAAAATGTCTTATCCCGCGCTGGCGGGCTACAACGGCAGCGCCGTTTCCTGCTTGATGTCCTTGAGAACCAGATTGGTGCGGACATTGGCGATGCCCGGCAGGCGAAACAGGAAGCCTTCTAGGAACCGGTTATAGGCGTCGAGGTTCTCGCAGGCCACACGCAGGTGATAGTCGGCCTCGCCGGTGGTGGCAAAGCAGTCGAGCACTTCCGGACGCCTGCGCACTTCGGCGATGAAAGTGTCGACGTGGCTGTGGTCGTGCCGGGTCAGCGACACATGGGCAATCGCGTGGAATTTCTGGCCGGCGCGCGCGGCGTCGAGGATCGCCGCATAGCGCCTTATCACGCCAGCCTCTTCCAAGGCCCTCACACGCCGCCAGCACGCCGAAGGCGACATGCCGGCCTGCTCCGCCAGGTCCTGGTTGGAGATACGCGCATTGTCCTGGAGAATGCGCAGGAGACGGCGATCCTGTTCCGTCAGTTCCTCCATATCATTTCCTTTTCGCGGCAGTTTCTTTCGATTTTTATGTCCATTTGGTCATTCTTGCCGATTTTGTGCCCGATTTGCGGAAATCTGGCAAGTTCTACCGCTTGATGCGCGTTAGGATGGGCAAAGGCACCTCAGGGAGGCACCCATGACCGCACACGCGCCGCTTCGTGATCTCACACGCTATCGCCTGGAAGATCGCTATACGCAGACCGACGGCAGCGTCTTCATGACCGGAACGCAGGCGCTTGTGCGGATCGCGCTGGAACAGGCGCGACGCGACCGTGCGCAGGGCCGCAAGACGGGCGGTTTCGTTTCCGGTTATCGCGGCTCGCCGCTGGGCGGGCTCGATCTGGAAATATGGCGCAACAAGCGCCTTGTTGCCGATGCCGGCATCGAGTTCCTGCCCGCAGTCAACGAGGACCTTGCAGCGACCGCCGTTCTGGGCTCGCAGCAGGTCGAGACCAACCCGGACCGGCAGGTCGATGGCGTGTTCGCCATGTGGTACGGCAAGGGACCGGGCGTCGACCGGGCGGGCGATGCGCTCAAGCACGGCAACGCCTATGGCTCGTCGCCGAATGGCGGGGTGCTCGTGGTTGCCGGTGACGACCATGGCTGCGTCTCGTCGTCCATGCCGCATCAATCCGACGTCGCTTTCATGGCGTGGTTCATGCCGACGCTGAACCCGGCAAGCGTTGCCGAATATCTGGAGTTCGGCGAATACGGCTACGCGCTGTCGCGCTTTTCCGGCATGTGGGTGGGCTTCAAGGCCGTATCTGAAACGGTGGAATCGGCCGCGTCATTCGAGCTGAAACCCGACCGATTGTTCAATACGCCCGATTTCATTCCGCCGCCCGGCGGGCTCCATTATCGCTGGCCGGATCTGCCTGGACCTCAGATCGAGGAGCGCATGGAGGCCAAGAAGCAGGCAGTCTTCGCCTTCGCCGAGGCCAACCCGATCGACCGTCACATCTACGACGTGAAGCACGCGCGGTTCGGCATCGTCACCACCGGCAAGGGGCATCTCGACCTGATGGAGGCGCTGCGGCTGCTTGGTATCGGCGAGCGCGAATGCCGCGAACTCGGCATCGACATCTACAAGGTCGGTATGGTGTGGCCGTTGGCGCGGCGCGACGCGCTCGACTTCGTGCGCGGCAAGGAGGAGGTGCTGGTCGTTGAGGAAAAGCGCGGCATCATCGAAAGCCAGTTCAAGGAATATTTCTACGACTGGCCGGGCGACAAGCCGAAGCGGATGGTCGGCAAGCGCGACGAGAACGGCGAAAGGCTGATCCCCTGGACCGGCGAACTGTCGCCGCGCCAGCTCGTGCCTCTGGTGGCAAAGCGGCTGGACGGGACCTTTGCGGGTCAGGGCTTTGCCGAACGCGCGGCGCGCATCACCGGTGAGCCAGCGATTTCCATCAGCGTCGAAGGGGCGACGCGCACGCCCTATTTCTGTTCCGGCTGTCCACACAACACCTCAACCAAGGTCCCCGAGGGTTCAAAGGCGCTGGCCGGGATCGGGTGCCATTTCATGGCGAGCTGGATGGATCGCGAGACGAGTTCGCTAATCCAGATGGGTGGCGAGGGCGTCAACTGGGCCGCTTCCTCGCTGTTTACCGGTAAAGGTCACATCTTCCAGAACCTGGGAGAGGGGACCTACTACCACTCCGGTTCGATGGCGATCCGCCAGGCCATCGCGGCAAAGGCCAACATCACCTACAAGATCCTGTACAATGATGCCGTCGCAATGACCGGTGGCCAGCCGGTCGACGGCCCGGTCAGCGTGCAGGCGATCGCGCAGGAGGTGCGTGCCGAAGGGGTGGAGCGCATCGCGCTGGTCAGCGACGAGCCGAATAAGTTTCACTCGGGCGACTTTCCGCATGGCGTGACGGTCCATCATCGTCGTGAGCTCGACGCGGTGCAGCGCGAATTGCGCGACGTCGAAGGCGTTTCAGTGCTCATCTACGAGCAGACCTGTGCTACGGAAAAGCGTCGGCGGCGCAAGCGCGGGACGATGGCCGACCCCGGCAAGGTGGTCGTCATCAACGAGCTCGTCTGCGAAGGTTGCGGCGATTGCTCTGTGGAATCCAACTGCCTGTCCGTCGAACCGGTCGAAACGGAGTTCGGGACCAAGCGACGCATCAACCAGTCGTCCTGCAACAAGGACTTCTCGTGCGTGAACGGCTTCTGCCCAAGCTTCGTGACGCTGGAAGGGGCGATTCGGCGGAAGCGGACCGGGCGGGAGCTCGATCTCGCGGCATTGGCAAGCGATCTCGAACAGCCGGAACTTCCGGGCCTGGACAAGCCCTATGACCTGCTGATCACCGGTGTCGGCGGAACCGGGGTCGTGACCATCGGCGCGCTTGTCACCATGGCGGCACATCTGGAGGCGAAGGGTTCTTCGGTGCTCGACTTTACCGGGTTCGCGCAGAAATTCGGCCCGGTGCTCTCATTCGTTCGCATCGCGTCGAAACCCGCTGCGATCAACCAGGTGCGCATCGACCGCGGCGCGGCGGATGCGCTTATCGGTTGCGATATCGTCGTCTCGTCGTCGCCCAAGGCTTCGGCCAGCTATCGACCTGAAATGCGGGCGGCGGTCAATCTCGCCAAGATGCCGACCGGCGACATAGTGCGCCGGCGCGACGCCGACCTCGCGGTCGACCGACGCGTCACGGCGATCACCAATGTCATCGGTGCCGAGCGCCTGTCGGCAGTCGATGCCAACCAGCTTGCCGAGACGCTTATGGGCGACGCGGTCTTCGCCAACGTCATGATGCTTGGCTTCGCCTGGCAGAAGGGGCTCGTGCCCGTCGGCGCTGCTGCGCTTGCACAGGCCATCGAGCTGAACGACGTCGCCATCGAGGCCAACCATCGCGCGCTTCTCATTGGACGGGTTGCTGCCGCCAACCCGGAACGGCTGGTCGCCCTTTTACGCCCGGAAAAGCCGAAGCCCGAAACGCTTGACGAGATGATCGGCCGCCGCGCCGATTTCCTCATGCAGTATCAGGATGCCGCCTATGCGCTGCGATACCGGGAAGTTGTCGACAGGGTACGCGAAGCGGAGGCATCGCTCGGATCCGACCGACTGACCACGGCCGTGGCGCGCTCGCTGTTCAAGCTGATGGCCTACAAGGACGAGTACGAGGTGGCGCGCCTGCACACGCAGACTGGCTTTGCCGACGGCTTGAGGGAGCAGTTCGAAGGCGACTTCCGCGTTGTCCATCACCTCGCACCGCCATTCTTCGCATCCGAAAAGGATGCGCGCGGGCGCCCGCTGAAGCGGGGATTCGGCCCCTGGATCAGGCTGCCGTTCGCCGCGCTGGCGCGGATGAAGCGGCTGAGGGGCACGCCCTTCGACCTGTTCGGCTACACTGCCGAGCGCCGCATGGAACGCGAACTGATCAGCTGGTACGAGCGGGCGGTGGAGCGCTGCCTGTCACGCCTTTCGCCGGAAAGCCATGATGCACTGTGTTCGGCGATGGAACGGCCGATGCAAATCCGTGGCTATGGTCCGGTCAAGGAAGAGGCCGCTCATCGCATCCGCACAGAGGTCGATGCGGCGTTGACTGGATAGGTCACCAGTCTCGACGATTATTCTGAAAGAAATTGAACCCGGCTGTCGGTCGGTAGCATAGTCGCGCGTCCTTTGAACCGAACGATGAGGAAGCGTCATGCTTTATGCCCTTCTCTGCTACAACAACGAGGCAGCCGTCTGCGGCCTTTCCAAGGAAGACGACGAGGCGATGATGAGCCGCGTCCGCGCAGCCGAGGATAAGATCATCGCCAAGAGCAAATTCGGTCCGCGGTTGAGGCTGATGCCGACCACCGCCGCAACCTTCGTCAAGGCGGGGCAGGATCCTTTGGTTATTGACGGTCCCTTTGCCGAGACCAAGGAGCAGCTACTGGGGTTCTGGATCGTCGACTGCGCCTCGCTTGAGGATGCCATCGAGGCCGGGAAGCATCTGGCGCGCGAACGTGAATTCGGCGGTGTCGAGGTGAGACCCATCTCAGCCTATGTACCCCCTGCGGAGGCAACGTGAACGACCTTTCCTGGATAGATCAGGCCCTTTCGGCGGCACGGCCGCAGGTTGTGGGCGCGCTGATGCGCTATTTCCGCGACCTCGATACGGCAGAAGAGGCCTTTCAGGAGGCGTGCCTGCGCGCGCTGAAGAACTGGCCTCAGAAGGGCCCTCCGCGCGACCCCGCAGCCTGGCTGATCTTCGTCGGACGCAATGCCGGTGTGGACGACATCAGGAAGCGCAGCCGGCAGCAGGCGCTGCCTGACGAAGAAACGCTGTCCGATCTTGACGATACCGAGCCGTCGATCGCGGAACGCCTCGACAATGCCGACTATCGCGACGACGTGCTGCGGCTCCTGTTCATCTGCTGTCATCCGGACCTGCCGGCCACGCAGCAGATCGCCATGGCGCTGCGGATCGTATCCGGCCTCACCGTGCCGGAAATCGCGAGAGCCTTCCTCGTTTCCGAAGCCGCTATGGAGCAGCGGATCACCCGCGCCAAGCGCAAGGTGGCTGCCGCGGGGGTCGAATTCGAGACGCCTTCCGCGGTCGAGCGTGTCGAGCGCATCGCGACCGTCACGGCGATGGTCTATCTGCTTTTCAACGAAGGCTATTCCGCCAGCGGCGGCGAGGCCCACATCCGCGAGCCGCTGTGCGACGAGGCGATAAGGCTCGGCTATCTGCTCCTGAGGATGTACCCCGGCGAGCCGGAGCTGATGGGTCTGGTGGCGCTGATGCTTTTCCAGCATGCCCGTGTGCCTGCGCGTCTGGATGCGGAGGGCGAGATCGTGTTACTCGACGAGCAGGACCGTAGCCTGTGGCGCGGCTCGCTGATGGCGGAAGCTGCCGCCCTGATCGAGAAGGCGGCGCGCCATAACCGGCCCGGCACCTACCAGCTCCAGGCAGCGATCGCTTATGAGCACGCCAAGGCCAGGCAGGCTGCTGACACCGACTGGCGCGCGATCGACCAGTACTACCAGATGCTGGAAACCCTGCAGCCGTCGCCGGTCGTTACACTGAACCGGGCCGTTGCGGTCTCCAAGCATGCCGGAGCGACTGACGCGCTTCAGTTGATCGAGCCCCTGTCTGGCGCACTCGAGGGTTACTTCCATTTCCACGGCGTACGGGGCGCGCTGCTGCTTGAGCTCGGTCGGTCGCGGGAAGCAAGGGCTGCGTTCGAGAAGGCGATTTCATGCGCCAATACGACCGCCGAGGCGAGCCACATTCGACGGCATCTCGACAGGTTGCAGAAGGGTGCAGAGGGTATGCCGGCCTGATGGACAGGGCCGGCCGCGGGCGAAGCGTAGCGGTCGTTGCCTTAACTTTTAGCCGACAGAGCGCGCTTGTATTAGCGGCTTATTAATCTTGTACGGACATGACTACCAAAGCACCTCTGCTTGGGGCGACAGGTGCTGTGCCCGGCGCGGGGCCGGGGCGATTGCACGAGATTTTGGGGGTCACCGTGTCGTTCAAGAATCTGAAAATTTCACGGAAGCTGGCGATCGGCTTCTTCGCGGTTGTCGCAACCATTATTGGCATGAGCGCTACAATTTACGCCAATCTTGAGACGCTTCGGGAAGCAACGGCCGAAGAGCAGGGGGCGAGAAACGCAATCGACCTCATCACGCAGGCCGAATTCAAGCTGGCCCGTCAGGAAAACAGCTATCGTGGGTTCCTGGTATCCGGCGAGGATTTCTACCTGGGCCTTCTCGATAAGCACCGCAGGGGCTTTTACGAAGCGCTCGACAAGATGAAGGCATCGCAGGCCGGTCACGGCAACGAAGCCGAGATGCTCGAAGCGATCCAGACCGCAGAGGCTGCGATGCAGGCGTGGCAGACGAATATCGTTGACGTTGGCTTGAAGTACTATGCCGATCCGATCAACCGATTCAAAGCGGTGGAGATGATTGGCCAAGGCGGTCCCGCCGATGGCTACATGGAAGCGGTTGAAAACATCCTTGCCGGGCTTTCCGAAGAGGAGCGGCTCGAGCTTGCCGAGGTTGCTTCGATAAGTTCAAGTGCGATGAGCCAGACCGAGATGGCCATCATTGTCGGCCTGGCTTTGTCGGTTCTTATCGCCGTCGCGCTTGGCTGGCTGCTTTCGCGCATGATTGCGGCGCCAGTCAATGCCCTGACAGGCGTGATGGGCGAACTGGCTTCGGGCAATCATTCGGTGGAAGTGCCTGCCGTGGAGCGCAAGGACGAGGTGGGAGAGATGGCTCGCGCCGTTCTCGTGTTCAAGGACGCGGCGATCGAGAAGATCCGGCTCGAAGGCGAAACGGAGCACGCGCGCGGCACGGCGGAAGCCGAGCGGTCGCGGAACGAAAGCGAAAAGGCCCGCAAAGCCGAGGAAGATCACATCGCGATCTCGGCTCTGGCGACCGGTCTTTCGGCGCTTGCAAATGGCGACCTGACCTATCGCATCACCGATACCTTTTCCCCGGAAGCGCAGCGTTTGAAGGACGATTTCAACGCCACCGCGCAGCAGCTTCAGGACACGATGGTGACGATCACCGGGGCGATCGAGGGAATGCGCTCCGGCACCGGCGAAATCAGCCAGGCAGCGGACGATCTGTCGCGGCGCACCGAACAGCAGGCTGCAAGCCTGGAGGAGACCGCGGCGGCGCTGGACGAGATCACCGCAACGGTCAAGAAGACCGCCGAAGGCGCCCATCAAGCTTCGCAAGTGACCGATCAGGCGCGTGTCGGCGCCGAGAAGTCCGGCGCGGTGGTGCGCGAGGCGGTCGAGGCGATGGCGCAGATCGAGAAGTCTTCGCAGCAGATCGGCCAGATCATCGGCGTAATCGACGAGATCGCCTTCCAGACCAACCTGCTGGCGCTCAATGCCGGCGTGGAAGCGGCGCGTGCGGGCGATGCCGGCAAGGGCTTCGCTGTGGTCGCTTCGGAAGTGCGCGCGCTGGCCCAGCGTTCGGCAGAGGCCGCCAAGGAGATCAAGGATTTGATCTCGACCTCTACCCAGCAGGTGGATCAGGGGGTCGACCTCGTCGGCCAGACAGGCTCGGCGCTGGAGAAGATCGTGGCACAGGTTGGAGAGATCACCGGTCTGGTGACGGAGATCGCTGCTTCGGCACGCGAGCAGTCGACCGGGCTCGGTGAAGTGAACACGGCCGTCAACCAGATGGACCAGGTCACCCAGCAGAACGCGGCGATGGTCGAACAGTCCACAGCCGCCAGCCATCATCTGGCACAGGAAGCCGACGAACTGGCACGGCTCGTGTCGAAGTTCCGCCTCGGCAACCAGGCCGGAGCACAGACAGCACCCCGCAAGGTTGCCGTGGCTGCAAACAGCTCGGCCCCTGCTGCTGCCGTGACGCCAAAGCCTCAGTCGGCGCGGCCTGCTGTCAAGACAGTCTCCGCCGGTGGCGGCCAGGCCGCCGCCCTGCTCGCGGCGCAGCCGCAGGACGACGGTTGGGAAGAGTTCTGACCAGACAGTGAGACCGTCGCTGGAACAGCGGCGGTCTCATCTTTCGGCAACCCAACGTGCTGGCTGCGCTAAACGTGAAATTAACGCCGTCCGGCACATTCTCGGCACGTGAAGTTTCTGTTGTTGCTTCGTGTATCGGCGGAGTCTCAGGACAAAAAATGAGCGAACATCTGAATAGAAGGGCGTCCGACCGCCGCCGCGAACTGATCGCATTCCGGGTCGGAGCGCAGGAATTCTGCGTCGACATCATGTCGGTGCGCGAAATTCGCGGCTGGACACCGGCAACGCCGCTGCCGCATGCGCAGAAGTTCATGCGCGGCGTCATCAACCTGCGGGGGACCGTGTTGCCGATCATCGACCTCTCGGCCCGCCTCGGCTTCGGATTCACAACGCCGGAAGCTCGCCACGTCATCATCGTTGTGCGCGTCGGCGAGCAGGAGACTGGACTGTTGGTCGATGCTGTCTGCGACATTCTCAGCGTAACGGAAGACATGCTTCAGCCCACGCCAAATGTTGCGAGCGAAACGGTACGCTCCTTCATCCGCGGCATCCTTGCCGTCGAAGGGCGCATGATCGGCGAGATCGGTCTGGAGCGCATTCTGCCCGAAAAGGAAGCCGAGGCAGCATGACCACCGCCATCAGGCCAGCAACGGGTGCACGCCAGCAGGCGTTGGTCGAGGGCGAGTTCCTCTTCACCAACGATGATTTCCTCTCCATCGCGCGGATGCTGTACGACGACGCCGGCATTGCGCTGACCGAAAGCAAGGCCTCGCTGGTCTATTCCAGGCTCGCGAAGCGGTTGCGGGCGCTGGGGCTGGAGAGCTTCCGGGACTATTGCAAGTTCGTCGGCGGCTCCGAAGGAACCAGCGAGCGCCAGAACATGCTGGCCGCGCTAACGACCAACGTGACACGCTATTTCCGTGAGCCGCATCATTTCGAGCATCTGAAAAACCGGGTTCTGCCGGAACTCGTCAGCCGTGCCAAGGCGCGGGGGCGTGTGCGCATCTGGTCGGCGGGCTGCTCGACCGGGCAGGAGCCCTATTCGATCGCGCTGACACTACTCGACATGCTGCCGGATGCGGCACAATACGACGTGCGCATTCTCGCGACCGACATCGATCCCAACGTGGTCGCGACGGGACGCGCCGGCGTCTATTCCGACGAAGCCGTGCAGCCGGTGCCTTCGGCCCTGCGCGATCGCTGGATGGTCAGGGTCAAGGACGGGGCACGAGATGCCTGGGGTGCCGGCGAGGAAATGCGGCGTCTGGTCTCGTTCCGCGAGCTGAACCTGATGGGCAACTGGCCTATGAAGGGCAGGTTCGACGCAATCTTCTGCCGCAACGTGGTCATCTATTTCGATGAGGCGACACAGGCGCGGATCTGGGCGCGCTTCGCGCCACTTCTGAACCCGGGCGGGCGGCTCTATGTCGGCCATTCGGAGCGCGTCACCGACATGGCCAAGTTTGAAACCGATGGTCTCACGACATATCGTCTCAAGGACGGTGCTCGATGAGTTCGGTGAGGGTTCTCGTCGTCGACGACAGTGCGACGATGCGCAGCCTCATTTCCGCCGTGCTCCGTCGGGATCCGGAGATTTCCGTGGTCGGGCAGGCCGGCGACCCGCTCGAAGCGCGAGAGGCGATCAAGCAGCTCAATCCGGACGTAATCACGCTCGACGTCGAGATGCCGAACATGAACGGCCTGGCGTTCCTGGAGAAGATCATGCGCCTGCGGCCAATGCCGGTGGTCATGGTCTCTACTCTGACGCAGGTCGGAGCCGACGTAAGCCTTGCGGCGCTGGAAATCGGCGCCATCGATTGTGTTGGTAAGCCATCCGCCGGCGTGCCCGCCGAGCAGGCCTTTGCCAGTTTGGCGGCCAAAGTGAAGGCAGCCGCGCGGGCAAGGGTGCGTCCGGGTTCCGATCGCGCACCCAGCCATGCTGCCGGTGGCGATTTCAAACCCGACGGTCGGATAGTCGCAATCGGTTCGTCGACCGGTGGCGTGGAAGCGCTGCTGTCTGTCTTGTCGGCCTTTCCGGCCAACTGTCCGCCGACCGTTATTACCCAGCATATGCCGGGCACCTTCACCAGAAGCTTCGCTGAGCGTCTCAACCGGACCTGCGCCGCCCATGTCGAGGAAGCAAGCGAAGGCGCACAGCTCCGCGTCGGCCAGATTTATCTGGCGCCAGGAGGCGACAACCATCTCCAGGTCGTCGGATCGACGCAGCTTCGTTGCAGGCTGGTTCCTGAGCCTGCGGTCAACGGGCACCGCCCCTCTGTGGATGTTCTATTCGATTCTGTCGCCCGGGTTGCCGGCAAGGGCGCTGTTGGCGTCATCCTTACGGGCATGGGCCGTGACGGGGCGAACGGGCTTTTGTCCATGCGCAATGCGGGCGCGGCGACAATCGGGCAGAACGAACAGACATCGGTGGTCTACGGCATGCCGAGGGTTGCATTCGAGGTAGGGGCGGTCGAGCGGCAATTGCCGCTGGAACGCATCGGTGCGGAAATCATCAACCGGTGCAACGCGACCAGGGAAACAGCTTGATGTGCAGAGGGGGGCCATATGCACGCAATCACCGAAACACCACCTGATGGGTGGGGATCGACTATACTTCGCCTGCGGAGTGCATGGCGATGACACGCGGCATGATCGAGCGAAGCCAGCCCGGCGTACCGTCTTCCGTCACCGGCGGGCTCCGCGTCCATGTCGTGCAGGGCGAGCAGTTCGTTACCGACGATCCTGAAGCCGTGCTGACGACGCTACTGGGAAGCTGTGTGGCCGCATGCATGCGCGACCCCGTCGCT
The DNA here is from genome assembly GCF_058448885.1 of Mesorhizobium sp. DxT. Classification (NCBI taxonomy): domain Bacteria; kingdom Pseudomonadati; phylum Pseudomonadota; class Alphaproteobacteria; order Hyphomicrobiales; family Phyllobacteriaceae; genus Mesorhizobium; species Mesorhizobium sp. DxT. Next base: position 156,491 of record NZ_JBZFLJ010000010.1, on the reverse strand, counting down.
GGCGTCGGCGGCATGAACCATTTTCTCTTGCCCGGCAATCGCTCTCAAGACACGGCTTCACAGGCGCAGCGCCATGGCGTTCACGCGATGGAGCTGCTCGTCAACGCGCTGCTTTCACGCGGCGCACGGCGAGAGCGCCTCGAAGCCAAGCTTTTTGGGGGAGCGCGGCTTATCGACGGTCTCACCGACGTCGGCCGGCAGAACGCGGAGTTTGCCGAGCGCTTTCTCGCTGCCGAACGCATTCGTCATGTGGGCGGAAGTCTGCTTGGCGAGCATGGGCGAAAGGTGCAGTTCTGGCCAGTCTCCGGGCGTGCCCGGCAATCGCTGATGGAACGCGAGAGCATCCAGGTGTTCGATGTCGAGCGCCGCACCCGGCCGGTGCCGCCGGTCGAAAGCGACGGCTCAGTCGAGCTGTTCTAGGTTGAAGCGTTGTTGTCGCGGGCAGCAACGCGGGTGCATCGGGCTGCGATAGCGTTCGCAACTGCAGCCCGCGAGAGTCGCGGCCTTAAGAATATTGCGCACTGGCTTGGTCTGCTGTCGGCGGTGACGTGGCTGCTGCTTGCCGCCCTTGTTGCGGCCAGCGGACTGATCATGCCCTCGACGTTGCCTATCAACTCGGTCGGGGCAATGTCGTTGGCGGTTGTGTCGTTGCTGCAGTGGTGGCGCGTCCTTGCCATGAAACGCGTGTCTGACGAGGCGTCGGCAGGCATCGTCCTAAACCCGTTGCATCGTGTCGACATTGCAACGTCGGCCGCGATGTCGATAACAGGTGCAACCCTGCTTTTCGGAGCGTCTATGAGGGTCTTTGTAGAAGGGATGCCCGTGTTCGGCTGAAACCTGTCAGAACAGGTCGACTTCGCCGGCAGAGGCTTCGTCCTTAGCCTGGACAGAGGAACCTGTCTGCCCGATCGAGCGCGCCAGCTCAGTCAGCTTGAGGGCACCTGTCGCGGCACTTGTATCGATCCGCCATTGTGGATGCGCGGCATCGCCAATGGCGCGCAGGAAATCCGCCACGCCGGCAATACGTTGGGCGCTGAGGTCGGCATCCTGCATGGCCTGAACGTAGGCAGCGTCTGCCGCCCCTACATCCCAGGTCGACCGTGCGATGGCGGCCTGGTTGCGGTCGATACGGCGCGCGATATCTTCAAGCTCGGACTGGATGCGGGCAAGAACGTCGGCCACAAGCTCGGCCGTTTCTGCCGCGTCTTCGCGCTGTGCATGGTTCATCGTACTCAACCCTACGCTTTACTCGCACTTCCGGCCAAAACCGCGCCCGGCATTCTGCCCCCTTGCGCGCAGACTGCCCGCAAGAAGGATCCTCAGTGAAGCTTGCCCACGATCGCTTCCAGCGCCCTGCGAAGCTGGTCGGGGTTGAAAGGCTTCGTCAGATAGTTGTTCAGCCCTAGCTTGCGCCCTTCGTCCAGCACGGCGCGATCGGGGCTGCCGGTGAGGATCATGAACGGCGTGCGCGACGTCGGCTTGTACGTCCGGATCGCATGCAGGAGCTGAAGCCCGTTCATCTTGGGCATGTTCATGTCGGAGATGATGAGATGCGACGGTGTCGTCATCATCATCTTCATCGCCTGTTCGCCGTCGGCCGCCACCTGGATGTTGCGGAAGCCGAGTGTTTCGAGCGCATCCCTGACGAGAAGCCTGCTGGTTGTCGTGTCGTCGACGACGAGGATTTTCAACTGAGCAAGAAGTGACATGGCTCGTTTTCCTTATTGCCCGCCGAGGCGAATGCCGGCTCGCGCGGGATTTCCCTGTGTGTCGCCGCGTTCCCGGTCCCCGCGCGGCTGGGTTGTCAGTTCAGCAGGCCCTGTCCTGCCTGGTTCTGTGTCAGCACGTTGTCGAGCGCGATCAGGCTGATCATGCGCCCTTCCATCGCGATCACGCCCTTCATGAAAGTGCGCGCCAGATCCGAGGCGACGTTGGGGGTCGCCTGGATCGCGCCGGAATCGACGGTCAGGATGTCCGAGACGGCATCGACCAGCAGACCGATCGTCTGGTGTCCCACCTGCGTGATGATGATGACGTGGCGGGCACTCGGCTCGGCCGGCTCGAAACCCAGCCTGGCGGCCAGGTCGACAACCGGCAGCACGGCGCCGCGCAGGTTTATCACGCCCTTCACATAGGCCGACGAATGGGGCAGCGGCGTCGTCTGCGTCCAGCCGCGAATGTCGCGCACCGACATGATGTCGACGCAGAACTCCTGCTCGCCGAGGCGGAAAGCGATCAGTTCATTGCTCGCCGTGGCGTCCTGTTCCCTGACCTGGATCATGCTGCGCTCCTCTTTCGGTTTGCTTCGGCCCGCGCGACATCGCTGCGGGAGCCGGCAACAATTGCATCGACATCAAGAATGACGGCCACGCGGCCATCGCCGAGAATGGTGGCTGCGGCCACGCCGAAGACATGGCCGTAGTTGGTTTCCAGGCTTTTGATGACGACCTGCTGCTGGCCGATGATACCGTCGACCATTAGTGCGCATTGCGACTGGTTCTCAGTCTCCACCATCACCGCCACACCCTGCAGCGGATCGGCCTCCTCGTCGCGATAGCTCAGCACGCTGCCGACATCGACAAGCGGGATGAAGGACCCGCGGATGGCGATCACGCGTGCCTTTTCGCCAAGCCCGTGAACATCGGTGGCTTTCGGCTGGAGAGTTTCGACGATTGCCGACAGCGGTACGACCAGCGTCTGCCCGGCAACCGTGACCACCATGCCGTCAAGCACGGCCAGCGTCAGCGGCAGCGACAGGGAGAAGGTGGTGCCGTTTCCGGGACGCGAGGAAATGGTGATGCGTCCGCCGAGCGCCTGGATGGAGCGGCGGACGACGTCCATGCCGACGCCGCGACCGGAAACGTCCGAGATGGTTGCCGCCGTGGAAAAGCCCGGTGCGAAAATCAGATCGTCGATCTCCGCGTCGGTGAGCGGGGCGTCGGCATCAATGATGCCCTTGTTGACCGCGATCTCACGCACCTTGGCGCGGTTGATGCCGGCGCCGTCGTCGGAAACCTCGATCACCACGCGGCCTGAGCGGTGGGCCGCGACCATCTTGACCACACCCTGCTCGGGCTTGCCGGCCTTCACGCGATCCTCCGGCTTTTCGAGGCCATGGTCGATCGCGTTGCGGATCATGTGCGTCAGCGGGTCGGCCAGCCGCTCGATAACGGTCTTGTCGACTTCGCAATTCTCGCCTTCCGTGACGAGGCGGACCGACTTGCCCGTCATGTCGGCGACCTCGCGTACCACGCGGGCCATTCGCTGGAAGATCGGCCGCACCGGCTGGGCGCGGATCGCCATCACGGAATCCTGGATTTCGCGGGTCAGGTGTTCGAGGTCATCGAGACCAACCGCCACATCCGACAGGCGCGCGATGCCGGCCTCGGTAACACGCTGCGCCAGCATGGACTGGTTGATAACCAGTTCGCCGACCAGGTCGATCAGGCGATCGACACGGTCGAGGTCGACGCGGATGGTGGCGCCGGGCTGCTGGCCAGACTGTGCTGCCGGTTGGGACTGCTGGTTGGCTGCAACGGGCGTTCTGGGTGCGGGATCCGGAGCTGCCTGCGGCTCTGTCGGAATCACGACCGGCTCAACTGCGACAGGCTCGACGGCGGCGGATCGGGCTGCTTCCTCGGCTGCGACCTGGGCAAGGATGGCTTCGACGGTCTGGGCCGCACTTTCCTCGTCCATGCCAACCACGTTGACGTCAATGGACAGGTCACAATCGAATTCTACGAATTCGAAAATCTCGCGGACAGACTTTTCGTCGGCGTCCGTGGTCAGGCTGACTTTCCAGGTCAGATAAGCACCTTCCGGATCAAGCTCGTCGAGCGCCGGAAGTGCGGAAACGTCGCAGCTGACTTTCATCTCGCCCAGACGGCCAAGCTCGCGCAGCAGACGCAGGGCGTCGTTAGCCTTGGCGTAGAGTTCCGGCCGCGGTGTGAAGCTGATTTCGAAAGTGTGGCCGTCGCTGCCCGCATCGTCGGTGATGAGCGTGTCGAAAGAAATCTGGACGGGCGCGAAACCGAACTCGTCCACGGCCTGCCCGTCACCATCTGCAGCCACAGGTTCAAACGAAAAGTCGGCCGCAGGAGCGATAGGAGCCGCCGGAGCGGGGGCAGCGCCGCCTGCCTTGCTGAGTTCCTCTGCCATCTGCGCCACGCGGGCAGCGTCCAGCTCGCCGCCGTCGCGGGAGATACGCACCAGGTCGGACAGGATGTCGGCGGCGCGCAGCATCAGCTTGACGATCTGCGGGGTGATCTCCAGCTTGCCGCTGCGCATTCCGTCAAGCGTGGTTTCGAAGGTGTGCGCGAAACGCACGAGGTCGTCGAGCCCGAAAGCACCGGCGCCCCCCTTGATCGAGTGAACGGCGCGGAAGACGGCGTTGATCGTTTCGAGATCGCCTTCCTCGCGCTCGATCACCATCAGGCCTTCTTCCATCTCGGTGAGCTGTTCCTCGCACTCCTGGAAGAAGGTCTGCTTGATGGCGGCCATAGTATCCATGGTCGGTATCCTCCCTCGCTCAGGCGGCGACGCGGTTGATCGCGGTGACGAGCTTGACCGGATCGAACGGTTTGATGATCCAGCCGCTTGCGCCGGCCCGGCGTGCCCGGTCCTTCTTCTCGTCGACGCTTTCGGTCGTCAGCACGAGGATGGGGATAGCGCGATGCCGGTCGGAACCACGCACGGCCTCGATGAAACCGAAGCCGTCCATGCGGGGCATGTTGATGTCGGTAATGATGACGTCCGGATCGCAGGTTTCCAGGACTTCGAGGCCATGCACACCGTCTTCGGCCTGCACGACTTCCATGCCGGCATCCAGAAGGGCCGCCTTCAGCATCTCGCGGATGGTGCGCGAATCATCGACGGTCAGGATTGTCTTCGCCATCGTCAGTTGCTCCGTGCCGTGAATTGCGTGAGGTCGAGGCCTGCGGTCTGGATCGCGTCGACGAAAGCGGGCGAAGGCTCCTCGATCGTCAGCTCGGCGCCGTCAGCGGCCCATGTCGCGGCAGCCGAAAGCAGCACCTGCAGGCATTGCCCGCCGACGCGCTCGATCTGCGACGCATTAAGAGCGAGGTCCTTTCCGCGTGCTGCCAGCAGCTCTGCCGCGAGCGGACCGGCCGCCTTGATGTCGAGTTCGTTCGGAAGCGTCACGCTTTCCGTGGCGGTTTTGCCCATGCCCCTCTCCTCTAGAATTCTTCCCATTCGGAAGTTTCCGTCCTGACCGCCAATGCGGTCGCCCCTGCAGTTGCGTAGACCGGCTGCCCCCTTGCCGGCCGTCCCGTCTGTGATGCAGCCGCTTTCGCTTTTGCACGAGGCGCGCTGTCGAGAACGAATGCGGAGACGCCCTCGGCGAGCGTCGCGGCTTCGCTGCGCAGCGAGTGGACGGCCGCCGTCGTCTGCTCGACCATCGCAGCGTTCTGCTGCGTGCCCTGATCCATCTCGCTGACCGCGGTATTGATGTCCGACAGACCCATCGACTGCTCGCGCGACGACGATGCGATGCCGGCCACCAGTTCGTCGATTTCCACGACGCTGGTAATGATCCGCTCCGAAACGTCGCCGGTCTCGGCCATCAGCTTCACGCCCTGCTCCACCTGTGCGGAGCTGGTCGCGATCAGCGTCTTGATTTCCTTGGCAGCGTCGGCGGAGCGCTGCGCCAGTGCCCGCACCTCTTGCGCAACCACGGCAAAGCCCTTGCCCGCGTCGCCGGCGCGAGCGGCTTCCACGCCCGCGTTGAGCGCCAGCAGGTTGGTCTGGAAGGCGATCTCGTCGATCACGCCGATGATCTGCGAGATTTCCTGCGAGGACTTTGCAATCTCGCTGATAGCGCGCACGGCATTGCCCACGATCTCGCCGGAGTGCCGTGCCTCTTCGCGTGTAGATACCACCTTGGCCGCAGCCTGCGAGGCGCCATCCGCCGCGCGCTTGACGCTGCCGGTGATCTGGTTGAGCGCGGCAGCCGTCTGCTCCAGCCGCATGGCCTGGTGCTCGGTACGGCGTGAAAGATCGTCGGCGGCGCGGCCGACCTCCTCTGAGCTCGAACCGATGCTGTCCGCGGACTGCGCGACGGAGGAAAGCGTTCTGGCGAGCGCGGCGGCGGTGTGGTTGAAATCGGCCTTGAGCTGGTCGAATTCCGGAGCCAGCCGGTCTTCGAGCCGCGTCGTCAGATCGCCCGCAGCGATGCCGCCCAAAGCCCTCGTGATCGCCTTGACGGCCTCGCCCTGGCGCTGCTCGGATTCAAGCCGCGCGCTTTCGGCTTCCTGACGCTTCTCATCGAGCGATTCCAGGTAAGTGGTGATCGCCAGGTCCATGTCGAGCATGATCGCCTTGAGTAGTGCCACGAGCATCTGGCTCATGGCTTCCGGCCCACTGCGCGACATCAGGCGCGGCCAGTTTTCCTTGACCACCGCTTTGACGAGGTGCTCCGCCACGAGCGCATAGCCACCGATGTACCAGGTCGGTTCGAGGCCGAGACGAGCATGGGTTTCGCCGATGCGCCGGACCGCCTGCTCGTAACTGTCGCCATAGGATGCTTCGGCGATGCCGGTCCAGTGCGTTGCCTGCCGACCTTTCGCGGACTCCATATGGGTTGCGGACGAAAAGAAGCCGCTGGTCTGCGGGTTGGTCCGCACCTTGTCGTAGAAGACACTCAGCGCCGGCCCGATCTCACGCGAGAGCAGCGGCTTCAGGTTCCTCAAGTTCTGACGGGTCGAGGAATCGAGACCGATGAAGTCGAGGCGTTCCTCGAGCGTCACCCGGGTCGCATTCGATGCGGCCATTGCAAAAGATTCCCGAGCCGCAGGGAACCGCGGCTATGCGCTGATCTGGATAATCGACATTCCGGTCCAGCCGGATCGGGAGCGCGGCATCATGCCTTTGGTTATTCCCCCACCAAGCCCCGCTGCATCAATAGGCGAGGATTGGTTTAGTTCATGTTAACGCAACCCCTGACGTGGCAAGGGTCTGGATGACGCTGGGGAACAGAAACGTGGCTTGTGCGGCGGCAGGATGCGAGGTGCGCGTGGCTGGAACGGCGAAGTCCCAGCCACACTGTCGAAGCGGGACTAATCGTTCTGCGCGGCGATGACGATGATTTCGACGCGGTATTTCGGAGCGGCCAGCTTGGCTTCGCCAGTGGCGCGGGCAGGCGCGTTGCCGGGCGCTACCCAGGCATCCCAAGCGGCATTCATCTCGGCGAAGTCGGCCATGTCCGACAGCCAGATCTGTGCGGAGAGAATGCGCTCCTTCGACGAATTGGCCAGAGCCAGCAGGTTGTCGATCTTCGACAGGATCGACTTGGTCTGGTCGGCAACCGACTCGCCGTCGCCAACCTGGCCGGCGAGATAGACGACGCCGTTATGGATGTTGACCTGGCTCATGCGGGGGCCGGTTTCGTGACGGACAATGCTCATGGAATTCTCTCCTGTTGGTGTCGCGCGTTTCTATTGGCTTCGCCGTTGCCGGGCAATGGGCGCCGTCGCTTGTTCACGTGAAGGTGGCGCGCTCGGCCTCCACGGCGGCGGCTATAAAGGCTGAAACCGCCTGAACGCGCCGCAGCGGGCGAACTGTCTCGTGATACACCAGCCAGTAGGCGCGACGGATGGGCGGGCAGACCGGAACGGGCAAGAGGTCATCGTGCGCACGCGCGATAAAGGTGTGGAGGATGCCGATGCCGGCCCCGGACCGCACAGCCTCGACCTGGCCGAGTGCTGACGAGACGGCGAAATCGGCCTGCCAGTCGGGCCGGATTTCGGGCCCGTAGTCGAGTGAAGGGCTGATGAGCAGGTCCGGCACATAGCCTATAAGCCGGTGGCCACGGAGCTCCCCCGGCGTTCCAGGTAGTCCTCGCGTTTCCGCGTAGGCGCGCGAGGCGTAAAGGCCGAGCGTGTAGTCGACCAGCTTTCCGGCGACGAGTCTTCCTTCCGTCGGGCGCTCAACGGTGATGGCGATGTCGGCCTCACGGCGCGACAGCGAGAAGGAGCGCGGCACTGGCACGAGCTGGATCGACAGCGCCGGATGCCGTTCTGTGAGCTGGCCCAGGCGTGGCGCAAGGAAAGTGACGCCGAACCCGTCCGGCGCACCGATGCGCACCACGCCCGCGACCTCGTCGCTTTCCCCGGCGATCTCGGCGCGGGCGGCGATCATGTCCGCCTCGATGCGCTCGGCGACGTTCAGGAAACGCTGGCCTTCAGCCGTGAGCTCGGACCCCGTCGTCAGCCGGCGAAACAGCTTGGCGCCGAGCGCGCTCTCCAGCGCGGCGATGCGGCGCGAGACAGTGGCGTGGTTGAGTTCAAGCCTTCGCGCCGCGCCCAGGATCTGGCCTGCGCGTGCCACCGCCAGGAATATCCGCACGTCGTCCCAATTCATGGCTGCCTCCGCGCTGCTGGATTGCAGCAAATCATGTTCTCCATAGCAGGAGCAGCAATTTGCGCACAACGGATGCTGATTTGCTCGCATTGCATTGGCGCTGCGGAAGCGGGACAATACCGGCAACCAATATACAGGGAGAGAGCCATGCTCGATATCGGACATTTCATCGGCGGCAAGCACGTCGCCGGCGCCAGCGGACGCAGCCAGGACGTCATGCAGCCCATGGACGGCTCCGTGCGCGGCAAGGTGGCGCTTGCTTCCAAGGACGAGCTTCGCGCCGCGGTGGAGAACGCCAAGGCGGCGCAGGCCGGATGGGCCGCGACCAACCCGCAGCGTCGCGTGCGCGTGCTGATGAAGTTCCTGGAACTGGTACAGAACGAGTATGACGAACTCGCCGAGATGCTGGCGCGCGAGCACGGCAAGACGATTGCCGACGCCAAGGGCGACATCCAGCGCGGGCTGGAGGTCGTCGAGGTCTGCATCGGCGCGCCGCACATGATGAAGGGCGAGTTCACCGATGGTGCGGGCCCCGGCATCGACGTCTATTCCATGCGCCAGCCGTTGGGCGTCGTTGCCGGCATCACCCCGTTCAACTTCCCGGCGATGATCCCGCTGTGGAAGATCGCGCCGGCGATCGCCTGCGGCAACGCGTTCATCCTGAAGCCGTCGGAGCGTGATCCGTCCGTTCCGATGCGGATCGCCGAGCTGTTCATCGAGGCGGGGCTTCCGGCCGGCGTGCTCAATGTCGTCAACGGCGACAAGGAGGTTGTCGACGCCATCCTGGACGATCCGGACATCAAGGCCGTCGGCTTCGTCGGTTCGACGCCGATCGCGCAATACATCTATTCGCGGGCAACCGCGAACGGGAAGCGCGCCCAGTGCTTCGGCGGCGCCAAGAACCACATGATCATCATGCCGGATGCCGACATGGACCAGACCGTCGATGCGCTGATCGGCGCGGGTTACGGCTCGGCCGGCGAGCGCTGCATGGCGATCTCGGTCGCCGTGCCGGTCGGTCAGGAGACGGCCGATCGCCTCATCGAGCGCCTGATCCCGCGCGTCGAGAGCCTGAAGGTCGGCCCGTCGACCGACAACAGCGCCGATTTCGGCCCGCTGGTCACCAAGGAAGCGCTGGGGCGCGTGAAGAACTATGTCGACGTCGGCGTGCAGGAAGGCGCGAAGCTGGTGGTCGACGGCCGCAACTTCACCATGCAGGGCTACGAAAACGGCTACTACATGGGCGGCTGCCTCTTCGACAACGTCACCGAGGACATGCGCATCTACAAGGAAGAGATCTTTGGTCCCGTCCTGTCGGTAGTGCGTGCGCCGACCTACGAGAACGCCATCAAGCTCGCCAACGACCACGAGATGGGCAACGGCGTCGCGATCTTCACCCGCGACGGCGATGCCGCGCGCGACTTCGCATCCCGCGTGCAGGTCGGCATGGTTGGTGTGAACGTACCGATCCCGGTGCCGATCGCCTACTACACCTTCGGCGGTTGGAAGGCTTCGTCCTTCGGCGACCTGAACCAGCATGGCCCCGACGCTTTCCGCTTCTACACCAAGACCAAGACCGTCACGTCACGCTGGCCGTCCGGCATCAAGGACGGTGCGGAATTCGTCATCCCGACGATGAACTGATCAGGCGCCACAACGCTTTTCATGGAAAATCAAGGCGGCGGTCCACCGGATCGCCGCCTTGTCTTTTGTGAACGTTTCAGCGGCGAAAATACCCGAAAAGCTGGATTTTCGGCCGTCATCCGCAGGCGATTGTTACAGATTGTCAAAAAAACGTGATGGAACGTGCGTGGTCCCTAGAGCTTGTTTTCGCGAGACCCGTTGCATGCTGCGCGGGGCGGTAAACAAGCCGGACCGGTCGCCGATCAGGTGGTCGCCTCGGCATCAGGAGGCTGCAATGGCACGCATCCCACTTCTCATTTCGGCGCTGGCCGCTGGCGCCATGCTCGCTGTTTCTCCGCTCGCTTCGGCGACGAGCCCTGAAGACGAGTCTGCTGCAGAGGCCGTCGGTGTCGCCGAAACCCCCGCGCTGAATGCCAACATGCTGGGCATGGCGATGTGCGGTGAGCGTGAGGCCGTGGTAGCCGAGCTGTCGCAGCAATTCAACGAGACGCCGATGGCGGTAGGCCAGGTCGATGGCTCGTCAGTAGTCGAGATTCTGGTGTCCGCCAACGGTAGCTGGACCATCCTGGCAACGGGAACCGACGGCAAGAGCTGCATCGTTTCCGCTGGCGAAGGATTTGAAAGCACCAAGCTCGTGCGCGGCGTCGACGCCTGAGGGACTATCGAATTCAGCGCCGGGCGGCGTGTTCGGCAAGCTGCCGCAACATTCCCATGAGCCGCTCGGCCTCCCGCCCCGCCTGCCATTCGTCTCCATCGAGCACCGCGCGTATGAGCCGGACGTGATGTTCGGCTGATTGCGCGAGCCCCGTGTCGCTCTGATAACGAAACCAGAATCGGCGGCTGTGGGTCTGCAGCGGAGCCGCTACGCGCACCGCAAAGCTGTTGTCGGAAGCAGCAGCTATCACCTCATCGAGTTGCTTGTCGGCTTCGAGGAAAGCGAGCGTGTCCGCTGCCGACACGGCCGCATTCATGGCGTCTGCCGCTTCTTGCAACCGTTGCCTGTCCAGCGAGGAAGCGTGACGCGCCGCCGAACGCGCGAGCACGATCTCCACGCCGGCTCGCGCATCGACCACCAGCGGCCAATCCGGAGCGAGCAAGGGCGCGACCGCCAGGCCCGCGCGCGGTCTTATCTCGATCAATCCGTCCCATGCGAGCCGCTGGATCGCCTCTCTCACTGGCGTGCGGCCAAGCGCCAGCCTTTCGATCAACGCGCCCTCGGTCGTGGTGCCGCCTGGGGACAGGTCGAGCGTGACGATCATGCGCTCCAGCGCGCGATAGGCGCGCTGCGCGGCGGGTTCGTTTGCGACTTCCGTTTCGATCATCACCCGATTCTCCAACGTTCCCTTGATATATCAGCATCGTGCAGCGCTTGACAGTCTGCCCATGAACAGATATATCAGTGATATATCAGAAGGAGCAAGGCGATGTGGGCAGGTGTTCTCCCGGCGGTGACGACAAAGTTCACCGAAAACGATGAGCTCGATCATGCGGAGATGGAGAGGTGCTTTTCGCTCCAGATCGACGCGGGTTGCGACGGGCTGATCGTTTGCGGGTCGCTGGGCGAGGGCCCCATGCTGCATGTGGACGAGAAGCTCGCCGTGTTGAAGACGGCCCAAGGCGTCGCCGGGAACAGGCCGGTGCTCCTCACGATTAACGAAGCCGCTACGCGCGATGCCTGCTCGCTGGCCAAGGCGGCCGCGAAGGCGGGAGCGAACGGCCTGATGGTCGTGCCAAGTCCGATCTACCACACCAACCCGGAAGAGACCGTCGCCACGCTCAAGGCTGTCGCCGCCGCAGGCGACCTGCCGGTGATGATCTACTCGAACCGGCTTGCCTATCGCGTCGACGTCACCGTACCGATCATGGCGGAGCTTGCTTCCGACTCGCGTTTCGTGGCGGTGAAAGAGTCTTCCGACGACATCCGCCGCTCCACGGAAATCATCAACGCTTTCGGCGACAGGTTCGATCTTCTGACCGGCGTGGACAACCTTGCCTATGAAGCGCTCTGTGTCGGCGCCGTCGGCTGGGTGGCCGGTCTGGTCACCGCCTTTCCCCGCGAGACGGTGGCGATCTACCAGCTTATGAAACAGGGGCGACGCGAGGAAGCGCTGGCCATCTATCGCTGGTTCCGGCCGTTGCTCGACCTCGACGTGTCGACCTATCTGGTGCAGAACATCAAGTTCGTCGAGGCACTCGCAATCAGATCCAACGAGCGGGTGCGCGCGCCGCGCCTGCCGCTTGCGGGCGAAAGGCGGCAGGCGGCGGAGAAAGTCGTCAGGGATGCTATGGCGACGAGGCCGGAAATGCCGGCGTTCTGAGGCCGGCACCTCAATTCGCAAGCAGTGGGAGTGATGGCTTTGCGGTCTGACCTGTCCTTCACCTCAGCGATGTCGCGCGTGCGGCGATGAGGGAAGTCGATGTCGCGATCATCGGTGCGGGCATTGTGGGTATCTGTGCTGCCGCCAGCCTCGCCGAAGCCGACCGCGACGTCACGGTTTTCGACCGCACCGGCATCTGCGAGGAGACCAGTTCCGGCAACGCCGCTGCGCTGGCTTTTCCCGATGTCCTGCCGCTGGCGCAAAAGGGCATGATGCGGAACCTGCCGCGCTGGCTGGCCGATCCGCTCGGCCCCCTTTCCATACCGCCCTCCTACTTCCCCAGGCTCATTCCCTGGCTGTGGCGCTTCTGGCGTGCCGGTAGTTCACGCCATTACGAGAAGAGCCTCGCGGCGCAGTCGTCACTGATGGCGCTTGCCGAAGCGGAGTGGATGCGAGTGCTCGATGCTTCCGGCACGCGTTCGATGCTGCGCGAAAACGGTGCGCTCGAGCTTTACGAAAGCGATGCGGAGTTCAAGGCGTCCCTCCCGGGGTGGCAGGCACGCGACAGGTTCGGTTTCGAATTTCGCCATGTTGCGGGCGATGAGATGGCGGCACTGCAGCCGGGCCTCTCGCCGCGCTTCGTCAAGGGCACGTTCATGCCCGGCTGGAAGAACGTTGCTGATCCGAAATTGCTGGGTAAGGCCGTTTTCGAGCATGCGCGGCGGCGCGGCAGGGTGGCGTTCGAGCAGCGCAGGGTGGAGGCGATCGCACCGCGCGAAGGCGGCGGGCTGTTGCGGCTGGCCGATGGAGAAGAAGTGCTTTGCCGCTCGCTTGTGGTTGCCGCCGGCGCGTGGTCGCATCGGCTTGCGGCGCCGCTTGGCGACAATATTCCGCTGGAAACCGAGCGCGGCTACAATACCACGCTGCCGGTGAATGCCTTCGACGTGAAACGGCAATTGATCTTCTCCTCCCACGGCTTTGTGGTCACGCCGCTTGAAACCGGATTGCGCATCGGCGGCGCGGTCGAGCTCGGCGGGCTGGACCGTCCGCCCGACTATCGTCGCTCGAAAGCGATGCTGGAAAAGACGCGGCAATTCCTTCCGGGTCTTAAAACCGAGGGTGGGCGCGAATGGATGGGCTACCGTCCCTCGCTGCCGGATTCCCTGCCGGTCATCGGGCGGTCGCGCAACTCCGCCAGCATTGTCTATGCTTTCGGTCACGGCCATCTCGGGCTGACGCAGGCAGCCGCGACGGGTCGGCTTGTGCGCGATCTCGTGACGGGCCAGTCTCCTGCGATCGATCTGTCGCCCTTTTCGCCGCAGAGGTTCTGAGCATGGCTCGCCATTCGTTTTTCTGCATCGACGGCCATACCTGCGGAAACCCGGTGCGGCTCGTCGCCGGCGGCGGCCCGCGTCTCGACGGCACCACCATGATGGAGCGCCGTGCACATTTCCTCGAAGAGTTCGACTGGATCCGCAAGGGGCTGATGTTCGAGCCGCGCGGCCACGACATGATGTCCGGCTCGATCCTCTACCCGCCGACGCGCGAGGATTGCGACATCGCGATCCTGTTCATCGAGACATCGGGGTGCCTGCCGATGTGCGGTCACGGCACGATCGGCACCGTCACCATGGCCATCGAGCACGGGCTGGTGACGCCGAAGACACCGGGCATGCTGCGCCTCGATACGCCGGCGGGGCTCGTCGTGGCCGAGTATCGCCAGGAAGGGCAATATGTGGAGGAGGTGCGCATCACCAACGTTCCTTCCTTCCTTTACGCCGAGGGGCTGGAGGTGGATTGTCCGGACCTCGGCCGTCTCGTCGTGGATGTCGCCTATGGCGGCAATTTCTATGCGATCGTCGAGCCACAGCAGAATTTCTCCGATATGGCGGCGTATTCCGCTGGCTCGCTGATCGCATGGAGCCCGGTGCTGCGACAGAGGCTGAACGAACGCTATGAGTTCGCGCATCCGGACAATCCGGAAATCAACCGGCTCACCCATATACTATGGACGGGAGCGCCGACGGTCGAAGGGGCCGATGCCCGCAACGCGGTCTTCTATGGCGACAAGGCCATCGACCGTTCGCCCTGTGGCACCGGCACGTCCGCCCGCATGGCGCAACTGCATGCCAAGGGCAGGCTGAAGCAAGGCGACGATTTCGTACACGAGTCGATCATCGGTTCGCTGTTCAAGGGCAGGGTGGAAAAGGAGACACAGGTGGCCGGCCGGCCGGCAATCGTGCCGTCGATCGGCGGCTGGGCACGCATGACGGGGCTCAACACCATCTTCATCGACGACCGCGATCCGTTCGCGCACGGTTTCTCGGTTTTGTAGGGCCTTGCGTATGGTCGGCTTCAACCATGAACCGCAATTCAGGGAGCCGTCATGCGATGCAAGAAAACGCCGATATCTATCCATTTTTGACGCTTGTTTGCGTGGCAGCGTCAATATTCGCCGTGCCGAGACAAGGACATTGCGTTGGGCCGGTGCTAGCTTCCGCCTTGGTCCAAGGGGCGGATGGCGAAAAAGCGCACAGCCGTTCGACGTTGCCGGAACTGTCCGGCCGCCGAATTTAAGCGTTGCAATCCAGCCTCGACATAATAGGACTAGGGGAACCAAAGAAAAGGATGCGTCGTCCCGGCGACATCCTCGAGGGGTCGCGTAACAATGGAATATTTCGTCCAGCAGCTCATCAACGGGCTGACGCTTGGCTCCATCTATGGCCTGATCGCGATCGGCTATACGATGGTCTACGGCATCATCGGCATGATCAACTTTGCTCATGGAGATATCTTCATGATCGGGTCGTTCATCGCCCTGGCAACCTTCCTGGTGCTGACGACGGTGCTCGGTTTTGCCTTCCTGCCTGTGGTGCTCCTGATCGTTCTGATCGTGTCCATGCTGTTCACCTCCGCCTGGGGCTGGACCGTGGAGCGGCTGGCCTACAGGCCGCTGCGCGGCTCCTTCCGGCTGGCGCCGCTCATCACCGCGATCGGCATGTCGATCGTTCTGCAGAATTTCGTCCAGGTCACGCAGGGCGCGCGCGTCAAACCGCTGCCGCCCCAGATTCAGGGCGGCATCACCCTGATGGAAGGCAACACGGAAAACGGCGCGATCGTCGTCCAGCTTTCCTACATGCAGATCATCATCATCGTCACGACGCTGGTACTGATGACGCTGTTCACGCTGCTCATCTCGCGGACCTCGCTGGGCCGCGCGCAGCGCGCCTGCGAGCAGGATCGCAAGATGGCCTCGCTGCTGGGCGTGAACGTAGACCGGACGATCTCGCTGACTTTCGTGATGGGCGCAGCGCTCGCCTCGGTCGCGGGTCTCATGTTCCTGCTGCTCTACGGCGTGATCGACTTCTATATCGGCTTCCTTGCCGGCGTGAAGGCGTTCACCGCGGCCGTGCTCGGCGGTATCGGCTCGCTGCCGGGCGCCATGCTCGGCGGGCTTCTGATCGGGTTGATCGAGGTCTTCTGGTCCGGCTATTTCAGCGTTGAATACAAAGACGTCGCGGCGTTCTCGATCCTTGCCATCGTGCTGATCTTCCTGCCTTCGGGCCTGCTCGGCAAACCGGAAGTGGAGAAGGTCTGATGTCGACGGTTTCCACCAACGTGAATCCCGAGAATTCCTTTCAGGCATCGATCAAGGATGCGCTTCTGGCGGCATTCCTCACCGGTGTGCTCGGCTTCTATTTCCTCGCCTTGCGCACGGATATCGCGCCCGGCGGCCTTGCGGTCACCACCCGCTGGGGGCTGTGGTTTTCGGCCATCGCTATCGTCTTTGCCGGACGCCTTCTGCTCAACCTTTTCGTCTGGCGCACCGACAAACCGGTTACGCGCGGGCTTCTGTCGGCAAGCGCGGGTGTGGGCACGGCTTTGCCGGACCTCGGAAAATGGCTCGGCCGCGCACTCTTCGCTTTCGCGGTGGTTCTGCCGTTCTTCTTCATCATTTTCTTCCCCGGGCAGCAGCGCCAGTATATCGACCTGGCCATCCTGATCATGACCTACATCATGCTCGGCTGGGGCCTGAATATCGTGGTTGGCCTCGCCGGCCTGCTCGACCTCGGCTACGTCGCCTTCTACGCGGTAGGGGCCTACTCCTTCGCGCTGCTGTCGACGCATTACGAGTTCATCGGCTTCTGGACGGCGCTGCCGCTTGCCGGCCTGCTCGCCGCCTTCTGGGGCGTGATCCTCGGCTTCCCGGTGCTCAGGCTGCGCGGCGACTATCTTGCGATCGTGACGCTTGCCTTCGGCGAGATCATCCGCGTGGTGCTGCTGAACTGGTACGAATTCACCGGTGGACCGAACGGCATCTCCGGCATTCCGAAGCCGACATTCTTCGGGCTTGAATTCTCGCGCGGGGAAGGCGGGTTTGCCGATTTCTTCGGGCTTGAATTCTCGACGATTCACCGTTTCGTCTATCTCTATTACATCATCTTCCTGCTTGCGATCATTACCAACATCGTCACGATGCGCCTGAGGCGCCTGCCCGTGGGCCGTGCCTGGGAAGCCTTGCGCGAGGACGAAATCGCCTGCCGCTCGCTCGGCATCAACACGACGAACACCAAACTGACGGCGTTCGCCATCGGCGCGATGTTCGGCGGTTTTGCCGGTTCGTTCTTTGCCACGCGCCAGGGGTTCATCTCGCCGGAGAGCTTCACCTTCCTGGAGTCGGCGATCATCCTGGCGATCGTGGTGCTTGGTGGTCTCGGATCTCAGATCGGTGTCGTGATCGCCTCGATCGTGATGATTGGCGGCATCGAGATGCTGCGCAATATCGGCTTCCTGAGCCAGATATTCGGGCCCGGCTTCGACCCGACCCAGTACCGCATGCTCATCTTCGGCCTCGCCATGGTGCTCATCATGGTCTGGAAGCCGCGCGGACTGATCTCGACGCGTGAACCGTCGGCCGTGCTCAAGGAGAAAAAGAAAATCGGCGCGGACATGGTCGCGCAGGGCGAGGGGCACTGATGAGCGCTGCAGCTATCAGGAAGCCGGTCGAAGGCGCACCGGCCAAGTGGGACGAGGATCCGGTCCTGACCGTCGAGCATCTGACGATGCGGTTCGGAGGTCTGGTTGCGATCAACGATCTTTCGTTCAATGTCGGGCGCGGCCAGATCACCGCGCTGATCGGACCCAACGGCGCGGGCAAGACAACCGTCTTCAATTGCGTCACCGGCTTCTACAAACCGACCGAGGGGCGCATCGTCATGCGCCACGGTCCGGGCCGCCAGCAACAGGCGATCGACACGCTTACCCAGGGCGGCCTGAAATGGCAGGCGACCGGGGAAGGCGCGGTCTTCCTGCTCGAGCGGATGCCGGATTTCGAGATTTCGCATCAGGCAAAAGTGGCACGAACCTTCCAGAACATCCGTCTGTTCGGCGGCATGACGGTTCTGGAAAACCTGCTCGTCGCCCAGCACAACGTCCTGATGAAAGCGTCGGGTTTCACGCTCGGCGGCATTGTCGGCATTCCGTCATTCCGCAAAGCGGAACAGGCGGCGATCGACAAGGCTGTCTATTGGCTGGAGCAGGTCCATCTGATCGAACGCGCGGACGATCCGGCCGGCGATCTGCCTTATGGCGCGCAAAGGCGCCTTGAGATCGCGCGGGCGATGTGCACCGAGCCGCAGCTCCTGTGTCTCGACGAGCCGGCCGCCGGCCTCAATCCGCGCGAATCGGCCGAACTGAACGAACTGCTGCAGTTCATCCGCGCCAATCACGAGACGTCCATCCTGCTCATCGAGCACGACATGGGCGTGGTGATGGAGATTTCCGATCACATCGTCGTACTCGACTATGGCGTGAAGATTTCCGACGGCGACGCCGATTTCGTGCGCAACGACCCGAGCGTCATCGCCGCCTATCTCGGCGTCGAGGACGAGGAAATCGAAGCGGTCCCCGAGGTCGCGTCTCTGGTCGTCGAGGCGATCGGCGAGAATGCTGCAAAGGACGTCGGCATCAAGGCGGCCACCGTGCCTGCCGCCGCCGCGGTTGCGGAAACGGCCGAGACCGCTGACCGCGAAACCGCCAGCCATCCGGGCAAGCGCCCGAGCGGCCTTGCTGCTGCGCGGGAAGGGGGGCCGGACAGACTGACGCGGATCAAGGGCGTGGGCCCGGTCAACGAGAAGAAGCTCAACGGGCTGGGCATCTGGCACTTCGACCAGGTGGCGTCGTGGAAGAAGGCCGAGGTTGAATGGGTCGGCTCCTACCTTGCCTTCCCCGGGCGTATCGAACGTGAGGAATGGGTGAAGCAGGCGAAGGCGCTGGCAAAATCCGGCAAAGGCAAGACAGGGGGCGCGAAATGAGCACGACGGCGCAAACCCCGTTGCTTTCAGTGCGTGGTGTCGAGACCTATTACGGCAAGATCGTCGCGCTGCGCGGCGTCGATGTCGACGTCAATCGCGGCGAGATCGTCACTCTTATCGGTGCCAACGGTGCCGGCAAGTCGACGCTGATGATGACGATATGCGGCAGCCCGCAGGCGCGCGCCGGTTCGGTTATCTACGACGGCACGGACATCACCATGATGCCGACGCACGAGATCATGCGCCTGGGCATCGCTCAGTCCCCCGAGGGGCGGCGCATATTCCCGCGCATGACGGTTCTGGAAAACCTGCAGATGGGCGCGCAGCTCGTCGCTCCGGAGCACTTCGACGACGACCTGCGCAAGGTCTACGAACTGTTCCCCAGGCTCAAGGAGCGCGCCGCGCAGCGTGGCGGAACGCTCTCTGGCGGCGAACAACAGATGCTGGCTATCGCACGCGCTCTGATGAGCCGTCCGAAACTTCTGCTGCTGGACGAACCGTCGCTGGGGCTCGCGCCGCTGATCGTGAAGCAGATCTTCGAGGCTGTGAAGGAGCTCAACCGCACCGAGGGCCTGACGGTCTTTCTGGTCGAGCAGAATGCGTTCCATGCGCTTAAGCTGGCGCATCGCGGCTATGTCATGGTCAACGGCAACATCACGATGAGCGGAACGGGCGCCGAACTGTTGAAGCGCGAGGAGGTGCGTGCCGCCTATCTCGAAGGCGGAAGGCACTGAGGGGCGAACAATGGAAAATCAGAACACGCTGATCTGGGAAGTCACGATCTGGGAGTTCGTCTTCGTCACGGTGTTGCTGGCCGGGGCGGCAGCTTACATGACGGGAAGGGCGCTCGCGAATTCATGGCTGGGGACGGGGCATATCATTGCCTATATGGTGCTGCTTGCCGCGGCGACGCGCTTCATCCACTTCGCGTTGTTCAGCGGAACGCTGCTCTCGCCCTATTATTATCTCGTCGACCTCGTGGTGCTGCTGGTCATCGCCACGATCGGCTTCCGGGTGACGCGATCCAAGCAGATGGCGAGGCAGTATGGTTTTCTCGGTCGAACGCAGGCCGGTTAACCTTGCCGAACGGCAAGACCGCCGCTGTCTGCTGCGGCGCCGAAAGTTCGGCGTAAAAGCCTTTATCTCAACGGGAAATTGGGCTTTTATGTCGGTTCAAGCGGGTAGGGAACACCCGCATGCCGCCGGGCAGGGGCATTCGACACCAACCTCGCCGGCGCCGGTTTGTCAGGTGTTAATGGGAGCAATCATGAAAAAAGCACTCTTGGCGGGCGTTGCGCTCAGCTTCGCATTCTCCACCCCCGCGCTTGCGGAGATCCTCATCGGCACCGCAGGTCCGATGACCGGGCAGTACGCGGCGTTCGGTGAGCAGATGAAGGCTGGCGCCGAGCAGGCCGTGGAAGACATCAACGCCGCCGGCGGCGTCAACGGCGAGATGCTGAAGCTCTTCGTCGGCGACGATGCGTGCGATCCGAAGCAGGCAGTCGCGGTCGCCAACCAGGCGGCGGGCGAAGGCGTGGTCTTCATGGCCGGTCACTTCTGCTCCGGCTCCTCGATCCCGGCTTCGTCCGTTTATGCCGAGGAAGGCATCGTCCAGATCTCGCCGGCTTCGACCAACCCGACCTTCACCGACGAGCGTCCGGGCGATGGCGTCTTCCGTGTCTGCGGTCGCGACGATCAGCAGGGCGACGTTGCAGGCGCGTTCCTCGTCGAGAACTTCGGCGACAAGAAGGTCGCTTTCGTCCACGACAAGACCGCTTACGGCAAGGGTCTCGCCGACGCCACCATGGCAGCTTACGAGGCTGCGGGCGGCACGCCGGCGCTTTACGAAGCCTACACCGCCGGTGAAAAGGACTACACGGCGCTCGTCTCCAAGCTGAAGGCCGAGGGCGTTGGCGTCCTCTATGTCGGCGGCTACCACACCGAGGCCGGCCTGATGATGCGCCAGATGAAAGAGCAGGGCATGGACACCGTGTTGGTGTCTGGCGACGCTCTTGTCACCGACGAGTATTGGGCGATCACGGGCGACGCAGGCGAAGGCACGCTGATGACCTTCTCGCCGGATCCGCGCAAGAACCCCGACGCAGCGCCGCTCGTTGAGAAGTTCCGCGCCAAGGGCGTCGAGCCGGAAGGCTACGTGCTCTACACATACGCCGCTGTCCAGGCATGGGCTGAGGCTGCAACCACGGCTGGCTCGACCGACTTCGACCCGATCGTGACGGCGCTGAACGACGGCAAGTTCAACACGGTGCTCGGCGAACTAGAGTTTGACGACAAGGGCGACGTGACGTTGCCCGGCTACGTCTTCTATGAGTGGAAAGACGGCAGCTACGACTATCTCGAGCAGTAAGACACTCGATTAATCGGTGTCGAGCGGCCCGGCGCGCAAGCGCCGGGCCGTTTCGCGTTGCAAGACGAACGAATCTTGCTTCAGCTTGAGGTTTGCAGTGCAGCAAATTACCGCTAAGGAAAGCAGATCGTCCTACCAGCACCAACGGAGAGCCACCTTTGAAGATCAGGAAGCTGCTCGTCGCCAACCGCTCCGAGATCGCCATCCGCGTGTTCCGCGCAGCCAATGAGCTGGGCATCAAAACCGTCGCCATCTGGGCGGAAGAAGATAAATATTCGCTTCACAGGTTCAAGGCAGACGAGAGCTATCCGATCGGGCGCGGGCCGCATCTCGCCAAGGACCTTGGCCCCATCGAGAGCTACCTTTCGATCGATGAGGTCATCCGAGTCGCCAGGCAGGCGGGTGTCGACGCCATCCACCCCGGCTACGGCCTTCTGTCTGAAAGCCCTGAATTCGCGGAGGCCTGTGCCGAAGCTGGCATCACATTCATCGGCCCGTCGCCGGAGACCATGCGGCGCCTGGGCAACAAGGTTGCTGCGCGTAATCTGGCCGTCGAGGTCGGCGTCCCGGTCGTGCCGGCGACGGAACCGTTGCCGGACGACATGGAGGCGGTCAGAAAGATGGCGGCCGAGATCGGTTATCCGGTCATGCTGAAAGCCTCCTGGGGCGGCGGCGGACGCGGCATGCGCGCGATCCGCGCGGAGGAAGACCTGGCCCGCGAGGTTACGGAAGCCAAGCGCGAGGCGAAGGCGGCGTTCGGCAAAGACGAGGTCTATCTCGAAAAGCTCGTGGAGCGCGCGCGCCACGTGGAAGTGCAGGTGCTGGGCGACACACATGGCAATGCGGTGCATCTGTTCGAGCGCGACTGCTCGATCCAGCGCCGCAACCAGAAGGTCGTGGAACGCGCCCCGGCGCCCTATCTCGACAACGAACGTCGCGCCGAGCTTTGCGGCTATGCACTGAAGATCGCCGAGGCCACCGACTATGTCGGCGCGGGCACGGTCGAATTCCTGATGGATGCCGATACCGGCAAGTTCTACTTCATCGAGGTCAACCCACGCATCCAGGTCGAGCACACCGTCACCGAGGAGGTGACGGGCATCGACATCGTCAAGGCGCAGATCCACATCCTCGAAGGCGAAGCCATCGGCACGCCTGCGTCGGGCGTTCCTGCACAGGGAGACATCAAGCTCCATGGCCATGCCCTGCAGTGTCGGATAACGACGGAAGACCCGGAGCAGAACTTCATCCCCGACTACGGCCGCATCACCGCCTATCGCGGCGCGACGGGTTTCGGCATACGGCTCGATGGAGGCACGGCCTATTCAGGCGCCGTCATCACGCGGTTCTACGACCCGCTGCTGGAAAAGGTCACGGCCTGGGCGCCCACCGCCGAAGAGGCGATCGCACGGATGGACCGCGCGCTGCGCGAGTTCCGTATCCGCGGCGTGGCGACCAACCTCACCTTTCTGGAAGCCATCATCGGCCACGAGAAGTTCCGCGACAACACATACACCACCAAGTTCATCGACACGACGCCGGAACTGTTCAGCCAGGTCAAGCGGCAGGACCGCGCGACCAAGCTGCTGAACTATCTGGCCGATGTGAGCGTCAACGGTCATCCGGAAACGCGGGGCCGGCCGAGACCCAATGCCGAAGCCGCCCCGCCGCGCGTGCCCTACGTCGACGCGCCGATCCCGAATGGCAGCAAGCAGACATTCGACGAACTGGGTGCCGACGGTTTCGCGAAATGGATGCGTGCACAAACGCGCGTGCTCATGACCGACACCACAATGCGCGACGGCCACCAGTCGCTGCTGGCGACACGCGTGCGCACGCACGACATCGCCGGCATCGCCGGCGTCTATGCGCGCGCGCTGCCGCAGCTTCTCTCTCTCGAATGCTGGGGTGGGGCCACGTTCGACGTTGCGATGCGGTTCCTCACGGAGGACCCGTGGGAGCGGCTCTCACTGGTGCGGGAGGCAGCACCCAACCTTCTGCTGCAGATGTTGCTGCGCGGCGCGAACG
Organism: Mesorhizobium sp. DxT; assembly: GCF_058448885.1. Taxonomy (NCBI): domain Bacteria; kingdom Pseudomonadati; phylum Pseudomonadota; class Alphaproteobacteria; order Hyphomicrobiales; family Phyllobacteriaceae; genus Mesorhizobium; species Mesorhizobium sp. DxT. Next base: position 133,443 of record NZ_JBZFLJ010000010.1, on the reverse strand, counting down.
GCGTCGGCTACACCAACTATCCCGACAATGTCGTGCGCTATTTCGTCAAGGAAGCGGCCGCTGGAGGGATCGATCTCTTCCGCGTGTTCGACTGCCTGAACTGGGTGGAGAACATGCGCGTCTCGATGGATGCCGTGCGTGAGGAAGGCAAGCTCTGCGAGGCGGCCATCTGCTACACCGGCGACATCCTCGACCCGGACCGCGCCAAATACGACCTGAACTATTATGTCTCGCTGACGCAGGAACTGGAGCAGGCCGGCGCGCATATCATCGCGGTCAAGGACATGGCGGGGCTTTTGAAGCCGACCGCGGCAAAGGCACTGTTCAAGGCGCTGCGCGAGGCGACCGACCTGCCGATCCACTTCCATACGCACGACACCAGCGGCATCGCGGCTGCAACCGTGCTCGCTGCGGTCGAGGCGGGTGTGGATGCGGTCGATGCGGCCATGGATTCCTTTTCCGGCAATACCTCCCAGCCTTGCCTCGGCTCGATCGTCGAGGCGCTGCGTGGCGACGCGCGCGACCCGGGGCTCGACCCCGAGTGGATCAGGAAGATTTCGTTTTACTGGGAGGCGGTGCGCAACCAGTACGCCGCGTTCGAGAGCGACCTCAAGGGACCGGCGTCGGAAGTCTATCTGCACGAGATGCCGGGCGGGCAGTTCACCAACCTCAAGGAGCAGGCACGTTCGCTGGGATTGGAAACACGCTGGCATGAGGTGGCGCAGGCCTATCACGACGTCAATCTCATGTTCGGCGACATCGTCAAGGTGACGCCGTCGTCCAAGGTCGTCGGTGACATGGCGCTGATGATGGTGAGCCAGGACCTGAGCGTCGCCGACGTCGAGAATCCCGCCCGCGACATCGCCTTCCCGGATTCGGTGATCTCGATGCTGCGCGGCGATCTCGGGCAGTCGCCCGGTGGCTGGCCCGCCGCGCTGCAGAAGAAGGCGCTGAAGAACGATAAGCCGATCACCGTGCGTCCGGGATCGCTGCTCGCACCGGCCGACCTCAAAAAGGACCGCAAGGAAATCGAGGAGAAGCTGGAGCGGCCGCTTTCGGATGCGGAATTCGCATCCTGGCTGATGTACCCCAAGGTGTTCAGCGACTTTGCCGCCGCGCAGGAAGAGTATGGCCCTGTCAGTGTGCTGCCGACGCCATCCTATTTCTACGGGATGGAGCAGGAGGACGAGATCTTCGTCGACATCGAGCGTGGCAAGACGCTCGTGATCCGCTGCCTGGCCATCGGCGAGACCGACGAGAAGGGCATGGTCACCGTGTTCTTCGAGCTGAATGGCCAGCCGCGCCGCATCAAGGTGCCCGACCGCGCGCATGGCGCTTCCAACGGCAAGGCGAGGCGCAAGGCCGAGCCGGGTAACGCCGCGCATGTCGGTGCGCCGATGCCGGGCGTGGTCTCGACCGTGGCTGCCAATGCGGGGCAGACGGTCAAGGCCGGCGACGTGTTGTTGTCCATCGAGGCCATGAAGATGGAGACGGCGCTTCATGCCGAACGCGACGGCGAAATCGTCGAAGTGCTGGTGAAGGCTGGCGACCAGATCGACGCCAAGGATCTGCTGGTGGTGTACGCCTAGCTATCCAGCGCTGCCCAATTGCCTTCGGCGGGTGCGGAGCGTACCGGGATGGCGGCTTGGCCGCCGTCCGGTCACTCGTAGCTGAGGAATGTCTTGTAGATGTAGCCGGTGCGACCGTCATATCGGACTGAGCACCAATCGCAGTCCGTCTCGGCCTCGATCTTTTCCAGCGCGGGTACAACCAGCAGCACTTCCGAGTCGTCGGCAGGTCCCGAACGCATATTCACATAGCGCGTGGTGGTGGCCTGCTGCATTGAAGACGCGCCGATGGCGCCGATCGATGCGGTTTCTTCTTCGGAGGGGGCTCCGACATCGGCCTCGACCTCGCGGCGCTGGATCGCTTCGAGCTTGGCAATCTCGTCTTCCGACTCCGCGACGGGCACTGAAGGTGCAAAGGCCGAGATGCCGGGCTTGGCTGGCAATATCGACGAGGTGCGCCCCGGATCCGGCTGGAATGCACTGCCGCTGCCAGCCAAGGTAACCGGTTCCAGCAACTGGCCGGCAGATTCGACCGACGGAACGGCCGGTTTTCCTGCGGCTGCCGCAACAACATTCTGATCGGGTGTACCGGACGCGCCGGATGTCTCGGGTTGCGCTGCGACCGGGCTGGCTTGTGCCGCCGGCTGCTCGACATCCGACACGCTGGCCGAAACCACAGCAGGCTGACTGTGATCCTTGCCGGCCTCGCGACCCAGGAACGTTCCCAACAACACGATCAGTGCCAGCCCGCCGACAAGGGTCACGGCGATCGGCGCGGCGGAGGCGGGAAGTTCGGCCCACGTTTCGCGTGACAGACGCGGAAGACGAGGGACGCGCGAGCGGGACCCGAGAGGTGCGAGAAAAGGCTGCTGGACTTGCTTGAACTTGAAGGGACTCTTCACGCTGTTCTCCATGTGGGCGATATGGTGCCCAAACCCGCCTGCCTGCACGAGCGCGCAGGCGGCTATGCCCCTCTCCTTTTGCCTAGTTCCATGGAACCGGAATGTGGCTGCGTTTGGTCGGCTTTGTGGCAATCCGCTTTTCCACAAGCCGCCTGCTGCATTCTGGTCCAATCTTTCTGCGCCTACATGGCCTTGACTGTCGATTAAATCGATTTAGTTTCGCCTGCGATTGATCAGGATGCGGAAATCAATGACGACGGATACGAAACTTGCCGCCCAACGCGGCCGCCTTGCGGTTGCTGCGATGTTTTTCGCCAATGGATTTATCATCGGCAGCTGGGCACCGCAGATTCCGCTGGTGCTCTCGCGCCTCGGCATCACCGAGACGACGCTAGGTCTGTTGATCCTCGTGTTCGGGCTGGGGGCGCTGGTCGCGATGCCCTGGTGCGGCTATCTGATGGCTCGGCACGGCTCGCGCGCGATCCTGCGGGTGTTTGCGGTACTGTCTTCTTTCGCGCTTTTGTTGGTGGCTCTGGCCAACAACCTCTGGCTGATAGCGCCCGCCATGTTCTTCCTTGGCGGCGTGATCGGCGCAATGGATGTGGCCATGAACACCAATGCCGTCGTGGTCGAGAAGCGCCTCGGCCGCGCCGTGATGTCGTCTTCGCACGGCTTCTGGAGCCTCGGCGGCTTTGCGGGCGGCGCGAGCGGCGGGCTCATCATCCAGTCCGTTGGCCACCTCGCGCACGCAGGCATGGTCACTATCGTGGTATTTGCCATCGTGGCCGTGGCAATCGGCATGCTGGTGGAGGGCGAGCGGCCGGCAGCGCAGGAGCATGCGCGCTTTTCATGGCCTTCGAATCCGCTCGTCTATCTTGTCGGCTTCATGGCGCTGTTCTCGATGATCCCGGAAGGGGCTGTGCTGGACTGGGCCGCCCTCTACCTTCAGCAGGAGATGGGCAGCGACATTGCGACGGCAGGGTTCGCGTTTGCCGCGTTCTCGGCGACGATGGCTGCTATGCGGTTCCTGGGAGACGGTGTCCGGAACCGCTTCGGCGCCGTTACCACGTTGCGGGTCTCGGCCCTCATCGCTGCTGCGGGAATGCTGGTCGCGGGACTGGCGCCGCATGCATGGCTTGCGATTGCGGCTTTCGCGTTCTCGGGGCTCGGCATTGCCAACATGGTGCCGATCGCCTTCTCGGCGGCCGGAAACCAGGACGGCATCGAATCCGGCACCGGCATGAGCGTGGTTACCACAATGGGCTATTCGGGCATTCTGGTTGCGCCCTCGGCGATCGGCTTTCTGGGCGAGCGCGTCGGCTTTGCCCTCATATTCGTCGCGCTGTCGGGGCTGCTGGTGGTGGTGAGCCTCATGGCGGGGCTTGCCCGCTCGGCGGACTTCGTGGCTCACCAGCCCGCCGAGTAGGTACTGTCATGTGGGCAGGGTCAGATCCTGCCCATCAGCACTAGGATCAACACGATCACCAGCACCACGCCGAGAATGCCGGACGGGCCATAGCCCCAACCGCGCGAGTGCGGCCATGCCGGCACGGCGCCGAGCAGGATCAATATCAGGATGATGATGAGAATTGTGCCGAGCGACATGATGGTCCCCTTCGCATAGTGGCGTGAAACACGACATAAATGCTGCTTGGAGGGGATTGGTTCCCGGCAGGACGGTTGGCGCCCCCGTGATGATCCGGAGGCGCCTTTTCCTTATTCGGCGGCCTTGGGGTAGGCCACGCCTTCATCGTTTGCGATGGCAGGCTTACCGTCGACATCCTTCGTCTCGACCGTGCCGCCCTTGTCGCGCCTGAATAGGCGCGACAGCAGGCTGCGCTGGCCTTCCGGTCGCTTGTCGCGGGTGAACACCATCAGGGCCGCGGGCGTCACGACGAGCGTCAGCACGGTTGCGAAGGCGAGGCCGTAGACAATGGCGCTCGACAGCGAAATCCACCATTGCGTCGACGGCGCGTTGATCGTCGTTTCGTGGTGGAACAGCTCCAGCCCGAGACCGAAGGCGATCGGCAGCACGCCCATGATCGCCGAGACGGCGGTGAGAACCACCGGACGCGCGCGTTCGCGGCAGGTCTGCAGCACCGCGTCCATTTTCGACCAGCCTTCCTCGCGAAGACGGTCATAGGTGTCGATGAGCACGATGTTGTTGTTCACCACCACACCAGCAAGCGCGATGACGCCGATACCCGACATCACGATGCCGAAGGTCTGGCCGGTCAGCAGCAATCCGAGGAACACGCCGATGGTGGACATGACCACCGTCATCAGAACCAGGAACACGCTGGTGAACTTGTTGAACTGCGCCAGTAGCACGATGAAGATCAGGAAGATCGCCGCGCCGAAAGCGTTTGCGAGGAACGCACTGGCCTCGTCACTCTCCTGGCTGGAGCCGGCGAGTTTCCAGTTCGTGCCGGCGAGCTCCATGCCGCCGACGGCCTCGGCCACCTGTGCCTGGACTTCGGCTACCTGGAAGCCATGGCCGACATTGGCCTGCACCACGATCGTGCGCTGGCCGTCGATACGCGACAGGATACCGGTGCGCGGCTCGGCAACGCGGGAGACGAAATTCGAGATCGGCACCGAACCCTGCGCGGTCTCGACGCGGAGCTGGTCGAGCGTCGACAGCGTGCGGCGATCCTCGGGCAGGCGCAGGCGAATATCCACCGCATCGTCGGCCCCGGCAGGGCGATAGTCGGTCAGCTTGAGTCCGGTGGTGACAAGCTGGACGACGGTGCCGACGGAGGAAGGGCTGATGCCGTATTGGGCGGCCTTGGTGCGGTCGACTTCCAGTGCCCAGTCGACGCCGGGTGGCGGCAGTCCGTCCGAGATGTCGATCACACCGGGCACCTGGGCGATCTTTGCGGCCACGTCACGCGCATGGTCATTGAGGTTCTGGGGATCGGTAGCCGACAGGCGAACCTGAATAGGCTTGCCGGTTGGTGGGCCCGCATCGGGCACGCGCACCTCAACGTCGACGCCGGGAATGCCAGCCATCGCAACGCGCAGGTCATCGAGGATGGCGTTGGCGGACTTACGCTCGCGCCAGTCGACGAACTCGTACTGGATGACGCCGACGACATCCTCGGGGATGTCCTGACCTCCGCCCTGCGTCTTGCCGACGCGGGTATAGACGGATTCGATGCCCGGCCAGCCAAGCAGACGGCTTTCGGCCTCGCTCGTCGCGGCGTCCATCTCTGCCAGCGAGAGATTGCCGCGGGCGTGCACGTACAGCAAGCCGTAGTCGGGCTCCACGCTCGGGAAGAATTCCACGCCGGCGCCGTATTGCGAGTAGGAGTAGAAGACACCGGCGAGCAGGCCCACCGTCAGGACCAGCACGGTGGCCGGGAAGCGCACCGCCTGCTTGACGATCGCCATATACCAGCCGTCGCGATGGGAGCCTTCCGGCTCGACATGCGCCTTGGCGAACATGGCCCCGAGCGTCGGGGTAAAGACCAGCGCATAGAGCATCGAGGCTGCGAGCGTGACGATCAGTGTGATCGGCATGTACTTCATGAAGTCGCCGACGATGCCGGGCCAGAACAGCAGCGGCGAGAACGCTGCGATACGCGTCATCGTCGCCGCGATCACAGGACCCGCCATGCGCTTGGCCGCCAGCTCGAACGCCTGCTCGCGCGGCATGCCTTCCGACATCCGCCGTTCCGCGAACTCGGTGACGATGATCGCGTCGTCCACCAGCATGCCCACGGCAAGGATGAGACTGAACAGCACGATCATGTTGATCGTGTAGCCCATCATCGCCAGCGCCAGGATGCCCATCAGGAATGAGGACGGGATTGCAAGTCCGATCAGCATCGAGGAGCGGCCGGACAGCGAGTAAAGAATGATGATGAAGACCAGGATGACCGCGATGAGCACGTGGTTCTGAAGGTCGTTCAGGAGCTGGTTGACGAAGACCGACTTGTCCTGGGTGTAGGTGACGGTCATGCCTTCCGGCAACTCGGCCGCAAACTGATCCGCGAGTGCCTTCGCGCCGTTGATGGTGTCGACGATGTTGGCACCGGTGCGCTTCTTGACCTCAATTGCGATCGCCGGCGCGCCATTGATGCGCGTTATCGTCTCGGCGTCCTTGTAGGTCGAGCGGATGGTGGCGAGATCCTGCGCGCGCACCACGGCATTGGGGCCGGCGACGATCGGCAGGTTGGCAACGTCCTCGACAGTCTCGATCAGCGAGGGCACCTTGACGGCAAACTTGCCCTCGTCGCCCTCGAGAGCGCCGGCTGCCACAAGGCTGTTGGAGGCCCCGATGGACTGGATCATCTGGTCGAGGCGGAGGCCGTAGGACGAAAGCTTCATCGGGTCGATCACGACCTCGACAAGATCGTCGCGCGCGCCCTGCAGCGAGGCTTCCAGCACGCCCGGAATTTCTTCCATGCGGTCGCGCAGCTCGCGTGCTGCCTTGGTCAGCACACGCTCGGGCACATGGCCGGAAAGCGTGACGACCAGCACGGGGAACTCGGAAACGTTGACCTCGTGAACCGTCGGCTCGTCCGCGCCCTGAGGAATGTCACCCCGGGCGTCGTCGACCTTGCTGCGGGTGTCGTCCAGCGCTGTCTTCAGGTCGGTCGAGGGGTCGAACTCAAGCAACACGAAGCCGCCGCCCTGATAGGCGGAGGAGCGCATTTCCTTGACGCCCTTGATCGTCTTGAGCTTGGTCTCGACAGGCCGCAGCAGCAGACGCTCTGAATCTTCCGGAGAGATGCCCTGGTAGGTAAGGCTCACATAAATGATCGGGATCGCAACGTCGGGCTCGGCTTCCTTTGGCACCGACTGGTAGGCGAGAGCGCCAGCGATGATCAGAAACAGAAGGACCGAGAGGGTCAGTCTTGCGTTGCGTATGGCAAGTTTGACGATGTCCATGAGCTCATTGCGTCCCGCCGGTCGCTTCGCTGACCAGCTTGTTGATCATCTCTTTGTCGGCTTCGACGGGGTTGACGACATCGCCTTCGGTGACCAGCTCCTGGCCTTCCACGATCACCCGCGCATCTGCGGGGATGCCGCCGAGGACAAGGCCTTTGGGAGTGTCATCGACCAGATCGATCGGGTAGAAAACCACCTCGTTGTCGCCATTGACGGCGCGAATGCCGAGGTCACCCGTATTGCTGAGCGTGACAACCGAACGCGGCAGGATCGTTGCGGTCACCGGGTCGGCACGCAACGTGACTTCCGCGGTCATGCCGGCCGGCACCTTGCGGTCCGCATTGGGCGCGGCAACCTCGACCCGGAAGGTGCGGGTGGCGGCGGTCGCATCGCGGCTGATGTAGCGGATTTCGCCTTCGACCGTCATGCCGTTGACCAGGCGAACCTCGGCTTTGTCGCCGGTTTCGACGTAAGCGAGGTCGCGTTCTGAAACTTCTCCGCGAGCCAGGATCGGATCGAGATTGATGATGGTCGCAACCTGCGCGCCCTGGCTGACGGAGCTGCCAAGCTCGACGTCGACCTTGTCGATGATGCCTGCAAACGGTGCCCGCAGCGTGTTGCGGTCAAGTTCGGCCTGTGCCATCTCGAGCTGCGAGCGGGCGGAAGCGAGCGCGGACATCGCGTTGTCGAGCTGAAGCTTGGGCATGCTACCCGTCTTGGCGAGGCGGCTAGCCGCATCGGCCTCGGCCTCGCGCTGGGCAAGAAGCTGGCGCGCGGTTTCGACAGAGGCTTCCTTGCCTTCGGCTTCAAGCCTGGCGATCAGGTCACCCTTCTCGACGCGAGAACCCTGGCGTATCGGTAGGTCTTCGATGACACCGGCCGCGCGTGTAGCAAGAACAGCACGCTTGTCTGCATCGGTCGTCCCCGACAAGCGGATCGCACGGGAATGGTCGACGCGTGGAGGCTGAACCACGGCGACAGTGCGCGGTGGAGCCTGCTCTTCCTGGGTTTCTGCCGGCGTGGGCGCGGCGCCCTCTTCGTCGGCGGCGCTGCCGACCGATGAGAATTCGCCCGTTGCCACCCACGCGGCGGTTGCGATGAGAACGGCGACCGCCGCTATCTTGTGGAACTTGATCTTTGGCATGTTCTTCGAAATCCAGCGAGCGATGCACCGACGGGTCGAATGCCCCTACGGAAGTCGTCGATATGGGGGCACGCTTTGGCCCATTCAATCCAGCGGTCCGCAATCAATGCGAAAAGCACGGGGTTCTACCTCAATTTTGCGGTGCAACATAGTCAGAACTTGTGATCTTCCGATCACTCCTGACAATGGGTTGTCAGCCTTCGCCGCGAAGGACGTTTGACGAACCGGCAACCCGACAGCATCCGTTCAATATTGTATTCGGCTCATCACCACCGGCTGGCACCGGCATTGCAACCTGACCTCAAGACGACATAAAATAAAGACAATTCAAGGACATGGGGCTCCCGCAGCCTCCCATGCGAGAATTGCCTGATAGGTTTCCTCCGCGCTGCCCGGCGCGGGTTCCCGTCCGGGGCCAGGATCCCAGCCCCAGGCAACGAGTGCGTCGTCGCGAACATGCGTGGCGACCTCCTGAAGGGAACGATCGCCGTTTCGCGCCGGGTCCTTGATCTGCTCGCAGATTTCGGCCGAAGTCTTGCCGAACCACACCATCTCCGCCGGCGCCAGATGCCAGTTCTCGGCACCCGGCGGGCCGTGCAGGACCTGCGAATTGGTCTCGAAATGGCAGGTCGAGCAGCGCAGGCCGGCATTGCCGAAACCGGATCCGTCGTCGCCGCGCTGCACGTTGAAGGCGTGGAAACGCGTTCCGCCGTAATGACGGCCCGACCAGCGTGGATGCTCGTCCTCGACATGGCAGTTGGCACAGCGTGGATGGGAGAAAACTGCGTTAACCTTCTCCCATTCCGCAAGCCCGCGTTCGCGGTCGACCACCGGCTCCTGCTGCTGGGCCGTCTGCGCGAAGGAAGCTGCAAACGGTGCCGGCGCAAAGAGGGATACCAGAGCAGCCAGGATGACGGGTTTCGAATTCATGCGAACACGACCTCCTTGCCGAGCGGGAGGGAGCGTATGCGCTTGCCCGTCAATGCGAAGATTGCATTTGCCAGCGCGGGAGCAGCGGGTGGCGTGCCGACTTCACCGACGCCGCCCATCTTGTGGAAGTTCTGGAGGATCGCGACCTCGAACGCCGGAGCCTGATGCATGCGCATGGCATCGAAATCGTGGAAATTCGACTGGTCGACCTTGCCGTCCGTGAAGGTCAACTCCTGTCCCATGGCCGCTGAAAGGCCGAAGACGGCGCCGGACGTCATCTGTGTCTCGATGATGCCGGGGTCGAGCGCCGTGCCGACATCCACGGCGATCCACATCTTTTCCAGCTTGATGCCCACCGGGGTATCGGCGATCTGGACAACCTGTCCGCACCAGCTTCCAAACGAAAGGGTGAAGGCGAACCCTTTTGCCTTGCCTTCAGGCAGAGGTTCGCCCCAGCCCGACATTTCCGCGACCTTGTCGACCACGGCGACGGCCGCCGGAAAGTCGGCCATGAGCTTTCGCCTCATCTCCACCGGATCGATGCCGCCGGCATGGGCGATCTCATCCATGAAAGCCTCGTGGAAGAAGCCGTTGACCGAGTTGCCCACCGAGCGCCAGAAGCTGACCGGGATGGTCAGTGGCACCTGGATCTCCGACACCCGGTAGTTGGGGATCGTGTAGGGCTGATTACGCGATCCGTCGGTGATCGCAGGATCGGAACCGCCAGCCGGCAGGGACGGAAACAGCCGCGACGTCAGCGATGCCATCATGTTCTGCGCGGCGATGCGCATATCGACTGCAACCGGCAGGCCGTCGTCGCCAATGCGCGCCCGGAAAAGACCAGCCGAGGCAGGGCGATAGACCCCGCGTCGCATATCTTCCTCACGGGTCCAGGTCACCTGCACCGGGCGTCCATCGGTCTCTTTGGCGAGGATCGTCGCATAGAGCGCGTAATCCAGTTCGCCGCGCCGCCCGAACGCACCGCCCATCGATGTGGTGTGGACGTTGGTGCGCTCGCCCGGCACGCCAGCGATGTCCGAGCAAAACCAGCGAACGAGCACCGGCATCTGGTTCGGCGCCCAGACATCAAGCACGCCATCTTTCAGGCGTGCGGTGCAGTTCATCGGCTCCATCGGCGCATGCGCCAGGTAGGGAACCGAATATTCGGCCTCGATGACACGCTCGGGCGGCGCGTCGGCGAAGGCTGCGTCCACGTCGCCGTCGTCCCGCATCGCGCTTGCGTCGCCGGATCGCGCGGCATCGGCGATCATTGAGACGATGGCGTCATGGGTGGGGGGATAGGCGGGCTCGCCCCATTCGACATCAATCGCTTCCGCAGCCTTGAAGGCAGCCCAGGTGTTCTCCGCGATGACACCGAAGCCGCTGCCATAGGTCGATTCGATCGGCACGATCTTGATGACGCCCGGCATGGCGGTTGCCGCCGAGATGTCGGATCGAACCGGTTTCGCGCCGAAGACCGGGCTCATGCGCACCGTCGCGAACAGCATATCGGGTTCGCGGACATCGATGCCGAAAATCGGGGCGCCGGTGACCTTGTCGAGCATGTCGACGCGCGGCTGCGGCTTGCCGAGCAGTTTCCACTGCGCGGGCTCCCTCAGGCGCACCTCGGAAGGCGGCGACAGCTCTGCGGCGTCCGTCGCCACGCTTCCATAGGTGAGGCTGCGGCCAGAGGCCTCGTGCACGATGGTGCCGTTGTCGGTTTCGAGTTCCGTGGCTGCAACGCCCAGACGTGTGGCGGCTGCGTCGATCAGCATCGTTCGCGCGGCAGCGCCGGCCTGGCGCATCCTGTCGAAGCCGTCGCGCGCAGCGGTCGAGCCGCCGGTCGCCTGCAGGCCCAGCATCTTGCCCGCAACGCCCATCATTCCGCGTACCGTCTCGGCGGTAAAGCTGTCGTCCCAGAAATTAAAGCCGCCGCCTTCTTCAAGCAGCGCCGCGTTGTAATAGGCGTAAGACGCAGGGCCGTGCTCGACCCTGACGCGGTCCAGCGTCACGTCGAGCTCTTCCGCGACGAAGGCCGCCAGCGTTGTCGAGATGCCCTGGCCCATCTCCGCACGCGGTGCGATGACGGTGATGGTCTCGTCGGTGCCGATTTTAACATACGGGTTGAACGTGACTTCGCCCTCGGCGAGGCCGTCTTCAAGCGGGTTGGGGTAGGGTTTGCGGTAGTAGTAATAGCCGACGGCGATGCCGCCGGCCGCGACCGCTGCCAGCCCGAGAAAGGTTCGCCGGGTGATCGTTCCGAGACGCGACATGGTCAGGCCTCCGTGCCGTTGCCGGCAGCGCGCTTGATGGCGGCCCGTATCCTGGGATAGGTGCCGCAGCGGCAAAGATTGCCGGCCATGGCCTTGTCGATGTCTTCGCCGGTGGGGTCGGGGATCTCTTCAAGCAGCGCCACCGCGGTCATGATCTGTCCCGCCTGGCAATAGCCGCACTGTGCGACCTGCTCGTCCAGCCAGGCCTGCTGAACCCGGTGAAGCGCACCGTCGCGGGCAAGCCCCTCAATCGTCGTGACCCGGCCCGTGACGTCGCCCACCGGCAGCACGCAGGACCGGACGGGAGCGCCGTCGATGAGAACTGTACACGCGCCGCAGGCCGCGATGCCGCAGCCGAATTTCGGACCGAGGATGCCCGCGACATCGCGCAAGGCCCACAGGAGTGGCATCTGGGGATCGACCTGGATATCGATCTGCCGACCGTCGACTTCGAGTTGCATGGGGATACCTTTGCAGGCCGTCGGGGTTGATCGCGGACACCTTGACAAATTTTGTTATTTTGTCAAGACAGTCTCATGAGCATGCCCGCGCCAACCAGCGACAAACAACGTCAGCCCTCAGATGAGCGCCGCGAGCGCATCCTGGAGGGCGCGTTCAAGGTTTTCCTGGCGTATGGCTACGACCGCACCACCATGGACGACATCGCCAAGGCGGCCGAAATCTCCCGGCCGGCACTCTATCTCGTCTTCCGCAACAAGACCGACATCTACAGGGCGCTCGCCGCGCAGTTCCTGAACGAACTGCTGGCTCGCACGGAAGCGGTGCTGGCAGAGGAAGGCCCGTTGGCGGCCCGGCTGGACCGGATGTGCGAAGGCGTCTTCTACTGCATGATGCGCGAGATAGAGGAGACGCCGCACGGCCCCGAACTCCTCGACGTCAAGAATCACCTTGCCGGCGATGTGATGACCGAATGGCGAGGACGACTGGACGCTGTCCTGGCGCAGGTCATCGAGACCGAGGCGCTCAAGAATGGCGTCGACCTGAAAGCCAAGGGTTTTTCCGCTCAAACTCTCGCGACGATGCTAAACGACGCGATGGAAGGCATGAAGGCCCGCATTGCCGATCCCAAGGACCATATGGAACGCGGCAAGCTCTATCTGAAGGTTATCGGCGCGGTTCTGAATCCGTAGGCTCGCCGCGCGGGCGGTGATGATTGGCTGACGGTGGTCGTTTGCGGGTGGCCAGAAAATCGCGCACGCGTGCGCCGGTCGTCTTGCGTGGCCGCGCTGCAAGGCCCGGGGCGAGTTCGCCGGAAATATCGAGCGAGGCGCGCTCGCCGACATCGGCGTAGCTCTCCGCCAGCCAGTCGTCAGCGGCCGAGCGGCCCAGATCACGCAGATATTCGAGGAAAGCCCATTCGGCGTTGACCTTCGACGAGGCGGAGAGATCCTTGAACGCCTCGTCGGCGTCGATCCTGTGCATGCGGATCTGCCGATACTGGCCGCGCTCAAGTTGGCCGCTCTCGATCAGTTCGTTGACGAAGGCGATGGCACGGAATTCGCGCAGCATCGCCGCGTTGAAGGTGATCTCGTCGATGCGGTTCTGGATTTCGCGGGCCGAGCGTGGCGCGCCCTCGCGTTCCACCGGGTTGATCTGCACCAGCAGCACATCCTCGACCGGTGTCGCGTAGAAGAACGGATAGAGCGCGGGATTGCCGCCATAGCCGCCGTCCCAATAGGGCGTGCCGTCGATCTCGACCGCCTGGAATATCTGCGGCAGGCAGGCCGAGGCCATCACCGTGTCGAGCGTGATCTCACCCGTCTCGAACACGCGCAACTGGCCTGTCTCGACATTGGTGGCTGAGATGAACAGTTTCGGCCCCGTGCAGCGGCGCACAAGTTCGAAGTCGATTTCGGCGCGGACCACATCGCGCAGCGGATTGTGGTTGAACGGATTGGCGCTGTAGGGCGAGAAAATCCGCGAGAAGGCGTCGAACCACAGATAGCCCGGCGTGTTCTCAACCGACCAGTTGCCCCACAGCACGTCCCACGGCATCCGTCGGACGGGGCTGAAGCGGCCTTGCCGGGCAACCGCGCGCCAGAAGTCGTGGAGCTTTTCACGCGCGCCCTCGGCTCCACTGGTGGCCCAGCCATGCGCCAGCGCCACCGCGTTCATTGCGCCTGCGCTTGTGCCGGATATGGCGGCAATATCCAGCCGCCCGTCTTCAAGCAGGCGATCGAGCACACCCCAGGTAAAGGCGCCGTGCGAACCGCCACCCTGCAGCGCTATGTTGACCGGCTTTTTGTCGGCCGATGTCGCGTCCGCCTTCATGTCGTGCTCCATGCCTCCCGGTCGCCTCCCGAAAGGTTGGAGATCCTATTGCGCCGTCCAGCCGCCATCGACTGAGAGCGTCGTGCCCGTGATCTGTGCCGCATCGTCGGAGCACAGAAAGGCCGTCGAGGCGGCGATCTGCTCGACGGTCGCGAACTGCTTCGACGGCTGCTTGGCAAGGATAACGTCGCGGATGGTGGTCTCGCGGTCGAGGCCCGTCTCTTTCGCGCGGTCTTCGATCTGCGTTTCGACGAGCGGCGTGAGCACGAAGCCGGGACAGACGGCGTTGCAGGTAACACCCTGACCTGCCAACTCGAGCGCGATGGTCTTGGTAAGCCCCACCACACCATGCTTGGCCGCGACATAGGCCGACTTGTTCGGCGAGGCGCGCAAGCCATGCGCCGATGCGATGTTCACGATGCGGCCCCAGCCGGACGCTTTCATGTGGGGGATCGCTGCCGCCGCAGTGTGGAAGGCCGAGCTCAGATTGATGGCGATGATGGCATCCCAGCGTTCCGCAGGGAACTCGTCGACGGGGGCCACGAACTGGATGCCCGCATTGTTGACGAGGATGTCGACCGTGCCGAAGCGCGAAACCGTCTTATCGACCAGCATGCGGCAGTCGTCAGGCTTCGACATGTCCGCCTTGATGTAGACGGCTTCGGCGCCATGGCGCTCCGCCACGCCGGCGGCTATCGCATGGTCTTCCTGGCTGTCGGAATACGAATTGATGACGACGGCACAGCCCTTGGCTGCCAGCGCCTCGGCTATGGCCAATCCGATGCCCGAGGTCGATCCCGTCACGATTGCGGTTTTTCCGGTCAGCATGGCTCTTCCTTCGCGTTTCCATTTCCCTTGATGCAGATATATTGCAGCGCAGCATAAAATCCAACATTGCTGCCCGGTAAGCACCGCATCGCCTTTGTCATGTCAGATTTGGCGGATTGTGCTAGACGGTATCAAGGCATAGATATCGCCGCGAACAGGCGACAACGAGTTCGACCCGATGCAGCAATTCCTCGACCGCCCTCTTGCACGACGCCGTTCGGTCGGTGTCGCCGTCGGCGATGTCATCGTGGGGGGCGATGCCCCGGTCGTCGTTCAGTCGATGACCAATACCGACACGGCCGATATTGACGCGACCGTGGCCCAGGTGGCCGCACTCCATCGCGCAGGCTCCGAGATCGTGCGTATCACGGTGGACCGCGACGAGGCGGCCGCCGCCGTGCCTCGCATACGGGATCGCCTGGCGCGGCTCGGCTGCCACGTGCCGCTCGTCGGCGATTTCCACTATATCGGGCACAAGCTGCTGGCCGACCACCCGGATTGCGCCGAAGCGCTGGCCAAGTACCGGATCAATCCGGGCAATGTCGGCTTCAAGGAGAAGAAGGACCGGCAGTTCGGCGCCATCGTCGAGACCGCCATCCGCTACGACAAGCCGGTGCGCATTGGCGTCAATTGGGGCTCGCTCGACCAGGAGTTGCTGACACGCCTCATGGACCAGAACCAGGCTCAGGGTTCGCCCATGACGGCGATCGAGGTGATGCGCGAGGCGATCGTGCAGTCGGCGCTGATTTCGGCGACGATGGCCGAGGAGATCGGCCTTCCGCGCGACAAGATCATTCTGTCGGCCAAGGTGAGCCAGGTTCAGGACCTTATCGCCGTCTACGTGGAGCTTGCCAAGCGTTCCGATCATGCGCTGCATCTGGGTCTCACGGAAGCGGGTATGGGCACCAAAGGCGTGGTCGCATCGTCCGCTGCCATGGGCATCCTGCTGCAGCAGGGTATCGGCGACACGATCCGCATCTCGCTGACGCCGGAACCCGGCGGCGACCGCACGCGCGAGGTTCAGGTCGCTCAGGAACTTCTTCAGACCATGGGCTTCCGCCAGTTCGTGCCGATCGTGGCGGCTTGTCCCGGTTGCGGCCGCACGACGTCGACCGTGTTCCAGGAGCTTGCCGCCACCATCCAGGACGATCTCCGGCGCAACATGCCGGTCTGGCGCGAGAAATATCCGGGGGTTGAGGAACTCAAGGTCGCCGTGATGGGCTGCATCGTCAACGGCCCGGGCGAATCCAAGCATGCCGATATCGGCATATCCCTGCCGGGCACGGGCGAGACGCCTTCGGCGCCCGTCTTCATCGATGGTCAGAAAGCCGCGACGCTGCGCGGCCCGCAGATCGCCGACGACTTCCAGAAGATGGTCGCGGACTACATCGAGCAGCGCTTCGGCGCCGGTGGCAGGCAGGCGGCGGAGTAGGTAAACCGTGCGTCCTTCGAGGCTCGCTGCGCTCGCTCCTCAGGATGAGGACCGTTGTGATCCCCCGGCAATCTCGTGGGATCGAGGGTCGTTCTGTTGTCGCGCATCGAGCCGCGACGCGTGGGCCTGATCAACCCACCTCCCTCATCCTGAGGAGCGAGCGCAGCGAGCCTCGAAGGACGCACTACAGTTCCGGGCTGCGAATTGTCACGCGCTCAGCGCCACCGCGTCGCTGCCGATCCAGGCGTTGATCTTGGCGGCGAGCTTGTTGGGCGAGACCGGCTTGGACAGGTAGTCGTCCATGCCCGCTTCGATGCACATCTCACGGTCGTCCTTCAGCGCATGGGCGGTTACGCCGATGATCGGCGTACGGGTGCCCATGCCGACTTCCGCGCGGCGGATGGCGGCGGCCGCCTCCAGCCCGTTCATTTCCGGCATCGACACGTCCATGAGGATGAGGCGCGGCTTCAATGTGCGGTGCATCTCCACGGCCGTGCGTCCGTTGGAAGCGATCCTGTAGGCAAGGCCGAGGCCGTCGAGGATCTGGCTGAAGACGAGCTGGTTCACCTCGTTGTCCTCGGCGACGAGAATATCGAGCGGCCGGCCTCCGCCGGACCGTACGGAAGCAATCGGCCGATCGGGATTGCGGACGGCCGGCTTGGGCGCGAAATTGTGGACAGCTTGCCGGCTGGCGGCAAGGCGGTCGCGTTTCGGCATCGCCTTTGCCTTCTGCATGATGGTGACGAGGGTCTCCAGCAGGGCGGAAGCGCGCGCTGGCTTGTTCAGATGCGCCGAAATCCCGGACTCGATCGTCAGGTGCCCGGTGATCGCCTGATCCACGGACGTCAGGAGCAGGACAGGAATATCCCATGTCGCCGGATTCGCGGCGATCCTGCGGGCAACCTCAAGCCCGTTGATGCCGGGCATCTGGTAGTCGAGGATGATGCAGTCGACACGGGCGCCGAGCTGCGTTGCGCGATCGAGGAACGCGAGGCCGACTTCGCCGTTTTCGGCGGCTGCGCAGTCGAAATGCCAGCTTCTGAGCTGCTCCAGAAGAATGTCTCTGTTGACGCGGTTGTCGTCGATGACGAGCACGCGTGCTCCGGAAACATCGACCGGGACCGGCAGCGTCGGTTCAAGATCGGCGTGAACCGGCAGCGGGACCGTGAACCAGAAGGTCGAACCCTTGCCGAAGTCGCTCGAGACGCCCATCTCGCCGCCCATCAATTCGACAAGCCGCGAGGCGATGGCCAGCCCGAGACCGGTTCCTTCATGCCGGCGGGTGGACGAAGCGTCGACCTGGCTGAACTTCTCGAACACTTTGGCCAGCATGTCGTCGGGAATGCCGATACCGGTATCTTCTACGCGGACGGTAACGTAGGCGGTGTCGCTGTCGACGTGACCGCTTACATCGACCAGCACGTGACCATTCTCGGTGAACTTGACGCCGTTGCCGACAAGGTTCGTGACGATCTGGCGAATCCGTCCGACGTCGCCGACGACGCATCCCGGCAGGTCGGGATCGACCCGAACGATGAGTTCGAGATCCTTTTCGGCAACGCGCGTCGAGACCAGGGTTGCGACATCTTCAATCGCCTCGCCAAGACGGAATGGCGCAGGGTCGAGGCTAAGCTGTCCCGCGTCGATCTTCGAGAAGTCGAGAATGTCATTGATAATCGTCAGCAGTGCATTGCCGGACTTGAGGATCACATCGGCGAAGGTTTTCTGCCGGCTGTCCAGATCGGTGCGCACCAGCAATTCGGCCATGCCAAGCACGCCGTTCATCGGCGTCCTGATTTCGTGGCTCATATTGGCCAGGAATTCCGACTTGGCCCGGTCTGCCGATTCCGCCTTGATGCGGGCGGCTTCCATCGAGGCGTTCGCCTCGCGCAAATCGTCGTGCGCCTTGGCAATGTTGCGCATCATCGGCACGAAGACCCACAGGGTCGTGCCGACGCTGACCAGAAAGATCACCCCGGCCACTGCGTAGAGGATTTTTTCCAGCCAGCCATAGCCCTTGATGGTGTCTGCGCGCAGTTCGGCAGTGATGCTGTCCAGATTTGGCCGGACACGCTCGCTGGCGATCGTCTGCATCTGGGTAAATACACGCTTGGCGGCAGGCAGCGAATAGTCCGCGAAGAGATCGAGACGGTTCGCGAGTGTGACGACTTCAAGCACGTCTTGTTTGAGGGAGCCGGATTGACCGCCACCGTTCCAGAGCCGGACGATCGACTCCGGCGCCGTCAATCCTTCGATCTCCGCAAGGACCGGCTTGAAATCGGTCTGATCACGAACGGAAGCGTCGAGCTGCGATTCCCCAACGGCGATTTCCGTGCCCGCAGCACGCCCGAAGACCCGGTATGCCAGATCAAGGCGGTCGATGGCCCCGTGAAGTTTGCCTTGCACGTCTTCCATGGCGGCACTGCCGCTGGCGGCGGGGCGCGCTTGGGTGGAGGGAGACGGTCCGACGTCGCCATTTCCGAGTTCTACGGAAATCGATCTTCGCGCCTTCTGGGCTGCGAGTTCAGCCTTCAGGCGGGTCTGGTCCAGCATCAGCGCGTAATAGATGACCTCGCCGGTGGCCTCGCTCATTTCGCCGAGAACGGCGCCGAACTTGGCGCTGGTCTTTGCCTCGCCCGCTTGCCAGTTGATTAGCGCTGCGCCGATGCCGACAGCAAGCAGGAAGCCGATCATGATGAAGATCAGACGGCCACGCATATAGGCGCGCGTTACAGCAAACGACATTGACCCCGAACACCCATTACCCGACACACATCGCTCAAAATCGAACAATCCGATTAAAGCGCTGTTAATCGAGAGAATTTGGGTTTCAGAAGGAGCGCAGGGCGATGAAACGCGCCGCCTGGCGCAGGGTTGCCGCGCGATCGCCGAACGGCTCGAGGAGCTCGGTTGCCTGATCGACAAGCCCGGAAAGCTGTTTTCGACTCCAGTCGATTCCATGCAGGGCGACGAGCGTCGCCTTGCCGGCTTCGGCATCCTTGCCTGCTGCCTTGCCGAGGGCCGCGGCATCGGAGGTGGCGTCGAGAAGGTCGTCGGCAAGCTGGAACGCGAGGCCGATTGCCTGGCCGAATTCGGTTAGCCTTTGACGTTCCGGCTCGCCGGCCGCGCCTATGATGGCGCCGGCCTCGCAGGCAAAGCGTATCAACGCGCCGGTCTTCATCGCCTGAAGCTTGATGATGCCCTGTTCGTCGGGTTTCTCGCGCTCCGCCTGCAGGTCGAGGGCCTGGCCTCCAGCCATGCCGCCCATGCCGGCTGCACGCGCAAGCAGGAGCACGAGCCGTGCGCGCGTTTCGGCGGGCAGCTCGGTCTCCTCGTCGGCAACGATGTCGAAGGCGTAGGTGAGCAGGCTGTCGCCGGCGAGAATCGCGGTTGCTTCGTCGAAAGCCCGATGAACGGTCGGACGGCCGCGGCGGAGATCGTCATCGTCCATCGCCGGCAGGTCGTCATGGATCAGCGAATAGCAGTGAACGCATTCCAGGGCTGCCGCCACGCGCAGGGCCGCAAGCCCGTCGGCATCGAACAAGGCGGCGCTTTCCATCAGGAGGAACGGGCGCAGGCGTTTGCCGCCGCCCAGCACGCCGTGCCTGATGGCCAGCATCAGTTCCTCTGGCCGTGCGATCTCGCCCTCGCGAGGTTTGGTGGTCAAAAGCGCCTGCAGGCACTGCTCGACATTCCGTGCCCTGTCGGCGAGCGCCATCTCGAAATCAGCGGGGGCGGTCATCTGTTCCATGGCGCGAGGCATGGGGGCAAATACAGCCCGCGTCAAGCGCTCCGCGGCGTTGCGCATTGCCCTTTGCGTCTGTATTCGGGAAAGATGAAGTGCGAGGCGCAAGGGTGGACAAGCCGACCACAGAGCCGGTTGTCGAGATCGAGCCGGAGATGAGGCGGAAACGCTGGAAGGGCGGGCGACAGCGCAGCCGGCTGAGCGTCTGGCTGCGTCGCGTTGTGCTTTTTGTCGTGGTACTGGGCCTGCTGCCGGCGCTGCTGACGTTCGCCTATCTGCCGCCGGCCGTGCACCCGCTGTCAACGCTGATGATGAAGGATATCGTTACGCTGCAAGGCTACGATCGACGCTGGACGCCTATCGATGAGATCGGCGACAGGCTCGTCCACTCGGTCATGATGTCGGAAGACGGACAGTTCTGCTCGCATGACGGTGTCGACCTGGCCGAGTTCAAGGTGCTGCTCGAAGAGACGCTTGCGGGGGAGACGACGCGGGGCGGCTCCACAATCACCATGCAGACCGTGAAGAACCTCTATCTCTGGCACGGCCGATCCTACCTGCGCAAAGCGATCGAGCTGCCCTATTCGATCTATCTCGACATAGTGATGCCCAAGCGGCGGATCATGGAAATCTACCTCAACATCGCCGAATGGGGACCGGGCGTCTACGGGGCCGAAGCCGCCGCACAATACCATTTCGGCAAGTCGAGCAGCGAACTGACGTCGCGACAGGCCGCACTGCTGGCGGTGACGCTTCCAAGCCCGCTGACGCGTACGCCGGGCAAGCCGGGGCCGGGTCTGGAACGGCTCGCGCGCACCATCGAACGACGGGCCGGACACGCCGGCGGCTACAATCAATGCCTGCAATAGGGTGGGGGTACAAAAATTTGCGCGCCGGTGCTGGTCAAATCCGGCGCGTGAGTGTATAGGCACGCAACTTTCCTGGTTCTCGGCCGCGATGCGAGGCCCTTTTGTCGAGGGCGGCAGCGGCCGTTTGACCGAACACCGGAGCAGGACAATGGCTGTACCAAAAAGAAAGACCTCGCCGTCGAAGCGCGGCATGCGTCGCTCCGCCGACGCACTCAAGGCCCCGACCTATGTCGAGGACAAGAATTCCGGCGAACTGCGCCGCCCGCACCACATCGACCTGAAGACCGGCATGTATCGCGGCCGTCAGGTGCTGGAGCCGAAGGAAGGCTGAGCGAAAGCCAGTCTTTCCATGGATCAAAAGGACCGGCTTCGCGCCGGTCTTTTTCGTTTCAGGCTGATCTATAGATCCTTCGCCATCTCGCGCAGGCGGAACTTCTGGATCTTGCCCGTCGAGGTCTTGGGGATCTCCGCGAAGATCACCGTGCGCGGACATTTGAAGCGGGCAAGCAGCGCGCGGCAGTGTGCGATGATTTCCTCTTCGGTCGCGGTCCGGCCAGGCTTCAATTCCACATAGGCGACGGGTGTCTCACCCCATTTGTCGTCCGCGCGCGCCACAACGCCGCAGGACGCCACCGCCGGGTGCTTGTAGAGTGCATCCTCGACCTCGATGGATGAGATGTTCTCTCCGCCCGAGATGATGATGTCCTTGGACCGGTCCTTGAGCTGGATGTAACCGTCGGGATGCATCACGCCGAGATCGCCAGAGTGGAACCAGCCGCCGGCGAAGGCTTCGTCGCTGGCTGCCTTGTTCTTCAAGTAGCCCTTCATGACGATGTTGCCGCGGAACATGACTTCGCCGATTGTCGTTCCGTCGGCGGGCGTCTCTTCCATCGTCTCCGGGTCCATGACGGTCAGACTTTCGAGCGCTGCATAGCGCACGCCCTGCCGTGCCTTCCTGGCCGTGCGCGCGTCCTTGTCGAGCTGGTCCCACCCCTCGTGCCATTCGTTGACGACGGCCGGGCCATAGGTCTCGGTGAGTCCGTAGAGATGTGTGACGGCGAAGCCGGCATCCGCCATCCCGGAAAGCACCGCTTCCGGCGGTGGCGCGGCTGCGGTGTTGAAGGTGACGGTTTGCGGAAAATCCCGCTTCTCGTCGTCAGCCGCGTTTATCAGCGTCGACATGACGACCGGCGCGCCACACAGATGTGTCACGCCATGGTCGGCGATGGCGTGGTACATTGCACTTGCGCGGACCCAGCGCAGGCAGACATGGGTTCCGCCGGTGACTGCCAGCGTCCACGGAAAGCACCAGCCGTTGCAGTGAAACATCGGCAGGGTCCACAGATAAACCGGATGCCTGCCCATGCCCGCATGGATCGTGTTGGCGTAGGCCATCAGCGCCGCGCCGCGATGGTGGTAGACGACACCCTTGGGATTTCCCGTAGTGCCCGACGTGTAGTTCAGCGCGATCGCATCCCATTCGTCGTCCGGCATCGCCCAGGCGAAGTCTTCGTCGCCGGATGACAGGAAAGCCTCGTAGTCGCTGTCGCCGATGCGCTCGCCTTTCGGATACGGTGCATCGTCGCCGTAGTCGGGATCGTCATAATCGATGACGAGCGGCTTGACCGTCGCCAGCGCAAGCGCCTCCTTCATCACGCCGGAAAATTCCCTGTCCACGATCAGCACCTTCGTTTCCGCATGGTCTAGCTGGAAAGAGATGATCGCCGCATCGAGCCGCGTGTTGAGCGAATGCAGCACAGCCTTGACCATCGGCACGCCGTGATGCGCCTCCAGCATCGGAGGCGTGTTGGACAGCATGACCGAAACCGTGTCGCCCTTGCCGATACCGTTGCTTGCAAGCGCGGAAGCCAGCTTGAGCGAACGCCGCCAGAACTCGCGATAGGTGGTGCGCGATGCGCGGTGGACGATGGCGACCTGTTCGGGGAAGACCTTTGCCGCACGCTCCAGATAGGTAAGCGGCGTCAGCGGCTGGTAGTTCGCGGCGCTTTTCTCAAGGCCGAGCGCGTAGGGATTGGTCATGCGGGGCTCCTTCACGCTGCGATTATGCACACGGTGCGGCGGCGGTCATCAGGGTTGCGCCCATATCTCGAAGGCGCCGTCCCACACCAGCTTGGCGCCGACGATCAGCACCATGCCGTACATCAACGGATAGAAGATTTCCGGCTTCATGCGGCGAACGATCCACGCCCCGGCAAGCGTCGCCAGCGGAGCGATGGGCATGAGCACCAGCGAGGCGGTGACATTGGTGGCATCGAACTGGCCGAGGGCGAAATAGGGGATCAGCTTCACCGCATTGACGACGGCGAAGAAGATGACGCTGGTGCCGACGAAAAGTGCGGGCCGCTGGCCGAGCGGCAGGGTATAGACCTGATAGGGCGGGCCGCCTGCATGGGCGACGAAGCTGGTGAAGCCGCTGACGATGCCCCAAAAGCCCGCCCGCGCGGGACTGTGATCCGTCGGCCGCTCGACGGTCGCCATCCCCTGCGTTGCCCAGCGGGCGAAGAACGCGATGGCCACGAGCCCGACGATGAGCCTCACAGCGCCGGTGGTCACCACTGCCGCCGTCAGCCAGCCTAGCCCGATGCCGAGCATGGCCGCCGGCAGCATCAGCTTCAGCGTCACGGGGTCTCGTTCGCCGCGCCACGTCCACAGAGACACGACGTCCATGACGACGAGGATCGGCAGCAGGATCGCCGCAGCCTGCACGGGGGACACCACCAGAGCCATCAACGGCACGCCGATCAGCGCCATCGCGCCGCCCAGTCCGCCCTTCGACAGGCCGACGAGCACCACCGCCGGAACGGCGGCAGCATAGAACCAGGGGTCGGAAAGCAGTGGGACCATTGCGGGCGGGAACAAGCCTTTCGCCGCAAGCCATAGCCGCTGCAACTGGCTTTGGCGAGGCCCACCATGCAGCAAAAGAAAAGGCGGCCGTGAATGCGACCGCCTTTCTGAAACTGCGTGACTTGTGCTTCGCGAAGGCTCCTCGCTACGCTCGGAGACTTGTCACCCTTGGGGCTGGGGCTCCATGCCGGCGTCGGGCTCTTCGCCACCCTTTTTCTTGTCGTCCTTGCGGGCACCGGCCTTCGGCACGGTGGAACCACGCGACGGCGGGGTGTCGTCGCCGAGATCGCGCGCGGGCTTCTCGCCCTTGATGATCGCCTTGATCTCGTCGCCCGAAAGCGTCTCGTATTCGAGCAGCCCCTCGGCGATGGCGAGCCACGCGTCGCGATGCTCCTTGAGGATACGATGCGCTTCCTTGTAAGCCTCGTCGATCAGGCGGCGCACTTCCGCGTCGATAAGCTGGGCCGTTTCCTCCGACACGTTCTGCTGGCGCGCGACGGAATGGCCGAGGAAGACCTCTTCCTGATTGTCGCCATAGGCGACATGGCCGAGCTTGTCGGAGAAGCCCCAGCGCGTGACCATCGCACGGGCGAGCTTGGTCGCCTGGTCGATGTCGGAGGCCGCGCCAGAGGTGATGTTTTCCTTGCCGAACTTGATTTCCTCGGCAACGCGTCCACCCATCATGATGACGAGACGCGAGATCATGTATTTGTAGCTCATGGAGTAGCGGTCGCCCTCCGGAAGCTGCATGACCATGCCGAGCGCGCGGCCGCGGGGGATGATCGTCGCCTTGTGCAGCGGATCGGCCGAGGGAACCTGTAGCGCCGTGATGGCGTGACCGGCCTCGTGGTAGGCGGTCAGTTCCTTCTCGGCCTGCGTCATGGCGTTGGAGCGTCGCTCCGCGCCCATCATGATCTTGTCCTTGGCGTCCTCGAACTCCAGCATCGTGACGAGGCGCTTGTTACGGCGCGCGGCCATCAGGGCGGCCTCGTTGACGAGGTTCATCAGATCGGCACCGGAGAAGCCCGGCGTGCCGCGCGCGAGAACCTTGAGGTCGACATTCGGCGCCAGCGGCACGTTGCGCACATGCACCTTGAGGATCTTCTCACGGCCGATGATATCCGGGTTGGGGACGACCACCTGGCGGTCGAAACGGCCCGGACGCAGAAGTGCGGGATCGAGCACGTCGGGCCGGTTGGTCGCGGCGATGAGGATGATGCCCTCATTGGCCTCGAAGCCGTCCATCTCAACCAGAAGCTGGTTCAGCGTCTGCTCGCGCTCGTCATTGCCGCCGCCAAGGCCGGCGCCGCGATGGCGGCCGACCGCGTCGATCTCGTCGATGAAGATGATGCAGGGCGCGTTCTTCTTGGCCTGCTCGAACATGTCGCGGACGCGGCTCGCGCCGACGCCGACGAACATCTCGACGAAGTCCGAACCGGAGATCGTGAAGAACGGCACGTTGGCTTCACCGGCAACGGAACGCGCAAGCAGCGTCTTACCGGTTCCGGGAGGGCCGACGAGCAGCACGCCGCGCGGGATCTTGCCGCCCAGGCGCTGGAACTTCTGCGGGTCGCGCAGGAACTCGACGATTTCCTCGAGGTCCTGCTTGGCCTCGTCAACGCCCGCCACATCCTGGAAGGTGACGCGTCCGTGGGCTTCGGTCAAAAGCTTGGCCTTGGACTTGCCGAATCCCATGGCCCGGCCGGAGCCGGACTGCATCTGGCGCATGAAGAATATCCATACGCCGAGGATGAGGATCATGGGCAGCCAGGAAATCAGGTAACCGAAGATCGAATTGGAACCGTCCGTCTCCGGACGCGCGTTGATCGTGACGCCGCGCTGCTCAAGCCGCTCGACCAGCGAGGGATCACCTGGCGAGTAGGTCTGGAAACCGCTGTTGGAGTCGCCGTAGGTGCCGGAAATCCGGCTGCCGGAAATCGTCACCGTGTTGACACGGCCCGATTCAACTTCCTGCAGGAACTCCGAATAGGGAATCTCGCGCGATACGCCGCGCTGCTGGGGCGCCTGGAACAGATTGAAAAGTGCGATCAGCAGGACGGCAATGATCGCCCAGAGCGCGAGGTTGCGATAATTCGGATTCATCGTGTTTCCCGTTGGTGTCCGGCCGGGCGAGCCATCACGGACACTGGTCCCATTGAGCAAGTGCTGCGACTAACATAGGCAGCGGCCCCAGCCTTGCCAAGCGCAACTAAGGCATGCGGTTAAGCATCGGCGTCAATGTGGTTCTTCCAAGGCGAGACGGGCAGGGTGGGGCGAGCGCGCGCGCGCCGCAATGCTTGTGCCGCTGCAAGATCGAATTCGGGCAGGAAGTGCGCGAAAAGTGCCTCGGCGGGCGATGCCGAGATGCCCAGGGCATCGGCATCGCCGCTGTCCGCCACGCCAACCATCCGGTCTTCGCGAAATATGCAGGGTTCGGCGGAAAATGCCGCTCGAACAAGACTTTCCGGTATGTCGGAACGGCTGGCGGCACCGGCGGTCGGCCGCGCCGAGCGGCAAGCGCGGACCTGCAGTTCCATGGCCTCGTCCTTCACCGCGATACGCCAGCGTCCATCCCATAAAGTCGGTGTCGCAGACAGTTGCGTGACAGGCAGGTTGCGGTTCTCGCGCCTTATCCAGACGCCCGACTTTCGAGCGTCGACCAGCGCGCGCGACAATGCGACGCGCAGGGGGCCGGCGGCGAGGCGGCGCGCCAGAGTGGTCGCGCGATCGTGATCGGGCAGGCGAGGCGTGCCACCGGCGACAGCCAGGAGGATGCGCAGCGCATGGGTCGCCGCGTTGCTGCCGTCGAACATCTCCGGGTCGAGGCGGAAAAGCCCGCGCGCCGGTATGGTCACGAACCGAGCGATCAGCTTCGCGGCCTGTCGGCCAAGCTCGGCCCGTGCCTTTCCTGCTCTCGCGGCCTGATCGGCGAGGGCCCGTACCTCGTTATCTTGGAGAGCGGAACGAACCCTGACGCGTTCGTAGCGCCGGTTGTCGTTGGTGGGATCGTCGATCCAGTGAATGCCGGCGGCGGCGAGATGGTCTCGCAGCGCCTGTCTGCGAACCTGCAGCAACGGTCTGACGAGCCAGATGCGCTCGTCATAAAGTGTCGCGCGCGCCATGGCGGCGAGGCCTAGCCCTTCGCCGCGTCGTGCGCGCATGGCGACTGTCTCGGCCTGGTCGTCCATCGTATGGGCGATAAAGATCGTATCCGCGCCAACGTCATCGGCAGCCTCCGCTAGCAGGCGGTAGCGCGCCTCGCGGGCAGCGGCGATCAGGCCCGTCCGGGGTTTGTCGCCGGTCCAGACCATCGTCCTGTGCTCGACGCCGATCTTTTGGCACAGGGCCGCCACGTCGCGCGCCTCCGCGGCGGCTTCCGTGCGCATGGCATGATCGACCGTCACGGCAAGCACGCGGACAGCTGGTGCTCGCAAGTCGAGGAAATTCTTGAGAAGAAGGAGGAGGGCGAGGGAATCGCTGCCGCCGGAAACGGCTATTGTCAGGCTTTGCCGTCGCGAGAGATCGAGACCGCCAAAGATGCGATCGAGGTCGAGAGCCATCGACCGCTCGTCAGCAGGAGGCCAGGGCCTGTTCCTGCTTTATGCGCTCGCGCAGCGCGTCGGTTGTATTCGGATAGCGCTGCAGCACTTCGGTAAACGTGGCGCAGGCGACATCGCGCTGATTCAGCGCCGCCAGTGAAACGCCGAGCTTGAAAAGCGTGTCGGGCGCCTTGCGTGCCTGCGGATAGTCGCGGCTGGCCGCTAGAAAGATTTCGGCCGCCTCGCGCGGCTTCTGTTGTGCCAGCAGTGCCTCGCCCAGCCAGAAATGCGCGTCCGCTGCATGCTCGCTGTCTGGATACTGGGCCAGCAGATCGCGGAAACCGGTTTCGGCAGTGCCGTAGTCGCCGGAGAGGATGAACTCGTAGGCGTTGCGGTAGAGCTCGTCATCGCCGCCGCTGCCGCTTGGCAGCGCGGCGACTGTCGTGTCCTGATCGGTCTGTTCCGGCAGACCGGCGCCTGTCGCATTGCCGTTCTCATCGAAGGTGATGGTGCCGAAGGTACGCGACGGCGCGCCAGTCACAGTGCTGCCGTCTTCAACGCGCGGCGCAGCAGCGTAAAAGTCATCGTCACCGCTGCCCCCGGAGCCGCGGCTGCCAGAGTTGTCGCCGGCTGCGGCGCGATCCTGCCTCGGGGCCGCGCCTCCGGCGTCGGAACGCTTCTGCTCCAGCTCCTGGAAACGAATCTCGTTGTCTTCCTGCATACGGCGGAGCTGGTCCTGCATCTGCAGGATCTGGAAATTCAGTTCTTCCAGAGTGCCGGTGAGCTGGCGCACCTGCTCTTCAAGCTGCGCGACGCGCGGATCCGTCACCTGGGCGTATTGCACAAGCTCGGCGCGGGGCGCAGGTTGTGCTGCACCGGGCAGGCGCAGCGACGGCATCGAAAAGGCGATCGCGGGCGCCACAGTCGACGTCGGGACGCTTGCTGCGACGTCGCGCGCATGAGCGGCCCCCGACAGCATGATCGGCAGCGCCACGATGCCGCCGAGGAAGGTTCTCAGGAACATGTCAGGTCTCTTCACCTTTGGCTCTTTCGCTGGGTCTAGTGGTCGATCTTGGCCCTTTTATCAGGACCGCCGAGTTCGGCCAAATTTTGTTTCCGGTAATGCAAAAGAGGCGGCCTTCAAGGCCGCCTCCCGCATTTCCCGATGCATATCGGTCCGGTTCAGCTTCCGGCGCCGTTCAGCACGGTGACGGCGCGACGGTTCTGCGACCAGCAGGAGATGTTGTCGCAAACGGCGACCGGACGTTCCTTGCCGTAGGAGATGGTGCGGATGCGGTTTGCCGCAACGCCGCGTGCGACCAGGAAGTCGCGGGCTGCTGCCGCGCGGCGCGCACCCAGAGCAAGGTTGTATTCGCGGGTGCCGCGTTCGTCGGCATGGCCTTCGACGGTGATCGCGTAGGTGCCGTACTGGTTCAGCCACTGGGCCTGACGGCTCAGGGTCTGCTGGGCGTCCGCGCGGATCAGCGAGGAGTCGGTGTCGAAGAAGATGCGGTCTCCGATATTCACCGTGAAGTCCTGGCTAGACCCCGGGGTCGCGGAGCCGGCCCCACCGAGGCCGAGATCGCCGGGATTGTTCGGCGTCTGCTTGTTGGCGCAGCCGGCAATCGCCAGCATGGCGATCAGCACAACGGCGGCAGGGTTACGTGTGATGGCTGCGATACGGCGCATGCCGCCTCTCCTTCGCAATTTATTGAATGTGGTGAACGTCTAGTAACCATGTCGCGGTTAACTTGCGCTCAACAAACAGGGTTAACGATGTCCTAATGGCCCGTCCGTGCCATGCCGATCAGACTGTCGACTCACCAGCTTTGTCGCGCACACTAGGCCGAAATGCGGCGGAAACGCGGCGTTTTGACGGGAAGGCGGTTCGACACCGCCTTCCGTTCCAGGGGCTTCCGCTAGTCGAGCAGAGGTGACCATGCCGGGTCTGAAGCGAAATTCGGCGTCGGTATCGACTGCTCGTTACGACCGGTCAGGTCGATCGAGAAGAGACGGGGTCCACCGCCGCCCGCAGCTTCGCGGAAGAACATGAGAACACGCCCATTCGGGGCCCAGGTTGGCCCTTCCTGAAGGAAGCCGGAAGACAGGATGCGCTCGCCGGAGCCGTCGACACGCATGACGCCGATCTGGAACTCGCCGCCCGTCTGCTTCGTGAAGGCGATGAGATCACCGCGCGGCGACCACACCGGCGTCGAGTAGGTTCCGTCGCCGAAGGAGATGCGCTGCGGGTTCGAGCCGTCTGCGCCCATCACGTAGATGTGTGGGCGGCCGCCACGGTCCGAAGTAAAGACGACCCGGTTGCCGTCCGGCGAGTAGGAGGGGGAGGTGTCGATCGAGTTGGAGCTGGTCAGGCGCGTGGTGGTGCGGCTGCGCAGATCCATCGTGTAGATGTTGGAGTTTCCGTCGTCTCGCAGGAGGCTCATGATCACCTTCTGCCCATCTGGCGAAAAGCGCGGGGCGAAGGTCATGCCGGGGAAATTGCCGACAAGTTCGCGCTGTCCCGTCTCGATCTGCAGCAGGTAGACCTGCGGCTGACCGCTTTCGTAGGACATGTAGGTTATTTCCTGCCGATTAGGCGAGAAGCGCGGGGTCAGAACGATCGATCGTCCGTCCGATAGCGCACGTTGATTGGCGCCGTCCTGGTCCATGATCGCCAGACGCTTGACGCGCTGGTTCTTGGGGCCGGTTTCCTCGACGAAGACCACGCGCGTGTCGAAATAGCCTTTCTCGCCAGTCAGCCGCTCGTAGATGGCGTCGGCGATGATGTGGGCGACGCGCCGCCAGTTCGTTGGGTTGGCGAAGAACTGCTCGCCGACAAGCTGCTGACCCGCGAAGGTATCCCACAGGCGGAATTCGGCGCGCAGCCTGCCGTCAGCTTCCTTGGTAACGCGCCCGGTGACGATGGCCTGCGCGTTGATGACCTTCCAATCATCGAAGCGGGGTGCAACATCAGGGTTGGCCACGGTCTCGATGAATGCAGCCTTGTCGATCGGGGCGAACAGGCCGGAGCGTTTCAGATCCGCGGTGATGACCGCCGAGATCTCCTGCCCGATGGCGTCCGACGACACGAAATCGGTGATTGCCACCGGCAGAGGCTCGACCACGCCCTGCGTGATGTCGATCTCGAGCACGGCGCGTGCGGGCTGCGAGGCGGCGAGCGCGAGGCCGGCTGCCAGCATTCCGATCTTGAATAGGTTTGTCAGGGATTTCATCATTCGTTTGGCCTCATGGGTCCGATAGGGCTCATGCCGGTTTGATGGCGTTCCATTCAGGTCAGAACATGTCACGCGGGTCGAAGTTCACGACGACTTCCGACCAGGTGTTGTATTTGTCGCTGGGAAGCTGGAAGCCGCGCTGGCTGCAGATGCGGATGGCGCGCGTGGTGCTTTCGTCGAATTGCCGGTTGCCGCTTGCCTTCTCGATAACCGGGCTCCCCTCAAGGGTGCCCGAGGGGTCGAGACGGAACCGAACCGTGGTCTGCAGGTCAGATGAGCCTTCTGCTCCCACCGGCACGTTCCAGCAACTGCGCAGCTGGGCGATGATCGCATCGCGCTCGGTCTGGGTGAGCTGAGCGCCGGTGGTTTCCCGGCCGCCGAGCGCCGCCTGTTCATTCGAGCGCTGCGCGCCGCCGCCCGACGCGCGATCGCGGTTGAGTAGGGCGGCAACCTGATCCTCGAGGTTCTCGGAGTCGCGGTCGCTGGCGGCGGCCTGCTGACGCTGCTCCCTCTGGCGCTCGGGTTCGCGACGTTCCGGTGTGCGTGCGGCCTGTGCCTGCGGCGGCTGCGGACGCGACTGCGGGGTGGGCGCGCTCGTGGGCAGGCTCACGCTTTCTGTCGCGGGAGCCTCGGCGACCTCGGTTTCCGGTGCCGGATCAGGCGCGACTTCCTGCTGCGGGCGTGGCTCGGGAGCAACCTCGGTGGTCGGCACCGGTTCGGGGCGTGCCGGTTCCGCCTGAGGCTCTGGTTCGGGGGCCGGCTCGGGTGCGGGCGTCGGAGGGGTCGGCGCGGGAGGCGGTGCCTCGGCCGTTTCGACGGGCCGCGGCCGCGGGTCGGGTGTCGGCGGCGCGGTCGTGTCGACCGTGTTGTCGCCAACGCGCTGCGCATCCTCGACGACATCGGTCCGTGTGGTTGGCGTGGGCGCGGGACGTTCGGCGGCGGGCGCCTCGCGTTCGCCCTGTACGCTTTGCGCGAACTCGGCCATGGGGACGATGTCGACCGGGAAGGACTCGACGTCGGCAACTTCCATCGGACGCGGCGAAGACAGCGTGAAGAGCCCGAAGCCCAGCACGACCGTATGCAGCACCAACGATGTCGTCAGCCCGGCCTTCATGCCTTTCAGCTATCCTGTTCCTGCAGCGTCACAAGGCCCAGGTTGCGGTAACCTGCCGACGATATGCGCGCCATGACGCGCATGACCGTGCCATAATCGGCATCGCGGTCACCGCGCACGAAAATACGCTCCTCGTAGCCCGTCTGAGCGATGGCCTGCAGCTTGGGAACGATCTCGTCGATCGCGATCTCGGTTTCCTGAAGATATATCTGACCTTCCCGATTGACCGATACGGTGATGGGCTGCGTCTCAGCATTCAGAGCGCGGGCCTGCGTTTCGGGCAGTTCGATTGGCACGCCGACCGTGAGCAGGGGTGCTGCGACCATGAAGATGATGAGCAGGACCAGCATCACGTCGACGAATGGCGTGACGTTGATCTCCGACACCAGCTTATGGTGCCGCCCGCGTCTTCTGTGGCCGCGTCCACCGCGTCCGCCGGTCTGGCCGATTGACATTCCCATGGAACCCGCTCCTAAGCCGCCGCCCGCGTGACGACCTTTTCATCGATTTGCCGCGACAGTATGGCCGAGAACTCGTCGGCGAAGCCTTCCATACGCAGCCCGATCTTGCCCGCGTCGGACGACAGCTTGTTGTAGGCGATGGTCGCGGGAATAGCCGCCAGCAGGCCGAGTGCCGTCGCCAGAAGAGCTTCGGCGATACCGGGCGCGACAACGGCGAGATTGGTGGCGCCGGAACCTGCGATCGCCTGGAAAGAGGTCATGATGCCGATCACGGTGCCGAACAGCCCGATGAAGGGTGCGGCAGAACCGACGGAAGCGAGGAAGCCGAGCCGCCCTTCGAGACGCTCCATCTCGCGCGTCAGTGCCAGGTCCATCGCCTTGTCGATTCGGGTCTGTAGGCTGAGCGGCGATTTCACGCCCTTTTCGAAGCTCTTCTTCCATTCACGCATGGCGGCGACGAAGATCGAGCCCATGCCTGTCGTCTTGCGTTCAGAAAGTGACCGGTAGAGATCTTCGAGCGACTGCCCCGACCAGAAGACCTCCTCGAAGCGGCTCAGCGAAGCGCGCATGCGGCCATAGGCGAGCAGCTTGTCGACGATGATGGCCCAGGTCCAGACCGATGCAGCTATAAGGCCGATCATCACCAGCTTGACAACCCAGCCGGCCTGCATGAACAGGGCCCATATGGAGTGGTCGCCGCCGGGCGCGGCAAGAGCCATTTGTTCCATGAATCCTTAGTCCCTAAAGAGTGTCGGGCATTCGCCAGCGGCTGCCCGTGCGCATCATTCCCTATCGACCTCGGTCCGTCGTCGGTCCGAACTCGCCCTCAATGCGCGGTTTCGGCCTTTTCCGGGCCAAATTTGGTGAAACGAAGGCGCGTCGGATTCACGCGATGTTCACCACGATCTTGATGGACCGTTAAGGTTAAGGATCTGTTATGCGGGTCTGCTCAGGAGCGCGGCATGAAGGCGGCTACCCATTCCCTGGGAAACCTGCGCGGCCGGCCGCTCTCGGAGATGATCGCAGCCTCTACTTTTGCCTCGACCAGCAGCTCCTCGCCGCGCTTGAGTTGCTGCGCCATGAAGATACGCGCGCCGGACACCTTCTCGGTGCGGGTTTCCACAATCAGGATGTCGTCGATGCGGGCAGGGGCGCGAAAATCGATTTCCATGCGCTTGACCACCCAGACGAGCTTTTCGCCATGCTTGCCGTCGGCAAGCTCAGTGTGGTGCACCCCGGCAAGGCGCAGGAAATCCGAACGGCCGCGCTCGAAGAATTCCAGGTAGCGGGCATGATAGACGACGCCGGAGAAATCCGTGTCGGCATAGTAGACGCGCGCGTCGAGGCGATGCCCGTAATCGGTCAGTTCGCCGGAGAGCCCGGCGGGTATGGTTTCGTTAGCGCTCATTCTTCCTGAAACAGGTTGATCTGCTGCTGGGCGATGTTGGCGGGTGCATCCAGCCCCAGATGACGCCATGCATTGGCGGTGAGCACACGACCGCGCGGCGTGCGCTGGATGAACCCCTGTTGGATCAGATAGGGCTCGATGATGTCTTCGATCGCGTCGCGCGGTTCGGAAAGGCCGGCCGCGATCGTTTCGATGCCGACCGGCCCGCCGCCGAAATTGCGGGCGATCATGCCAAGATAGCGCCTGTCGAGATTGTCGAGGCCGAGCGCGTCGACCTCGAGTCGCGTCAAAGCCGCATCGGCCACCTTGCGGTCGACAACCTCGGCGCCGGCGACGGAGGCGAAATCCCGCACGCGCCGCAACAGGCGACCGGCGATACGCGGGGTGCCACGCGCGCGCCGCGCGATCTCGGTGGCACCATCGTCGTCCATCGCCAAGGACAGGATGCGGGCCCCGCGCCGCACGATCAATTCCAGTTCCTCGACGGTATAGAAGTCGAGCCGCACCGGAATGCCGAAACGGTCACGCAACGGGTTGGTGATGAGCCCCAGGCGGGTGGTGGCAGCAACGAGCGTGAAGCGCGCGAGGTCGATCTTCACCGACCGGGCCGCCGGGCCCTCGCCGATGATGAGGTCGAGCTGAAAATCCTCCATTGCAGGATAGAGGATTTCTTCCACTGCCGGGTTGAGACGATGGATCTCGTCGATGAACAGGACGTCGCGATCCTCGAGATTGGTCAGAAGGGCCGCAAGGTCGCCGGCCTTGGCGATGACCGGACCGGAGGTCGAGCGAAAATTGACGCCCAGCTCGCGCGCCATGATCTGCGCCAGCGTGGTCTTGCCGAGGCCCGGCGGGCCGACGAACAGCACGTGGTCGAGCGCCTCGCCGCGATTCTTGGCGGCTTCGATGAAGACTTTGAGGTTGGCGCGCGCCGCCGCCTGGCCGACGAATTCGTCCAGCGACTGCGGACGTAGCGTTTGCTCGACGTCCTCGCCGCGCTTGTCTGCCGATATGAGGCGGGGAGCGGTGTTCATGGCTTTTTCATTTCACGCGGCGCGCTTCGGCACAAGCCTGCTCACCGCGCCAGCTCCTTCAGGCCGAGCCGGATGAGCTTGGCGGAATCGGCATCTTCGCCGGCGGCTTTCATGGCTGCGGCGACGGCATTTGCGGCCATGTCGCGCGAATAGCCGAGATTGGTCAGCGCCGAGATCGCATCGGCCACCGGCGCTGGCGCCACGCCTTCGCCGATCTCCTGCTTGAAGCCGATCGTGCCGGATGCGTCGCCCGCGAAGGCGGGCGCCTTCGATTTGAGCTCGGTGACGATGCGCTCGGCTACCTTCTTGCCGACGCCCGGCGCCCTGGCCACCATGGCGATGTCGCGCAGCGCGATCGCGTTGGCGAGTTCCGAAGGCGACAGGGTCGACAGCACCGCCAGCGCGACCTTGGCGCCGACGCCCTGGACATTGTTTTGCAGCAGGCGGAACCACTCCCGCTCCAGCTCCGTCGCGAAGCCGTAGAGCCGGATCATGTCCTCGCGCACATAGGTCTCGATGAAGAGCACGGCCGCCTCGCCCCTGCCGGGCAGCGCCGCCAGCGTACGAGCCGGGCAATAAGCAACATAGCCGACGCCGTGAACGTCGATAATGCAGTGATCCTCGTCGATCTCGTCGACCGTTCCCTTGAGCTTGCCGATCATCCCCGCCACCCGCTCGTTGTTTTAACCGGCCGCCGCAAGTGCGGCCGCCGCCAGCCGCCCCGTCACGCTCTGGCGATGGTGAACATGGCAGATGGCGATGGCGAGCGCATCCGCTGCATCGTCGCTGTCGAAGGATGCTCGCGGCATCAGCACGCGCACCATCATGTGGATCTGCTTCTTGTCGCCATGGCCGACGCCGATCACCGCCTTCTTGACGGCGTTGGGTGCATATTCCGAAACCTGCAGGCCGGCCAGCGCCGGCACCAGCATCGCGACACCGCGTGCCTGGCCGAGTTTCAGCGTCGCGGTCGCATCCTTGTTGACGAATGTCTGCTCGACGGCCGCCTCGTGCGGCATCTGCCCGTGCACGATTGCAGACAGCCCGTCGTGGATCTGACGCAGGCGAGATGCGAGGTCGTCCTTGTCGTTCGAGCGCACCGTGCCGGCCGCGACAAAGCGCAGCGTGTTGCCCTGTGCCTCCACCACACCCCAGCCGGTGCGGCGCAGGCCAGGGTCGATACCGATGACGCGAATCGTGTCGTTCATGATGTCACCCTAGTCCGATCATCGGGCAATGCCATGGAAAAGTGAACAAACCAGCAACAAATGGCAGGATTGTGTGCTGGACCAGCGTTGCGGTTCCCTCTTGCACTGTCTCTATGAGGTCTCGGGCTGTATCGCCTTGCCGCAACTTCCGATCGCATACAGCCGCACAAGATGAACCTTCCGCCGCTCGACCTTTCGATGATGACCCTGCTGGCAGTCGTGCTTGTTGCCGGCGTTGCCAAGGGACTGTCCGGCTTCGGCACCGGCATGATCGTGGCTCCGGTGGCGGGTGCCTTGTATGGGCCGAAGGCGGCCCTGGTCATAATCGTCATCATCGACTCGCTGCCATCCGTGCCTGTCACGGTGCCGGCGCTGCGCATCGCGCGCTGGCAGGAAGTGCTGCCGGTCACGCTCGGACTGTTCCTTCTGTTCCCGGCGGGCATCTGGCTGCTGACACATGGCGACGAGACGGTGCTGCGCTGGATGATCTGTGGCGCAATCCTGTGCTGCGTCTTCGTGTTGTGGACGGGCTGGCGCTATAAGGGTCCGCGCAACCGGCTCACTTCGCTGTGCGTTGGCGGTGTGGCGGGCGTGCTCTCCGGCGTGGCCTCGATACCTGGCCCGCCCGTCATCGCCTACTGGATGGCGAGCGGGCTCCCGGCCGCCATCATCAGGGCCAACCTGCTGTCGCTGTTCCTACTCGGGGAGTTCGTCTCGATCGGCAATCTCTGGTTTGCCGGGTTGTTCCAGCGCGACGTCGTCACGCTGGGGCTGCTGGCTGCGCCTGCCTATTTCGTGGGTATTATGGCAGGCTGGGCGATGTTTTCCCGAGGCGGCGAATGGCTCTACCGGATGGTGACCTTCGTACTCGTCGTCATGGCCGCGCTGCTGGCGCTGCCTGCCTTCGATAGCGTTTTCGATGCAATTGCCCGCCAACTGGCCGGATAGCGACTACCCGCGGGCGAAAGCCGTGTGCAGCAGATTGATCTGGTCAGACACCGGGTTGCCGCGCTGCGGCGCCACGTAGCGCTGGCTCGCCGACTCGCCGTAGATCTCGTCGTCCATACGACGCACCAGCGCCTGAAGACGCAGCGAATGATCGACGATCGTGCGGAAGGTGTCCGGCAATTCTGCCCAGCCAGCCGTGTCGGTCGGTGCTGAGGTCGTGTCGAGCCGTACTTTGGCCTTCTCGGCGGCTACCTGGTCGCGGGTCATCTCACCGGAGTTCGCAGCGCGCTGGAGCAGCAGCCACGAGGCAATCTGCATCAGCCGTGTAGTCAGCCGCATCGACTCTGCAGCGTATAATGTCGCGCCGACGCGCGTCAGCGTCTTTGCGGCAGCGCGGCCTTCACCGTCTAGATATTCGGCAGCCCGTTCAACCAGCGTCATGCCTTCATTGTAGAGGGGCTTGAAGGAACTGGAAAAGACGCGCCTCTCGGCGAGCTTGACCGTGTTGGTTTCCCCGTGACCCTGCTCTTGCATGACCTTGCACCCCGCGAATTTACTGACGCTGCATTCCCTCGTCCGGCGGTCCCGGCTCTCGGTCGCCGGTGCCTAAACGATATCGACCGGACTTTGATCCCTCGGCCTTCCGAAGGCAAGCACGTGTTTAACGAAAGGTTAACGCGGTCGAGATGGCGGAAATAAGGGAACCGGGCACAAAAAAAGAGCCGCAAAGGCGGCTCTCAGGAGTTAACAGGGAGGCGTCAAACGGAGTGGCCCAGCCACTCGGTAAGAATCCAGATCACTGGATGCACACAGTAATGCCATGTAAAGCTTAACTGAAGCTTAACAGGATGGTTAATTTTGATCGAAACTGTATCGATCCGGAACAGATCAACGCTGCGGCACGCCTCATCATGAGTGTCTGGAAGCGGGTGATTCGTGGTCTCCCGCTTGAAGCAGATGCTTGACCGCGCAGCGGTTTTTCGCGCTACAAGGTAACCCACGTGTCCGGAGCCCGCCATGTTCGCCCATATCCCGCTGATGATCGTTCCCTTCGTCGTCTTTAACCTCGGTCTTGCGGGACTGTTCGGCGATCTCGGTGATCCGTGGCAGGCGGAGATGTTCTCGCTGACCATGCTTTCGGGCGGCATATGGGCCATGAGCCTCGCCGATATGATGGTGCTGCTTGCGCTGGCGCTGCTGTTCGTCGAGATCGTCAAGGCGACCCGTACGTCGAACGCTTCCGTGGTCGACCACCTGCTTTCGACCTTCGTTTTCGTGGCGTTCCTCGTTGAGTTCCTGCTCGTGCGGCAGGCGGCCAGCTCGCTGTTCTTCATCCTGATGGCGATCACGCTTGTCGACGTTCTGGCGGGGTTCGCGGTGTCGCTCCGTGCTGCCTCGCGCGACGTGAATTTCCGCTAACAGACCGGAGCTGAGCATGCGCGATTTCGACCAGCCCGGACGGTCACCCGTCATTGCGGAAAACGGCATGGCGGCAACGTCGCACCCGCTGGCTACGGCAACAGCGCTTGCCGTGCTGAAGGAAGGCGGCAATGCGGTCGATGCCGCTATCGCAGCTTCCGCAACACTATGCGTTGTCGAGCCGCATATGACCGGCATCGGCGGTGATTGCTTCGTCATTCTCGCCGAGCCCGACGGCACCGTTCATGGGCTCAACGGTTCAGGCCGCGCGCCAGCCGCCTCCGATCCGGCCTGGTATCGCGACAATGGTTTTGCCTCGATGCCGCAAACGGGCGTCCATGCAGTGACGGCGCCGGGCGCGGTGGATGCCTGGTCTCGCCTGAGTACACGCTTCGGCACGATGGGGTTCGACCGGCTATTCGCCGATGCGATCCGCTACGCCGAGGAGGGCTTTGCGGTTCATGCGCGGGTTGCTCGCGACTGGGCACTGCATGTTCCGGCGCTGCGTAGCGATCGCGGCGCGGCGATCCACTGTCTACGTGACGGGGATGCACCGGCGGCCGGCACGCGATTTCGCTTTCCGGCGCTTGGCGCGACTTTGCGGGCCATCGCCAAGGACGGTGCAAGGGCATTCTACGAAGGTGAGATCGCAGCCGAGATGGCCGCGACCGTTCGTGGGCAGGGCGGCTTCCTCAGCGAAGAGGACCTTGCCGCCGTCGCTGCTGACTGGGTGACGCCGCTCTCCGTTTCCTACGGCGGGTATGACGTGCTCGAAATTCCGCCCAGCGGGCAGGGCGTGACGGCGCTTATCCTGCTGCGGCTGATGGAGGCGCACGGTATCGGCAACCTCCCCACGGGCAGTGCGGAGCGCTATCACATGGAGATCGAGGCGGCACGCCTCGCTTATTCCGTGCGCGATCATCTTGTTTCCGACCCCGCAACGATGACGCGGACACCGGAGGAGCTGCTTTCCGACAGCTTCATCCGGGCGCTCGGCGCGCAGTTGAGCGCGGAGCGACGCAATCCGTCCGTTGTCCTGCCGGAAATGGCGCGGTCGGACACGGTCTATCTGACGGTGGTCGATCGCGACCGGCGCGCCGTCTCTTTCATCAATTCGGTCTATAGCGCTTTCGGCTCCAAAGTGGTCACGCCGCGTTCCGGGATCGCGCTTCAAAACCGGGGCGGCTGTTTTACGCTCGACGAGGGACACCCAAACGAGCTCGGTGGCGGGAAGCGACCGATGCACACGATCATTCCCGCGATGGCTATGAAGAATGGGCGTGCTGCAGTCTCTTTCGGTGTGATGGGCGGCGACTACCAGCCTATGGGGCACGCCCACGTCTTTTCCAACCTGGTCGACCGCGGCATGGACGCTCAGGAAGCGCTCGATCACCCTCGGCTGTTCTGGGGCGATGACGGTATTCTCGACGCGGAAGGCGGGATTCCGGCGCAGATCCGCAGCGATCTGGTTGCGCGGGGACATCAGGTGCGCGACGCCGGCGCACCGCATGGCGGCGGGCAGATGATCGTCATCGACGATGAGAACGGGTTCCTCGTCGGCGGGTCCGATCCGCGCAAGGACGGTTGCGCGCTGGGCTGGTAACGCTGCCTGACATCTATTTCTGGAGATACCGATGCAGACCCTGAAGGTCGTCGCCCGACTGTTCCCCTTGGTGGAAAGCGGCGAAAAGACTTCCACCATCCGCTGGCGCGAGCATCGCATCGAGCCGGGCCTGATGACCTATGTCTGCGAAGGCGATGATTGCAGGTCTGCCGTCGTGTGGGTCACGAGATGCACGGATATGCCGCTCAGCGAAGCGGCCGCCTTCCTTGGGCGGGAGGAGGAATGGCCGGACACCGTAATGCTCGTAGGCATGCGCGAGCATTATCCGGAGATCGAATTGACCAGCATCGTGCAGATCGTCGAGCACCTGTCGCCGGCGGAAACAAGCGCGCTGCGCGAGCCGAGCGATCAAGACAAACCAACAGGCGCCTGATCAGCGCCTATCCACGCCCCATCTGGTCGAGTTTGCGCTGCATGGCCGCGATCTGATCCTTCAGGTCCTGAAGGTCGTCAGGCTTGTCGCCGGCAACGTCTTCCTCAGTCGTGTCCTGCGTCGTCTGCGGCGGAAATGGCGTGAACATGCGCATGGCGTTCTGGAAGAGCTCGACGTTGCGGCGCGTCTGTTCCTCGATCGCCTTGATCGGGGTCGTGATCTTCATCATCTCCATCGGCGACTTGCCGATGGCGTCCTTCATCTGTTCGCGAAAGCGTTCCTGCTCCTTGGCGAACGCCATCATCGACTGCTCGAGGAAGCTCGGCACGACCATCTGCATCTGGTCGCCGTAGAAGGCTATGAGCTGGCGCAGGAACGGGATCGGCAGCATGTTCTGCCCGTCCTTGTTCTCCAGCTCGAAGATGATCTGGGTAAGCACCGGATGGGTGATATCCTCGCCGCTCTTGGCGTCCTGGACGGTGAATTCCTCGCCCTTCTTCACCATTTCCGCCAGATCTTCCAGCGTCACATAGGTGCTGGTGCCCGTGTTGTAGAGGCGGCGGTTGGCGTATTTTTTAATCACCACCGGATCGTCTTTTGCGGGCATTCATGACCTCCCGGAATGCGGCTACACAGACGTCGTACAAGGCCCATCTGCGACCCTGATCGTCAGGATATGCGCAAATGACCGGCAAATGAAAGCGCTTTGTGCAGTGCAAGACCGCCGGCCTCACATTCCGGTTTGACTCGTGCCCGTGATCGGGCAAGAAACATGAGTAGAGGCCAACATGCCAACGAGTTCGAGGAAACCGCCATGTCCGCTCCCGCCATCGTCATCGCCAGTGCCGCGCGCACG
This sequence comes from Mesorhizobium sp. DxT, assembly GCF_058448885.1. Lineage (NCBI taxonomy): Bacteria > Pseudomonadati > Pseudomonadota > Alphaproteobacteria > Hyphomicrobiales > Phyllobacteriaceae > Mesorhizobium > Mesorhizobium sp. DxT. The sequence goes on along the minus strand of NZ_JBZFLJ010000010.1, from coordinate 92,479 downwards.
CCCGTCGGCTCCTTCAACGGCGCATTTGCAGCAACCCCGGCGCACGAGCTTGGCGCCGTGGCAATCCGCGAGGCGCTTGCCCGTGCCGGCGTCGATGCGGCGGAAGTGGACGAGGTCATTCTTGGTCAGGTGCTGACGGCGGGCCAGGGGCAGAACCCGGCGCGCCAGGCCGCGATTGCCGCCGGCGTTCCGAAGGAAGCTTCCGCCTGGGGGCTCAATCAGGTCTGTGGCTCGGGCCTGCGCACAATCGCCATCGGCATGCAGCAGATCGCCAGCGGCGATGCCGGCATCATCGTCGCCGGCGGGCAGGAATCGATGTCGCTTTCGACCCATTGCGCGCATCTGCGCGCTGGCGTGAAGATGGGCGACTACTCGATGATCGACACGATGATCCGCGACGGGCTCTGGGACGCCTTCAACGGCTATCATATGGGCAATACGGCCGAGAACGTCGCCCGGCAGTGGCAGCTCACGCGGGACGAGCAGGACGCATTCGCGGTCGCCTCGCAGAACAAGGCCGAAGCCGCCCAGAAGGCCGGGCGTTTCAAGGATGAAATCGTTCCAGTGACGATCAAGACCCGCAAGGGCGAGGTCGTGGTCGGCGACGACGAATATATCCGCCACGGCGCGACCCTGGAAGCCATGCAGAAATTGCGGCCCGCCTTCGACAAGGAGGGCACGGTGACCGCCGGTAACGCGTCCGGCATCAACGACGGCGCCGCCGCAGTCGTCCTGATGACGGAGGACGAGGCTCATCGTCGGGGCATCACGCCGCTGGCGCGCGTCGTTTCCTGGGCGACGGCAGGCGTCGATCCTAAAATCATGGGCACCGGCCCGATCCCGGCATCGCGCAAGGCGCTCGAGAAGGCGGGCTGGAAGGTCGAGGACCTCGATCTGGTCGAAGCCAACGAGGCTTTTGCCGCGCAGGCCTGTGCGGTCAACAAGGACATGGGCTGGAACCCGGACATCGTGAACGTGAACGGCGGCGCGATCGCCATCGGTCACCCGATCGGGGCATCTGGCGCGCGCATCTTCAACACGCTGGTCTACGAGATGAAGCGGCGCGGCGCGAAGAAGGGCCTGGCAACGCTCTGCATCGGCGGCGGCATGGGCGTCGCGATGTGCGTTGAAGCGATGAACTGAGCGAAGAGGTCGGTAAGGCAATATGGCGAGTAGGGCCGTAGGGGGAAAGAGCGACCAGAAGCGCCATCCCTACTGCCTTGGTCCCCTATTCCTTATTCGCTAAATTGGGAGGAGGAACCACATGACCAGGACGGCAATTGTCACCGGGGGCTCGCGCGGCATCGGCGCGGCCATATCGGCAGGGTTGAAGCAGGCAGGCTACAAGGTGGCCGCGAACTATGCCGGCAACGACGAAGCGGCTGCGAAGTTCAAGGAAGAGACGGGTATTCCGGTCTATAAATGGTCGGTCGCCGACTACGACGCCTGCGTCGAGGGGATCAAGCAGGTCGAGGCCGATCTCGGCCCCGTCGATATTCTGGTCAACAATGCCGGCATCACCCGCGACGGCATGTTTCACAAGATGACGCCGCAGCAGTGGCGCGAGGTCATCGATACCAATCTCAACGGCGTATTCAACATGACGCATCCGCTGTGGTCAGGCATGCGCGACCGTAAGTTCGGCCGTGTCATCACGATCTCGTCCATTAACGGCCAGAAGGGCCAGGCGGGGCAGGCGAACTATTCGGCGGCCAAGGCCGGCGATCTCGGATTCACCAAGGCGTTGGCGCAGGAAGGCGCACGCGCCGGCATTACGGTGAACGCGATCTGCCCGGGCTACATCGCAACCGAAATGGTCAAGGCGATCGACGAGAAAGTGCTCAACGAGCGCATCATCCCGCAGATCCCGGTCGGCCGGCTGGGCGAGCCGGAGGAGATTGCACGGATCGTCGCCTTCCTGGCCTCGGATGACGCAGGCTTCATCACCGGCTCGACCATTTCAGCCAATGGTGGGCAGTTCTTCGTCTGAGCCACGTTTCTGCTTACGGAAAGAAGCGGCCCCCATGGGGCCGTCTCTTTTTGGGCGAAGCTGTTGACCCGACGCATGCAACAACCCAGCAGCGAGTGCGCAAGAACAGACTGGTTCCGAGCGTAAGTGGTTAACGCCTGACTGCTGCTCCTGTGGAAATGCCGTGCACAGCCTGTGGAATTACGGTGGAAAAGCGGTGCATGACACAACATCTTGCGGTGAACAAAGCAGGAAAATGCAGAAGTCAGTGATTCGTCGCCGGTTCGTTCCGTGTTTGGCCGGAACGTTAACGGACAATGCGCCGACGCAGCCACAGGGTTAACAGTGCGTAAAAAATTCACTAACGAATTCTGAAGCTTGCGGCGCTGTTGACGATGCCAGAGCGCCAATTCAGCAGCTGCCGCCGCAAAAAGTTAACGGGTTTGGTCCCGCCAGGGAAAATGGTTCTTGCGCAGATTCCGCATGTGGTGACCAATGTGTGGCATATCTCTATATGTTGCGGTGATCAAAGCGGGAACATGCGAAAGTCAGCGATTCGTAGCCGATTCGTTCCAGACTCGTTCCAACCGTTAAAAACGCTGGTTGCTGCGTTGGCTTGGCGAGCCTTACGACCTATCTAGAAGGCGCGCCGGCATCTTCCGTTGCACCGTGCAGACATGCTAACGGAAGCGTCCACCGCTTTGCGGCGCGGCAAGAGGCCGACCTCGTACGATGAACATCCAGACCAGAACAGACGCGCCGCTCGTCCTTTCCGGACGGGATGTCACCGCCGTGCTCGGACCGACCAACACCGGCAAGACCCATCTGGCAATCGAGCGGATGGTCGCGCATGAGAGCGGGGTCATCGGGCTGCCGTTGCGGCTGCTTGCGCGCGAGGTCTATGCGCGCGTGTGCGAGAAGGTAGGGGCCGAGAAGGTCGCGCTGATCACCGGCGAAGAGAAGATTGTGCCGCCGGGCGCGCGCTATTCGGTGTGCACGGTCGAGGCGATGCCGCGCGAGACGGACGCCGCCTTCGTGGCGATCGACGAGGTGCAACTGGCGGCCGATCTCGAGCGCGGGCACATTTTCACCGACCGCATCCTGCATCTGCGTGGCCGGCAGGAGACCCTGTTGCTGGGCGCGGCCACGATGCGCGGGATTCTGGAGAAGCTGCTGCGTGGGATTTCGGTGGTCACGCGCCCGCGCATGTCGCAGCTTGCCTATGCTGGCCAGAAGAAGCTGACTCGATTGCCGCGCCGCAGCGCCATCGTCGCGTTCTCCGCAGATGAGGTTTACGGCATCGCCGAACTGATCCGGCGGCAGCGCGGGGCCGCAGCGGTCGTGCTTGGCGCGCTCAGCCCACGCACCCGCAATGCCCAGGTCGAACTCTACCAGTCCGGCGACGTCGACTATCTGGTTGCGACGGACGCCATCGGCATGGGGCTCAATCTGGACGTCGACCACGTCGCGTTCGCCCAGAACCGCAAGTTCGACGGCTATCAGTACCGCGATCTCAGCGCCGCCGAACTCGGCCAGATCGCTGGCCGCGCCGGCCGTCATCTTCGCGACGGTACTTTCGGCGTCACGGGACAGGTGGCGCCTCTCGAGGACGAGCTGGTCGAACGCATCGAATCGCACAGCTTCGAATCCATGAAGGTGCTGCAATGGCGCACCGCGGCTTTCGATTTCTCGAGCATCGGCAGTCTCAAGCGCTCGATCGACCGCATTCCGCAGGTGGAGGGTCTGACGCGGGCGCTGCCGGCGGTCGACGCACGCGCGCTCGATCATCTGTCGCAGGACGAGGACGTGCGCGGGCTCGCGACCGACGCCCGCCGGGTCGAGCTGCTGTGGGAAGCGTGTGCTCTGCCGGACTATCGTCGCATTGCGCCCGCGCAGCATGCAGACATCATCGGCAGCATCTATCTGGACCTAGCCCGCAAGGGGCACGTCGACGAAAATTACATGGCTGAACAGGTGGACCGCGCCGACACGACCGATGGCGACATCGATACGCTGTCGCATCGGATCGCACAGATCCGCACCTGGACCTTCGTCTCCCATCGGCCCGGCTGGCTGGCCGATCCGGCACACTGGCAGGAAAAAACGCGCGAGATAGAGGACAAGCTGTCAGATGCGCTCCACGAACGATTGACGAAACGGTTCGTAGACCGCAGGACTTCCGTGCTCATGAGGCGCCTGAGAGAAAATGCAATGCTTGAAGCAGAAATAAACCCGTCGGGTGACGTCGTCGTCGAAGGACATCATGTCGGCGCGTTGCAGGGGTTCCGGTTCTCGGCCGATCAGGCGGCCGACGGAGAGGATGCCAAGGCGGTCAAGGCAGCCGCGCAGAAAGCGCTGGCGCAGGAGTTCGACGCGCGGGCTGAACGCTTCGCGGTTGCCGCCAACGGCGATTTCGCGCTCGCCTCTGACGGGTTGCTGCGCTGGATCGGTGCGCCGGTTGCGACTTTGACGGCGGGAGAGGACCCGCTAACGCCGCGCGTCATCCTGCTGGCCGACGAGCAACTCACCGGCCCGGCGCGCGACAAGGTTGCCGCGAGGGCAGAGCGTTTCGTGCGCTACCAGATCGAAACTTTGCTCAAGCCGCTTTTCGACCTACGCAACGCCGAGCAGCTCACCGGCATCGCGCGCGGCATCGCTTTCCGGCTGACGGAGAATTTCGGGCTGCTCAACCGGCGCGATGTCGCCGACGACGTCAAGGCGCTCGACCAGGAAGCGCGCGCTGCGCTGCGGCGGCTGGGTGTGCGTTTCGGCGCGTTCCACATCTTCGTGCCCGCGCTGCTGAAGCCCGGCCCGGCCGGTCTGGTGACGCTGCTCTGGTCGCTGGGCAATGACGGCAAGGACAAGCCCGGTTTCGGCGACGTGGTCAATGCGCTCGCATCCGGCCGCACTTCGCTCATGGTGGAGCCTTCCTACGAGCCGACATTCTACCAATTGGCCGGCTATCGCACGCTTGGACGCCGTGCGGTGCGTGTCGATATTCTGGAGCGTCTGGCCGACCTCATCCGTCCCGCGCTTGCGTGGCGGGCGGGAAGCGGCCCGCGCCCCGAAGGCGCGTTCGACGGGGCCGCGTTCACCGTCACCCCGGCGATGATGTCGATCCTGGGCGCGACCGCCGACGACATGGAAGAAATCCTCAAGGGTCTGGGCTACCGCGCGGAGGCGAAACCGGCAGCCGAAGTCCAGGCAAGGCTCGATGCCTTCGATACTGCCGAGCGAGAACGCGTCGCAGCAGTGCAGGCGGCTGCCGCTGCAGCCAAGCCGGTGGCAGTCGATGTGCCGGCCGAAGCATCTGCGGAGGAACCTTCGGCGGACGCAGCGACCGTCAGCGAGGGCGAAGCCGCAGCCGCAGGCAATGTGGCGCCCGTCGAGCCTGCGAGCGACAGCGGGTCCGTCAGCGAAGCAAGGCCGGCCGCAACGATCGAAGAGCAGCCTGCCGAAGAGGCGTCGAACGCACCGGCCACGGCATCCCCTGAGGATGAGGCCGTGGTCGAGGAGCCGAAGCCGATCCTGCTGTGGCGACCCGTCCGCCACGACGGCCGCCAGCGCCATGGTCGCGGGCGGGGCGCACCAAATCACGGCCCCAATCACGGCAAGGGCGAACAGCGGCGCGAGGGCGGCGAACGCCAGGGTCGCGGCGGCGACGGGCGTGATCGCGACCGGGATCGCGGCAAGAAGTTCAAGGGCAAGGGAGAGGGCCGGCCGGACCGGCGCGAGGAGCGCCGTGGGGGCGAGCGTCCCGGCGGCAAGCCGCGCGAGGAGCGACCGGCGAAAATCGACCCGGATTCGCCTTTCGCCAAGCTCGCAGCATTGCGCGAGCAGCTCAAGAAGTAGATGCCGGGCGACGGTCGCCAGCGCATCGACAAGTGGCTGTTCTTCGCCCGCGTGGTCAAATCGCGGTCGCTTGCGGCCAAACTCGTCCAGGCGGGCCGCGTGCGTCTCAACAGGGACAAGATCGACCAGCCGTCCCAGCAGATCAAACCGGGCGACGTGCTGACGATGACGCTCGAACGCCGGGTGATCGTCTACCGCGTTCTCGATCCTGGCACGCGGCGCGGACCTGCCGATGAAGCCCGCACGCTCTACGAAGACCTGACACCGCCGCCAGCGAGCGGGGGCGAGGCCGTGCCTGACGCGATCGCGCCGGTTCGCCCGCAGGGCAGCGGCAGGCCAACGAAGAAGGATCGCCGCCGCATGGATGCCTTGCGCGAAGACGAGTGAATTTAGCCGCGATGGAATTTCATTTCCCAAGCAGTCGCTTGCGCGCATTCGCCACCCTTGCGTGGCCGCCGCAAAGGCGTTACCTCACCGCCGATCGTACAAGAATGCTGCCGGCCGGAGCCGTTCCATGACCTATGTCGTCACCGACAACTGCATCAAGTGCAAGTATATGGATTGCATCGAGGTGTGTCCGGTCGACTGTTTCTACGAAGGCGACAACATGCTCGTCATCCACCCGGACGAGTGTATCGACTGTGGCGTTTGCGAGCCTGAATGCCCCGCCGATGCCATCAAGCCGGATACCGAACCGGGCCTTGAAAAGTGGCTCGAGATCAACACCGAATATGCCTCCAAATGGCCGAACATCACGGCCAAGAAGGAGCCTCCGGCCGATGCGAAAGAGTTCGACGGCGTCGAGGGCAAGTTCGAAAAATACTTCTCCGCGGAGCCCGGTGAAGGGGACTGACAAGGCGGGAACTGATGCAACGTTACCTCTGTACCGCCATCACCTCGCCATGCAGCTTGCTGCGACGAGGTTGTTCGCGCATGCGGCAAATTGTTGATTCTTTCGACTTTTTATGTTACAAACAATCAACATGCCGATGACAGACGTCGATTTATGGCGCAAGCGCTCTAATCATTGAAAGGCTGAAGCGTTTCCGGAACAGTCAAGCTGGGCCGGGCAGGTGTTTTGACACCGGGTCCGGGCCAAGGGCTTCTTTCGGAATGCTTCGCTCGTCTTGTCTCTGGCAGTTGGCTGGCCGGCTCATCGGCCATGGTCTGGGCACGGATCTTCCGGTTCGCGCCTCAAGGACATAAAAAGGAGTACAGGGCGTATGGCAACCCAGCAGAAGAAATCCGCGACACGACAGGGCTTCAAGACCGGCGAGTATATCGTCTATCCGGCGCATGGCGTTGGACAGATCGTCACGATCGAGGAGCAGGAAGTCGCGGGCCACAAGCTGGAACTTTTCGTCATCGACTTCCAGAAAGACAAGATGCGCCTCAAGGTGCCGGTCGCCAAGGCGACGTCGATCGGCATGCGCAAGCTGTCTGAAACCGATTATGTCGACCGCGCGCTCAAGGTCGTGCAGGGGCGTGCACGCGTGAAGCGCACCATGTGGTCGCGCCGTGCGCAGGAGTATGACGCAAAGATCAATTCCGGCGACCTGATCTCGATCTCGGAAGTGGTGCGTGACCTCTATCGCGCCGAAAACCAGCCCGAGCAGTCCTACTCGGAGCGTCAGCTCTACGAGGCGGCGCTCGACCGGATGGCGCGCGAGATCGCTGCCGTGAACAAGATGTCGGACACCGAGGCGGTGCGTCTCATCGAGACCAACCTCAACAAGGGTCCGCGTCGCGGCGCGAAGGCCGACAACGAGGAAACCGAACAGGAAGAAGCTGCATAAGACGCAGTTCGTTCTTTGGTTTGAACTGATCGACCCGGCTGCTTCGGCAGCCGGGTTTTCTTTTTGTCAGAGATGCGAACTGGGTCATGATCCTCTTGCGCCGCTCACGTCTTTGTGCGCTGCCACAAGCCGCACGCGGCTGGCGACGACACGAGCTAACTTCTAATATAGCCAGATGGAACTTTTACGGCCGGTGACGCGTATTCCTTGTTCGGGAGCGTGACATGGACGATCCAGCAAAGCGAAGCATGATCCGTGAGGCGATGCGAGCGCCCTATCTGGCGCGCGAGGAGGAGCATGAGCTCGCCCTGCGCTGGAAGGAGAAGGGCGATCAGCAGGCTCTTCACCGCATAGCGGTTGCCCATATGAGGCTCGTGATCTCCATGGCTTCGAAATTCCGTCATTTCGGCCTCTCCATGAGCGATCTCATTCAGGAAGGTCATGTCGGCCTGCTGGAGGCGGCTGCCCGTTTCGAACCGGAACGCGAGGTGCGCTTCTCGACCTACGCCACATGGTGGATCCGCGCGTCGATGCAGGACTTCATCCTGCGCAACTGGTCGATCGTGCGCGGCGGCACGTCATCCGCCCAAAAGGCTTTATTCTTCAATCTGCGTCGTCTTCGTGCGCGGCTGGCGCAGGATTCGCGCATGCTGTCGAACGACGCGCTCTATAACGAGATTTCGGCAGCACTTGGCATCGCGGCGGCCGACGTCGCGACGATGGACGCACGCTTGTCCGGTCCCGATACGTCGCTGAACGCACCCGTTGCGGCTGACGGCGATACCGGTTCCGAACGGATGGATTTTCTCGTTTCCGACCAGCCGCTCCCCGACGAAGTCGTGGGTTCTCGCATTGATGAGGAGCGGCGTGCGCAATGGCTGAGCCAGGCTTTGGCAACGCTCAATCCGCGCGAATTGCGTATCATCCGTGAGCGCAGGCTGCGCGATGAGGGTGCAACGCTGGAGGCGCTGGGCGAGAAGCTCGGCATCTCCAAGGAGCGTGTGCGCCAGATCGAAGGCCGCGCGCTTGAAAAGCTGCGTACGGCACTGGTGAATATCGATCCAGCAGTGGTTCGCAGCGCAGCCTGAGACCCGAGATAAGCCTTACCTGTCGGTGATGATCTTCACCTTGCTGCCGGCCGACACCGTCGCGCCGGAACTCATGGCATTGATGAGCCGGAACATGTCCATCTTCCGATCGACACCCTGCATCTGGGCGGCAAGGGTCGCCACCGTCTGTCCTGCGCGGACCGTAACCACCCGGACGCGAAGCGGACGCAGCGATGCTTTTTCGGCTGCAGTCAGCGTGCGGAAGCTGCTGCCGACCTGGCTCGCTATGGCATCGAGGGCGGTGCTGGCTGCCGGTGCTGCGGTCAGTAGGCGATAGACCTCACCTGCGGCACGGATCACGGTCACGTCGAACTGCCAGCCTTCGGCGCTTGCGCGGGCGGAAACAGCCTCGTTGCCGTTGATTGTGGTCTGCCGGATGCTTGAGGTGTCGAGGCCCGCGACCCAGCCGCTGCGTACATAGTCGGCGAGCGAAACGCGCCGATCGATCGACACGCCATCGAAGCGAATGGCGACATCGCCCGGCCCCGCGGCGGTTACGGCTGCCGCCGTGTTGTCGATCACGAAGCCCTCGGGCACCGAAAATGCCACGCCAAGTTTCGGGTGCATGAAGGTCAGCCCACGCACGAAGCCTTCTTCCGGCGTGTCGCCGAACAGCATGCCGTCAAGGCCTTCCAGGAACTGGTCGCGGTCGCGCGTGCCCGTACCCGGCGCTCCGTACTGACGGGCGTGCCGAAGCGCGAGCTCTATGCGCTGTGGCGCAGTCGGGTGGCTCGCCAGAAAGTCGAGGTTCTCGTCGACGGCACCCGTCACGTTGCGCGATGCGCTGTAGGAAGCCATCGACTGCAGGAACCGTGCCGAGGCAAAAGGATCGTAGCCGGCGCGCGCGATTGCACGGATACCGATTGCGTCTGCTTCGAGCTCCTGATTGCGGGAGAATTGCGCAAGCCGCAGCTTGCCGCGCACAAGAGCCACCCGTGCGGCGGGATCGCTGCCAAGAACGTCGTTGACCACCTGCGAGGCCAGAACCTCTTCGGCTTCCTTCTGTTGGCGCTGGATGCCGTGATTTGCGGTCACATGCGCCATTTCGTGCGCCAGCACGGCGGCAAGCTCGGCCGAATCGTTGGCGAGCGCCAGCAGTCCGCGCGTCACGTAGAGATAGCCTCCCGGCAGAGCGAAGGCGTTGATGTTGGGCGAATTCAGTATGGTGATCTGGTAGGTCTGGTTCGGGTTTTCGGGGTCGAGCGTCAGTGTGCCGACGACCCTGGCGACCATACGCTCCAACTTGCGATCAGAATATTCACCGCCATATGTCGCGAGAATGCGCGGATGCTGCTCGCGCGCGATCGCCGCCATGCGGTCGTTTCGGGTGACCGTATCGACGGTAACGGGATTGGCAGAGGGCTGGAACGCGTCGCTGTTGCCGGTCGCGCCTTCGAGCACCTGGCAGCCTGCAAGCGAAGAAATCAGGCCGAGCAAGATCACACCGCGCCGCAGAGCGCAGCCCGGTCCGGTTTGGGACCGGAGCTTCAACTTATCCTGCATTGGCGTGGACAGCTCGTTGTCCTTTCATCGAATTCGATGCTTCAGAAACGGAATAGAGGCAAAAGGGTTGCAAACGAGCTAAGCCAGAGTCCCGGTACGGAAACAAGCCACGCCCTTCAGTTTGCGGGATTTGACCGGGAATTGTGTCGGCTTCCGGGCAGGGACATCGGCAAGCGGGCTGTCAAGCTCCGATGTAAGCCCTGAATGCCGCAGGCGCATTGTCCGAGAACATCTTTTCCGCTGCTGCGTAGGCAGCGACTTTTCCGTCTTCGATGAAAGCGACATGGTCGGCGAGCGCTTCGGCGTCGTCCGGGTGGTGTGTAATCATCATGATCGTCATGCCCCGTTCTGCGTGCAGTTCGCGCACCAGTTCCAGCATCTCGCGGCGCAAGGCGGGCCCGAGCGAGGCAAATGGTTCGTCGAGCAGCAGCACCGGCCGATCGCGCACCAACACGCGAGAAAGCGCCACGCGCTGGCGTTCTCCGCCAGACAGTTCGGCGGGCAGGCGCCGTTCCTTGCCGGTCAGCCCTGTGCGGGCAAGAGCGGCAGCGACGTCCTCGCGATCCCTGGGCGACAGGCGGAGTGCCGCCGATCGTCCGAGGCCGACATTGCTGGCTACGTCCAGATGGGCAAAGAGATTGTTCTCCTGGAAGATCATGGAAACGGAACGTCGGGCCGGTGGCAAGGTCGTTGCATCGAGATCACCTATCAGCACATGGCCGGAGGCCGGCGTCTCGAAGCCCGCTACAAGGTTGAGCAGCGTCGATTTTCCCGAACCGCTCGGTCCCATCACAGCGACGATGGAACCCGCCCCGACAGCGAGGTCGAAGGCCATCGAGGTCTCGCCGTAGCTGAAAACCACGTCATCGAGCCGGACTGCGGCACCACTCACCGGCTTCTCCTCGCGTTGTCGACAAGCATCATCAGGAGGAGGCAAAGGATGCCAAGAAAAAGCGCAAGCCCTGCGGCATCTTCGGTTCGGTAGCTGCCCATACGCGCCAGCAGCAGATAGGGCAGGGTCTGCACAGAATCGGAGCCGAACAGGGCAATCACCCCGAGATCGCCAAGCGACAGCGCCATGGCGAAGGCGAGCGCCATCAACATCGGGCGGCGGATGGATGGCCAATCCACCAGGCGGAAGCGGTTGACGCCCGAAATGCCGAGTGAGGCGCACAGCCTTTCGTGGCGTGCGCTGGCCGCGTCGTAGGCGGGTCTGATCGCCCGGATTGCAAAAGGCATCGCCATTACGGCGTTGACGGTTATCACCATGATGGGGGCGACCGCAAAGACATTGCCGGTCTGGCGAAGCAGGATGAACCAGCCGGCGCCGACGACTATGGGCGGCACGACGAGGACGAAGCCGGCACCGGTATCCAGCATACGCTCAAGCAGGGACGGTGATCCTGAAGACGATCTGCGCAATTCCACCGCACGCCGGGCCATGGTGAGTGCCAGCGACAGCGCAACGGAAAGCAAGGCGGCGATAAGCGCCAGCAGAAGGCTGGTCATGGTGGCAGCATGCACGGCCGGGTCTGCCGCCAGCCGCGCAAGGTCTGCGCGCAAGCCTGCGATGACGGTCGCGGCAAGCGGCCCGGCAACGAAGAGCAGGGCCGCAAGGATGAGTGCGCCATTGGCGACCCGCTCGAACTTTCCAGCCACGACGGGTCGGCGGGGGGCGACCGGAAGGTTCGCGTCGCCCGTCATGTTTGCCCCGAGCCGGATCAGTACCGCTACGACTGCCGCCGTGAGGACGATCTGCAACGCCGTCAATGTCACCGCACGGGCGGGGTCGAAATCGAAGCGCAGTGCCTGGTAGATCGCCACCTCCAGCGTCGTTGCACGCGGGCCGCCGCCCAGCGTCAGCACGATGGTGAAGGAGGTTACGCAGAGCATGAAGACAAGGCCCGCGATCCCCGGCAATGCAGCGCGCAGCACAGGCCATTCTATGAGCCGGAAGCCGGTTCGGGCGCCGATGCCCAGTTGAGCCACAAGTCGCCACTGGTCGGCAGGAATGGTTTCGAGCGCCTGCAGGAACAGCCGCGTCGCCAGGGGCAGGTTGAAGAAGACATGAGCGACCAGAATTCCCGAAAGTCCGTAAATGCCCTGCCAGCGCGCACCGGTCGCGGCGGTAAGGACATCGGCGAAAAGCCCCGCGCGGCCTAGCAGCGCCAGAACGCCGAGTGCTGCGACGATGGCGGGCAGCGCCAGCGGCAGCGCAAACATGCGCAGGATCAAGCTGCGGCCGGGAAAGGCGGGGTGGCGCGCAAGCGCTCGCGCAACGAGCATCGCCGGCACGACGGAAAGAACCGTCGAAAGAACCGCCTGCCACAAGGTGAAACGAACGATCCGCAGGAGGTAGGCATTGAATGCGGAAAGCGCGCCCGACCAGTCTGAGAATGCTTCCCACGCGAGGCCCGCAAAGGCCCCGCCGATCAACACCGCGATCGCCGCTAGAGCGGAAATGCCTGCCAGAATGCGGCGATCGCGCGTCATTGAGAGTTCAGCGGCTCATCACGGCAAGCCACTCGTCGATCCAGCGCTGTCGGTTCTGGGCGACCTGCTCGGGCGTGAACGCGAGCGTTTTGGAAGGCTCGACGAGAGTGTCGAAGACCGGGTTGAGCGGTCCTGAGGTTTCGCCGGCCGGGAACATCCAATTGGTCTCGGGGATCGCATCCTGGAAACCAGGTCTGGTCATGAATTCGAGGAACTGGGTGGTCAGCGGGTTCTCCGCGCCCTTGATCGTTGCGCCCGCCACCTCGACCTGCAGGTAGTGTCCCTCCTCGAAACTTGCTGCTTTGTAACGCTGGCTGTCCTCGGCAATCTCGTGATAGGCGGGCGATGTCGTGTAGGAAAGGACCATTCCCGCCTCGCCGCTGGTGAACAGGCCGTAGGCCTCGCTCCAGCCGGGCGTTACCGTCAGCACGCGCTGGCCGAGCTTCTCCCAGGCGGCCTGCGCGTCGTCGCCGTAGACAGCTTTCACCCACAAAAGCAGGCCGAGCCCGGGCGTCGAGGTGCGCGGGTCCTGGATGACGATCTTCTCCTCAGGGTCGCCTTCGACCAGTTCCTTCAGGCTTGCGGGGGGCGTCGCGATCGCCTCGGTGTCGTAGACAAAGGCGAAGTAGCCATAGTCGAACGGCACGAACATGTCGTCGTCCCAGCCGCCCGGTACATCAACGCGTTCGAGCGAAATGCCGTGTAGCGCGAACAGGCCTGTCTCGCGCGCTTCGTGCGTAAGATTGGTGTCCAGCCCCAGAACGATATCGGCCTGCGTGCCGCTGCCTTCGAGCTTGAGACGGTTCAGAAGCGCCACGCCGTCGGCCACCGCAACGAATTCCAGGTCGCAGCCGCATTCTGCCTCGAACGTTTTCTCGACGACCGGGCCGGGACCCCATGAGGCGGTAAAGCTCTCATAGGTATAGACGGTCAGCTTTTCCTGAGCTGCGGCCGGCATGGCGGCGAGACCCAGAGAAGCGGTGAGGATGATGAGAAAACGGTCGCGCATCGGGCGCCTCCTTGGCTTGTGTTTCAAGGGAAATCAGGCGCTTTGGCTGCAGCGTCTAATCCCTCCGCCGGTATGAGCCGGATCAGGTTCAGCGGGTTGGCAGGGTTGCCCCTCATGCCTCTCAGCCGGTCCGCATGGTTCGCGTCCGGCACCCCGTTAGAGCGGTTCCAGAAATAGGGCTGCGGGCAAGGCTAGGCAAGCGATTGTTTGGCAGACGCGATGCAAGGCGCTTTCGCTTCATTGGGCTCGCGTGATAGAGGCGACGCGCATGACCCGCTTCGCCATCCTTCTTGGCGGCGACCTCGTCGCCACGCCCCGGCTTGCCGGCCAACTCGAGCACACCCGGGTGATCGCCGCCGATTCCGGCATCCGCCACGCAAGCGTGCTTGGCATCGTTCCGGAATTGTGGACGGGCGATTTCGATTCCGTCGACGACGGGTTGAGGCAGGCCCATGGCGACGTGCCGACCGAGATATTCCCGGCCGACAAGGACAAGACCGACGGTGAAATCGCCATCGATGCCGCGCTGGCCCGTGGCGCTGACGAGCTTATCCTCGTCGGTGCGTTCGGCGGCGCGCGTGCCGATCACGCCTTCCTGCATCTTGCGGCCGCTTTGCGGCTGGCCGAAGGGGGCACACAGTGCCTTTTGACCAGTGGTCAGCAGGAAGGAACGCCCGTGTTGCCGGGCATTACAAGGCGCTTCGATTACGAGGACGGGACGCTGTTCAGCGTGTTGCCGTTCTCCGACCTCGAAGGGCTTACGCTATCCGGTGCGAAATGGCCGCTTTCCGACCGAACGGTTCCTTTCGGCTCGTCGTTGACCCTCTCGAATGAAGTGCGGGGCGACCTGAGCGTGACGCTCCAGTCCGGTCGCGCCCTTCTGATCGCCCATCCTGTTTCCTATTTCCGCATGTGACGATGGCTCCACCGCTTCTTACCCTTGACGGCATTCGGCTGACCTTCGGCGGCACTCCGCTGCTCGACGGCGCTTCGCTCTCGGCATCTTCCGGCGAGAAGATTGCGCTTGTGGGTCGCAACGGATCGGGCAAATCGACACTGCTCAAGATCGCGGCCGGCATGGTCGAGCCGCAGGACGGCGAGATTTTCCGGCAGCCGACAGCGACTGTGCGCTATCTGCCGCAGGAGCCCGATATGGACGGCTACGCGAGTGTGCTCGCCTATGTCGAGGCCGGCCTGGGGCCGGCAGACGATTCGTATCGCGCCACCTATCTGATCGAAAGCCTCGGGCTTTCGGGCGACGAGCGGCCGGGCACGCTTTCCGGCGGCGAGGCGCGGCGTGCCGCGCTCGCCCGCGTCATGGCGCCGGAACCCGACATTCTGCTGCTCGACGAGCCGACGAACCACCTCGACCTGGCCACCATCGAATGGCTGGAGGGCGAACTGCAGCGCACGAAGTCGGCGCTCATCATGATCTCGCATGACAGGCGGTTTCTGGAACGCGTGTCCCGGGCGACAGTGTGGCTGGATCGCGGTACCACGCGGCGGCTCGACAAGGGGTTCGCGCATTTCGAGGAATGGCGCGACCGGCTCCTGGAGGAGGAGGAGCTGGAGCAGCACAAGCTCGGCCGCCAGATCGAGCGCGAGGAGCACTGGCTGCGCTATGGCGTGACCGCGCGGCGCAAGCGCAACATGCGCCGGCTCGGCGAGCTCCATTCGATGCGCGAGCGGTTTCGTGGCAGGCGTGGCCCCGAGGGTATCGCCTCGATGTCCGCAGCCGAGGGTGCGGAGTCCGGCAAGCTGGTCATCGAAGCCCGCAATATCGCCAAGAGTTTTGGGGATCGCGCTGTCGTGCAGGATTTCTCGACGCGCATCCAGCGGGGCGACAGGGTAGGCCTCGTCGGACCAAATGGAGCCGGGAAGACCACACTCCTGAAGATGCTGATCGGTACGCTGGAGCCGGATGCCGGCAGCGTGCGGCTTGGGGCCAATCTGGAGATCGCCGCTCTCGACCAGAAGCGCGAACTCGACCCATCGGAAACGCTGGCTCACTATCTCACCGACGGCCGGGGTGACAGCCTCGTGGTCAATGGCGAAGAAAAGCATGTCGTTTCCTACATGAAGGACTTCCTGTTCAAGCCGGAGCAGGCGCGGACACCCGTGCGCGAGCTTTCCGGCGGGGAGCGGGCGCGGCTGGTGCTGGCGCGCATCCTGGCACGGCCTGCCAATCTGCTGGTGCTTGACGAGCCGACCAACGACCTCGACATGGAAACGCTCGATCTGCTGCAGGAGCTGGTTTCCGGCTATCCGGGAACCGTGCTTCTCGTCAGCCACGACCGCGACTTCCTGGACCGAACGGTTACGAGCGTGATTGCCCCTGACGGTGAGGGGCGCTGGATCGAATATGCCGGCGGATATTCCGACATGCTGGCGCAGCGCGGCGGGCAGGCACTGCAGGACCGCGCGCGTGCCGCGAAGAAGGAGCCGCGCGAGAAGAAGGAACCTGTCGGGAACGAGTCTCGGGCATCCGTACGCAAGCTCTCCTACAAACAGAAATTCGCGCTCGAAAACCTTCCCAAGCAGATTGCGGAAACCGAGGGCAAGATCGCTGCTCTTGAAGACAGGATGTCGGATCCCGCCTTCTACACAAAGGACCCTGACGGCTTTTCGAAGGTTGCGGGACAGCTCGAAGGCCTGCGGGCCGGCCTCTCCACCATGGAAGAGGAATGGCTGGAGTTGGAGATGCTGCGGGAGGAGATCGAGGGGTGACTTTGCGCGCTTTTATGCGCATAATATGTGCGCACAATTTAGGACGCGCACGATGAAGAATGAAGCCCCCTCGATCCGTAAGGCAGCAAACCTGTCAATCGACGCCCACGTGCTTGCGGAAGCGAAGGCGCTGTCGGTCAATATTTCCCGTGCCGCCGAAGCTGGAATTTCGGATGCGGTGCGCCAGGAAAAGGAACGACTTTGGAAGGAAGAGAACCGCGGGGCGCTCGAAAGCTGGAACCGCTGGGTCGAGGAGAACGGTATTCCGCTGTCTGAATATCGTCAGTTCTGATGGCGCGGTTCCAGGTATTCGCACAACCCGGCAAGGCCGGATATCTTCTGGACGTCCAGTCTGAGCTGATCGATATCGCGCGGACGCGGGTTGTTGTGCCATTGATGCCGGCAAAGCGGATGCCGCCCGCAATCGCCCGTTTGCACCCTGTCTTCGAAATCGGAGGCGACGATGTCGTTATGGCTACGCATCTGATTGCAACGGTGCCGACCAGCATTCTCACTGAACCGCGCGGCGATCTATCTGCAGAAGGCGACAAAATCACCGCCGCGCTCGATATGCTCTTCCAGGGGTTCTGAGATCGGCGGCCTTAAGAGGCTATCCGCGCAATGCCTGCGGTCGATCTTTCGACTGGCTGATCCGAGATTGGCTCAGGCGGGCAGGCCGTCGGCATTGAGCTTGGCGGCAAGGCCTTCCATGCGTTCGGCCAGGTTTGCTAACGCTCCAGTAAGCGCCGCATCGTTCTTATCTGCCTTGGTCAGTGCGTCGTCGCGCGTCTTGCGCAGCGTGGCGATCTCGCTCTCCATGCCTTTCATGCGCTTCTGCAATTCGGCAAGTTCGTCCATCACCATGATGCCGGCCATCACGGTCAGGCGCTGGTCACCGATTTCTCCGAAAGATCCCTTGAGGTGGGAGACATAGCGGTCGAAGCGCGTCGCCAGATCGGTCAGGTGTTCTTCCTGCCCTTCATCGCAGGCCATGCGGTAGGACTTGCCGTCGATCGTCACCGTCACCTGCGCCATGGGCCTGTCCTTTACCTGTCGAGTACCGCGCGGATGGTCTCCATCGCTGCCACTAGCCGGCGCGAGACCTCCTTGTTGGCTTCTTCCAGCCGTTCGGCGCGGGCTTCAGAACTATCGAGTTCCTGAGCGAGGCGGGCTCGGTCGGCGTTCATGCGCTGCACTTCGGCTTCGGCATCGCCATATTCCTGCTCACGCTCGAATCGTGCGGAAACCGCATCTTCGAGCGTCTCGATCGCCTTCCCGAGGCGGGCAATTACTTCCTTGAGGGTCGCTTCCCCGGTCATGGTATCCGTTCCAGCCCCTGAGGTGGTGCCGAATCGCGCGCTTTCCCAGCGCGTTAGCCGTGAAACATTAGGCAGCGTGCGAAGCGGGCGTCAACGCGGCGCTCGCGACTATCCCCTTTAAACGCACTCGCAAGGAACGGGAAAGCGCTGCAAGCCTGCGGACAGAAGCCCTGTCAACGTTGACTCGGGGCGCGCGCCTGCTATGTGTCCCCTCGCTTTCCGGGCCGTATCCGGCCCTTTTCTTGCGCGGGACGACAAGCGAGCGATCATGACCACACGCGAAATGCACGACCGCATGGCCAATGCGATCCGTTTCCTTTCCATGGATGCAGTCGAAAAGGCCAATTCGGGCCATCCCGGCCTGCCCATGGGCGCGGCCGATATCGCGACCGTGCTGTTCTCCCGCTATCTGTCCTACGATCCGCAGAAGCCTGACTGGGCCGATCGCGACCGCTTCGTGCTGTCGGCCGGCCACGGTTCGATGCTTCTCTATTCGCTGCTCTACCTGACCGGCTACGAGGACATCGACCTCGAGCAGATCAAGCATTTCCGCCAGCTCGGCTGGCGCACCGCCGGCCATCCGGAATGGGGCCACGCTGCCGGCATCGAGACCACCACCGGGCCGCTTGGCCAGGGCCTTGCCAATTCGGTCGGCATGGCGCTTGCGGAGCGCATCATGAATGCGCGCTTCGGCGACGACCTCGTCGATCACTATACCTATGTGCTGGCCGGCGACGGCTGCCTGATGGAAGGTATCAGCCAGGAGGCGATCTCGCTTGCGGGCCATTTGAAGCTGAACAAGCTGATCGTCATCTGGGACGACAACAACATCTCCATCGACGGCGCGATCTCGCTGTCCGACTCCACCGACCAGTGCAAGCGTTTCGAAGCCTCCGGCTGGAACACGACGCGCGTCGATGGCCACAACCCGGATGCGATCGCTGCCGCGATCGAGGCGGCCCGCAAGTCGGATCGGCCGACGCTGATCGCCGCCAAGACGACGATCGGCTATGGCGCGCCGACGCGCGCCGGCACCAACAAGGCGCACGGTTCGCCGCTGGGTGCGGAAGAGATTGCCGGCGCGCGCAAGGCGCTGGGCTGGGATGCGGAGCCCTTCGTGGTGCCATCCGATGTTCTGGATGCCTGGCGTGTTGCCGGGCTGCGCGCTGCCAAGGAGCGCAAGGAATGGGAAAAGCGGCTTTGCGCCGCCGACGCGTCCACGCGCGCCGAGTTCGAACGGCGCATGCGCGGCGACCTGCCGCAGGGTTTCGACCAGCTCATCGTCGACTACAAGAAGAAGCTGGTCGAAGACAAACCCAAGGTCGCGACCCGCAAGTCGTCAGAAATGGCGCTTGAAGTCATCAACGCCCTGGTCACCGAAACCATCGGTGGCTCGGCGGATCTCACCGGCTCCAACAACACCAAGACCAGCCAAACCTCGCCGATCAAGCCGGGCGACTATTCCGGCCGTTACGTCTATTACGGCATTCGTGAGCATGGCATGGCAGCCGCCATGAACGGTATGACGCTGCATGGCGGCGTCATTCCTTACGGCGGCACCTTCCTCACCTTCTCGGATTATGCGCGGCCGGCGATGCGTCTGGCATCGCTGATGGGCATCCGGTCCATATTCGTGATGACCCACGATTCCATCGGTCTTGGCGAAGACGGGCCGACCCATCAGCCTGTCGAGCATCTGGCCGCACTGCGCGCGATCCCGAACCATTACGTCATGCGTCCGGCCGATGCTGTCGAGGCGGCCGAGTGCTGGCAGATCGCGCTTGAATCCACCAAGACGCCGTCCACGCTGGCGCTGACCCGGCAGAACCTGCCGACGGTGCGCACCGAGCATGCGGTCGAGAACCTTTCTGCTCGCGGTGCCTATGAACTCGCCGGAACCAATGGCGATGCAGCCGTGACGATCTTTGCGACCGGCTCGGAAGTCGAGATTGCGCTCGCCGCTCGCGCCGAACTCGAGAAACGCGGTCACCGGACACGGGTCGTTTCCGTGCCGTGCATGGAAATCTTTGCTGCGCAGAGCGACGAGTATCGGACCGGTTTGATTGGCAATGCGTCGGTCAAGATCGCGATCGAGGCCGGCGTGCGGCAGGGTTGGGACGCGATTATCGGTTCCGACGGGCTTTTTGTCGGCATGAGCGGCTTCGGCGCCAGCGGCAAGATCGAGGATCTCTACAAGCACTTCGGCATTACTGCCGACGCCGCGGTCGAGGCCGTCGAAAAGCGGCTCGCGTGCGCCTGAGCTGGGGCAGGCGCACCGCGCCTGTTCTGTGCTAATCGGTTTTATCCCGGCTGACGCTGGATTCTTCCGCGCCGCGCCGCTATGGAAGCGCTGCCTTGGCGGCGGGCCTTGCGCCATGCCGCCGAAACACGCTTTCGAAGCCTCCTGGGAGACCGCCTCATGACCGTAAAAGTCGCAGTTAACGGATTTGGCCGCATCGGCCGGAACATCGTCCGCGCCATCTATGAGAGCGGCCGCAAGGACATCGACGTCGTTGCCATCAACGATCTCGGGCCGGTGGAGACCAACGCACACCTGCTGCGCTACGACAGCGTGCATGGCAAGTTCCCGTCTGAGGTGAAGGTCGATGGTGACACGATCTCCGTCGGTTCCGACTCCTTCAAGGTCTTCGCCGAGCGCGACCCCTCCAAGCTGCCGTGGGGCGAACTGGATGTGGATATCGTGCTTGAGTGCACGGGCATCTTCACCTCCAAGGAGAAAGCGTCCGCGCACCTGACCGCCGGCGCCAAGCGCGTCATCGTTTCAGCACCGGCCGATGGTGCCGACCTGACGGTGGTCTACGGCGTGAACCACGACAAGCTCACGAGCGAGCATGTCGTGATCTCCAACGCTTCCTGCACCACCAACTGCCTCGCGCCGGTCGCCAAGGTCCTCAATGACGCCTTCGGCATCGAAAAGGGCTTCATGACGACGGTTCACGCCTACACGGGCGACCAGCCGACGCTCGACACGATGCACAAGGACCTCTACCGCGCCCGCGCGGCAGCGGTGTCGATGATCCCGACCTCGACCGGTGCGGCCAAGGCCGTCGGCCTCGTTCTGCCGGAACTCAAGGGCAAGCTCGACGGCGTGTCGATCCGCGTGCCGACCCCGAACGTCTCGGTCATCGACTTCAAGTTCGTGCCGAAGCGCAAGGTTACCGTCGAAGAGGTGAACGCGGCGCTGGTGGCGGCGGCGGACGGTGCGCTCAAGGGCATCCTCGCCTACACCGACGAGCCGCTGGTTTCGATCGACCTCAACCACAACCCGGCATCGTCCACTTTCGCGCTCGACCAGACCAAGGTCATCGAAGGCGACCTGGTGCGCGTGATGTCGTGGTACGACAATGAGTGGGGCTTCTCGAACCGCATGGCCGACACGGCCGTGGCGCTGGCGAAGACCATCTGATCGCGGCACGGGGAACGACGATGACAGGCTTTCGCACGCTCGACGAGGCACAGGTTTCGGGCAAGCGGGTGCTTGTCCGCGTCGACCTCAACGTACCCGTCAAGGACGGACAGGTAACTGACGCGACCCGCATCGAGCGGGTCGCGCCAACGATCACCGAACTGGCAGACAAGGGCGCGAAGGTCATCCTTCTCGCCCATTTCGGCCGCCCGAAGGGCGAGCCCAACCCGGAAATGTCGCTTGAGCCTATTGCCGCGGCGACGGAAGCCGTCATCGGCCGCAAGGTGGCCTTTGCCGCCGATTGCATCGGCGAACAGGCTGCTGAGGCAATTGCGGCCCTCGCCGATGGCGACATCCTGCTTCTGGAAAACACCCGCTTCCACAAGGGCGAGGAAAAGAACGATCCCGATTTCTTCAAGGCGCTCGCCGCCAATGGCGACATCTACGTCAACGACGCCTTTTCCGCGGCCCATCGCGCGCATGCCTCGACCGAGGGCCTCGCGCACCTGCTGCCGGCCTATGCCGGACGCACCATGCAGGCTGAGCTCGAAGCGCTCGAAAAAGGCCTTGGCAAGCCGGTGAAGCCGGTGGTCGCGATCGTCGGCGGCGCCAAGGTGTCGACCAAGATCGACCTGCTGATGAACCTCGTCAAACGGGTTGACGCACTGGTCATCGGCGGCGGCATGGCCAACACGTTCCTCGCCGCGCGCGGCACCGATGTCGGCAAGTCGCTGTGCGAACACGATCTCGCCCCGACCGCCAAGCAGATCATGATCGAGGCTGCGACCGCGGGATGCGCGATCGTTCTGCCGACCGACGCCGTCGTGGCCAGGGAATTCAAGGCGAATGCCGCGAACGAAACGATTTCCGTGGAGGCCGTTCCGGCCGATGCGATGATCCTCGATGTCGGGCCGAAGACTGTCGAGGTGGTCAACCAGTGGATCGAAAAGGCGCAGACGCTGGTCTGGAACGGTCCGCTCGGAGCCTTCGAGATCGAGCCGTTCGACGCTGCGACGGTGGCCGCGGCGAAGTTCGCGGCCGACCGGACCAGGGCTGGCAAGCTGGTCTCGGTCGCCGGCGGCGGCGATACGGTCTCGGCTCTGAACCATGCCGGGGTTGCCGATGACTTCAGCTACGTCTCAACCGCCGGTGGCGCCTTCCTCGAATGGATGGAAGGCAAGGAATTGCCGGGCGTGGTGGCGCTGTCGAAGTAGGATCGTGCGTCCTTCGAGGCTCACTGCGTTCGCACCTCAGGATGAGGACTGTAGTGCAACGCTCCAATGAGCTCGTGGGTTCGAGGGTTATTTGTTGACGTCCATCGCGTCCACTGTGAGCGGCTCGGTCAAACACTTCCCTCATCCTGAGGTGCGAGCGGAGCGAGCCTCGGAGGACGCACCTTAACCCTCTTAAACATTTGAAATCGCTTTCAATCGATTCGACCAACCCGGCTCCATTCCGCTTTCAGGCCGCATCTGGTAAGCGGCCTGCCAAGGATAATCTGGAGGCACAGGAATGAGCGAACGTCTTGAAAACAGCGCGGCGATGACGGAGCAGGCCGCAACCAAGGACGGTTTCATTGCAGCGCTCGACCAGTCGGGCGGCTCCACACCCAAGGCGCTCAAGCTCTACGGCGTCGAGCAGGGCGCATGGTCGAACGATGACGAGATGTTCGATCTCATCCACCAGATGCGGGCGCGGATCATCAAGTCGCCTGCGTTTACTGGCGACAAGGTCATGGGAGCGATCCTGTTCGAGCAGACGATGGATCGCGACATCGACGGCACGCCGACAGCGAAATACCTCTGGGAAAAGCGCGGCGTCGTGCCATTCCTGAAGGTCGACAAGGGCCTCGCCGACGAGGCGGACGGCGTCAAGCTGATGAAGCCCATGCCGGATCTCGATGCGCTGCTGGAGCGTGCCGTCGCAAACGGCGTCTTCGGCACCAAGATGCGCTCGGTGATCGACGCGGCAAATCCGAAAGGGATCGCTGCGGTCGTTGCCCAGCAGTTCGAGGTCGGCCGGCAGATCATGGGCCACGGCCTCGTGCCGATCATCGAGCCGGAAGTGACCATCTCGATCGCCGACAAGGCCGAAGCCGAGGACATCCTGCTTGCGGAAATCCAGAAGCATCTGGATAGCGTGCCGGCCGGCAAGCAGGTGATGCTCAAGCTGACGCTGCCCACAAAGGCGAACCTCTACAAGCCGCTGATCGACGATCCGCGCGTCATGCGGGTCGTTGCCCTTTCCGGCGGATATTCCCGCGACGATGCGAACGCCAAGCTGAAGCAGAATGCGGGCATGATCGCCAGCTTCTCGCGCGCCCTGACCGAAGGGCTTTCGGCCCAGCAGAGCGATGCCGAGTTCGACGCGGCACTTGGCTCGGCGATCGACAGTATATTCGAGGCATCCCGCGCAGGCTGACCGTCCGGTCAGCCGCCGTGGCTGAGTCCTGCCGTCACGACGATCAGGCCGAGCGCAACGACCGCCAGCTTCCAGAAGTCGGCGCGGCGCTTCAGGCCAGGCAGACCCAGCGGCTTGATGATCTGAACGATCATCAGGCCGACTATCAGCAGCGATAGAATCTTGCTCATGCCGTTCCAGGTTGCGTTGCCATTGCGCCGCGCCCGTTTGAGCAGCATCCTTGACGTCTGTCAAAGTGCGGGCAGCCATGCTTCCTTAGTCAGATGGACGGCAGGAGGCCATGGCGGATAGAACAGCCCGACAAGCACTGCCAGGGGAGGAAGCATTGTCGTCGCGCTATCACGAGGTTTATGCCGGCTGGAAAAGCGATCCCGAAGCGTTCTGGGCGGAAGCAGCCAAGGCGATCGACTGGTTCACGCCGCCCGAGCGCATCTTCGATGCCGAGCAGGGCGTCTATGGCCGCTGGTTCACCGGCGCAACCTGCAACACCTGCTTCAACGTCCTCGACCGTCATGTCGACGGCGGGCGCGCCGACCAGACGGCCCTAATCTATGACAGCCCGATCACGGGAGCGAAGAAGAGCTTCACCTATGCGCAGTTGCGCGACGAGGTCGTTGCGCTTGCTGCCGTCCTGCGTGAGCAGGGTGTTGCCAAGGGCGACCGCGTCATCATCTACATGCCGATGGTGGCTGAAGCCGTGTTCGCGATGCTCGCCTGCGCGCGGCTCGGGGCCGTCCACTCTGTCGTCTTCGGCGGTTTCGCGGCAAAGGAACTGGCAACACGGATCGACGATGCGCAGCCGAAGCTGATCGTCTCGGCATCCTGCGGTGTCGAGCCCGGCCGCATCGTTGCCTACAAGCCGCTGCTCGACGGCGCCATCGCCATGGCCAAGCACAAAGTTGAACATTGCGTGGTGCTGCAGCGCGAGCAGCAGCCCTGCGATCTCGTGCCCGGCCGCGATCTCGACATGGCCGAAGTGACGACTGCGGCAAAGAAGACTGGCGCATGGGTCGACTGCGAGCCGGTGGCCGCGACCGATCCGCTCTACGTGCTCTACACCTCCGGCACCACCGGCCAGCCCAAGGGCGTGGTGCGCGACAATGGCGGCCACATGGTCGCGCTCGAATGGTCGATGTGGAACGAATTCGGCGTCAAGCCTGGCGAAGTGTTCTGGGCGGCTTCCGATGTCGGCTGGGTGGTGGGCCATTCCTACATCGTCTATGCGCCCCTGCTTCACGGCTGCACCACGATCCTTTTCGAGGGCAAACCGGTCGGTACGCCCGATGCCGGCACCTTCTGGCGCGTGATCGCCGAACATGGCGTCGCGGCGATGTTCACGGCGCCCACGGCATTCCGCGCGATCAAGGGGCAGGATCCGAAGGGCGAATTCGTCAAGAAATACGATCTCTCCGCGTTCAGGACCCTGTTCCTCGCCGGCGAACGTGCCGATCCGGAAACCATCAAATGGGCGGAAGCTCAGCTCGGCGTGCCGGTGATCGACCACTGGTGGCAGACCGAGACCGGCCATCCGATCAGCCAGAACCCGGTCGGGCTCGGGCTTCTGCAGGTCAAATACGGCTCGCCCGCCGTGCCGATGCCGGGGTTCGACGTTCAGGTGCTCGATGATGCCGGGCACCCGGTGCCGACGGGGACTCTGGGCAACGTGGTCGTCAAGCTGCCACTGCCGCCCGGCTGCCTGCCGACGCTGTGGAACGCGGACGATCGCTTCCGCAGCGCCTACCTTTCCGAGTTTCCCGGCTACTACAAGACGGCCGATGCCGGCCTGATCGACGAGGACGGCTACCTCTTCATCATGGCGCGCACCGACGACATCATCAACGTCGCGGGGCATCGCCTGTCGACGGGCGGCATGGAGGAGGTCGTTGCCGAGCATCCCGACGTTGCCGAATGCGCCGTTGTCGGCATCGCTGATCCGATGAAGGGACAGGTGCCGTGCGGCTTCGTCGTGCTCAACGCGGGTGTGGCGCGGGAGGGGCCGGAGATCGAAAAGGAAATCGTCGCACTGGTGCGCGAGCGCATCGGTCCGGTTGCGGCGTTCAAGTCCGTGGTCACCGTCAAGCGGCTGCCGAAGACGCGATCCGGCAAGATCCTGCGCGGTACAATGCAGAAGATCGCCGACAAGGAAGGCTGGACCATGCCGGCCACGATCGACGACCCGGCGATCCTCGACGAGATCGAGGCGGCGCTGAAGGGCAGGGGCATCGGGGTCTGACCGCAGCGCATGTTTGCAGTGGAAGAGGGGTTCTCATCCGCGCCTCGATGCGGTAGAGAGGCCGCCCTTTCCGGTCATCCCTTCGCCCTGGCGCTTCGTCGCCCTCGGCGAAGCATTGCGGGCGTTTTGCGATGTCTCCCCATTATTGTGGCGTCGATTTCGGCACCACCAATTCCACCGTCGGCCTGTGTGCGGCCGGAGGCGATCCGTTTCTGATCCCCGTCGAAGACGCGCAGGTGACGATACCCTCCGCCCTGTTCTTCAGTCTCGAGGACGGCAGCGTCCATTTCGGCCGCTCGGCGGTGCATGAATATATGGACGGCGCGGAAGGCCGCTTCATGCGCGCGCTCAAGTCGGTTCTCGGCTCGAGCCTGATGAAGGAAACCACGCAGGTCGGACGCGACCGCATGACGTTCCAGGGGCTGATCGGCCGGTTCCTGCGACACCTGCGCGCCCGGATCGAGGCTCAGGCCGGCGACGTGCCCGATCATATCGTGCTTGGCCGGCCGGTCTTCTTCGTCGACGGCAATCCGGAAGCCGACCGAACCGCGCAGGATCAGCTTGAGGCGGCCGCGCGGGCGGAAGGCTTTCGGCATATCGAGTTCCAGTTCGAGCCGGTGGCCGCGGCCATGGGCTTCGAACGTGACCTGAATGCCGAGGTGCTCGCGCTCGTCGTCGACATCG
This sequence comes from Mesorhizobium sp. DxT, assembly GCF_058448885.1. Lineage (NCBI taxonomy): Bacteria > Pseudomonadati > Pseudomonadota > Alphaproteobacteria > Hyphomicrobiales > Phyllobacteriaceae > Mesorhizobium > Mesorhizobium sp. DxT. The sequence goes on along the minus strand of NZ_JBZFLJ010000010.1, from coordinate 65,937 downwards.
GGGGCGGCACGTCCGACTTTTCCGTGCTGCGCCTGTCGCCGGAGCGCAGCCGCGCGGCCGACCGACGCGACGACATCCTCTCGACGTCGGGCGTTCATGTCGGGGGCACCGATTTCGACCGCCAGTTGAGCATTGCACGCGTGATGCCGCGCATGGGTCTCGGCACCCGCACGCGCGACGGCAAGCGCCATCTGCCGGTCTGGTACTTCAACGACATGGCGACCTGGCACAAGATCAACCAGCTCTATACGGCGGCAACGATGCGGGACATCCAGTCGTTGAAGCGCGAGGCGGCAGAGCCAGAGAAACTTGAGATCTACCAGCACCTGCTGGCGCACCGCTCGGGCCATCGGCTGGCCGCGCAGGTCGAGAAGGCCAAGATCGAGCTGACGGATGCCGAGGATGCCGTCATAACGTTGCGCGAGCCGGGGCTGTCGCTCGAGGTGCCTGTTTCGCGCGCGGAATTCGCGCAGGCGACCGGCGAGCTGGTTTCGAAAATCGGCATTGCCATCGATGCCGCGCTCGTGGATGCGGGTGTCGTTGCGGAGGCCATCGACACGGTGGTGATGACCGGCGGCGGTGCGCAGGTGCCCGCGGTTCGCGATGCGGCGGTTGCCCGTTTTCCGCATGCGCGCATCGCCCAGATCGACCGCTTCGGGGCCGTCGGCCTGGGGCTTGCGGTGGATGCGGCGAGGCGCTTCGCCTGACAGCATTCCGGTCGCTGAGGCTCCTGACGCAAGGCTGTCCGCAGGGGTGTGTCATTGTCTCTTTCCAAGGTGAAAGGAGACTATGTCATGCCCCGCACGCCCCTGTTGCTGTCGCTCGTAGAGGACGCCGTCACGCAGTTCCGCAGCTTCAACGAACGCCGACGCACGCGCCGCGCCATCGACGGTCTTTCGGCGCATCTGCGCAAGGACATCGGCTGGCCGGACGGTCTGCCTGACCGGCAGCGCGTGCCGGCTGGCCGCAACGGCTGACGGTTTCGGACGATGCGATCCGGCGGCTTTCCCTCCCGACAACCTCCTGACACTATGTTGTCAGGAGGTTGCTGGCATAGTCCGCCTCCCGGATTCATCCGTTCGAGGGCTTCTTTCCATGCGCCGTGCAGACCGCTTGTTTCAGATCGTCCAGCATTTGCGAGGCGGAAGGCTCGTGACCGCGCGCATGCTCGGGGAGCGGCTGGAAGTCTCGGAGCGCACGATCTACCGCGACATAGCAGACCTGCAGTCGACGGGTGTGCCGATCGATGGAGAAGCCGGCGTCGGCTATCTGATGAGGGAAGGTTTCGACCTTCCGCCGCTTATGTTCACGCGTGACGAAATCGTCGCGCTGGTCGCCGGCGCGCGCATGGTTCGGGCCTTTGGCGGCGCCGACATGGCGCGGGCAGCCGAGGAAGCGCTGGTCAAGATCGGCGCCGTGCTGCCCGACCAGGAAAAGGCGCGAATCGCACGCACCGAAATCCACATGCCCGACTGGGTCGTGGGCGAGGCCGAGCGCAAGTCGATCGACCTGCTGGAGCGCGCCGTGGACGGGCGCAGCGTTCTGAACATCGATTACAGCGACGAAGCCGGGCGGGCGTCCCAGCGCGACATAAGGCCGTTAGGCCTCTGGTTCTGGGGCAAGGTCTGGACGCTGGTTGCGTGGTGCGAACTGCGCGACGATTTCCGCGCCTTCCGCATCGACCGCATCGCGCATATAACGCCGTCCGGGCGCACCTTCCGGCCGGAGCGCGGCAAGCAGCTTGCCGATTTCTACCGCACCCTGGAGATGCGCGGGCAGTCGTAACCAGGCTCGCGAGCCGGACATCGACTTAAGCGATTGTCCGGCTACTGATCTGGCGATCTATTCCTCGTCTTCGTCCTGCGTCGTCGACTTGAGCGAAGACAGCTTGGCGAAAACGGCATCCGCGTCGAGTTCCTCTTCGCTCTCGTCCTTTGCCGAACGGTCCGCGCCAACTTCCAGCGACTCGGTCATGGAGGCAGGCAGCAGGGTGTCGCCGGCCGGCGCCGCCGCAGGCTGGCCGCGCGAAGCGCGCTGCACTTCGAGGTCGAGATCGATCTGTGAGCACAGGCCCAGCGTCACAGGGTCCATCGGCACGAGGTTGTTCGAGTTCCAGTGGGTGCGGTTGCGGATCTGCTCGATGGTCGACTTGGTGGTGCCGACGAGGCGCGAGATTTGCGCGTCCTTCAGTTCCGGGTGATTCTTGACCAGCCACAGGATCGCGTTCGGGCGGTCCTGACGCTTGGACAGCGGCGTGTAGCGCGGCGTGCGGCGCTTCGATTCGGGCACGCGCACCTTCGGCTCGGAGAGCTTGAGACGATGTTCGGCATCCGCCTCGCCCTTGGCGATCTCGTCGCGCGAAAGCTGGCCGGTCATCACCGGGTCGAGACCCTTGATGCCCTGCGCGGCCTCGCCGTCCGCGATCGCCTTGACCTCGAGCGGGTGGAGTTTGCAGAACTGCGCGATCTGGTCGAACGACAGCGCGGTGTTGTCGACGAGCCAGACGGCTGTCGCCTTGGGCATCAGAAGCGTGTTGGCCATGGATAAAATCCTTCTCGTTCGCCCGCGTCCCTGTCGCGGGCGGTGGGCGAAGCCACCAAATTTGGGAAATCACCCCGCATATAACGTTATTCGGCGTCCTTCGCAATGCGAACCGACGTCTTAGGCAGAGGACAGGCCCGGCTTACCGTTGCAACGGCAGCTCGCGCAGTGGATCGCCGCCATCGATCAAGAGCCGACCCTGAGACTTCAAGGCTGCCGCGATGCGGGGCAAAGCCTTTTCGCCCGCTGCAGGGTGGCGACCATCGAACGCGCCGACGCGCACGGCGAATGCAAGATCGAATTTTTCTTCACGAGGGAGAAGCTCGAAATCCTCCGCCGCGACCTGTCGCAGTGAGAGGGTTCCAGCCGTGATCTCGTCGTGGCAGGCGGTCTCGGCCTGCTCGATCGCCTTTCGCGAACGATCGATGGCCAGCACGTGGCCGATTCCGATCCTGCGTGCGACCTCGCGCGCTGCGGCGCCCGGTCCACAACCGATTTCCAGCACGCGCATGCCGGGACGTAGCGGCAGCGCGTCGACGATGGTGAGAAGGCGCGGCGACAGGCGATCAGTCATTTCGAGGTCCCATCGAGTTTGGCGGGCTATGCCACATCCAGCACGATCTTGCCGATGTGGTCGCCTTCCTCAATCCGCTCATGCGCCCGCCAGGCTTCCTTCAGCGGGAAGATCATGTCCATGACGGGTGCGATCCGCCGTTCGGCAAGGAGCGGCCACACCTTCGTCTCCAGTTCGGCGGCGATCTGTCCTTTGAACGCGACATCGCGGGGGCGCAGCGTGGAACCGGTATGGGTCAGGCGCTTGACCATGAGCCGCGCGAAATTCGCAGGCGCCTTGGGGCCGCCCAACGTGGCGATCTGGACAATGCGGCCATCGACGGCAGCGGCCTCATAATTGCGGTCGACATAGTCGCCGCCCACCATGTCAAGGATGACGTTGACGCCCTTGCCCTCGGTCGCCTCCTTGATGACGGCGACGAAATCCTCCTCCCGGTAGTTGATCGCGCGGGTGGCGCCGAGTTTCTCGCATGCCTCGCATTTATCGGCGGAGCCGGCCGTGGTGAATACAGCGGACCCGAAGCTTGATGCGAGCTGGATGGCCGTGGTGCCGATACCCGAAGAGCCGCCATGCACCAGCAAGCTTTCACCCGGCTGCAGGCCGCCGCGTTGGAAGACATTGTGCCAGACGGTGAAGAAGGTCTCCGGTAGCGCGGCTGCTTCCGTGAACGTGAAGCCGTGGGGCACCGGCAGGGCATTGCTCTCGTGCACCGCGACATATTCGGCGTAGCCGCCGCCGGGCGTCAGGGCGGTGACGTTATCGCCGACCCGCCAGCGCTTTGCGCCCGATCCGACGGCGACGACCTCTCCGGCTGCCTCAAGTCCCGGCAGGTCCGATGCGCCCGGCGGGGGCGGGTAGGTGCCCTTGCGCTGGGCAACATCGGGCCTGTTCACGCCGGCCGCGCGCACGCGGATCAGGATTTCGCCATTGCCCGGCTTGGGGACATCGCGTCGCTCGGGTTTGAGGACCAGCGGTCCACCCGGCTCGACGATCGCTATCGCCGTCATTTTTTCCGGAATCTTGTCCATGCGTGCCTCGCCTGCGTCTGGTCAATTTGTGGCCGGGGCGTTTGCCTCGACCCGCCTCCCTTATGTAGACTTGTCGGCCACAAGGCAAAGTGGGAGGACAAGCAGGATGGCGCTGTTCGACGACGAACCGGTGAAGCCAAAACGCGTCCACGAGATCGGACAGGATCTGTCGCTGCTGTCGGTCGGCGAGCTTGAGGAAAGGATCGACCAGCTCAGGGGTGAAATCGCACGCCTTGAAGCCGAGCTTCAGGCAAAGGGGTCGACGCGGCTCGCTGCCGAAGCGCTGTTTCGTCGCGAATAGGTGTGGATCGTTCGCGTTCCGTCGGATATCGGCACGTAATTGCCTGATTCAGTTCTAGCTTCGAATCAACGACCCACAGCAAGAAGGCCGCCGACGAGACATGCTCGCGACATACCGCCCGATTTTTTCGCTGCTCTGCGGAACAGCCTTTCTTCTTGCCGCGTCGGGCCTCCATGGTCTGCTCCTGCCGCTGCGCGGCCAGGCGGAGGGTTTTTCGACCGCTTCTTTGGGACTCTTCGGTACCGCATGGGCGGGAGGGTTCGTCGCAGGCTGCTATTTTGCGCCGCGGCTGGTGCGCAAGGTCGGCCATGTGCGGTCCTTCGGCGTGTTTGCCGCTTCCGGCGCCATCATCGCGCTTCTGACGGGGCTGTGGGTTGACGAATACGCCTGGATCGCGCTGCGTGCGGGGACGGGCTTCACCATGGCCGGCGCGTTCATGATCATCGAGAGCTGGCTGAACGAAAAAGCGACCAACGACAATCGCGGCACGGTGTTCGGTCTCTACATGATGGTCACTTACGCCTCCATCATGGGCGGCCAGATGATCGTGGCCGCAGGCGAAATCGTCAGCGCGGCTTTGTTCATGGTGGCTGGCATCTTCTTCTGCGCATCCCTTATCCCGACCGCGATCTCCTCTGCTGCGACGCCGGAACCGCTTGCAGATGTGAAGCTCGATCTCAGGGGGCTTTACAACAATTCGCCGGTGGCGGCGGTGGGCTGCGTGCTCGTCGGTGTCGCCAACGGCGCGTGGGGCACGCTGGGCGCGGTCTACGGTGCCCGCGTCGGCATATCGACGGCCGAAATCGCGCTGATGATGAGCCTCGTGGTCGTGGCAGGCGCGGTGACGCAGCTTCCCGTCGGCCGCGCCTCGGATCGCACCGACCGCCGCTACGTGCTGGCGGCGGCAGCTTTCGGTTCGGCCCTCTTCGCGCTTCTGGTTTTTGCACTGGCGCCGCGTTCCAGCGTTGCCATACTGGTCCTGACGGCAGCGTACGGCGCGCTCGCCTATACGCTCTATTCGATCGCCGTTGCGCATGCCAACGATCACGCAAGCACGGAGGATTTCGTCAAGGTTTCGGGTGGCCTGCTGCTGCTCTACGGCTTCGGCACGATGATCGGCCCGCTGGTCGGTGCTTTCCTGATGGCGCAGATGCGGCCCGAAAGCCTGTTCCTGGCCACCGCGCTGGCGCACTTGTCGCTCGGTGGTTATGCGATGCTGCGCACGACGCGCCGGGCACCGGTGCCGCTTGAAGATCGCGAGGCCTTCAAGACCCTGCCGTCCGAGCGCGCCGTCACTCCACAGGCCGGCCTGCTCGATCCGCGCGCCGATCAGGAGGCCCATGCGGCCTCGGACGACACGATCGGCACAAGCGAGCCCCGGCCACAAGCCAATTGAACTTCGCTGCGGGCGGGTTACAAATAACCATGACCCAGCCAGACGCGTTCATGGCCATTGCGGACACCAATCGCCGTCATCTGCTCGAAGAGTTGAGGCGCGGGCCGAAGACCGTCAACGAGCTGGCCCTGGGGTTGCCAGTCTCGCGGCCCGCCGTTTCACAACATCTCAAGGTCTTGCTGGATACCGGACTGGTCAGCGCCCGCTCGCAGGGAACGCGGCGTATCTATGCGATCAGCAACCAGGGGTTCCTGAAGCTTAACATCTGGCTGGATCAGTTCTGGGAGGAATAGCGCCGCCGCGGCGCTGGCATATCCTCGATGCGGCGTAGGCCCGCATGCGCATTTGCGGGCAGACAAAACCACTACCTGCCGATGGCGCGGGCGCCATCGGCTTTGCTACAGGTGCAGCACCGTTGCGGTGCCTATATGCCGACTAATGTCGCGTCGGCGAGCTCAGTTTTTCTATCTCGTCCTTGAGGGCCAGCTTGCGCCGCTTGAGCTTGGCGATTTCGAGGGTATCGCACGACGGGTGCGTCAAAGCCTCGTCGATCTCGCGTTCGATATTGCCATGCTTCCGTTGCAGCTCAGCAAGATGGGATGCAAGAGACATGATAGATTCTCCCTTCATCGTTCCTCGATCGCGCCATCCCGAGCGTCCACCGCAGGTCGCTTCGTGACAGCGCCATGACACTTTGCCATCGAACGACAATCGTGTCGAATGGAGCGTAGTAGCATTTCCTGACAGGTCGAAATGTGTTATGAGGCGCTCGCCGGTCGCGGAAGCTCCGGAACCCGCCCGCGCAGGCGATTCCCGCCTCACAATCTTCAGACGGTTGAGCATGTCGGAACAGGAACAGGCCGAGATTCGTCTCGAGTTTGCAAAGGTCAAGCAGGAACACACGGACTTCGATGCCGCGATCAATGCGATGATCGCGGTGGGCTGCGATCCACTGCAGATCCAGCGCATGAAGAAGAAGAAACTGACCCTGAAGGACCGCATGCAGCAGCTGGAAGATCGTATCATTCCCGACATAATCGCGTGAGGGACGGACATGACCGGCCATAGCGCTGACGTCGCCATCATCATGGGCAGCCAGTCCGATTGGGCGACCATGCGGCACGCCGCGGATACGCTTGGCGAACTGGGCATTTCGCATGAATGCCGCATCGTGTCGGCACACCGCACTCCGCAGCGCCTCTACGATTTCGCGACTGGTGCCAAGGCGGCCGGGTTCAAGGTGATTATCGCCGGCGCCGGCGGTGCAGCGCACCTGCCCGGCATGACCGCTGCGATGACGCCGTTGCCGGTATTCGGCGTGCCCGTCGAATCGAAGGCTCTTTCGGGGCAGGATTCCCTCCTGTCGATCGTACAGATGCCTGCCGGCATTCCCGTCGGCACGCTTGCCATCGGCAAGGCGGGTGCGACGAACGCGGCGCTCCTGGCCGCCGCAGTTCTCGCTCTTGGAGACGAGGCGCTGGCGGCGCGTCTCGATGAGTGGCGCGCGTCGCGTACCGCCGCCGTCGCCGACCACCCCTCCGACGACGCATGACCTTCCCGCTCCAGCCCGGCGCCTGCATCGGCATCATCGGGGGCGGCCAGCTTGGCCGCATGCTGGCGATGGCCGCGGCCCGGCTCGGCTATCGCATCATCGTGCTTGAACCTCAGGCTGATAGTCCCGCCGCGCAGGTCGCCAGCCGCCAGATTATTGCCGCCTATGACGATGCACATGCGCTGGCCGAACTGGCGCGGGAATGCGCCGTGGTGACCTACGAATTCGAGAACGTGCCTGTCCATGCAGCCGAAATGCTGGCTGCCGACGTGACTGTCTCCCCGCCGGCGCGTGCGCTTGAGGTTGCCCAGGACCGTCTTGTCGAGAAGACTACCCTGAACGAGATGGGCATATCCACAGCGCGCTTCGTTGCCGTGGACAGCGATGCCGATCTCGACAAGGCATTGACCACCTTTGGTGGAGCAGGTGTGCTCAAGACACGGCGCATGGGCTACGATGGCAAGGGCCAGCGCGTGTTCCGGGCGGGCGGTAAGGCAGAGATTGCCGGTTGCTATGACGAGATGGGTGGCGTGCCGCTCATCCTCGAGGCGCTGGTTCCGTTCGAGCGAGAAATATCAGTAATCGCGGCGCGCGGGCGAGATGGCGGCATCGCCGTCTACGATGCGGCTGAAAACGTCCACCGCGACGGTATCTTGCATACGTCGACGGTGCCGGCCATTGCATTGCCGGATACGCTTTCAGCGGCCCGGGAGGCGGCGAAGGCCATCCTCGATGGGCTCGGCTATGTCGGCGTCATAGGCGTCGAGTTCTTCGTGATGGCGGATGGCAGTGTGCTTGCCAACGAGATTGCGCCGCGGGTGCACAATTCCGGGCACTGGACCGAGGCCGCATGCCTGGTCTCGCAATTCGAGCAGCATATTCGCGCGGTCGCCGGACTGCCGCTTGGCGACCCTGATCGGCATAGCGATTGCGTTATGGAAAATCTGATCGGCGACGATGTCGAGCGGGCACCGGCGTTACTCGCCGAGCCGGGCGTGATGCTGCATCTCTACGGCAAGGCCGAGGCTCGACCCGGACGCAAGATGGGCCACTTCACGCGCCTCACACGGTGATCCGCCGAGCGACGGCCGTGGGTCAGGTGTGCGGCTTCATCGGACGCTCCCGCCAACATTGCCATAATGTAACGAAACTAAAGGCCGGCCCTGCCGTTTCCTCAATGATAGGGACTTATGCAGGAGGCTGTTCGATGTTCAAACTATCATCCGCGCTTTGCCATGTGCTGGCGCTTTCATTTGCAGTTGGTACGGCGGTACCCGCTGCCGCTGCGCCGGTTTTCGTGCCCAATGCGCCGGCCGTATCTTCCGATGTGACGAATGTGCAGTATCGGCGAGACCGTGACTACCGTCGCGACAACCGCAGGGATCGGGGCCGAGACAGGTTCGAACGCCGTGGAAACAGCACTTACTGGCGTGGTCACAGAGGCTACAGGGATCGTCGTCCCGGCTACCGGCAGTATAATGGTTTCTGGTTCCCGCCGGCGGCCTTCATCGCCGGTGCGATCATCGGCGGCGCCATGAATCAGGCGCCTGCGGCCAGATCGCGTGGCGGCTCCGCTCACGTCCAGTGGTGTTACGATCGGTGGCGGTCGTATCGGGCCTCCGACAATACCTATCAGCCATATAACGGTCCGCGCCGCCAGTGCGTATCGCCATATAGCTGAGAATGAACGGATGCCCGGCCCCCGCCAAGCGGGCCGGGCACCCTCTGCAAGAGAGCTACAAGGCGTCTGCGCGGTTGACACGGCCCCGTCAACTCGTCTATGTGCCATCGCAGATTTACGGCGCGCCTCGGGCGCGCTTTTATGTTGGCCCGCCAGGGCATCAGGAAACGGGCTAGACCGATGAAGATCAAGAACTCGCTCAAGGCGCTCAAGAGCCGTCACCGCGACAACCGCATGGTTCGCCGCAAGGGCCGCGTCTACATCATCAACAAGACCGCGCCGCGCTTCAAGGCTCGCCAGGGCTGAGGCCCGCGCGCTTCTCACGCGAATTTCAGTTTGACGTTCCGCGACGCGGGGGTACCTTCTCCCGCATGCGGAACGTTTTTGCCATTTTGACGGTGATTCTGGCGGCATTGCCCCTTGCGGCGGCGCACGCCCAGACAACCGGGCGGTCGTCCACCGGAATCGCGGCCGAAGAGCCGCAGGCGCGGGTCGACAGGCTATTCGATGAATTGAGGCGGGCGCGCAACGAACAGGCGGCAGAGCGTGTGGCTTCACGTCTACGCAGCGAATGGGCGCGGTCGGGAAGCGCCTCTGTCGATCTTCTGATGCAATGGTCGCAGGAGGCCATGAAGAAGGAAGACAACGCGGTCGCGATGGATTTCCTCGATCAGGTGGTGATGCTGGTACCCGACTACGCAGAGGGCTGGAACCGGCGCGCCACGCTGCATTTCACGATGGAGAATTATTCGAAGTCGATGGCGGACATTGGCCGCGTGCTTCGCCTAGAGCCACGCCATTTCGGCGCCCTTGGCGGCATGGCGACGATTCTCAAGAACACCGGTCACAAGGAAGCGGCGATGCACGCCTATGAGCGGGTGCTGAACGTTTATCCAATGATGCGCAGCGCCCAGACGGAACTGGGCAATCTGGCCGACGAACTTGCCGGCCAGGGTATTTGACGGCTGGCTGACGCCAAGCGAAACTGATCCTCATACTTCCTCGTAATTGTCCGCATGAATCTTCTTACCGCCGCGATCTGCGGCCTGCTCGCCCTCTTCCTCGCGCTCGTCGGGGTCAGCCGCGTCGGCGCATGGCTGATCGAACGGCGCTATCCGCCTGTCGGCAGCTTCGCGGAAGTGGGAGGCACGAAAGTCCATCACGTCTATATTCCGGCTGGTTCGACGGCTGACCTGCCCCCGGTGGTGTTCATCCACGGCGCAAGCGGCAATCTGCTGGACCAGATGGTACCCGTGCGCCCGCTGCTGGAAGGCAGGGCCGAGATGCTGTTTGCGGACCGACCCGGACATGGATGGTCGGAGCGCGGCTCTGGCAATGGCGATCCCGTGGCGCAGGCGAATACGATCGCGGCTCTTATGGATCATTACGGCATGGAAAAGGCCATTATCGTCGGCCATTCCTTCGGTGGCGCGGTCGCTGCCGCATTTGCCGTTGAGCATCCCGAAAAGACGCAGGGGCTGGTATTCCTTTCGGCTGCGACGCACCCTTGGCCCGGCGGGGCGACATCCTGGTATTACAAGCTGTCGTCGCTGCCCGTGCTGGGGCGTCTTTTCGTGGAAGCGCTCGCATGGCCGGGCGGGACTCTGCAGATGGGGGCGGCTTCTGTCTGCGTGTTCGCGCCGAACCGGATGCCGGAGACCTATCTCGCCGACGCCGCGATACCCCTGGTGCTGCGGGCTTCCGCTTTCCGATGGAACGCGACCGATGTCGCGGGCCTCTACGATCATGTCGCCGTCTATTCGAAACGCTACGGCGAGATCGCGGCCCCGACCATCGTAATTTCAGGCAACCGCGATACGGTCGTCTACGAGGAAATCCACTCCGTAGGGCTCGCGCGCGACATTCCCGGCGCCGACATGATCTGGGTCGACAATCTCGGACACAAACCCGACTGGGTGGCGCCCGATCTGGTCGTTGCGGCAATCGAGAAGGTCTCGGGCAAGCCAGTCGACCTGCAAGCGGCGGTGAAAAAGGTTGAAGCCCGCATAGCAGACGATGCGTACGGGCCTGCCTGCCCCGACGAGAAGCCCGAACTGTCTGCGGCCGGCTGAAGCCCCGTCAGAGACCGCTCATGCCGTCGGAGCCGATATAGGCGATGCGCAGCATGTTGGTTGCGCCCGGCGTGCCCAGCGGAACGCCGGCGGTGATGATGATGCGATCACCGGCTTGGCCGAAATCTTCCTGGTAGGTGATGCGGCAGGCGCGATCGACCATGTCGTCGAGGTTGCTTGCGTCCTGCGTCACGACGCAATGGGTGCCCCACACCAGCGACAGCCGTCGTGCGGTCTCGACAACGGGCGACAGCGCGATGATCGGCAGTTGCGGGCGCTCGCGGGCCGCGCGAAGACCGGTGGTGCCGGACGAGGTGTAGGTCACGATCGCCGACAGCTTCAGCGTCTCGCCGATCTGCCGTGCGGCAAGCGAGATGGCGTCGGCGCCGGTCGCTTCGGGTTCGGAGCGCTGGGCGTTGATGATGCCGGGATAGAGCGGGTCCTTCTCCACCTGCGTCGCAATCGCGTCCATCGTGGCTACTGCCTCGACCGGATAGTCGCCGGCAGCCGATTCGGCTGAAAGCATGATCGCGTCCGCGCCTTCGAAAACGGCAATCGAGACGTCGGAAACCTCGGCGCGTGTCGGAACCGGCGCGGTGATCATCGATTCAAGCATCTGGGTGGCAACCACCACCGGCTTGCCGGCGCGCCGGGCGGCGCGGGTGATCTGCTTCTGGATGCCGGGCACCGCCTCGAGCGGCATTTCCACGCCGAGGTCGCCGCGCGCGACCATCAACGCGTCGGACAGTTCGATGATCTCGGCGAGCCGCGTGACCGCCTGCGGCTTCTCGATCTTGGACATCAGCGCGGCGCGGCCGCGGGCAACCTTGCGCACTTCCGCCAGATCTTCCGGCCGCTGCACGAAGGACAGCGCGATCCAGTCGACGCCCGTGGCAAGAACCGCCTCGAGATCCTTGCGGTCCTTGTCCGTCAGCGCGCCAATCGGCAGGTCGGTATCGGGCAGGCTTACACCCTTGCGATTGGATATTTTCGTGCCGGCGACGACGGTGCAGACAATCTTGTGCCCGTCGGTCTCGACCGCCTTGAGCTGGAGCTTTCCGTCATCAATCAGAAGCCTGTGGCCCGGTTCGACCGACTGCAGGATTTCCGGATGCGGAAGCTGCACGCGCGTCTCGTCGCCGGGCGCGGGGTCGTCATCCAGTACAAAGGTCTGGCCCGGCGTCAATTCGACGGAATCACTGGCGAACTTGCCTACGCGGAGCTTCGGCCCCTGCAAATCCGCAAGAATGCCGATCGGACGGCCGACATCCTTTTCCACCTTGCGGATGCGCTCGACAAGCGTACGCATCAGCGGATGGTCGGCGTGGCTCATATTGATGCGGAACACGTCCGCCCCGGCTTCGAAAAGCCGCCTGATCATAACTTCTTCCGAAGATGCCGGTCCGAGCGTCGCGAGTATCTTGACCTTGCGGCTGCGTCTCATTGATTACCCGTTCCCGTGACGGCAGCGCCGCCATTTGCCGGCTCGTCGGTGAGCTGGACCATCCAGCTCGCCTGTTCCCGTGTGTCGTATTCCTGGAAGCCAGCGCGCTGGAAGCCGCGCGCGAAGCAGTCTCCGGCACCGGCAATCTTGAACTCGCGCTCGGCCACGCACATGTTGACCGGCCCGTCCCAGCGTCCGCCGCGCTCGGCGTCTTCGGCATAAAGATAATAATAGCGTGAGGACAGTGCGCCCTCGATCAGCGTCTTGCAGGTCGAACCTTCGATGTGCCACCAGCCCTCGGTGACCCAGCCGGTGCTGGCGCGGTAGCCGATGGAAACGCCGACGAGACTTTGCGTGGCGTTGCAGACGCGGAAATCGGCAAGCGCCGGTGTCGCGGTCGCCAGCGCGGAACCCGCTATGGCGAAGCCGGACAGGCCTGCCAGGAGGCAGAAACGTGTCGCTCTCGCCGAAGCCGTCTTCATCACCCTCGCCACCGGAATCGTCATCTCTCAAGTCCTTTTCGGGGAAGTACAAGCCTGTGTCAACGCATGCCGACGGGCAGGTGAACCGATTTAGATCGCGGATTCGACAGCCGACGAGCATCCTCGCCGATCCTGCCCGAAAGCGTGTCGAAACAGCGGCATTGCATGGTTCGGCCGTTCATGAAACACAGGCCGCTGCATCTTTTCAGCTTTCGGATCGTTTGATGACGCGTGACGCCCTTTTCGCTCCTTTCGAAGCCATCGAAGGCGACCGGACGAAGGGCCTGGTCCTCCTCGCGGACCATGCCGGACGCGCGCTTCCCGAGGAGTATGGCGATCTCGGGCTGCCTGCCTCGGAATTCGACCGGCACATAGCCTACGACATCGGAGTCGAGACCGTGACGCGCCGGCTGGCCGCGCGGCTCGGCGTGCCGGCGGTCATGGCGCGCTTTTCGCGCCTGCTGATCGACCCCAACCGCGGCGAGGATGATCCGACTCTGATCCGCCAGCTCTATGACGGCACGATCGTGCCCGCGAATTATCCGATGAACGATGAGGAGAGGGAGCGGCGGCTGGAGCACTATTATCGCCCGTACCACGACGCCGTCGGGTCGATGGTTGCCTCGGTTGCGTCGGCAACCGGCGCCGCACCCTTCATCTTCTCGATCCATTCGTTCACGCCTTCCATGCAGGGCCGCGCCCGGCCGTGGCATGTCGGGGTGCTGTGGGACTCCGACGCCCGCGCGGTGCGGCCGCTGCTCGACATGCTTTCAGCCGATCCCGCACTGACGGTGGGCGACAACGAGCCCTATGACGGCGCGCTGCGCGGCGACACCATGTTCCGCCACGCCATCGTCAATGGCTACGCCCATGCGCTGATCGAGCTGCGGCAGGACCTGATCGCAGAAGCACGCGACGCCGAGGCGTGGGCGGATCGGCTGGTGCCCATCCTTGAAGCGATCAACGCGCTGCCCGATATTCATGAGGTGCAGCAGCATGGCTCGCGCACCGGGCCGATCTGAGCTGGCGAAGGAGCAACGACCATGGCCGACCTGACCGAGGACCAGAAGCGCGATTTCGAGGCGGCTGCCTTCCGCACCCTCGTGGAGCATTTGCGCACGCGCAGCGATGTGCAGAATATCGACCTGATGAATCTCGCTGGTTTCTGCCGCAACTGCCTGTCCAACTGGTATCGCGACGCAGCCTCGGACGCCGGCGTTGAACTCGGCAAGGAAGATGCGCGTGAGATCGTCTACGGCATGCCTTATGCCGAGTGGCGTGCGAAATACCAGACAGAGGCCCCGGCCGAGAAGCAGACGGCATTCGAGGAAAACAGGCCGAAAGACCATTGATTCTTGGCTCCGTGTCGGGCAACCAAACGCCGACCTTTTGCCGCCCGAGTCGCGGCCCGACCAATCCGGAGATCCAAGCATGGCCGATGACATCACAGCCGAATCCGCCCAGACCGTAGCCGCGGGCCAGCTCCGCGCCTTCATCGAGCGCGTCGAGCGGCTCGAAGAAGAAAAGCAGACCATCGCAGACGACATCAAGGAAGTCTTCGCCGAAGCCAAGGGTACCGGCTTCGATACCAAGGCGATGCGCGTTATCATCCGGCTTCGCAAGAAGGACGCGAACGAGCGCCAGGAGGAAGAGGCGATCCTCGACCTCTACAAGGCCGCGCTCGGCATGGAATAGTTCACAGGTCGGCTCTGGCGGTTCCGGCAATCCGCTCCTAAGGTTGGTCAACCCACAACCGACGAAGGAGCCGACATGCCGATCCTCAACCGCGCGAGCGAGATGCAGCAGGATGCCGCCGGCTGGCGCCGGCTGCTGCACGAGCAGCCCGAGATCGGCTTCGACCTTCCCCGCACCACCGCTTTCGTTGCCGAGAAGCTGCGCGCATTCGGTTGCGACGATGTCGTGACCGGCGTCGGCCGTACGGGTATTGTCGCGGTCATCCGCGGCAGGCTGGGCGAGGGGCCGGTCATCGGGTTGCGCGCCGACATGGACGCCCTGCCGATCGTCGAGAAGACCGGCAAGCCTCATGCGTCGAAGTCGCCGGGCCATATGCATGCCTGCGGCCATGACGGGCACACCACGATGCTGCTCGGTGCCGGGCAATATCTCGCCGAGACCCGCAATTTCGCCGGTTCCGTTGCGCTGATCTTCCAGCCGGCCGAGGAAATCGGCAGCGGCGCTAGGGCCATGCTCGACGATGGGCTGATGGAGCGTTTCGGCATCGAGCGCGTCTACGGCATGCACAACATGCCGGGAATCCCGACCGGGCAGTTCGCGGTCTGCGCCGGGCCGATCATGGGCGCCGTCGCCAAGTTCACCATCCGCATCAAGGGGGCGGGGCGGGCATGCGGCCCGACCGCACACGACGATCGATCCGATTGTCACCGGGACGCAGCTCATCGATGCGTTACAGTCGATCGTGGCGCGCAACGCCGATCCGGTCGCTTCTCTGGTGGTCACCATTACGCGGGTGATCGCGGGCACGGCCTACAACATCATTCCCGAAACGATCGAGATCTGGGGCACGACGCGCGCACTCGACATGGAAAACGCCGCCATGGCCGAGCGCCGGATCGGTGAGGTCTGCGCCGGTATCGCCAAGGCGACGGGGGCCGAGATCGAGATCGACTACAGCCAGGCGCATCCGGTGACGTTCAACCGCCCAGAGGAGGCGGACTTCGTGGCGCAGGTCGCGAAAGAGGTGGCCGGGACGGTCGACCGCGCCGTGCGACCGGTGATGGCCGGCGAGGATTTCTCGCACATGCTGACGGTGCGTCCGGGCGCGTTCATCTTCATCGGTAACGGCGATTCCGCCGGCCTGCACCACCCTGCCTACGATTTCGACGACGAGGCGATCCCCGCCGGCGTCAGCTATTGGGTAAGACTTGCGGAAACGGCGCTGGCTTCGCGATAGCGTTTGGGTGCGAGCGGAGCGAGCCTCGAAGGACGCACGAACAGGCCTTACGCCGGCTCGAACTCCAGCGCCACGCCGTTGATGCAGTAGCGCAGGCCGGTCGGTGGCGGGCCGTCGGGGAAGACGTGACCGAGATGGCTGCCGCAATTGGCGCAATGCACTTCGGTGCGCACCATGCCGTAGCTGCGATCCTCGGTCATCTCGACCGAACCGGGCACCGGGTCGTTGAAGCTCGGCCAGCCGGTGCCGCTCTCGAACTTCAGCTTCGATTCGAACAGCGGCTGGTCGCAGCCGGCGCATGTGAAGGTGCCGGCGCGTTTTTCGTGCAGCAGGGCGCAGCTTCCGGGCCTTTCGGTACCGTGCTGGCGCATGACCTGGTACTGCTCGGGCGTCAGCAGCGCACGCCACTCGGCGTCGGTGCGGGAGACGGGATAGGTCTTGGCGTCCATGGCGGTGGCTCCTGAAAGGTGGATCGCCACATATGTAATGCGGCCGCGTCCCGGCCTCAATGCCTGCGCGACAGCTCGCGCGTGGCCTGCTCCAGTCCGGTCAGCGTCAGGGGGTACATGCGCTGCGAGAACAGTTCGGAGATCATGCCGATCGAGTGGGTGTATCCCCAGTGCTTCTCGCGGACGGGGTTGAGCCAGACGGCGTTGGGCCATTGCGCGGTGACGCGCGACAGCCAGGCGTGGCCCGGTTCCTCGTTCCAGTGCTCGACCGATCCGCCGGGATAAGCGATCTCGTACGGGCTCATCGAGGCGTCGCCGACGAAGATGACCTTATAGTCGCTTCCGTATTTGTGCAGCACGTCCATGGTCGGGATGACCTCGGCGTGGCGGCGTCGATTATCCTTCCACACGCCTTCGTAGAGGCAGTTGTGGAAGTAGAAATACTCCATGTGCTTGAACTCGACGCGGGCGGCGGAAAACAGCTCCTCGACGACGCGGATGTGATCGTCCATCGAACCGCCGACATCGAAGAACATCAGCAGCTTCACCGCATTGCGCCGCTCGGGCCGTGTCTGCACGTCGAGATAGCCATGCTCTGCCGTGGCGTGGATGGTTCCCGGCAGGTCGAGCTCCTCTTCGGCACCCTCGCGCACCCATCGGCGCAGGCGCTTCAGCGCGACCTTGATGTTGCGCGTGCCGAGCTCGACGGAATCGTCGAAATTCCTGAACTCGCGCTTGTCCCACACCTTCACCGCGCGGCGATGGCGGCTTTCAGCTTGCCCGATGCGCACGCCTTCGGGATTGTAGCCATAGGCGCCGAAGGGCGAGGTGCCGGCCGTGCCGATCCATTTCGACCCGCCCTGATGACGGCCCTTCTGTTCCTCCAGCCGCTGCTTCAGCGTCTCCATCAGCTTTTCGAAGCCGCCCAGCGCCTCGACGAGCTTCTTTTCTTCCTCGCTCAGGTGCTTTTCGGCGAGCCGCCGCAGCCATTCCTCGGGCAGGTTGGCAACGTCGACCGCGCCTTCGCCCGACACCGCCTCGACGCCCTTGAAGACATGGCTGAAAACCTGGTCGAAGCGGTCGATATGCCGCTCGTCCTTCACCAGCGCGGCGCGGGAGAGATAGTAGAACCCCTCCACATCGTAGGTGACGAGATCAGCCTCCATGCCTTCTAGCAGGGTCAGGTATTCCCGCAGCGACACGGGAACTTTTGCCGCTTTCAGCTCGAGGAAAAATGGCAGGAACACCCGGCTCAGCCTCCCTGGTACTTGATGAACGGCGTCAGCGTGCCGATGCGGTCGTAGAGCTTGCGCGCCGTCTCGTTGAAATGCTGGGTCATCCAGTAGACGCCGTTGGTGTCGAGCCGCTCGCCCTCGGCGTAGACCGCCTCGATCAGCGCGCGGCCGATGCCCTTGCCGCGCACTTCGGGGTCGGCATAGAGGTCCTGCAAGTAGCAATTGTTCTTCACCGACCAGCAGGTGCGGTGGAGGATATAGTGGACGAGACCGACCGCCTTGCCGTCGACGGTCGCGATGAAGCCGCGCGGCTCGTATTCGCCGTCGTCGAAGAGGCGCGCCCATGTCGAGGCGTAGACCTCCTCGGGCACCGTCGCCTCGTAGAATTTCAGATATTCGGTCCAGAGCCTGCGCCAATCGGCGTGGTCGGCGTCGGTCAGCGGGCGGATAGTGACGTCGGACATAGACAGTTCCCCCTAGCAGTAGTGGCTGCGGAGCGGCTCAGGCATGGATCCTCGGGTCAAGCCCGAGGATGACGAGTATGAGATTGCCTGCCGCGACAACGCGACTTTGGCCAGTAGCATCAGCGTTTCTTCCTTCGGCATCCTCGGGCTTGACCCGAGGACCCATGCCTGAATGCGATCGCCGCGCAACGGTCCAGTCCGGGCAATTGCGTTGACGAATACTCCTCAGCCTTGCCTTCGCGCCATGAAGGCCAGCCGTTCGAAGAGGTGCACGTCCTGCTCGTTCTTCAAAAGCGCGCCGTGCAGCTTGGGCAGGGCGTTTTTCGGGTCTGCGCGCAGATCGGCCGGGTCGACGTCGTCGGCTACCAGCAGCCTGATCCAGTCGAGCGCTTCCGAGGTTGAGGGCTTCTTCTTCAGGCCCGGCACCTCCCGCACCTCGTAGAATTGGGTAAGCGCCGCGCGCACGAGGTTCTGCTTGATGCCCGGATAGTGCACGTCGACGATGCGCTGGAGCGTGTCCATGTCGGGGAAGCGGATGTAATGGAAGAAGCAGCGGCGCAGGAAGGCGTCCGGCAGTTCCTTCTCATTGTTGGACGTGATGATGACGATCGGGCGTTGCCGCGCGCGCACGGTCTCGCCGGTCTCGTAGACATGGAACTCCATCTTGTCGAGTTCCTGCAGCAGGTCGTTGGGGAACTCGATATCGGCCTTGTCGATCTCGTCGATCAGCAGCACCACCTTGCGGTCAGCGGCAAAGGCCTCCCACAGCTTGCCGTGGCGGATGTAGTTATGGATATCGTTGAAGCGTTCGTCGCCGAGCTGGCTGTCGCGCAGGCGCGAAACCGCATCATATTCGTAGAGACCCTGCTGCGCGCGCGTGGTGGACTTGACGTGCCATTCGAGGAGATCGAGGCCGAGCGCGGCTGCGATCTGCCTGGCAAGCTCGGTCTTGCCGGTACCGGGCTCGCCCTTGACCAGCAGCGGCCGTTCCAGCGCGATCGCCGCATTGACGGCCACCATCAGGTCCTTGTCGGCGACATAGGCCGCCGTTCCTTCAAAACGCATCCATGCTCTCCTGTTCGTCGGGGCGGACAGTAGAGGCGGGCGCGGAACAGGGCAAGAAGACGCAGGGGCAGGCGGCGAAATCGTCGCCGGCGCGAAAAAGAGCCCCATGGAAACAGAAGTCATTCATTTCGCTGGCGAGACCGTTCGGTGAGCCCTATATTGGCTTCGGCGTTCTGCGCTTCCCGACAGGAGCAACTATTCCCCGGGGCCTTATTGATCCTTAGGGAGCTGTCCCTGGCCAGGCCCGTGGGCTTGGACATACGGCGCCCACCTACTTTGTAGGCTCCCGGGATCAACCGCTCCATCGGTCGTCGTGGAACGTCTCTTATTCCGGTCCGCCGGCGGCATCGTCCAGCATCAGAAGCATGATGAGGGCCGGCGCGAACTGTGTGTGCGTCTCGCCCGTCACCGCGAATCCGCATTTCTCGTAGAATCCCCTGGCCTCATGGCCGGCGATGACGCTCATCCGCCTGGCACCCATGCCCGCGGCGATAGCCGCCGCGTGGCCCACCAAGAGCCTGCCTATCCCGCGGCCCAAGAACGGCGGGTCGACGAAAAGTCCCTCGAGCTCGAATTCGTCAGTGGATGCCGGCACAACCACACAGAAGCCGGCAGGCTTCCGATCCATGTCTGACACGAACACGCGGCCTGCCACGATCTGCTCGACCGGCAGCTCCAGCACCTCCGGATGCGCCAGAAGCTGTTCGCGGTATCTGGATTCTGCAAGCGACGCCCGGCGCAAGATGCCTTCAAGTGCCGGCTGCTCGTCCGGGTGTGCGGGGCGTGGGGAATTTTCGTCGATCATGGCCAATTTGGAGCTGCCCGCATTTCGTGACGTCGATTTCAGGATAGAGAGGGGCGTGCCGAAGTTCTATGACCGCAGAGAGAAAGTCGCGCCCGGCGCAAAAATGTGGAGGTGGCTGTGCACGCCCAGTTGAAGAAGCAGCTGCGCCAGGAAGCGCTGGCCCGGCGTGATGCGCTCGACGCCATATGGCGGGTCGAGGCCTCACTTACGATGGCCGAGGCGGCCTCGGCCATCGACATCGAGCCGGGAATGGTCGTTTCAGGCTTCTGGCCGATGCGTTCGGAGGTCGATGTGCGGCCGCTGATGTTCGCGCTGCGCGAAAAGGGTGCGCGGCTCTGCCTGCCGGCGATCCTCGACAAAACGACCATCGTGTTTCGCGAGCTCGTTCGGGGTGCGCCGTTGATCGATATGGGCTTCGGGACAGCAGGACCGGGCGAGGAGGCTCAGGTGCTCGAACCTGCGCTGATGCTGATGCCATTGGCGGCATTCGATGCGCGCGGCCACCGCATCGGCTATGGCGCGGGCTACTACGACCGGGCGATCGACCGGCTGCATCGCAGGAATTTGACGCCGCGGCTGATCGGCATCGCCTTCGACTGCCAGCTCGTTCCGGAGGTTCCGAACCAGGACCATGACGTGCAGCTCGAAGAAATCCTCACCGAAAGCGGCTTGCGCGGGTTTCCCCTGGCCTTATAGACACCTGTCATGAGACTTCTTTTTCTGGGCGACATGGTCGGGCGATCCGGCCGCACGGCGGTGTGGGAAAGGCTTCCGGGCCTGATCTCCGATTTCCGGCTCGACTTCGTCATCGTCAATGGCGAGAACGCGGCCGGCGGCTTCGGCATCACCGAAGAAATCTATCTCGCGACGCTGGAAGCAGGCGCCGACGTGGTGACCACGGGCAACCACGTCTGGGACCAGCGCGAGGCACTGGAATTCGCGTCACGCTCCGACCGCTTCCTGCGGCCGGCCAACTTTCCGATCGGCACGCCGGGCAGGGGAACCGGGCTCTACGAGGCCCGCAATGGCGCGCGCGTGTTCGTGACCAACATCATGGGCCGGGTCTTCATGCATCCGGAGCTCGATGATCCGTTTCAGGCGGGCGAGCGCGAGCTTGCCGCCTGCCCGCTCGGCGAGCAGGCGGATGCGGTGGTGATCGACTTCCACGCTGAGGCGACCTCGGAAAAGATGTGCTTCGCACATTTCGTGGACGGTCGTGCAAGCCTTGTGGTGGGGACCCATACGCACCAGCCAACGGCCGACCACCAGATCCTCAATGGCGGCACGGGCTACCTGACGGATGCGGGTATGTGCGGCGACTACGATTCGTCGCTCGGCATGGACAAGGAGGAGCCGCTGAACCGGTTCCTGTCCAAGGTGCCGAAGGGGCGTTTCGAGGCGGCAAGCGGGCCGGCAACGATCTGCGGCGTCGGCCTCGACATCTCCGACCGGACGGGCCTTGCCGAGCGGATCGCGCCGCTGCGGCTGGGGCCGCGGCTCGAGGAGACTGTGCCCGCGTTCTGGTAGGTGAGCGGGAACCAAAGTGGCGCTCGCGGATTTCCGGCAGGTGCCGCGGCGGTTGACGCCGGGGCGCAGGGGCGCCTAATTCTCTTAATCTTCCCATCAATCCACAGCCGGGGGCACCAATGATCGAGTTCTTCGCCGGACATTTCGACTGGCTTTCCGATCCGACAGCCTGGGTTGCGCTGGTCACGCTGGTCGTGCTTGAGGTCGTTCTCGGCATCGACAATCTGATCTTCATCTCGATCCTGACCAACAAGCTGCCCGAGGAACACCGGGCGAGGGCACGGCGGATCGGCATCGGCGGCGCGCTCATCATGCGTCTTCTACTGCTCGCCACCGTCGCGTGGATCGTCCAGCTCACCAATCCGCTGTTCGTGCTGTTCGACCATCCGTTCTCATGGCGCGACCTGATCCTGATCGCAGGCGGTCTGTTCCTCGTGTGGAAGGCCACCAAGGAAATCCACCACTCCGTCGATCACGACGACGGCAAGGAGAACATGATCGGCCAGACGATCCAGATCTCGCTCGCGGGCGCGATCTTCCAGATCCTGCTTCTGGATCTCGTCTTCTCGATCGACTCGATCATCACCGCGGTCGGCATGACCGACGAGATCGCTATCATGTACATCGCCGTCATCTTTGCGGTGACCGTGATGCTGGTGGCCGTCAATCCGCTATCCCGTTTCATCGAGAAGAACCCGACGATTGTGATGCTGGCGCTGGCCTTCCTGCTGATGATCGGCATGACGCTGATCGCCGACGGCATGGGCTTCCATGTGCCCAAGGGCTACATCTACGCCGCCATGGGCTTCTCGGCGCTGGTCGAAGGTCTCAACATGCTGGCGCGGCGTAAGCGCACGCTGGACAAGGCCGCCGGAACCGACGCGGCGCATTGATGCCGCGTCATACGCCCTTGAGCACCAGAATGGTGGGGCGCGAGGGCAGGCTGCGCAGCGAGACGCTGAAAGAGGACTCCTCGGCGTAGCGCACGTCGAAGGTTTCGCCCATGCGGCCGGTGAACTCGGCCATCGGCGTCGCATGGCGGTGCATCGGCAGGATGAGCGAGGAGAAAAGCCGGGTGGCGATCTCGCTCATCGCTCCGACCGAGAGCGTCATGCCGCCGTCGATCGGTACCATCAGAATATCGAGACGCCCGATGGCGCCGTAATGTGCGTCCTCCAGCCGGTGGTGCAGGTGGCCGAGATGGCCGATGCAGAGCCCGGCTACCTCGAATATGAAGATCGAGTTGCCACCTTCTTCCATGCCGCCCCATGAGCGTATGTCGGTTGGCACGTTGCGGATGTAGATGTCGTCCACGACGACGGCATGGCGGGCGGGGCCGCCTTCCGGGTTCCAGCCGCGCAGGACGTATTCGATGCCCGGATCCGGACTTTCCGTGAAATGGGTGCGGTGCGCCTTGTTCATCGTGACGATGCGCGGCAGAGGCTCGGCGCCGTAGTAACCGGAGAAATCGGTGGCGATGCGCACGCCGCCCGGCGTCTCGATCACGTAGGTCGAGTGGCCAGCATAAGTGATCGTCACGTCTCCATCGACGAAGGTCTGCGCAGGTGTAAAATTTGCGTAGGTGACATGGGGGAGCGTTTCTGCGATCGCGACGCATCTGCTCGGCGGTGGCTCCGCCTGATCCTGGGCCATGGCGCCCGCAGGAAGGGCGGCAAGGATGGTGGCGGCAAGGGCGAGGCGGCGGACCAGGCGCATGGCGGTTCTCCGGGCTTCGAGCGTCGCCCGGCAGGTTAAGCCAAACTGCCGATACCCGGCTTCACGTTTGTGCGAGCCCGCTACGGGGTCTGCGCGGTGGCCTGCTCCTTGACTGGCAGATGGCGGGCCTTGTAGCCGAGCGTGAGTGCAAGGGTTGCGCCAAGGCCAATCGTCGCGCGCTGCAGGGCTTGCGACTGCCCCGCAAGCCAGGTGGGGTCCAGCAGCGTCTCCCTCACCGTTAGCGCCGATTGCAGACGGTCGGTGAAGTTGCATTCTCGATCGGTTTTGCCCTGCTGCCCGAGCGCCACCAGCGTTTCGAAAAAATGCTGTGCGCGCTGCAGATTGTGAAGGTCAGGCTGGGGTGTCGTCACCGTCTGGCGCACATGCATTTCGCCGCTCCCCACATTGCGCGGATGAACGTGAACCGTGTTGCATGGGACATCGAAATTGTGGGGAGCGTCGGCGCGGTGTTCGGTATCGCCGATCGAGTATACGGCACTGCCGGCAATGAGGTCGAAGCGTTCCGAAGCGAAGTCCGCCGGACCGGCGTGATAATGGCGCGTGTTCGGCAGCGTTTCTCCCGGGCCTGCAAACCAGTCCATGATCAGCCTGACGCCGCCATTGTCCTTTGGCAGCTCTGTGAACACGAGCCGCGTGTTGTTCACCGGATTGAAGTAGCTGTCCCCTTGCTCGGTCGTCATCACAAGCCTCCACGTGCCCCGACAAGCAGTTTCGGGCTCGAAACTGCGCGCGGCAAGGGGAATCTGCGTCGACATACGGTTGCTGCGCCTATCCGGCACCCGGCTTTTTCTGGACGTTCGGCGGGCTTTTCACTATAAGGCGCGCCATTCAACGACATTGCGAAGAAGTCCGCATAGGGGTGTTATGGCAGGTCATTCACAGTTCAAGAACATCATGCATCGCAAGGGCCGGCAGGATGCGGTCCGCTCGAAGATGTTTTCCAAGCTCGCGCGCGAAATCACCGTCGCAGCCAAGATGGGGGCACCCGACCCCGACATGAACCCGCGACTGCGCCTTGCCGTGCAGAACGCCAAGGCTCAGTCGATGCCCAAGGACAACATCCAGCGCGCCATCAACAAGGCGTCGGGCGGTGATGCGGAGAGTTATGACGAAGTGCGCTACGAGGGCTACGGTCCCGGCGGCGTTGCCGTGATCGTCGAGGCTTTGACCGACAACCGCAATCGTTCCGCATCCAACGTGCGTGCCGCCTTCACCAAGGCTGGCGGGGCGATGGGCGAGACGGGCTCTGTCTCCTTCATGTTCGATCGGGTCGGTGAGATCGTCTATGGCGCGGCTGCCGGCGACGCGGACACGGTGATGGAAGCGGCGATCGAGGCCGGTGCGGACGACGTGCAGTCCGACGAGAACGGCCACGTCATCATCTGCGCCTTCGAGGACATCGGCGACGTGACTTCGGCGCTGGAGGCTTCGCTGGGCGAAGCGGAATCGGTCAAGACGATCTGGAAGCCGCAGACCTCCACTCCGGTCGACGAGGACCGCGCCCAATCGATCCTCAAGCTGATCGCAACGCTGGAAGACGACGACGACGTGCAGAACGTCTACGCCAATTTCGAGGTCGATGACGAGACTCTCGCCAAACTGAGCGCGGCATGACGGTCGGCTCGGGCGGGGCACCGCGCCCGCGCATCACGATCACCTACTGTACGCAGTGCCAGTGGCTGCTGCGTGCAGCCTGGATGGCGCAGGAGCTGTTGTCGACCTTCGGAGCGGATATTGCCGAGGTGGCGCTTGTGCCCGGCACCGGCGGTGCGTACGAGATCGCGCTCGACGGCGAGCTGATATGGGAGCGCAAGCGCGACGGGGGCTTTCCGGAAGCCAAGGTGTTGAAGCAGCTCGTGCGCGATCGTGTATGGCCGGAGCGCGATCTCGGCCATTCCGACCGGAAGGATTGAGCGCGCACGCGGTTTCATCGTCGCGTGCGGTTTGATGGTCCGAATAGTCCTACCGGCGCGACAACACCGCCCCAAGTGCGACACCGATCGCCATGCCGATAGCCAGACCAACGGCGACGTTATCCATTGCCGCTCCAATCGCCGCGCCGACGGCCACGCCAACAGCGATGCCGAAACCCATTCTGGAGGTGTTCATGCTTCATCTCCCGTTTCGGCTGGTATAATTGTTGCCGCCGCTGTCGTTTCCAATGCGAACAAAAAACCCGCCTTTCGGCGGGTTTTTCACTTCTGCTTGATCTGACGCAAGGCTCAGATGCCGAGGCCTTCGTAGCGCTTCTTGAACTTGGACAGGCGGCCGCCGCGGTCGAGCAGCGTCTGCTGGCCACCGGTCCAGGCCGGGTGCGTGGTCGGGTCGATGTCGAGGTTCATCGTGTCCCCTTCCTTGCCCCAGGTCGAGCGGGTCGTGTATTCGGTGCCATCGGTCATGACGACCTTGATGGTGTGGTAGTCGGGATGGATATCGGCTTTCATCGGTGTCGTCCTGGCTTTCGGGGCTGTCGCGCGGCGCTACGCTGCGGCGATGCGCCCACTATCAAAACCTGAAGCCGCAGCTATGGAAAGGCCGCGGCTCCAAAAACGGTCGGGCTGGCCTATACATGAGCCGGCGGAAAACCACAAGGCCGACTGGCCGGCAAATTCGCCCGAGGGCGGCGACAGGAAAGGGCTGATGGCGGATCTGATACCAGAACGGGGAGGGCGCGACCGTTCGCTGCAGCCGCTGCGCCGGCTGTTTCCCTACATCCTGCCCTATCGCCGACTGGTCGTCGGTGCGGTCATATCGCTGTTTGCCGCCGCGCTGACGACATTGACCTTGCCGATCGCCGTAAGGCGCATGATCGACTTCGGTTTCAGCGATTCCGATTCCGCCCTGATCGCCAATTACTTCTCCATGCTGGCGGTGCTTGCCGGTGTGCTGGCGCTGGCCTCGGCCGCCCGATACTACTTCGTCATCACCTTGGGTGAGCGGGTAGTCTCCGACATCCGCCGCGACGTCTTCGCGCATGTGACGCGCCTATCACCCGGTTTCTTCGACACGGTGCAGTCGGGCGAGATCGTCTCGCGGCTGACGGCCGACACCACCCAGATCAAGTCCGCCGTGGGAGCGACCGCGTCTGTCGCGCTGCGCAATCTCATCATGGGGCTCGGCGCGCTCGCGATGATGGTGGTGACGAGCCCTAAGCTCTCCGGCCTCGTCATCGCGGCGATTCCTATCGTGGTTCTGCCGCTCGTCGCATTCGGGCGGTCCGTGCGACGCAGGTCTCGCTTCGCGCAGGATACTCTGGCTGATGCCACGGCCTATGCGAGCGAGCAGATCGGCGCGGTGCGCACGTTGCAGGCCTTCACCAACGAAAGGCTAGTGACGGAGCGGTTCTCAGCGGCAGTCGAGACTGCGTTTTCCGCGGCGCGGGCTTCGGTGTTCGCGCGCTCCTTCCTCACCTTCTTTGCCATCTTCACCATTTTCACCTCTGTGGTCGCGGTGCTGTGGATCGGCTCCTACGACGTGCTTTCCGGTACGCTCTCGCCGGGTACGCTGGGCCAGTTCCTGTTCTACGCCGTGCTGGCGGCCGGCGCTCTGGGCGCATTGTCGGAAGTGTGGGGCGAGCTGAGCCAGGCGGCGGGTGCGGCCGAACGGTTGACCGAACTGCTGGCAGAAGAACCTACGGTTACCGCGCCTTTGTCGCCTCTGTCGATGCCGGAACCCGCGCGCGGCGCGATCGAGTTCCGCAACGTCTGCTTCGCCTATCCGGTGCGGCCGGGTCAATCGGCGCTGCATGGGCTTTCCTTCAGCATCGCACCGGGAGAGACGGTGGCGATCGTCGGCGCGTCGGGTGCGGGCAAAAGCACCGTGTTCTCGCTGCTTATGCGTTTCTACGATCCGCAATCCGGGGCGGTGCTTATCGACGGCGTCGATATCAGCGATGCAGACCCGGAGGCTGTACGCAGCCGTATCGCCATCGTGCCGCAGGACGTGACGATCTTTGCCGCGAGCGCTGCCGACAACATCGCCTTCGGGCGGCCAGGGGCGAGCCGCGAGGCGATCGAGGCGGCGGCCCGCGACGCCCATGCCGATACCTTCATCTCGAAGCTGGACGACGGCTACGAGACTGCACTGGGTGAACGCGGCGTGACCCTTTCCGGCGGCCAGCGGCAACGAGTGGCAATCGCCCGCGCGATCCTGCGCGACGCGCCGATCCTGCTGCTTGACGAGGCAACTTCGGCGCTCGACGCCGAAAGCGAGACACTGGTGCAGACCGCGCTCGAGCGCCTGATGGAGGGGCGGACCACCATCGTTGTCGCGCACCGGTTGGCGACCGTGCTCAAGGCCGATCGCATCCTGGTGATGGATCAGGGGCGGATCGTCGAGGAGGGCACGCACCAGAGCCTGGTGGCGCGCGGCGGCACCTATGCGCGGCTGGCGCGGCTGCAGTTCGACCACGGTGCCGAGGCCTTCGGCAAGGCGGCCGAGTGAGCTTCGGTCCGCTCGACGGCGCTTTCGCTGCGATCGCAGGCGCAGCGCCGGGAGACGCGGACGACTGGTGGATCATCGGAAGTGCCGCCATGGTTCTTTGCGGCGTTGACGGCATCGAGCCCGAAGATGTCGATGTGTTGGGCTCGCGTACGACGATCGAGCACTTCCTGCGCCGCTGGGGCGTCGAGGCCGGCCAGCCTGCCCCCAGCGCGCGCTTCCGCTCATATCCCTATATGAGAGTGCAACTGCCCGGATGCACACCCATCGAAACGATGGGCGATCTGGACGTGCTTCATGCGGGTGAATGGAAGCGGTTGATCCCGAAGACCAGAATGGCGGTTCGGTCGGGTGGCGGTCTGCTTCATGTGCCTGTGCTTGAAGAGCAAGCGGAAATCCTGAAGCTTTTCGGCCGCGAAAAGGATTTGGCGAAGCTGGTTCACATAGAGCGAACGCGTGAGGCCGAGGGCTGAAGACGTCGCGTAGGATTCACATCAATGTACTTCAGCCAAGCAATGACCGCGCCGTCCGCATGAAGATCCGCGAACCGATGGCGATCAGGTCATCGGGGAAGTCGTAGTCCGGGTTGTGCAACTCGGGAAGGTCGGTGCCCGCACCGAGGAAGAGCATCGCCGACTTAGACGTGTGCCCGAACAGGCCGAAATCCTCCGAGGCGCGCATCGGAAGCTGTTCCTCGTCGTGGGTGATACCTTCCGCGTCGAGTGCTGCGCGCAGGTGATCGACCGCCTCGGGTGCGTTCAGGCTGGCAACGAAAATCTCATGATAGTCGAAGGCAAAGCGCAATCCGTCCTGCGCGGCGATTTCGCCCGCCAGACCTTCCGCGGCCGCGCAGAGATCGGCCATGCGCTCGTCGAGCCGCGTGCGCAGGGTGCACCACACCTCGGCACGGCCGGGCGCGATGCCGAAAACGGCTTCGCCCATTTCCGCATGCGTGACAGTGACCATGCCGAAATCGTCGTTCTCGAAGCTGCCGCCGCCGAGTTTGGCCAGCGCTGGCATCAGCCGGCTGACGGCGAGCATCGGCGAGGTGCCGGTCTCGGGCATCGAGGAATGGGCTGTCTTGCCTTCCAGTACGATACGCATGCCACGCGAGGCGCAGTTGACCACGCCGGGCTTGAGGCGAACGTGGCCGAACGGCGTGCCGGGCACATTGTGAAGCGAGAAGGCGAAGTCCGGTCGGATCGCCTCGTAGCGGGGATCGGCAACCACGCCGGCGGCACCGGCGCCGGTCTCCTCTGCCGGCTGGAACATCAGCACCGCGCGGCCGCGTGCCGGGCGCTGCCGCCCGAACTGGCGGCCGAGAGCGGCGAGGATGGTGGTGTGGCCGTCATGGCCGCACATGTGCGATTTGCCTGCAATCGTCGACCGGTGCGGCGCGTCGGAAAGCTCTTCGATGGGCAGTGCGTCGAGCTCGGAGCGGAACAACACGGTCGGACCAGGTAGCCCGCTGTCATAGACGGCAGCGACGCCGTGACCGCCGAGCCCGGTGAGCACCGTATCGGGCCGCGTATCGTCCAGAAACGTCACAACCCGACGCGCCGTCTCGGCCTCCTCGCCGGAGATTTCCGGGAACCGGTGCAATTCACGGCGAAACTCGACCAGATCGGCGATGTCCTGGTTGGTGAGGGTCATGATGTCTCCGTCTTTTTCGTGTCCGTTCAGGCGCTGGCGGCTGCGTGGCGACCGGCATTGCGGCCGGAGAAGATGCAGCCGCCGAGGAAGGTGCCTTCCAGCGCGTTGTAACCGTGATAACCGCCGCCGCCGAAGCCCGCCACCTCTCCGGCCGCATAAAGGCCGGGCAACGTGGCGCCGGTGGCGTCAAGAACCTGTCCGTCGAGATTGGTGTGGAGCCCGCCCAGTGTCTTGCGGGTCAGGACGTGCAGGCGTACCGCGATCAATGGACCGTGGGCAGAGTCGAGGATGCGGTGCGGCTTGGCCGTGCGGATGAGCTTGTCACCGAGATAGGCGCGTGCTCCGCGAATGGCTGTTACCTGCGCATCCTTGGAGAACGGGTTCTCGATCTCGCGGTCGCGGGCCTGAATCTGCGCCGCGATCCGCTGATGATCGAGCAGGTCCTCGCCGGTCATCGTGTTCATCGCCGAGACGAGCTCGGGCAGTGTATCGCGGACGATGAAGTCGGCGCCGTGCTTCTTGAAGGCCTCGACTGGCGGCGGCGCGCCCGCGCCCCGGCGGGTCTTGAGCACGTTCAGCCACTTGCCTGAGGTCAGGTCGGGGTTCTGCTCGGAACCCGACAGGGCAAACTCCTTCTTGATGATGCTCTGGGTGAGCACGAACCAGGAATAGTCATAGCCGGTGGAAAGAATGCGTTTCAGCGTCGACAGCGTGTCGAACCCCGGCATGCAGGGCGCGGCGAGGCGCTTACCCAGTGCGTCGAACCACATGGACGATGGCCCCGGCAGGATACGGATGCCGTGGTTGGGCCAAATCGGCGCCCAGTTCTGCACGCCCTCTGTGTAATGCCACATGCGGTCGGCATTGATGAGCGCCGCCCCGGCGTCCTGAGCAATGGCAACCATCCGGCCGTCTACATGGTGCGGCACGCCGGCAACCATGGTTTGTGGTGCGGGTCCGAGGCGCTCGACAGGCCAGTTGGCGCGCACCAGGTCGAAATTGCCGCCGATGCCGCCCGAGGTGACGATGATCTTTGGAGCGGAGAGTTCGAAGGCGCCGATCACGCCTCGCCCGGAGCGCTGGCCGCGTTCGGTGGTCGATGGTTCGAGCACTTCTCCGGCGACGCCTGTGACCGCACCGTTGGTGGTAACGAGTCGGCTCGCCTGGTGGCGGTACCTGATCTTTATGCGGCCTGCCTGCTCATGTTCGCCGACGCGGCGGATGAAGGGCGCCAGCACGCCGGGGCCGGTGCCCCATGTGATATGGAAACGCGGGACGGAATTGCCGTGACCATCGGCCAGCGCGCCGCCGCGTTCGGCCCAGCCGACGACGGGAAACCAGCGCATACCCATCGCGTGAAGCCAGGAGCGCATCTCGCCGGCGGCAAAATCGACATAGGCTTCGGCCGCGCAGCGTGGCCAGTAATCCTCCTCGCGATCGAACTGGGCGGAACCCATCCAGTCCTGCAAGGCAAGTTCGCGGCTGTCGCGTATGCGCATGCGGCGCTGCTCTGGACTGTCGACAAAGAACAGGCCGCCCAGCGACCAGAAAGCCTGGCCGCCGAGCGCGTTGCTACCTTCCTGTTCAAGGATGACAACAGAGCGACCGGCATCGGCAAGCTCTGCGGCTGCGACAAGGCCGGCAAGTCCGCCGCCGATTACGATGGCGTCCGCCTCGTCGGCCATGATCCCCTCCCTAGGGTTTGTTTTCCGGCGGCAAGATTGCCGTTGTTTGGAGCGGATGGTCAACGGGCGACAAAAAGGGGATGCACAAACTAAGAAGGCCGCCGAAAACGGCGACCTTCTGAGCAATTCAACGGAGGTCAGACGGGATCAGCTACCGTTCTGGAGGCCGTGAATGGTCTGCTGGATGCCGCGGACCTGGCCGGACAGCGCCTGATAGGAAGCGGCGCTCAGGTCGCCACCATTGGTGGCCTTCTCCTGGGCAGCGGCCTGTCTTACGGCGTCGATCTGCGCACGGACCTGGGCCGCGCTGCCGGCGTCGACAGCGTTGGAGCGGTCACCGGCCTGCAGGTTGGTCTGAGCCGCGACCAGGGCTGCGTCGAGCTGCCTTGCGTAGGAAGACTGCGCAGACGAGATCGAAGAGGTGTACATTGCATCCACGTTCGGGAGGCCACGCGTTGCGTCGTCCTCAGCAAAGGCACCTGCCAGGGGCACGGAAACCAGAAGCGCGGAAAGGGTGGTCTTGAGAGTAAGGTTACGCATTTTCTTTCGTCCATTCCTTGACCGACTGTTGGGAGCCAGTGGTCAGATCTTGGCCGTCTGAGCCTGCCTTGTCACAGCGTCCTTCCCAAAACGCCGCCGGCAGGTTCCGGCCACGACGAAGAATAGGTGTACCGTCTGGACGGTTCAAACTTACCTAACGTAAGCCTAGGCGGTCAGAATTGATGAGACGGCTCACGAAACCTCGGAAATTCAATAACTTCGCGGCGTGGTTGAATTTTTTTGAACGTGAATTTTTCTGTTCAACCGCCGTACCGGGCTTCCAGATGCCGGCGGAAATGGTCAGCGTTCAACGGTTCTCCAGTGGCACGTTCGATCAGTTCCGGCGTCGACCAGCGCGAACCCTGCGACCAGATACGCTCGCGTCGCCAATCGTTGACGCGATCGAAGCGCCCTTCGGCAAAGTCCGCCGAGACGTCGGGATGCTCGCGCTCGATCGCCGCCCATTGCTGCGCGGCGATCATTGCGCCCAGCGTATAGGAGGGAAAGTAGCCGAATGCGCCGGACGGCCAGTGGACATCCTGCATGGGGCCGTCGGCGGGATTGTCGATGGTGGAAAGGCCGAGATAGGCCTGCATGCGCGCATCCCATGCTTCCGGTAGATCGGCAACCTCGAGGCGGCCGGCAACCAAATCCTGTTCCAGTTCGAAACGCAGGATGACGTGGAGCGGGTAAGTGACCTCGTCCGCATCCACACGGATCAGACCGCGCTCGACCCGGTGCACGTGCGGCAGGATGTCGTCCAGCGACCAATCCTCGCCGAGATGGCGCTCAACCATCGGCAACGCCCAGGTCCAGAAGGCGGGATTGCGGCCGATCTGTTTTTCCACGAACAGGCTCTGGCTTTCGTGGATCGCCATGCCGCGCGCCTTGCCAAGCGGCCAATGCGCCCACTCGCGCGGCAGGCCCTGTTCGTAGAGCGCATGGCCCGTCTCGTGCAGCACGCCCATCAGCGCCGACAGGAATTCGGTTGTGCGGTAGCGCGTGGTGATGCGCACGTCCGTAGGCACGCCGCCGCAGAACGGGTGGTGCGAGACCGAGAGGCTGCCGTGCGTGACATCGAAGCCGACAGCAGCCATCAGCGCCAGCCCCAGCTCGCGCTGCCTGTCGACGGGATATGTGCCGGAGAGCGCTTTCAGCGGGCGCTTGGCCAACCGCTTCTCCTGTACGTCAAGGGCGCGCGGGACGAAATCTACCAGGAACGTCTTCAGTTCTTCCAGAACCGGCCCGACGTCGGCGACGCGGTTGCCCGGGTCGAATTGTTCCATCAGTGCGTCGTAGGGGCCGAGCTTCAGCGCTTCGGCGCGCATTTGCGCTTCCTCGCGCACGAGATCGACCACGCCTTCGAGCGCCGGCTGGAAGCCGGCCCAGTCGTTGCGGGCACGCAGGTCGCGCCAGAGCTGCTCGCAGCGCATGCGGGTGCGCATCTGCCTCTCGACAAATTCCGGCGGCAGGCAGGTCAGGTTCAGATGCTGGCGCCTGAACTCGCGCAGTGCGGCAGTCTGATCATCGTTGAGCGCCTCGTCTTGGGCTGCTTCGATCCAGTCGGCAATTTCCGGCGCCGTCGCCATGCGGTGATGCATGCCGGCCAGCGTGGCCATCGCCTCGGCGCGCGCCTCGCCACCGCCGACCGCCATCTGGGTGGCCTCGTCGGCGCCGAGGATGGCAAGGGCGTGGCCGAGGGCTTCGAGCCGATGGCCCAGTTCGTCGAGTTTCTGGAAAGACATGCGGATTTCCCAAATTGCGATGGTGGTGAAGGGACACGAAGGTGCTGCCGCTTGCAAGAGCCAGCAAAGGGCTGTTGCCTAGTCAGGGGTGGTGACCAATGCCCTCTCCAGCACTTCGAAGATTCGCGGCTCGCCCATTTGAGCCACGTTGAAGCGCATGTAGCGGGAGGCGTTTTGCGAGACACTGAAGACATTGCCTGGCGCCAGCACCACGTCGTCATTCAGCGCGGCGCGTGCAATCTCGGCTGAATCACAACCGTCAGGCAGGCTGCACCACAGGTAGAAGCCCCCACGCGGCATAATCCAGGGAGAAATACCCAACCTTTCCAGCTTGTCTGCCACGTCGCGCCGGGCGTGGTTCAGCCTGCGCCGCACACCCTCCAGATGCTTGCGATAGCTGCCGTCGCTCAACGATGCGAAAACCAGCTCGGCGGCGACAGGACTAACGCCCCCGAAACTCGTGGCGACCTGCAGATCGATCAAAGCCTCGATCCAGTCGGTGCGGGCGGCGATGTAGCCGCAGCGGATGGATGCGGAGAGAGTCTTGGAGAAACTGCCGATGCGGATCACAGAGGACAGGCCGTCGAGTGCAGCGAGACGGGCCGAAGGCTCCGGTTCGAAATCCGCGAAGATGTCGTCTTCGACGATCGTCATGCCGTATTCGGTCGCGATGTTGAGGATGCGATGGGCGGACTGCGGCGACAGCGTCGCCCCTGTGGGATTGTGCAGCGCGGAATTGGTGATGTAGAGCCGCGGCCGATGTTGCGCGATCACGTCCGCGAACCGCTCGATGTCCGGGCCGTTCGGCGTGTAGGGAACGCCGACAATCGTCGCCTGATGGGCGCGCAGAAGGGCCTGGAAATTGAAATAGCAGGGATCATCGACAAGCACGGTTTCGCCCGGCCTGACGAGAAAGCGGCAGATCAGGTCGATCGCCTGCGTTCCCGACCCCGTCAGCAGGATACCGTCTGGTCCTGCGTCAACACCTTCCGTGGCGAATTGCCTGGCCAGCAGGTGTCGTAAGGCCAAGGGGCCGCGCGTTGCGCCATAGTCCGAGAGAATTGCAGCGTCGGTTCTCGCTACCTTGCGCAAGGCGCGCCGGATAGCGTCGTTGGGCATCCAGTCGGCGGGCAGCCAGCCGCAGCCGGGCTTCGCGACCGCGGCGGCGGCATCCAGCGATTGGCGGGAAACCCAGAACGGATCCAGCGCACGGTCGAGCTTCGGGCCGATTTCAGTCAGTGTCAGCGGCGGTGGCGCGCTGGCAACATAGAAGCCGGAACCCTGCCGGGCGCGGATAAGCCCCTCGGCGGCGAGGCGGTCATAGGCTTCGACAACCGTAGACGGCGACACCGCCATCGTGGCTGCAAAGGCGCGTATGGAGGGCAGGCGATCGCCGGTGCCGAGCGCCCGGCGCGCGACCCTGGCGCGGACTGCCTCCATCACTTCCTCTGTACGCGTCTGACGATCCTGCAAGATGCGATACCTCAATTGTACTGCCGATCGATACCATACAGTTTTGCAAAATTGTATCGTACTGTCGCTGTCCATGCCAGCCCTTGCTAGCTACGAAGCCACCTTTGCAGGAGGCATCATGAGAGCAGAAACGGCAGGATGGGGAAGCGGGCTTCTGGGCGTGATCATCTTCAGCGGATCGCTGCCGGCGACGCGGGTTGCGATCGGCGGTTTCTCGCCACTGTTCCTGACGTCGGTGCGCGCGGTGATCGCTGCCTTGCTCGGAATGGCGCTACTCGTCGCGTTGCAGCAGAAGCGCCCGGCACGAAGCGATCTGGGGTCACTTGCCGTCGTTGCGCTCGGCGTCGTGGTCGGCTTCCCTCTGCTGACGGCTCTTGCTCTGCAACACATCAGCGCGGCGCGCTCGATCGTCTTTATCGGCTTGCTGCCGCTATGCACGGCAATATTCGGCGTGCTGCGGGGTGGTGAACGGCCGAAGCCTGCTTTCTGGCTGTTTTCGATTGCCGGCAGTGCTCTAGTGGCGGGCTTCGCCTTGAGCGAGAGCGGAAACGGCTCGCTGACGGGCGACTTGCTGATGATCGGGGCCATCCTGCTTTGCGGGCTGGGCTACGCCGACGGTGCCACCTTGTCTCGCCGCCTGGGCGGCTGGCAGGTCATCTCCTGGGCCCTCCTGCTGTCGTTGCCGGTGATGGCCGTCCTTGCGCTGGCAACGTTGCCGGATACGCTTGCCGATGTGCAGATGCCGGCATGGATCGGGCTCGCCTACGTGTCGGTGTTCAGCATGCTGGTCGGCTTCGTGTTCTGGTATCGCGGGCTGGCGCTGGGCGGCATTTCCGGCGTCGGTCAACTTCAGTTGCTGCAACCGTTTTTCGGGCTCGCGCTGGCGGGTCTGCTGCTCGGCGAGCCGGTCGCCTGGAGCATGGTCGCGGTCACGGCTCTCGTGGTTCTCTGCGTGGCGGGAGCCAAGCGGTTTGCCTGAGCCTCGGCGTCAATGCAGCAAACCGCTTGCGCGCGAGGCAGGATCGGTGCTGAAACTGCGGTGTCGAGGCAGCGAGGGAACCGCCATGATCGCCACCATCCTTATCGGGCTGGTCGCCCTGATCCACGTCTATATCGTCGTGCTGGAAATGGTGTTGTGGGACACGCCGCGCGGGCGCGCCGCCTTCGGCACAACGCCGGAGTTTTCCGCATCGACTAAGGTGCTTGCCGCCAACCAGGGGCTCTACAACGGCTTTCTGGTAGCCGGGCTGGCCTGGGGGCTCTGGCTCGGCGAGGCGGGGTTCGGGGTGAAGGTATTCTTCCTGCTGTGCGTGCTGGTCGCGGGGCTCTACGGCGCCGCGACCGCCAGCATGAGGATACTCTACGTGCAGGCAGTGCCGGCCGCACTCGCACTGGCTGCGTTGTGGATCGGCATCTAGCGCTCGGTCAGCTTCAGCTCGATACGGCGATTGCGGTCGCGCGCTTCCTGCGTGTCGGCGGGGTCGAGCGGCTGGAATTCGCCGAAGCCGGCTGCGACCAGCCTTTCGGGCGGTACACCGTTCTCGATCAGGAACTTCACGACGGATGTCGCGCGGGCGCTTGAGAGTTCCCAGTTGTCGCGATAGCGGCCCGTACCCGATAGCGGGATGTTGTCGGTGTGGCCGTCGACGCGCAGTACCCAGTTGATTTCCGGCGGGATCTCGCGCTGCAGTTCGAGGATTGCTTCCGCCAGCTTCGCCATCTCCTCGCGGCCGGCGTCGTTGATCACTTCCGAACCGGAGGGGAACAACACCTCGGACTGGAAGACGAAGCGGTCGCCGACGACGCGGATGCCCTCGCGGTCGGACAGGATTTCACGCAGACGGCCGAAGAAGTCGGACCGATAGCGGTTCAGTTCCTGAACGCGCTGGGCCAACGCCACGTTGAGCCTGCGGCCAAGGTCGGCGATCTTGGTGTTGGATTCGCGATCACGCGCCTCCGATACCTCGAGTGCGGCCTCAAGCGCGCCGATCTGGCTGCGCAATGCGGCTATCTGCTGGTTCAGCAGTTCGACCTGGCTGAGCGCGCGCTGGCTCAGCTGTCGTTCCTCGTCAAGCTCGCCCGAAAGCTGCGAGGCACGCTGCTCGGCCTCGGCTCCCGCACCGGCCCCGGCTGCCAGCAATTGTTCGAGGCGCGACCGCTCGCTTTCCGCTTGTGACAGCGAGGCGCGCATGTTGGATAGCATGTCCTCGAGATCCTGCGAATTCGACTGTTCGAGGGCGAGAAGCTGGGTCAATTCATTGATTTGGGAGTTCAGCCGGGTGAGCACCGCATCGCGGCCGGTGATCTCCTGGCTGAGCAGAAACTGCGCCAGTACGAAGACCGACAGCAGGAACATGATGGCAAGCAGCAGCGACGACAGGGCATCGACGAAGCCCGGCCAGTAATCGACGCTGCGATTGTTGCGCCTGCGCGCCAGCGCCATCTCAGCCCTTCTCCTGCTTGCGGATCGCGTCGGTGAGCTTGTCGAGCGTCACACGCATTGCCTTCTGCTCGTTGGCTTGAGCCTCCACCCAGTCGCGCATCAATTGCTGCTCTGAACGCATGTTCTTGACCAGACCGCTGATACCATCGGCAAGGCTGGCCATGGAGGCTGCGATGCGGGGATTGGAGGTGCCGTCGCCTTCCTGCATGGTGCGCAGACGCTCCGACAACGCCTTGAGTTCTTCCGACGTGTTTGCGGCATCCGTGCCGACGGCAAAGTCCGAGCCAACATCCGTAACCGAAGACAGCCAGTTTTCCAGTTCCGTGTAGAAACGTGTCTGGGCGCGGCCTGCCTGAAGGTCGAGAAAGCCCAGCACCAGCGAGCCGGCAAGGCCGAACAGCGAGGACGAGAACGCAGTGCCCATGCCGGAAAGCGGCGCCGAAAGGCCCGCCTTAAGCGTATCCAGCACGTCGTTGACGTCGCCCGAGCCGGGATCGAGCGTCTGAATGGTGGTTCCGATCGCGCCGATGGTCTGAAGCAGGCCCCAGAACGTGCCAAGCAGTCCGAGGAAAATCAGCAGGCCGGTCAGGTATCGCGAGATGTCGCGGCTCTCGTCGAGGCGCGTGGCGATTGAATCGAGGATCGACCTCATGGAACTGGTCGACAACGTCATGGTGGACGAGCGTCCCAGTAGTGCCTTCATGGGGGCCAGCAATACAGGATCGCGCGCCTGGGTGCCGGCCCTGAAGGAATTGACCCAGCGAACCTCGCGCACGAGGCGGAATACCTGCCCGAAGACAAGCAGGATGCCGACCACCAGCACGCCGAGGATCAGACCGTTGAGGCCAGGATTGGTCTGGAAGGCGGTCGAAATCTGGCGGTAGAGAATGGCCGCGACGAAGCCCACGATGGCCAGGAATATGAGCATCGACAGCAGGAAGACCTGGGGGCTCGACAGGTTGCGCGGATCGTATTCCGCGCCCTCGCTGAGACCGTCGTCAGCTCCCAGGGTTCTGAGAAATGCCATTGGCGCGCCTCTGAATTGATTTCGGCATCAAGGTGATGGCGACTCTAAACGGAATTATGACTAAATTGAAAGGTGACGTGTTGGGTGCGTCGCGCATCATCGCGCCATTCTGAATTGGTAGTGCTCGAGCGGCGTGAAACCGAGCGCTTCTGCAAAGGCTTGATATCTCGCGGGAATGAGCTGCGGGACGCGGATCGGCCTTTCGCCGGCCAGCCCTTCGATAATCGAGAGAAGCGCGCGAGCGTGTCCTTGCCGTCTCGATCCAGGCTGGACATGGATCATCCTGACCTCGATGGCGGTCTCTCGGGAAAAGTCGACGAGCGCGAGGGCGTCTCCGTTGCAGATCACCTGCCATGGCGCCTCAAGGCGGGCCAAGGTAGCCGGTTGCAGTTGCCAGGGCAGGTCGCGTCGGTCTTTTCCTCGTGCATCAGTTCTACAAGGATGTCGGGCGAGGAAAGTTCCGGCGTAGCCGCGTCTAGCTGTGCGTTCGGCACCGGCTTCTCGAAGCCGATGAGCCTGTCGATGCGAGCGAAACCAAAACGTTCATAGAGCTTAACCGCCGGGTGGTTGTGCTCGAAAACCTCAAGCTCTATGCGACTGTCGCCACGCGACCCGCTTTCTTGCACCAAACGGCCAAGAACCTGCGACGCGACGCCTTTGCCGCGAAAGCTGGTGCCGACGCCGAAGGCGGCCAGACGCGACAGACAACCGCGCCGGGCGACCATGCCGATAGCCGCGACCTTGCCATCGACGAGCGCGATGCCGCTTGCCTGCATGTCGAGATCTTCGGCCGCGAAACGCGCTGCCATCTGCGGTGCGGTCATGCGTATGGGGATCAGGTAGCCGTCGTAGCAGGGCCGGAAAGCTTCGGCGATTTCGTTCCAGCCGAGGCCGTCGAGCAGGCGCCAGTCGAGAGTGGCGTGCGGCGAGCGCGTTGTGTCATTCGCCGCCATTCAGCCATCCCTCGCTTCTGGTCGATCAGCTCTTTTGCTGGATCGTCTTCAGCAGCGCCTTGTGGATCGCCTCGTTGCCGGCGACGATGGTGCCGCTGTCGAACATCGCCTGTCCGCCGTCACGGTCGGAGCAAAAACCGCCCGCCTCGCGCACCATCAGAATGCCGGCGGCGAGGTCCCAGGGCGCCAGCCAGTTCTCCCAGAAGCCGTCCATGCGGCCGGCTGCGACATAGGCGAGGTCGAGCGCTGCCGAGCCGAGACGGCGGATGCCGGCCGTCTCGCCCATCACGTTCTTCAACTCGACGAGCGCGCGCCCGTGGTGACCTCGACCGAGATGGGGGATGCCGGTGCCGACCACTGAGTCGGACAGCTTCGAGCGTGCTGCGACGCGCAGCCTGCGATCGTTCATGAACGCGCCGCCGCCGCGCTCGGCGGTGTAGAGCTCGTCCATGGCCGGATTGTAGATGACACCTGCGACGATCTGGCCCTGGCGCTCCAGTGCGATCGATATCGAGAAGATCGGGATGCCGTGCAGGAAATTCGTCGTGCCGTCGAGCGGGTCCACGATCCAGCGATGCTGGTCGTCGTCGCCCTCGACCGCGCCGCGTTCCTCCATCAGGAAAGCATAGCCGGGCCGGGCCTTGGAAAGCTCGGCGTGGATGATCTCCTCGGCCTTGCGGTCGGCCTGGCTGACATAGTCGCCAGGCCCCTTGAGCGAGACCTGCAGGTTCTGCACCTCGCCGAAGTCGCGCGCGAGCGAGCGGCCGGCCTTCATGGCAGCCTGCACCATGACGTTGATGATCGCCGAACGCGCCATTTACAGTCTCCGAAGGTCAGGTGTCAGCCGCTCAGGCGCGGCTGATGTAGGTAATCTCGTTGGTGTCGATGATGATCTTCTCGCCGGACGAGATGAAGGGCGGGACCATGACGCGAATGCCGTTTTCCAGCACTGCCGGCTTGTAGGAGGACGCGGCCGTCTGGCCCTTCACCACAGGGTCGGCCTCGGTGATGGTCAGCGTCACCTGGTCGGGCAGCGAGATGCCGATCGGGCGCTCCTCGTGAAGCTCGACGGTCACCTTCATGCCGTCCTGCAGGAACGCCGCGCGCTCGCCGACGAATTCCTTGTCGAGTTCGAGCTGCTCGTAGCTTTCGTCGTCCATGAACACCAGCGCGTCGCCCTGTTCGTAGAGGAAGGTGAAGTCCTTCTGCTCGAGGCGGACCTTCTCGACGGTTTCCGCAGCGCGGAAGCGCTCGTTCAGCTTGGTGCCGTTGATGAGGTTCTTGAGTTCGACCTGGTTGTAGGCGCCGCCCTTGCCGGGCTTCACCGCGTTGGTCTTGACCGCCACCCACAGGCCGCCATCGTGCTCGATGACGTTGCCGGGACGGATTTCGTTGCCGTTGATCTTAGCCATTGTGTGGTTCCGGAATTTGTGCGTGCCGCGCCGCAAGGGGCGCGCTTATCGGGGCTCCAAGACCACAAAACGGCCGGAGAGGCAAGAGAGCCGGCGCCCGCTTTCGCGAGAGCCTTCCGTCAGAGTACGGCGGCGCGCCTGCTTGCGAGCTGCATCTCATCTTCCGTGAGACCGTTCAACTGGTCTTCCATGACCATGTCGACTAGGCCCGCCCGCCGCGCGCGCAGATACCATGCGGCGGCCGTCACCCGATCAGGTTCGACGCCGATGCCGGCGCGATAGAGCTTGGCGATACGGTTCTGGGCTGCGGGGTTGCCGGCCCGCGCCGCACGCAGGAGCCAGGCGAAACCGGCTTCCCGGTCGCGCTCGCCTCCAATCCCTTCCACCAGCCAGGTGCCGAGCTGGATCTGCGCGGTATCGAAATTCTGCGCTGCCGCCAGTTCCAGCCATCGCCGCGCCTCGTTCATGTCGACCGGCTTGCCGCCGAAGCCCTGCTCGTAAATCTGCGCCATGGCGTACTGGGCATCGGCAAGGCCGGCCTCGGCGGCTTTCTCGTAATAGGCGGCGGCCGTCTTCATGCCTTCCGGCGACTGATCGCGGCTGTTCGTCATCTGCGCGAAATTGAACTGAGCCAGCCTGTTGTCCGCGTCGGCAGCCTCCTTCAGAAGCGTGTAAGCGCGATCCGGATCGCCGATTTCCGCCCCGCCGTCGAGCAGGATCATGGCGAGCTGGAAAACCGCCTCTGGCACCTTCTGCTCGGCAGCCTTCTCGTACCATTCCATCGCGGTCACGACATCCTGCCGGACGCCCAGCCCGCGCGAATAAATCTCGGCAACGAGGGTCTGCGCTGCCGGATTGCCCTCGAGTGCCAGCGGCGTCGCCAGATTGAGCGCTGTCTTGTAGAGCCCCCGCTGGAAGGCGCCGTAAGCGACGTCCGCCGGCCGCTCGGAAAAGCGGTCGGGATCGACCGCCTCCGGGGCCGGAGTCGTTACCCTGCCGCCATCCGGGCCGGTGGTTTCGGCCAGAGCGGGCATGACCATCGACAGGCCCGCAATCAGAATGAAGGCCGGCCTGCGCACAACTCAGCCCTCCAGCCGTGGAGCCTGCGCGTCCAACGCGGCGTTGACCGTGGCAACGCTCTCGGCGGGATCGCGGTCGCCGGAAAAGATCGCCTCGGACAGGGCCACGAATTCGACGCCGGTGGCTGCGACCGTCAATGCACTATCCAACTCCAAGCCGCCGGCGACGATGCAGGGGACCTGCACCATCTCCGCCCACCATTGGCCGAGCTTCAGATTGCGCGGATGGGGCTCCGGTTTGTTGTCGTAGCCGAACCGGCCGAAGAAGAGATAGTCGGGCCGCGCCTCGCCAAGTTCCAGCGCATCGTCGCGATTTGTGGCACCGCCGGTCCCGATCATCAGCTTGGCCTGATGCTTGGCAATGATTTCCTCTAGTTCGCGCCGATCGGTCTCGACGTGCAGGCCATCCGCGCCGGTGCGCATGGCGACACGGCTGCTCTCGCCGATGACCACGGCAACGCCGTGCTCCTGGGCGGCTAGCACGACGCGTTCCGCGTAAAGCTGGAACGCATCGTCGTCCATTTCCCAGCCCGGCAGGATGAGGGATGCGACATCGCCCCCGTCAAGCGCAGCAATAAGCCGGCCTGCCTCAAGCTCGGGCGGCGCAATGAGCACTATACGGCAACGCGAGGGTGCTTCTTTCGGATTCATCGGATACCTGCGATTGCGCCTCAATGGCGGGCGATCATGGTTGGAATGCGGCATAGAACAACCCGCCCCGATTGAACAGGGCGGTTCGAACTACCGCTCCTCGACGATCCGCTCGACCATGAAAAGCAGATACGCCTCCGTCTCGGCACGCACCAGTGCCCGATCCGACTGGGTTGGCGCCACGAGGTAAAGGTCCACCATCGTGCCAAGAGCAGCACCCAGAAGCTGCAATTGGAGGGGGTTCACTTCCGTGTCGCGCGAGAAACGCTCGAAGAACGGAGCAACGAGATCGGTGATGACACGGTCGCCGGTGGAACTGCGATCGACCTCGATGGGCCGCAGCAGGCGCATCGTTGCAAGCAGCCCGGCATGAGCGGGTGTAGCCTCCGCAGCTTCCAGGTAAACGCCAAGCAGATGCCGCGCCGCATCTTCGACCGGCGTCCCGTCCTCCAGGTTTTCGAGCGCTGCGTGGCACGTATCGATCAGCCTGGCGACCGTTGTGTCGTAAGCTGCCAGCAGCATCGCGTCGCGGTCGGCGAAGTAACGGTAGATCGTGCCAACGGCCACGCCGGTGTCGCTGGCCACCCGCGTCGTCGTGACAGCCTGAGTGCCTTCTTGGGCGACGATCGTTTCGACGGCCGAAAGCAGGCTTGCACGGGTCTCGATAGCCCGCTGCTGCCGCGGCCGCGCACCCTTTGGAGCAGTGTCTTCCTTCATATATGAATTCGTTTCATCTTTATTGACTTAATGCAATAGTACGATCATCGTGATGGTAAAGGGGAGGATGCGCCATGCGATTTGTCAAAGAATCTCTTGCGGCAACTGCGATACTGTCCTGTCTTACGTTCGCTTCATACGCTGCGGATCACCGCGTGATGCCTGGGCCAGACGCAAATGAACAGCTGATTGAAGCGCTTATTCTGGCAGAACCGGGCGATACCGTGACCATCGCGGCTGGGCGCTATGATCTGGTCGATGGGTTATCGCTCGACGTCGACGAGGTAACGGTTCGCGGCGAAGGCGCCGGCCGAACCGTGCTCTCATTCAAGGGGCAGGCCGGCGCTGGCGAGGGGCTGCTGGTAACATCTGACCGGGTTGTGCTGGAGGACTTCGCTGTCGAGGACACCA
This sequence comes from Mesorhizobium sp. DxT, assembly GCF_058448885.1. NCBI lineage: Bacteria > Pseudomonadati > Pseudomonadota > Alphaproteobacteria > Hyphomicrobiales > Phyllobacteriaceae > Mesorhizobium > Mesorhizobium sp. DxT. Next base: position 22,423 of record NZ_JBZFLJ010000010.1, on the reverse strand, counting down.
AGGGCGACGGCGTCAAGTCGAAGGGCTCGGATCAGATCACATTTCGCAACCTGCGCGTCGAGTGGACCGGCGGACCAAAGCCGGAAAACGGTGCCTATGGGGTCTATCCCGTTTCCTCTAGCAACGTGCTGATCGAGGGCGTGACGGTTCGCGGCGCATCCGATGCCGGCATCTATGTCGGACAGAGCGAAGACATCATCGTTCGCGACTCAATTGCCGAGTACAATGTCGCGGGCATCGAGATCGAGAACTCCTACAGGGCCGACGTCTACGGAAACACCGCGCGCCACAATACAGGCGGCATCCTCATTTTCGACCTGCCGAACCTTCCAGTGCAGGGCGGGCACGACATTCGCGTCTTCGATAATGACGTCATGGACAACGATACGCCCAATTTCGCGCCCGAAGGCAACATCGTCGGGATCGTGCCCAAGGGCATGGGCGTGATGGTGATGGCCAACCGCAACGTGCACGTCTTCGGCAATCGGTTCGACCGCAACGGCACGACTCATGTGCTGATCGCGGCCTACCCGAACGACTATGAAGACGACGCCTACATGTTCGTGCCGCGCGGCGTCTACGTGCACGGCAATACCTATGGCGAGGGCGGCGGCGAGCCGGATGGCGAAGTCGGCAAGATCATTTCCGACGTCTCCGGAACGCCGGTGCCGGACATCGTCTGGGACGGGGTGACGCGGCTTCCGGAATATTTCTCCTGGGTGTCGGCGGAAGATCGAATATATATCGATGAGGCGGATGGGACGACCTTCGCCAATCTGAAGATGATCTCGCAGATGCTGCTGCCATGGGGCTGGTGGCCGGACAAGGACATTGCCGGCTACAAGGGCTCGCTGCCGGAGCCGGGGCCGGTGACGCTCCCGCAGGACAGGGGCGTGTAAGCGAAATGCGGCAATTGAGCCTTGCCGTCGAACGGCTGGGTGGCGCTGCGGTCGCATTGTTACTCTATTGCTGTGCCGCCGCTGCTGCCCCTTCCGACACGGCGATCATGGCCGACAAACCGCCGAGGCTTTTGTCGGAATTCGGGTTTTTCTCGGATGCGCACGCGCAGGTGCCGACAGAAGGTGTCGTGCCGTTCGAGCCGCATACCGCGCTGTTTTCGGATGGCGCGCTGAAGTTTCGTTTCGTCTACGTGCCGGAAGGCAAGGCTGCGCGCTATGTTGCCGATGAGGCGTTCGAGTTTCCGGTCGGATCGGCGTTGATCAAGAGCTTTGCCTTTCCGGCCAACTTCCGCAGTCCCGATGAAAAAGTTCGGCTTATCGAGACGCGGGTGATGTTGCGACACGAGGACGGCTGGCAGAGTTGGGCCTATCTCTGGAACGAGGAGCAGAGCGACGCGGAGCTCAAGATTGCCGGCGCGAAGGTCGACGTCGCAACGATCGATGAAAGCGGGGAGCCCGTCTCATTCATGTATTCCGTGCCTAACAAGAACCAGTGCAAGGGCTGTCATCAGCTTGCCGGAGAAATCGTGCCGCTGGGGCCGAAGGCGCGCAATCTGAACTTCGAGTTCCAGTATGACGACGGCCCGGCGAACCAGCTCGAACACTGGAAAGAGGCGGGCCTGCTGGAGGGGTTGCCGGCTCTTATGACCGCGATTGACGCCGTGCCGGATTGGCGTGACGAGAGCGCAGACCTCAATGCACGCGCCAGAGCATGGCTCGATGTGAATTGCGCGCATTGCCACCGCCGCGACGGCCCCGCCAGCAATTCGGGGCTCTATCTAACCTGGGGTGAGGCGATCGGTCCGGCACTCGGCGTCCACAAGCGCCCCGTTGCAGCCGGGCGGGGCTCCGGCGGCAGGCTTTTCGACATAGCGCCGGGAGACCCGGATGGCTCTATCCTGAACTTTCGCGTTGAGAGCACCGAACCAGGCATCATGATGCCGGAACTGGGCCGTGTGCGCGAGGATACCGCCGCCGCCGCGCTTCTGCGGAAGTGGGTTTCAAGCCTGCGCTAGCGCCACGAAGGCCCCGCGGCTGGTGATACGGTCGTTGCTATAGCCTACGCTCTGCCACATTTGGGGAGCATGACGTCGCTTTCCAGCCAGCCAAATGGGGAATGCCGACTGGTGGTTGGCGTGTGGATACTGCATTTGCACGGGTTTACCACGCGCACAGCATTTCGTAACCGTTACTAATATATTGTGATACCTACGCGGTGAATTCTCGTGGCAGACCTTATTCGGGCGTAAGTAAGACTGGGGACTCTAGAGCAAGAATGACCAGGCAGTATTTCGGAACCGACGGTATCCGGGGGCGTGCAAACAGGCTTCCGATGACCGCCGAGGTGGCAATGCGTGTGGGCATGGCCGTCGGTATGTCTTTCCAGCGTGGAAGCCACCGCCACCGGGTCGTGCTGGGCAAGGACACGCGACTTTCAGGGTATATGATCGAAAACGCAATGGTTGCCGGGTTCTGCGCGGCGGGCATGGATGTGTTCCTGCTCGGCCCGATCCCGACGCCAGGCGTAGCCATGCTTGTGCGCTCGCTGCGTGCCGACATAGGCGTCATGATCTCCGCCTCGCACAACCCGTATTACGACAACGGCATCAAGCTGTTCGGACCCGACGGTTACAAGCTTTCCGACGAGATCGAGGCGCGCATAGAGCAGCTTCTGGATCGTGACGTCGACATTGCGCTGGCCGATGCGGATGCGCTGGGCCGCGCCAAGCGCGTCGATGGCGTGCATGATCGCTACATCGAGTTCGCCAAGCGGACGCTGCCGCGGTCGATGTCGTTGTCGGGCCTGCGCATCGTCGTCGATTGCGCCAACGGCGCCGGCTACAAGGTCGCACCGGCCGCCCTCTGGGAACTCGGCGCGGAGGTCATCGCGATCAACGACGAGCCGAACGGCCTTAACATCAACGAGGATTGTGGCTCGACCCACCCGCTGGGCCTGTCGAAGAAAGTTCACGAGGTGCGCGCCGATATCGGCATCGCGCTTGACGGCGATGCCGACCGTGTCGTGATCGTCGATGAGACCGGCGCCATCGTCGATGGTGACCAACTCATGGCCATGATTGCCGAAAGCTGGCACCGTAACGGACGTCTGGCCGGCGGTGGCCTTGTGACGACCGTGATGTCCAATCTCGGCCTCGAGCGTTACATGGACGATCTCGGCCTTTCTCTTCACCGCACGAAGGTCGGCGATCGGTATGTAGTCGAGCATATGCGCGCGCACGGCTTCAATGTCGGTGGCGAGCAGTCCGGCCATGTCGTGCTGTCCGACTTCTCGACAACCGGCGACGGGCTCGTATCAGCGTTGCAGGTGCTGGCCTGCATCAAGCGCGCCGACAAACCGGTAAGCGAGGTGTGCCGCAAGTTCGAGCCTGTGCCGCAGGTACTCAAGAACGTGCGTTTCAGGAGCGGCAGCGCTCCGCTGGAGGACAAGTCGGTCAAGGCCGCCATCGACGACGCCCGAGCCCGTCTGGGCGAAAAGGGCAGGCTGGTCATCCGGCCCTCGGGTACGGAGCCGCTGATCCGCGTGATGGCGGAAGCCGACGACAAGGTGCTTGTAGAACAGGTGGTCGACGATATCATCGGCGTCATTGCCGATGTCAAAAGCGCCGCCTGATTCATCGGCAATACGTGAAGTTTTCGAGGCCCGCGCGAGCGGGCCTTTTTGCATCTGCTGCTGGAAATTAGCCGGAACGTAGTTAATCCTCAGGGTTAATCAGCACTTAACCTTTACCCTGCATTATCCGTCTCGACTTAGCCGACGCCTTACGCGTCTGTCGTTGCCGAATCCTGGAGGGCGGACCTCATGCTGAAATACCTTATGCCTGCCGCGGCAGGAGCCGCATTGCTGGTCACCACGGCACTGCCTGCCGCTGCTGCTGATCTCTACGAGCCACCGGTCATCACCTACGAGCCGGAGCCCGTTCCGGTCTATGGTGGCTGGTATCTGCGCGGCCATCTCGGCATGTCCAACCAGCGCGTCAAAAGCCTCTACAACGTGCTGTTCGACGATATGGGACCGGACAACAACTTCGCGGTCGTCGACAAGAATTTTGAGTCCGGCCCGACCTTCGGCGTCGGCGCGGGTTACCAGATCAATGACTATCTGCGCCTTGACGGCATCGTCGAGTATCGCGGCGAAGTTGGCTTCCATGGTCTCGACACCTGGGTCGACGATGACGGCAACAACCGCTTCAACAACTACACCGGCAAGAAGTCCGAATGGCTGCTCATGGCCAACGCCTATGCCGATCTTGGCGATTTCGGCGGGTTCGTGCCCTATGTCGGTGCCGGTATCGGTGCCAGCCGCGTCACCATCCATTCCTTCCGCGATGCGGGCATCGACCCGTCCGGTGCGCCGACGCTCGCTTACGCCGATGCGGCTTCGAAGTGGAACCTCGCCTGGGCTCTGCACGCAGGCGTCGGCTTCAAGGCTACGGACCGCATGACCATCGATCTTGGCTACAGCTTCGTCAATCTGGGTGACGGGCAGACGGGCGACATCGTGACCTATGATGGGCAGAACCTCATCGACAACCCAATGCACTTCCGCGATATCACCTCGCACGACTTCAAGCTCGGCGTGCGCTACGCGCTCAACTAGATCACGAGCAAAAAGACCTCCAAAAAAAAGCCCGGTTTTTGCCGGGCTTTTTCTTTGCCGTCATTTTCGAGCAAACTGCGCGCTAACCCTCTGTTATCCTTAACCCCGGTTTAACCAAGATGGTTAAGAATGGCTCATGACAACACCAGCGGCCGCAGCGGGGGCCGCGCCCTGTGGAGTATGATTCATGAGCATCAGAAACCGTCTCATCGCGTCCTGTGCCGCCTTTGCCGTACTTCCGGCCGCACAGGGTCTTGCTGCCGACTACGATCCGCCGATCATCATCGAGCAGGCGCCGGAATGGGTGCCCGTCGAAATCGGTTCGGGTTGGTACCTGCGCGGCGACGTCAGCTACAATGTGGGCGATCCGGTCTACGACTTCGAACTGCTGGGTGAAGAAACGTCAAACAGGCGTTTCGGTGGCGGCTTCGGCGTAGGTTATCACCTGACCGACAACTTTCGTGTTGACGCGACGTTGGCCTATCTCGGCAGTGACCGCTACCGCTACGATGACGGCTTTGATTTCGGCGAAGCATCCCATACGGCCTGGAGCGGTCTCGTGAACGGCTATTGGGACATCGCAACCGTGATGGGCGTGACGCCCTATATTGGCGCCGGCGTCGGCGCGACCTACTCGAAGCATCACGTGAGCATCGATTCGCCGACGCTCGGCGTCTTCGACGAATGGTCGGACAGGCAAACGAACTTCGCCTATGCGCTGATGGCAGGCGCCAGCTACAAGGTCTCGCAGAACGCCTCCATCGATGTCGGATACCAGTTCCTGCACACACCGGGGATGGAATATCTCGACACCGACACCTTCACGATTGCGGAAGGCGTCAAGCAGCACCAGATCAAGGTTGGCTTGCGCTACGATCTCTGGTAGTGAGCCGCACATCTCAGGCAACTGCGGCGGGCTTCGGCCCGCCGTTTTGCGTCCTGGAGGCTTCGTCGGATATCAGCGCGTTGCTGCTGCAACAGGTTCCGAAAGACCCGGCGTTTGATTTAGAAGTCGCTGGTAGATTTCATCGGCTTCATGGTTCTGTATGAAGTCGTGTTCTTTCGCTGAAAGCGACAGTGCTTCCGGTGGCCTGAGGGAGAGCGAAGCAGCGCCCTTTTGCTCCAGTTCCCGGTAGACGTTGAAATTGCCGCCAACATAGTGCTGCTGCGATTGCCAGTATCGCAAAACGGATTCGACATTACCTTCGATTCCCAGAAGCTTCAGAAGTATGCGAAGCCGCTGCTCCGGTTGTGTCTGAAAGGCGTCGACATTCATGAAAATCTTGCCGCCTTCGGGGCGATATGTGTCTTCGACGAAATGTTTGTAAGCGGTCGCCCAACGGCGAGTTGCCTGCTGGATTGTATCTTGCCGCCAAGGCCTTTTGCGAATTGAAGACCAGAACTGGCGCGGCTCGCGGAACAGGATCAGAGCAGTATAGCGTTCTTGAGGGTCCAGCGCATTGACGAATGGTGTTTCTTTCTCGGACGAAACAAGCACGTTCGTCCCAAGGCGCGCGGCAACACGTTCGAACCAATCGACAGGGTCGCGCTGCAAGTCCATGCGAAATTCTTTCGTCCATACCTTGCAGGCGGATCCGCACAGCCGGCACTGCTCCATGCCCTCATAATCGTTCCAGAGTTTGAGCGAAGCGTCTGCTTCTCCAAGACGTGGCACCAGCCAGTTTGATTCACCGACATTGGCGACGCCGGGAATCGCTCCCAAAATCAGGCCGATAAGCGTGCTGCCGGTAAAGGACGTGCCGCCGATGAAGATGTGCTTCACTGCCAAAGTCTACTCCTGACGGATGCTGTCGACCTAGGGTGTCCAAGGACAGCGCAACAGGCCTCGAGCGATATCTATGGTCCCAATTACGCAACCACTCAAGCCGTCCTGCCGCATGCACGCCCATTTGTAAATCATCGTTCGGCTACACATTTTATGGGTCTGGGAAACCTAGCTGACGCCGAAAGCAGTTTGCGAGTGTAAGCGTCCATTTCGCAGATGGCGGCTTAAACGCTCTTGCGGATCTCCGGCGCTTCCGCTAATGCCGTCCGTGGGCCACCCCTCCCCAACGAGGGGCGTGCTATCTGAAAGGGTAGAACCACAATGACGACATTTGCCAAGCCGGACGTGCGTCCGGCCAATCCCAATTTTTCTTCCGGACCCTGCACCAAGCGCCCTGGCTGGACGCTTGAAGCACTCGCCGGTGCGCCGCTCGGACGGTCGCATCGCGCCAAGATCGGCAAGGCGAGGCTCGAACGGGCCATCGAACTCACCCGCGACGTTCTGCGCGTGCCGGATGGCTGGCGCATCGGCATCGTGCCCGCTTCCGACACGGGCGCCGTCGAAATGGCGCTCTGGTCGCTGCTCGGCGAGCGCGGCGTCGACATGGTCGCCTGGGAATCGTTCGGCGCCGGCTGGGTGACCGACGTGGTCAAGCAGCTCAAGCTCGCCGATGCGCGCAAGATCGAGGCTGGCTACGGCGAATTGCCCGATCTCGACCAGATCGACTTCTCCCGCGACGTGGTCTTCACCTGGAACGGAACGACGTCCGGCGTGCGCGTTCCGAATGCGGATTTCATCCCGGCGGACCGCGAGGGCCTGACGATCTGCGATGCCACCTCGGCCGCCTTTGCCCAGCAGCTCGACTTCTCGAAGCTCGATGTGGTGACCTTCTCCTGGCAGAAGGTGCTCGGCGGCGAAGCCGCGCACGGGATGCTGATTCTCAGCCCGCGCGCCGTCGAGCGGCTGGAAAGCTATACACCCACATGGCCGCTGCCGAAGATCTTCCGGCTCACCAAGGGTGGCAAGCTGATCGAAGGCATCTTCAAGGGCGAGACCATTAACACGCCGTCGATGCTGTGCGTTGAAGACTATATCGACGCGCTTGAATGGGCCGTCTCGATTGGCGGGCTTGATGGGCTCGTGCAGCGGGCCGATGCCAATTTCGCGGTGATCGACGCCTTTGTCGAGAAGAGCACCTGGCTCGGCCATCTGGCGGTCGAGCCGTCAACGCGCTCCAACACCTCGGTGTGCCTGTCCATCGTCGATCCGGACATTGTCGCCCTAGACAAGGAAGCGCAGGCCGCGTTCGCCAAGAGCATGGTGTCGCTGCTCGACAAGGAAGGTGTCGCCTACGACATCGGCCATTATCGAGACGCGCCTCCCGGACTGCGCATCTGGGCCGGGGCGACCGTCGAGACAACTGATCTCGAGCGGCTGATGCCATGGCTCGACTGGGCCTTCACGACCCAGAAGGCTGCGCTCAAGGCAGCTGCCTGACGCCATTCAAAGGCCGCGCCAAGCGGCCTTCCATTCCCGTTTTCCAAGACATGACGAAGGAGGCCATCATGGCGCCCCGCGTACTCGTTTCCGACAAACTCTCCCCGACTGCAGTCCAGATCTTCAAGGATCGCGGCGTCGAGGTCGACTACCTGCCGGATCTCGGCAAGGACAAGGAGAAGCTGCTCGAGGTGATCGGGCAGTATGACGGCCTTGCGATCCGTTCGGCTACCAAGGTGACCGAGAAGCTGATCGCGGCAGCGACCAATCTCAAGGTCGTCGGACGTGCCGGTATCGGCGTCGACAACGTCGACATTCCGGCTGCATCGCGTCGCGGTATCATCGTGATGAACACGCCTTTCGGCAATTCGATTACGACCGCCGAGCACGCGATCGCGCTGATGTTCGCGGTGGCGCGGCAGCTTCCCGAGGCCAATGCTTCAACCCATGCCGGCAAGTGGGAAAAGAACCGCTTCATGGGTGTCGAGATCACCGGCAAGACGCTGGGCGTGATCGGCTGCGGCAATATCGGCTCTATCGTCGCCATGCGCGGCGTCGGCCTGAAAATGCACGTGATCGCCTACGACCCGTTCCTCTCGGAAGGGCGCGCATCCGAGCTGGGTGTCGAGAAGGTCGAGCTCGAAGACATCTTCGCGCGGTCGGACTTCATCACGCTGCACACGCCGATGACCGACCGCACGCGCGGCATCATCAACAAGGAGGCCTTCGCCAAGATGAAGGACGGTGTGCGCATCATCAACTGCGCGCGCGGCGGCCTGATCGTCGAGGCAGACCTGATCGAAGCGCTGAAAAGCGGCAAGGTTGCGGGCGCCGGCATCGACGTCTTCGAGACCGAGCCGGCCACCGACAGCCCGCTGTTCGGCATGGAGAACGTGGTCTGCACGCCGCATCTCGGCGCGTCGACCTCCGAGGCGCAGGAAAACGTGGCCCTGCAGGTTGCCGAGCAGATGTCGGACTACCTCGTAAAAGGCGCGGTCTCCAACGCGATCAATATGCCGTCGATCACGGCGGAGGAAGCGCCGCGTTTGAAGCCTTTCATCAAGCTCGCCGAGGTACTTGGCGCATTCGTCGGCCAGGTGACCGAAGAGCCGATCCAGGAGGTCGAGATCCTGTTCGACGGCTTGACGGCCGAAATGAATACCCGCGCGCTGGTGTCTGCAACGCTGGCCGGGCTGATCCGTCCACAGGTTGCCGATGTGAACATGGTTTCGGCCCCGATCATGGCGAAGGAGCGGGGCGTGATCCTCTCTGAGGTCAAGCGCGACAAGTCCGGCGTGTTCGACGGCTACATCAAGCTTACGGTCAAGACCAAGAGCAAGACGCGCACGATCGCTGGCACCTGCTTCTCGGACGGCAAGCCGCGCTTCATCCAGATCAAAGGCATCAATCTCGACGCCGAGGTGGGCGAGCACATGCTCTACACCACCAATGCCGACGTGCCGGGGATCATCGGTCTTCTGGGATCGATCTGCGGCTCGAAGGGCGTCAACATCGCCAACTTCCAGCTTGGCCGCAACAAGCCGGGCGGCGACGCGATTGCGCTGCTCTATCTCGACGCACCGTTCCCGCAGGACGTTCTGGCGGAGCTGCGCGCCGATCCCAAGATCGAGTCGGCCAAGCCGCTGCATTTCGACGTGGCGGCGTAAGCGCCAAAGGAACCAAAACAGCCTCCCAAGGCTTATTGGGAACGCTCGTGCGAAAGCGCGGGCGTTCATTTATGTTGGGGGTGTCGTGAATTCCGGCAAGATTTCAGCGCAGGCGCTGCGTGTCGCGATCGTCGGTGGCGGGCCGCGTGGGCTGGCGGCTGTCGAGGCGTTGGCGGACCATATGCGTGATCGCACGGTGGCGGTGACAGTGTTTGAGACGCACACGGCGCCGGGCGCCGGACCCAATTATGCGTCGGGGCAGACGCCGCTCAACCTTCTCAACATTCCTTTGCGCGCCATCGACCTGCCTGTGCCGAAGCACGGCCAGTCATTCGATGCGTGGCTCGACGGAGCGTATGGGCCGGATGACTATCCGCCCCGTGCGGTGATCGGGGCTTATCTGCGGGCTCGATTTGCGGCCCTGCGTGAAAGGTTGCCGATGGAGGTCATCGGTCGCCACGTAGTAGCCTGCGAGCCGGGGAAGGCCGGTTGGCTGCTGCGCACGGACGAGGGAAGCGATCACGGCCCGTTCGACGAGGTGCTCCTGTGCCTAGGCCATCAGCCGGTGAAGGACCGGCAGATAAAGCGCTGGCGCGAACATGCGCGCGAGGCAGATGCGGTATTGTGCGAAGCCTATCCCAGCGCGGCCCTGCTGGCGGCGACGGATTGGCAAGGCAGGACTGTTGCGATCCGTGGCTTCGGCCTTGCGATGATCGATGTCACGAGAGTGCTGACAGAGGGCTTGGGAGGGCGGTTCGAGACCGAAAGTGATGGCCGACTGACCTACATCGCCAGCGGTCGCGAACCGGCAAAGCTGGTGCCTTTTTCGCTTAACGGTATTCCGCCGGCGCCGAAGCCGGCAACTGTGGCAGCGGATCAGCCCTATATCGTCGAGGAGCGTGAGCGGCTTGCCTTCCGCGATGCGGTTGCCAGCGTGATGGAGCTGGCTGACGGTGATCTGGAACCGATTTTCGACATTTTGGCGGAGATGGCCGGCGCAAGGCTGCCGGAACACGACTGGGGCGCGGTGCTTGCCTGGCTGCGCGACGGCGCAGAGGACGACCCCGATGTGCCGGACGATGAGCAGCCGGCGGAGGCGATGAGGCTTTATCTCGCGATGGCGCTGGGCAAGGCTAAGCCCTCTGTCGGCTACGTCACCGGTCAGGTCTGGCGGCACCTCCAGAACGATCTGCGCATCGCCTACAACCCGGCGCCTAAAACCGCTGCGGTCGCTGAAGCGCTGATACCGTTCGACGATGGCCTGAAGCGGTTCTCGTACGGGCCTCCGGCCGAGGCCACCGCGAGGCTATTGGCTCTCATCGACGCGGGAAAGCTAACACTACGACGGGTGGACGATCCCGATATCGAACTCGTCGACGGCGGCTGGCGTATTGCTGAGAATGGAGGGGCGGATGTGGCAACGGCGATGGTGGATTCTGTCCTCGCTGGGCCGAACATCGCCAAAGTGTCTTCACCTTTGATAGCCGATTTGCGTGAGCGCGGGTTTGTCTCGCAGCTTGGCAAGGGGCTCGGTGCATCGGTCCGACCGGACGGAAGGATTATCGATGTAAACGGCGAGCCGGTGGAGGGTCTTTCGCTGCTGGGCAGGCTCGCTAACGGGTCGGTGATTGCCACCGATTCCCTGCACGACTGCTTCGGCGAAGCTGTGAGGCGCTGGGCAAGGCGCATTGCTGGCGAATACTAGGTTACAAACCGGCAGCCCGTTTCCTGCCGCTCTGTTCGGCCAGCCAGATGCCACCCAGCACCATCACCAGCGCGATCGCATGGTAGAGATGGAAGGCTTCGCCAAGAATCAGGATCGACAGAAGCGTGCCGAAGATCGGCACCAGATTGATGAACAGACCCGCGCGGTTGGCGCCGATCAGTTCGACGCCACGCATGTAGAAGGCCTGCGAGGCGATGGAGGGCAGGATGGCTGTGTAGACCACGATCATCCATCCGCGGGTGTCCGGCCATGTTACCCGCTCAGTCGTGATTTCCCATGCCGCGAACGGGATCGAGGACAGGAAGGCGGCGAAGCACATGACGAGCATCAGGCTCTTCCAGTGGATCGCCGGCTTGTATCGCAAGGCCACGGTGTAGCCGCCGTAAAGCACGATCGCCGCGAGCATCAGCGCATCGCCGAAATTGACGTCGAGTTCGGCCAGCCTCGTCAGGTCGCCGTGGCTCGCTGTCAGCGCCACACCCACCAGGGACAGGGTAAAGCCGACGATCTGGCCAGGCGAGACGCCCATCCGGTAAAGCAGGAAGTTGGCGAGGAAGATGAACATCGGCATGCCGGCCTGCTCGATCGACACGTTGATTGCAGTGGTGAAGGTGAGCGCCGAATACATCGCCGCGTTAAACATGGTGAAGCCCGCCGTGCCGAGCAGGAAGAGAAGCGGTAGATTGCGTTTTACCACGGACCAGTCGCGTCGAAGCTGCGGCAGTCCTATCGCTGCGATGACAAGCACGGCTAGCGCCCAGCGCAGTGTCGTCAGCAACATCGGGGATATGTGACCGACGGCCAGCTTTCCCGCAATCGCGTTGCCGCCCCAGAACAGGGTGGTCAGGATGAGGAGCAGATAGGCATTGCGGAACATGGATGCGGCCGGCCGGAGCAGAATGCTGAACTGGGACCCCGCCTAGCCGCCCGTGCCCGCGGGCGCAATGTGCCAAGGACGGATAAATCGCGGCAAAGTCGTGAGCGAACGCGGCAAGTGGGGGTCGCGTATCGAAAGACTTGACGTTATAGAGGCCTGTCATTTTGCCGGGCAGGGCCGTCCGGCCTCATCAGAAGGGAAGTTTCCATGGCCAATGTGGTGGTCGTCGGTTCGCAGTGGGGCGACGAAGGCAAGGGCAAGATCGTCGACTGGCTGTCTCAGCGCGCCGACGTGGTTGTGCGCTTCCAGGGCGGCCACAATGCCGGCCACACGCTGGTGGTCGAGGGCAAGGTCTACAAGCTGTCGCTGCTGCCTTCCGGCGTCGTGCGCGAGGGCAAGCTGTCGGTGATCGGCAACGGCGTCGTCTTCGACCCGCACGCGTTCGTGGCGGAATTGTCGCGGATCCGCGAACTTGGCGTCGATATTGGGCCGGACCGCCTGAAAATAGCCGAAAACACCGCTCTTATCCTGTCGCTTCATCGTGAACTTGACGGGTTCCGCGAGGACGCTGCCTCGAATTCCGGCACCAAGATAGGAACCACACGGCGTGGCATCGGCCCGGCCTACGAGGACAAGGTCGGGCGCAGGGCAATCAGGGTCATGGATCTCGCGGATTTGGAAACGCTGCCGGCGAAGGTCGACAGGCTGCTGACGCACCACAACGCCTTGCGACGGGGACTGGGCCATGGCGAGGTCGCGCATGAAACCATCATGCATGAACTGACCTCGGTGGCCGATAAGGTGCTGCCCTACATGGATCGCGTGTGGAAGATTCTCGACGACGCGCGCCGGGCTGGAGAGCGAATCCTGTTCGAGGGCGCGCAGGGCACGCTTCTCGACATCGACCAGGGCACCTATCCGTTCGTCACGTCGTCGAACACGATTGCCGGACAGGCCGCGACCGGATCCGGTGTCGGACCCGGCGCGATCGGATATGTTCTGGGCATCACCAAAGCGTATACGACGCGCGTCGGCGAAGGGCCGTTTCCGACCGAGCAGGACAACGAGGTTGGCGAGTTCCTTGGCACGCGCGGCCATGAGTTCGGCACGGTGACCGGACGCAAGCGCCGCTGCGGCTGGTTCGACGCCGTCCTGGTGCGCCAGGCCGTCGCCGTCAACGGCATCGACGGCATCGCCCTGACCAAGCTCGACGTGCTGGACGGGCTGGACGAAATCAAGGTCTGCACCGGTTATCGGCTCGATGGCGAGACGATCGACTACCTGCCGGCAAGCCAGGGCGCGCAGGCGCGCGTCGAGCCGATCTACGAGACGCTCGAGGGCTGGAAGGGAACGACGGCCGGCGCGCGGAGCTGGAACGATCTGCCAGCACAGGCCGTAAAATATGTGCGCTACATCGAGGAACTGATCGGCGCGCCGGTGGCGCTACTGTCGACCAGCCCCGAGCGCGAGGACACGATACTTGTTACGGACCCGTTTCAAGACTAGGTTTGGCAACCCTTTCCGGGACCGTTGATTTGGTCCTCTGCCGACCCGGAAACATGCGAGGACGATACAGAGAATGGCGGATTTCGTTGCGGTTCTGAGAAAGACGATCGACGCGCTCGGCGACAACACACCCGAGATGCGCGAGAAAGTCTATGACAAGGCCCGCGCCACCATCGAAGCGAAGCTGGCGGCGATCAACCCGCCGCCGCCTGCGGCCGTAGTCGAACGGCAGCGGAAGGCGCTGGAGGACGCGATAGCCGTTCTTCGCGCCGACTATGCCGAGGCAGATGACAGCGAGGACGATGACAGCCTCAACGACGCTTTCGCGACCCTTGAAGGCATAGGCACGCCGGCTCCCGCGACATCCGCGTCGGCTGCTGTACCAGAAGCTGAGGCGGCCAAGTCCGTGGTCGCGCCAGTTTCCACGGCGGCGCCCGAGCGTCCCTTGGCCGGAGAGCGGCCTGCCGCAGCGTCGTCTGCCGTCGATCCTGCCGCCGATGATTTCGCACCACAAGATGATGTAACGCCAGAAGCTTCCGATAAGCCTGAGACTTTTGCTGCACCGGCGCGGGAGCGCAGCGCGCCCAGCGCATCCAGAAACCGCACGGGTCTGATGATTGGAGCATTGGTCCTTCTGCTGTTGGTTGCGGGCGCCGGCTATGCCGTGTGGATGAACCGTGACGACCTGTCGACGGTAGTCAGCACGGATGCGGGCGAGGACGAGCAGCAGGCGGCGGCGCCTGAAGGTGCGGAGACCGCAGAGGAACTCAACCAGACACCGCCGGAAGAACCCGCTGCCGAAGAAGACGTCGCGAATCTTCCTGCTGCGGAGGAGCCGGAGACATCACCGGCACCGGCCGAGCAGCCGACGACAGACAGCGAGCCGGAGAAGTTCACCCAGCGTCTGATGCCCGATGGCAGCGAAGTCGATGAAGGTCCGGCCGGTGGCGAGCCGACTGTCGGCGAGGGGACGTCCATTGCATCGGTCGCCCAGCCGGAGGGCGGTCCTTCCGAGCCGGCACAAGCTGGTGAAAATCAGACCGCGGCCGAGTCCGGCGAACAAGGCGGCGAGCAGTCCGCGCAGCCCTCGGTCGCCGTCGGCCAGCGGGCGATCTTCTACGAGGAACGCACCAGCGCGGCACAGGGCTCGGCAGAGGCCGGATCGATTGTCTGGTCGACGGTGCAGGAATCGCCCGGAGGCGACCTGCCGCCGGAGCCGGCCATCCGCGCTGAAGCGACGATCCCCGGCAAGGACATCCAGCTTCGCATGACGATCCGCCGCAATGGCGACCAGACGTTGCCGGCAAGCCATATCATCGAGATGATCTTCCTTACCCCGGAAGGTTTCGAGGGCGGCGCGATCTCGAATGTCTCGCGTATCGCCTTCAAGGAAACGGAACAGGCGCCGGGTAATCCGCTGATCGGTATTCCGGCGAAGATCGCCGACGGCTTTTTCCTGATCGCGCTCGGGGATGCGCCCGCCGAGGTCGAGGCCAACACGACGCTGCTGCGTCGGCAGAGCTGGGTCGATATTCCGATCGTGTACCAGTCCGGTCGCCGCGCGCTGCTTTCGCTCGAAAAGGGCATTCCGGGCGACCGCGTCTTCCAGGACGTCCTGCGCGCGTGGGATGAGGCCAGCAGCGGCTGAACCTTCTGTTTTCAGTTTGAACCAAAAGAAAAGCCGCCGGATTTTGCGAACCGGCGGCTTTTGATTGTCACGCTACCGCGCCACCGTCAGTGGGCAGGCTCGGCATCGATGGTGCGCAGCGACTGGGCCTGACGGCGCGCCGCGGCCTTGACCGCATCCTGAACCTTCTCGAAGGCACGAACCTCGATCTGGCGCACGCGTTCGCGGCTGATGTCGAACTCGGACGACAGCTCTTCAAGCGTCATCGGCTCTTCCGAGAGACGACGAGCCTCGAAGATACGGCGCTCACGGTCGTTCAGCACAGACATGGCGCCGGCCAGCATGTCGCGGCGATTGTCCAGTTCGTCCTGCTCGATCAACATGGCTTCCTGGCTTTCGTGATCGTCCACGAGCCAGTCCTGCCACTCGCCAGATTCGCCTTCGGATGCCCGGATCGGGGCATTAAGCGACGCATCGCCCGAGAGGCGGCGGTTCATCGAGACGACCTCTTCCTCGGAAACGTTGAGGCGGGTGGCGATCTCGGTGATCTGCTCCGGCTTAAGATCGCCCTCGTCGAGCGCCTGAATCTTGCCCTTCACCTTACGCAGGTTGAAGAACAGCCGCTTCTGGTTGGCGGTGGTGCCCATCTTCACGAGGCTCCACGAGCGCAGGATATACTCCTGGATCGAGGCCTTGATCCACCACATGGCATAGGTCGCGAGGCGGAAGCCCCGCTCGGGCTCGAACTTCTTGACGGCCTGCATGAGGCCGACATTGCCTTCCGAAATGACCTCGCCGATCGGCAGCCCATAGCCGCGATACCCCATGGCGATCTTGGCCACGAGACGCAGATGGCTTGTCACCAGCTTGTGAGCGGCGCCGGTGTCTTCATGCTCATGGTACCGCTTGGCGAGCATGTACTCTTCCTGCGGCTGGAGCATGGGAAAACGTCTGATTTCCTCGAGATAGCGGGAAAGTCCGCCTTCTCCGGAAACGATACTGGGTAGTGACTGGGCCATGAAGCGCCCTCCCTCATCTTGCGTGTTCTGCCCCCAAGGATGGCGGGCATTCGGCGCAGCCGCATTCTGGCGCACAACGCCGTTAGACCTTCAATATAGGTGTGTTTGCGGCAAAATCACGGTCTGTGAACACAGGAAACAGTGTGTCACCCGGGCTTGAACAGCGGGGGCAACCTTCGTGATTTAGGTATTGCCACCCTTGGTCTTCAAGTCCCAACGGCGAAAAGCGTCGAGGAGTTCCGCGAGATCGACCGGGTGGGGTGCCTCGAAACGCATCAACGCATCCGTGGTTGGGTGACGGAAGGCGAGCAGTCGCGCATGAAGTGCCTGCCGCGGAAAGGCGCGGACAAGGCTGCCGAGCGGCTCTTCCAGCTTGTTGGCCTTGGTGAAGAAGGCTTTGCCGTATTCTTGATCGCCCAGCAGCGGGTGGCCGATATGGGCCATGTGAACGCGAATCTGGTGGGTGCGCCCCGTTTCGAGCCGGCATTCCACCAGCGACGCCATGGCGGTGGCATCCGGTTTCTCGCCGAAGCGTTCCTGAATGGTGAAATGGGTGACGGCATGGCGCGCGTCGGGTGCCGTCTCGCGAACCACGGCCTGTCTGGTGCGATCCGTTCCCGATCGACCCAGCGGCGCATCGACCGTACCGGTGACGCGCGCGGGCGAGCCCCAGACCAATGCATCGTAGGCGCGTTCGAGGTCGCCGGTCCGGCCATGGTCGGCGAAGGCTTCCGACAGGGCCCGGTGGGTTCGGTCGTTCTTGGCGACGACGAGCACACCGCTCGTATCCTTGTCGAGCCGGTGCACGATACCCGGCCGGCGGACGCCGCCAATACCGGACAGCGATGCGCCGCAGTGGCGGATGAGCGCATTGACCAGCGTGCCCGTCCAGTTGCCCGCTCCGGGGTGGACGACAAGACCCGCGGGCTTGTTGACGACCACAAGGTCGTCGTCCTCGAACAGGATGTCGAGCGGTATGTCCTCGCCTTCAGGAGCGGCAGGTTCCGGCTCGGGCATCGCGAGCACGACGCGGTCGCCTGTGGCCAGCTTGCGCTTGGGCTCGGCCACGGGCGCACCGTTGACACTGACGGCACCTTCGCGGATCAGCGCCTGGATGCGGCTGCGCGAGAGGTCCGGGCCGAGGCGCGCGGCGAGCCACTGATCGATACGCTCGCCGCTTGTATCGGCGACGAACTCTTTCAATGCGGCTTCGGCTTCGTTATCAGGATCGCTCATTGATCAACCGGACCCGACATGCCCATGGCCGCCCCCCTAGACGACGAACAGGAAAAGCCGCTCGATCCAGCGGTCGAAAGGGTCCGGCGCAAGCTTGTGCGGTTCGTCGCGATCAATCTGGGGCTCCTGTTTCTCGCCCTTATGGCGGTGGTGGTCGCCATTGTCTACCGCGCCAGCCGGGTGGAGGAGCCTGCATCCGCCGCCGCCTCGGAACTGCCGGTGCCGGCGGACGGCACCGTACTTGAAGGCGAGATCGCGCTGCCGACCGGCGCGCGCATCGTCAGCCACGCGCTTTCGGGCAGTGTGCTGAGCCTGCAGCTTCAACTGCCGGATGGAGAGCGCTCTATCCTGCTCTACGACACGGTCCGTGGCGAGCCCGTCGGCCGCTTCGCGGTTCGCGAGGTGCAATGAGCGCCGGCGGCACGCAGATGGAGCGGCCGATGTTGGGCCGCCTCGCCACCGTCGCAATCGTCGTGCGCGATTATGACGACGCGGTCGCCTGGTACCGCGACAGGCTCGGCCTTGACCTGGTCGAAGACACCGATATGGGTGAGGGCAAGCGCTGGGTGGTCGTCGCGCCGGCCTCGCGCGCCGGCGCGCGCATCCTGCTTGCAAAGGCATCTGGCGAGGCGCAGCAGAGCCGGATCGGCAACCAGACCGGCGGGCGTGTGGGCTTCTTTTTCGAGACCGACGATTTTGCGCGCGACCATGCCCGCATGATCGCCCAGGGAATTGTCTTCCAGGAAGAACCGCGTCACGAGCCTTACGGCACCGTGGCCGTCTTTGCCGACCTCTACGGCAATCTCTTCGATCTGATCGAGCCACGCCCGGCAGCCGCGACCAAGGAATAGCGCCCGACCGAAAAATCAGCGGCTGCAACAGGAAATGGACTTGGCGAGGTTGCATTCGCGAAAATTCCCCTCTATATCGCCGGTTCTGGCAAGCGCCCATCGTCTAGCGGTCAGGACGGCGCCCTCTCACGGCGCAAACAGGGGTTCGATTCCCCTTGGGCGTACCAGCAAAATCAAGCACTTAGCGCAAATCAGGCAAACTCGGGTAAATATTCGGGTATAAAAGCGCCCGGTACGCCCACGGCCCTGCCGGCCTAAAGCAGCACCCTCGGGAAAAAAAACAGTAATGGCTGTCCCCAGCTCAGTTGGTACAGTGACAAGCCGCGCACTAAGGTGCTGCTGATGACTTGCCATAGGGGGCACCATGGCGGAAATGCTGAAAGAGAAGCAGGCGACGAGTGCTGAGGAGTTTCTATCGCTTCTCACGCCTTGGACCAATCCTACGCTGTTTCCTGATTTTGTATTTCGCGGACACGCGTGCGAATCATTTGAGTTGGTCCCAACCGCGTTGCGGTTGCGCAACCGGGAACGGCTATTCGACCTTGTGGGGGGAGTAGCTGCCGGCCAAGAGAATTGGGAACTGTGGCAAACATACGCCGAACTCACCCTTCTGCGGGCGTTCTTCAAGTTGGCAGACCAGCAAGGGCTCTACGTTCCAGTATCTGAACCTGTGCGTTCCAAACTCATTGAACATATCGATTGGCGAGAGGTAATCTCGCCGGTTTCAAACGAGTGGCTACCCGACTACCTTTTGGAGGTTGCGGGGCTGGCGCAGCACCATGGGATTCCAACAAGGCTTCTCGACTGGACGTATGACCCGTTGATCGCTGCCTACTTTGCGGCTTCAGGCGCTATCGGGACAGAGGTTGGGAAGATCGTTGTATGGGCACTGGAAACTCAAGAATTGTCGCTTCTGAACGCCGTTGATGGGCGACTATCCCTGCGATTTGTTACGCCGCCATATCATGGCAACCCAAACCTTGCCGCGCAAAAAGGGCTTTTCACATATTGGTCGACGGAGCGACAGACGATGCCTGTCATCACATCTCAGGGGCCGCTTTCCGTTGACCGTTCTTCCCTTGATGTTCAACTTCGCAGCAGCCTAGAGCAAAGCGGGAAAACCGTCTCGCGCCCGCTGTTGCACAAGATTTGTCTTGAAACGAAACACGCGCCTGCGGTCGTTAGCCTTTTGGCCACAGCGGGCTACGGCCACGCTCGGCTATTTCCTGGATACAAAGGTGTTGCCGACCAAGTCATCGAAGGTCAGGCACGCAGGTTCCAGTCCGCCGGTGGAAATGCGTCTCATGCACCTGCCTAGGTAGATGTAAACTGATTGTGCCTCTGCGTGCGGATTAGCCACGTCCCAATTGCTGGCGAGTGTGAGCAATAGGTTGACTCCTCAAGTCCGCAGCGCACATGTTGATCCAGAAACTGGGAGAGCGCAGCGATGGGCGGCGAGAAAGACAACGAAACGGACCAAAGCTCACAATCCGATGACGGCTGGGCAAATTCCGGGCGAGACCGCTACGAGCAGCGCGATGGAACAGGCGGCAATAACAGCGGCGGCGATCGACGCACCAAGTAGTCCGAACAAGATTGCACGTCTCAGCCAGCAAGCCTTCGCGTCGTTAGCTTTCTCATTTGCCGACACCGCGCGGTGCATGGTGCCAATTTGAGTGTACTGAAAAACTTTTCGCTCACGCTCTCCACCTTCAAAGAAGGGTTTCCAGTCCTGAAGTTCATCTGGGATGCGGGCAGGAACGAGGTATCCTTGTGTTCGCAAAGCGAAACCGGCTAGCGCTGCTCCGATAAAGAAACAAGCCGCTAATACCCCACCGGCAATTGCTGTACATGCGTTTGCTGCTGCACCGGAGATCAGGAACGCACCCAATGCCGAACCAAGCGATAGCAGTAGAGTCATTACCCACTTAGCTTTTTCTTCGACGTGCTGAAAATTCAAGTCGGCTGCGGCTAGACGACGATCCACCACTGCGGCCGCTAGCTCGATGTTTTCCTGCTGCGCCTTGTTCCAATCTATCGTCATTTGTAGATCTCCACGATGGTCAGCGGACCGGTTAGCTTGCCGCTTCGGCACCCGCAAGCGACAACGCCACCCTACATCCCTCCGCCTTGAAGGAATCGGCTGAACCGCACTTCGCGAAGCTCGGCATCGAAGCTGCCTTCCCGCCACAGGAATTGTGACACGCGCGAAAGCTCCCCGTCGTCCAGACTGTCCGCGCCGTCGATGAAGGCTTGCAGGGCGGTCTGGTTCACACCGGCAAGATTTGCCAGTTCCGTCTGACTGCGGTGGAGCGCTGCCGCCCCGCTGGTCAGATGCGCCGCCCCTTTACGGATGGCAGCGACGATCAGTTTCCGTGTCGCAGCATTGGGCTTGTCGGTCAGCGGCTGCGTAAGCTGGGCCTTGCGGGCTTCATGCGCCGCCGCCTGCCGCTGCTTATGTCGCCACGCCTGCTCGGTGTAGTTCCCGCCTGCGCTGGTGCTGGCGAACTGTGCATTGCGGCGTGCTTGGGAGGCGGCCCGGTAGGCGTCCTCGTCCCAGTTGTTCATCTTGCGCTGGTGCTCGGCGGCAGCCTCAGCAGCGGTCAACACCTTCTGCTTGGGAGCCGGCGCGGGCGTCTTCTCTGGCTTATTCCAAAACATCGATAGCTCTTTCGTATCAGTTAGAAGAACCGCCGCTCGGACAACCAAGGCGGAACGAACCCAAATCCGAGCGGCGGCAGGGGCCGGCCCATGGCGCCGGAACTCAATGTCTGTGCTCCCCGTGCTGGTTGAGCGGGGGCACGTTGGTACGCGCCACCAGTTGGTCGATGGTGCGGGCGTGTCGGTGAAGCTGGTCACAAACGTTGGTGAACGCCGCTTGGTCGTGCTGGACCTCGGTGGCGAGACCCTCGACGTCGGTGCGCAGCTTGCGGACTTCTTCCGCCAACGTCAGCAGCAGCTCGTCGCGTGCCGCCTGATGCTCTTTGTGGTGCCTCCACCAGTTAAGAAGCAGCATCGCCCTGCCTCCGTTGTTCAACCGCATCGGCCAACGCCGCACATGCCCTTGCCACAGTGGCCAGCGTGTCCCGCACGGCGGCCTGCTCGGCGCGCACGCTGGCGGCCCATGCGGCGGCCTTGGCGTGCACTGGTGTGGCGGCCCGGCACTGGCGAATGAAGCAATGTTTGTTGCCGGGGCGCTTGTCGCCTGTAAGGATGCTGACCTCGGCCAGCTTGCCCCGGTTGCCGCTTTGCTTGGCTTCTTGCAGGTTGGTGCCAACGCTGAACCCGTTGGCGGTATCCGCCACCGTGTCGTCGTAAATGAGCGCGGTTGCGTAGATGCCATCCTCGCGCTGCTCAAGGTCGATGAACTTCCCGGCGCGGGGTGCGGCGGCTACCTTCGCCGGGTTGCTGGACGGTGAGCGCACTGGGTGATTGAGCAGCAGCGGCACGCTGGTATCCAGCGCGAAGGCATCGGCCGCTTCCCCCTCGGTCCGGTAGTGGATATACCCCTGCACGATCTTAGCCATTGCGCTCGCGCCTCCGCTCGACTTCTTCGCGCATAATCTGCAGCGTAAGCTCGTCTAGCTTGTCTTGGCGCTCACTCAACTCGATAACCTGCCGGGCGAGGCAAGCAATTGCGTGTCTGGCAAAAGTACTTTTGTCAACAGACAGCTTTTCAGCAGAAAGAGTTACTAGCTCTTCCAAATTATTCGGCAATCGTGTATTTAGATGCGGCATGTGAAAACCAAAGCAGCGGCGTTTGTTAGACGCAAACACACGGTGCAGCACAAGTAAACCCCGAAAAAGGCTATTCTTTTACTTACCTGCCGGCGCTAAGTAGAGCGCGGAGAGAATGCCCCACACAGTCCGTTTATTGACTGAATTATGTACCCGCTATTAGCCGGGCCCTTACACTTCCTGCAATCGCGAACGCTTGTTTACGCATTGCAATAGCGGAAATGTAAGCGCGAAGTCTGGGCCGCCTGACGTTTCGGTTGGGCGTCTTGTATGAAGGCAGGGATTGGCGGAGGTGTCAGTTTCTGTGTCTACGGT